>NZ_JTIZ01000122.1:0-829447 GCF_000801125.1 Rhodococcus sp. Chr-9
CGCACCCAGCCGGCACCAGTACCACTGCTAACTGCGAAGAGCCACTTATGCCGGTAACGTCCGCTCATGCACGATCGCACGGTTCGTGTGGGTTCGGCGTGTGAGCGCCTGTCGGGGGCGTTCTCGTCGACGACGAGGAGGGGCGAGACGATGACGAATCGATCGACTACGGGTACCGCCGGCAAGTTCACGGCGGTGATCGCGGGACTGGGACTCATCGGCGCGGCCGTCACAGGATGTACGAGCGTCGACACCGACAGCGAGGGTTCGACCCTCGAACGACTCCAGCAGGAAGGCACCGTCACCGTCGGTTTCGCCGGCGAGGCGCCCTACAGCTTCATGCAGGACGGCGAACTCACCGGCGCCACCGTCGCTCTGCACCGCGAGATCTTCAAGAACCTCGGCATCGACAACGTCGAAGGTGTGGCCACCGACTTCGGTGCGCTCATTCCCGGCCTGCAGGCCGGACGGTTCGATGTCGTCAGTGCCGGCATGTCGATCCTGCCGCAGCGTTGCGAACAGGCACTGTTCAGCGAGCCGGAGTTCAACTACACCACTGCGCTCATGGTCCCGCAGGGCAATCCGGAACAGCTCGCCGACATGCAGTCGATCGCCGAGAGCGGCGTCCGGATGGCGGTCATGACCGGCGCGATCGAAGCCGACTACGCCTCTGCGCTCGGCATCGACGCGATGCAGGTGGCGTCTCCCCAGGACGGGATGGATGCCGTCGTCAACGGACGCGCCGACGTCTTCGCGCTGACGGGTATCTCCCTGAACTGGATGAAGCAGAACAACGAGGGTGCACCCGTCGACGTCACCGAGTCGTTCGTCGCGGAGATCGACGGGGTGCCTCAGGTGGGCGCCGGCGGAACGGTCTTCCGCAAGGAGGACACCGAACTGCGCGACGCCTACAACGAGGAACTCGCGAAGATCACGTCCGACCCGCAGAAGTACCTGTCGATCGTCGGCGAGTTCGGGTTCACGGAGGCGGAGATGCCCGATCCGGGGCTGACGACCGAGATGCTCTGCGAGGGCGTTTCCTGATCTCGGCTGCGTCGTAATGGATTTCGGTTCCAAGATCGAACTGCTGTGGAACTCCTTCCCGCAACTGTTCGACGGTCTGCTCGTCACCGTCGAACTGACCGTGGGGAGTGCGGTCTTCGCGTTCCTGCTCGCCGTGGCCCTCGGACTGGCGGCAGGCGCGAAGAACCTCGCCCTGCGCGGCAGTGCGCGGGTGTTCATCGAGTTCTTCCGCGGCACTTCGCTTCTCGTCCAGCTGTTCTGGTTCTTCTATGTCCTTCCGTTGTTCGGGTTCCGGCTCGAATCGATCGTGTGCGGGATCCTCGCCCTGTCGCTCAACTACGGCGCCTACGGAGCGGAGGTGGTGCGCGGTGCGATCGCGTCGGTGCCCAAGCCGCAACTGGAGGCGGCGACGGCGCTGAATTTCGGTTACTGGCAGCGCATGCGACGAGTGATCTTCCCGCAGGCCTGGGCCGAGATGATCCCGCCGCTGACGAATCTGCTCATCCAGTTGCTCAAGGGAACGGCACTGGCGAGCTATATCCTCCTGCAGGACCTCACGTTCCAGATCGAGCAGCTCCGTAGAGGAAGCGGCGACACCATCTTCGCGTTCGGCGTGGGGTTGGTGCTGTACTTCGTGCTCGGCTATCTGCTGACGCTGCTGATGAATGCGCTCGAGGTGCGGGCGAAGAGCCGACTCGGGACCGGTCCCACTCTGCGTGAGATCTTCGGGCTCGCCCCGGTCTTCGATCAGCCGTTGGGGGCACGCTCATGACCGTCGACTGGAGTTGGGAACGCGCGGCCGAGGCCCTTCCGGTACTGCTCGAAGGATTCCGGATCACCCTGCTGGCCACGGTCCTCGGATTCGTGGTCGCTGCGGTGCTCGGGCTGGTCGTGGCCGTCGCCCGTCGCTCGTTGCCGAAGGTGCTCGCGACGGCGCTGTCCGCCGTCGTCCAGTTCATCCGGCTCACACCACTCGTGGTGCAGCTCCTGTTCGTGTACTACCTGCTCCCGCAGTTCAGTGCGCTGCAGATCGGCATCGCGGTACTGGGGATCCACTACTCGACCTACATGGCCGAGGTGTACCGGGCGGGCATCGACGCCGTGCCGAAGGGACAATGGGAGGCGTGCCGCGCCCTGTCGTTGTCGCCGATGCGTACGTGGCGTGCGGTGATCCTGCCGCAGGCCGTGCGCCGTGTCGTGCCCGCGCTGGGCAACTACGCGGTGTCGCTGTTCAAGGACACCCCGTTCCTGTTCACGATCTCCGTCGTGGAGATGGTGACCGCAGCCCAGCAGTTCGGTGCGCGCAACTTTCAGTACCTCGAGCCGCTCACGCTGGCCGGCCTGATCTTCCTCATCGCCAGCTACCCGACGTCGTTGCTCGTCCGCCGATTGGAGCGTCGCCTTGCCTATTGAGATGCACAAGGAAGCCGGTGCCGACGGCGACTCGCTTCCCGCCGCCAGCTCCGATGGATCCATGATCCGTTTCGACTCCGTGGTCAAGAGATTCGGCGACCACGTAGTACTCGACCACTTGGACTTCACCGTCGCGCCGGGGGAACGGGTCACGTTGATCGGTCCGAGCGGTTCGGGCAAGACGACCATCCTGCGCCTGCTCATGACCCTCGAGAAGATCGACGACGGTGTGGTGTGGGTCAAGGGCGAACCACTCAGCCACGAACGCAAGGGGACGCGTCTCGTCCCGGCCTCCGAGCGCTACCTGAGGACGATGCGCCGCAGCATCGGCATGGTCTTCCAGCAGTTCAACCTCTTCCCCAACATGAACGTGATGGAGAACCTCACCGAGGCTCCGGTCCACGTCCTCGGTCGCAGTAAGGCCGAGGCACGCGACCGTGCGCGGGAGCTGCTCGCGATGGTCGGTCTGTCCGACAAGGAGACCGCCCACCCCACGCAACTGTCGGGTGGTCAGCAGCAGCGGGTCGCGATCGCCCGTGCCCTCGCGATGGATCCGGAGATCCTGCTGCTCGACGAGGTGACCTCGGCCCTCGACCCCGAACTCGTCGCCGATGTGCTGGACGTGCTGCGGACGATCGCCGAGACGACCGACATCACGATGCTGATCGTGACGCACGAGATGCACTTCGCCCGCGACGTCTCCGATCGAGTGCTGATGTTCGATCGGGGTCGCATCGTGGAGGAGGGGCCGCCCGAGCGCATCTTCACCAGCCCCCGGGAGGAACGCACCCGCAAGTTCCTCGACGCGGTGCTGGCGGGGGAGTGAGGCCTGCCGTCAGTCCGCGCGCGGAATCGCCAGGCGCGTCGGCTCGGAACGACCGCGCAGGGTGATCTCCTCACCCAGTTCCCACCGTGCGCGTTCGTCCTCGGGGGCGAGCTGCACGGTGCGGGCCGACGCCGCGACGTAACCCGGAACGGTCTTCGCGAGATCCGACAGCCTCGCTGCTTCGTTGACCGGATCGCCGATCACGGTGTACTCGAAGCGTTCCTGCGCGCCGATGTTCCCGGCGACCGCACGACCTGCCGTGACCCCGATGCCCGCGCGACACTCCGGCACTTCGTCGGCGAGACGTCGCGCCATCCTCCTCGCGGCGCCGAGCGCGGAGCCGGCGGGGTTGTCGAGGGCGACCGGCGCGCCGAAGATCGCGAGCGCCGCGTCGCCCTCGAACTTGTTGACGAATCCTTCGGCCGCGTGGACCTCTTCGACGACGACCGCGAAGAAGCGGTTGAGCAGCGCCACCACCTCGGTCGGCGGGCGACTCGCGGCCAACGCGGTGGACCCGACGATGTCGACGAACAACACCGCGACATCCCGCTCCTCACCGCCGAGGACACCGGGATTGGCCAGCGCCGCAGCCGCGACCTCCCGTCCGACATGGCGGCCGAACACGTCGCGCAGTTTCTCGCGTTCGCGCAGGCCTTCGGCCATCCGGTTGAACCCCGTCTGCAGCTGCCCCAATTCGGTTCCGTCGTAGACGACGACCGCGGTATCGAAATCGCCCGACGCGATGCGCTGCATCCCGGCGCGCACCGATTCGATCGGCGCGATCGTCGACCGGATCGTGAGGAACATCAGCAGCGAGCCGGTGAGCAGACCGAGTCCGCCGATGGCGAGGATCGTGATCGCCAGGCGCGTCGATGTGACGGGACGGATGAAGCTGAACACCGCGATGAACAGCAGACCGACAACGGGCACTGCGCTGCCCAGGGCCCACGCGAGCATCACGCGTCCGGTGGTGCCGGCCAGGCGCGGGCGACGAGGCGTCCCGACCTCGAGCGCGCGCGCCGCGATGGGGCGCAGCGCGAAATCGGTGAACATGTACGCGAATCCGCACACCGTGACACCGGCCAGGGTGATGGTCAGCGCGACCTTCGGGATCGTCTGCGGGTCGATGACCCCGAACCCGACGGTGAACAGGATCAACCCGATGAACCACAGTGCTCCCTGCTGGAGGGTGGTACGCCAGGGCATCCGCAACGCGATCCGCTGTTCCTGCGGGGTGGGCGGCCGGTTCTCCAGCGCCCACCGCAGCCTGCGGAGGGTCGCCCGGGTACCGAGCACCGATCCGACCACGACGGCCGAGACCACGTAGACAGGAGCGAGGATCGCGGTGATGACGAGGAAGTCGGCGGTCAGTACGGACGGGCCCGGGATCACGACGTTGATGAGAGCGGCCACGATCAGGGCACCGACGAGATGCGTACCGATCAGGGAGAACGTCAACAGGGTCTGGATCCTGATGCGTTGCCGTCGGATCGGTTCGGCAGGCTCTCCCAGGATGGCCGATCCGAGCGGGGCCGTGCGGTGACTGCGTGCGGGCATGGTCGTTCGAGACTAGTCGAGTGGATCCTCTAGGGTGGCTGTGTGCGTCTTGTGATTGCCCGTTGCCGTGTGGACTACATCGGACGCCTGACGGCTCATCTGCCGACGGCCCGACGTCTCCTCCTCGTCAAATCCGACGGTTCGGTAAGTGTCCACGCCGACGACCGTGCCTACAAGCCCCTGAACTGGATGAGCCCACCCTGCTGGCTCGAGGAGGAGTCCGTCGAGGACGCCGAGGCCCTGTGGGTGGTCACCAACAAGGCAGGCGAGCAGCTGCGCATCACTCTCGAAGAGATCGACCACGATTCGAGCCACGAACTCGGTGTCGACCCCGGTCTGATCAAGGACGGTGTCGAGGCGCACCTGCAGGAACTTCTCGCCGAGCACGTCGAGACCCTCGGGACGGGCTTCACCCTGATCCGGCGCGAGTACCCCACGGCGATCGGACCCGTGGACTTGTTGTGCCGCGATGCCGACGGAGCGACCGTCGCCGTGGAGGTGAAGCGTCGCGGCGAGATCGACGGCGTGGAGCAGCTCACCCGGTATCTCGAACTGCTCAACCGGGATCCGCTGCTTGCTCCCGTCAGCGGCGTGTTCGCGGCTCAGCAGATCAAGCCGCAGGCACGGACGCTGGCCACGGACCGCGGCATCCGCTGCCTCGTGCTCGACTACGAGGCGCTGCGGGGCACCGAGAGCACCGAGTTCAGATTGTTCTGATCGTGCCGCGCCGCAACAGATCCCGCACCGGCCGCAAGCGCGGTGGGGCGACCGACGAATCCCCGACCTACTTCGGGGCGACGGTGCGCACCGAGAACGGTCCCGCAGGGGCCGAAGGTGAGCGTTTCACCGTGCGCACCGTGCCGGGTTCGCGTGCCACCAAGCCGTACCGGTGCCCGGGATGCGATCACGAGATCGCGCCGGGAACACCCCATGTCGTCGCGTGGCCCACCGATGCGCTCGGCGGTGCGGAGGACCGGCGGCACTGGCACAGCGGATGCTGGGCGGGACGCGGGACCCGCCGACCGACCCGACGCTGGTCCTAGCCACCCTCACCGGTCGCTGCACGCCGGTCCGAGGGCACCCGTTAGCGGACGGTGCCCGGCGCGGACGCTCGCGGTGCGGTGTCGCGGTCGGCGATCGCCCGACGCACCTCGTGGACGGCCGTGCGGACGATGTCGCGGTAGGGATCGTCGGGGAGTGCGGACAGGTGGTCCTGCGCGCGGTCGAGGTGTTCCGTGGCTGCCCGGAACGACCCGAGACGACGGAAGTCGTCGGCCAGGTTCAGGTGCAGGCTCGGATAGAAGCCCGCGACGCGGAGAGATTCGTGGTGTTCCCGGGCGCGCTCGTCGGTGAGGGCATCGGCAGCGTCGAGGGCGCGGACGTCCCAGACCAGGGACTCGGCGGGATCGTCGTACAGGTCGGATCGGTGGGCGCGAGCGTCCGGGTGGCGAGCCGGTACCGGTCTGTGGCGGTCAGCCTCACGCAGCCGGATCCGGTTTCCATGTGCACGCCGTTCAGTACCGGGATGTCGGGGTCGTGACCGGTGGAGGCGGAGACCTGATCGACGGCGCCGGCAAGGACGGGTCCCGGCACCGTGCAGATCACGCGGCGCGATTCGGCACGCAGGGACGCCGCGAGGGTCTCGGCGGCCCGTCGGAGCCGCTCGGCCTCCGTGGTCATCCCGGTGACGTGGTCGTCGAGCAGTCGCGCGGCCTCGTCCGTGTCGGCGGCGAAGAACTCACCGATGGCGGGCAGCGGCATCCCGATCTCCCGTAACTGCCGCAGCCGGCACGCACGCGGGACCTGGGAGCGGCTGTAGAACCGGTATCCCGTCGACGGATCGACCTGCTCGGGACGCAGCAGGCCGGCATCGTCGTAGAACCGCAATGCGCTCGCGGTCAGTCCGACGAGCTCGGCGAACACGCCGATCGACATCATCTCCGGGTCGGTCACCGGCCCATCATGGAGCTTCGACCGACTCGAAGGTCAAGCCCGACGGCCGGCGACCGTCAGTTGCGGACCTTGCTGGCCACGGCGGGAGAGCGACCCTGCGCACCGGAACCGACCGAGGGGGAGCGATGCGGTGCCGAGGCGTTCGGCGTGCGTGGAGTGGACTGGGATCCCTGTGCGCCGCTGTTCGGCTGCGCGGCCGAGTTCGGGTCGGAGGCCGAGCCGGGGGCATCGCTCTTCGGGATCCGCACCGTCCGGTCGGCCTGCGGCATGGGCGTGGTCTTGTCGGTCTGCGGCAGCGGCGCGGTCTTGTCCGCCTTCGCGTCGGCCTCGGGGGATGCCGGCTCCTTCGGACTCTCGTCGTCCGAACTCTGCTTGTCGCCCCCCTGCTTGTTGTCGCGCGCCGTACCGAGGACGGTCGTGCGGGGCTCGTCGAGGGAGATCTCCCGGTCGAGCAGTTCGCCCTCGCGGTTGATGCCCGCGAGCAGCGTGGGGACGTCGTCGAGCTGCTCGCGAACGGCGTCGAGCTGGCCGAGGATGCGTCCGCGCAGCACGCGGAGCTCCTCGGTGAGGTCGCGCGCGTTGGCAACCTTCCGCTCGGACTGTTCGGTGGCGCGGGCGAGCCGTCGTTCGGCTTCCTGCGTGGCTTCCTCGATGCGGCGCTCGGCTTCGGCCTTACTCGTCCGTTCGAGTTCGTCGAGGGCTCCGAGCAGCTTCGTGCGACGCTCGGACATCGTGATCTCGAAGTCCTGCTGCACCTGCTCGCGCTTGGCCTCGGCCTCGGCGTCGAGTCGCTCGGCCTCGGCGCGGGCAGCAGCCACGATCCGCTCGGCCTCGGCGCGGGCCGCAGTCATCGTCCGCTCGTGCTCGGCCGCGAAGGCGACGCGGGTGTCCTCGAGTTCGGCGAGCTTCTTCTCGTAGTCTCCCCGGAGGCGGATGCCCTCCTGCTCCGCCAGCGAGATCATCTCGGCGGCGTCGGCCTCGGCGCGGGCCCGCAGCTCGGAGGCCTCGTCGGAGGCGAGACGCAGCATCCGGGAGATGCGGTCGCTCATGCCCTCGGCGGTGGTGGGCGGCACCGACAGACGGTCGACGTCCTTGCGGAGTTCGTCGATCTCGTTGCGGGCGTTCTCGAGCTGACGGGCCAGATCGCGGGCCTGCGCGGCGGCGGCGTCGCGGTCGGTGGCAGTCACGCGCAGCTCGGCCTCGAACCGGGCGAAGTAGTTGGTCACCTCGTCGCGGTCGAATCCCTTCCGCACGATGGAGAACGGCAGGTGGCTGGGTGCGCGATCACGATCGAAGACCATGGAGACAATCTACCCGGTCCCTGCGGGTACGACCCGGATGCGCTCCCGCCCCATCCGTCTTCGGGAGCGCACCGGAACGGCCGTCAGTGAGCGGGATGTGCAGCCGGCTCGACGAGCTCGACGAGGACGCCGCCCGCGTCCTTCGGATGCAAAAAGTTGATGCGCGAATCGGCGGTGCCGCGACGGGGTGCGTCGTACAGCAAGCGGACGCCGCGCTCACGAAGCGCAGTGGAGACGGCATCGATGTCGGAGACGCGGTAGGCAAGCTGCTGCAGACCCGGGCCATTGCGGTCGATGAACTTCGCGATCGTGGATTTCTCGTTCAGCGGGGCGAGCAGCTGGATCATGGTGGACCCTTCGAAGGTCCCCGGAACGGCCAGCATCGCCTCGCGCACGCCCTGCTCCTCGTTGACTTCCTCGTGGGTGGACACGAGACCGAGGTTCTCGGCGTACCAGGTGAGAGCGGCATCGAGGTCGGGCACTGCGATGCCGACGTGATCGATGGCGGTGACGAGTCCGGAAGCGAGAACGGACGCCGCCGGAGCGGATGTGGGAGAGGTCTCGGTCATGCTCTAGACGGTAGCGGTACCGTTGAGTGCACTCCTATCGGGATTCAGGTGAATATCCGAGTGGAGTTTTCCGATCACATGCCGATCTTTCGGAGGAATGTCCCGTGAGCAGTTCTGTCATCGTCGCCGGAGCCCGTACGCCCATGGGGCGTCTTCAGGGCTCGCTCAAGGATTTCTCCGGATCGGATCTCGGTGGCGTGGCGATCTCCGGTGCGCTCGAGCGCGCCGGTGTGGCTCCTGAGCAGGTCGAATACGTCATCATGGGCCAGGTGCTCACCGCCGGCGCCGGCCAGATCCCGGCCCGTCAGGCGGCCGTCGCCGCCGGCATCCCGATGGACGTCCCGGCGCTGACCATCAACAAGGTGTGTCTGTCGGGCATCAACGCGATCGCGATGGCCGACCAGCTGATCCGCGCGGGCGAGTTCGACGTCGTCGTCGCCGGCGGCCAGGAGTCGATGAGCCAGGCCCCGCACATGCTCGAGAAGTCCCGCGCCGGCTTCAAGTACGGCGACGTGACCCTGCGCGACCACATGGCCTACGACGGTCTGCACGACATCTTCACCGACCAGGCGATGGGCAACCTCACCGAGTCGGCCAACTCCGGCGACCGCTTCGTCTCCCGCGAGGAGCAGGACGCCTTCGCCGCCGCCTCGCATCAGAGGGCCGCCCGCGCCTGGAAGGACGGCCTGTTCGAGGACGAGGTCGTGCCGGTGTCGATCAAGCAGCGCAAGGGCGACCCGATCGTCTTCGCCGCCGACGAGGGCATCCGCCCGGAGACCACCACCGAGTCGCTCGGCTCGCTGCGTCCGGCCTTCTCGAAGGACGGCACCGTCACCGCCGGTTCGGCCTCGCAGATCTCCGACGGTGCCGCCGCGGTCGTCGTGATGAGCAAGGCCAAGGCCACCGAGCTCGGGCTGAGCTGGATCGCTGAGATCGGCCGCCACGGCGTCGTCGCCGGACCGGACTCGACCCTGCAGTCGCAGCCGGCACGGGCGATCGCCAAGGCCTGCGAGCGTGAGGGCGTCGACCCGAAGGACCTCGACCTGATCGAGATCAACGAGGCGTTCGCCGCCGTCGGCATCGTCTCAGCCCGTGAGCTGGGCATCGATCCCGCGAAGGTGAACGTCAACGGCGGTGCGATCGCGCTCGGCCACCCGCTCGGCATGTCGGGCGCGCGCATCGTGCTGCACCTGGCGCTCGAGCTGAAGCGCCGCGGCGGCGGTGTCGGCGCTGCCGCCCTGTGCGGTGGTGGCGGCCAAGGCGACGCGCTCATCGTGCGGGTGCCCGAGAACTGACCCCTTTCTCTGAAGCATGATCACGGCCCCGGCGCAAGCATGCCGGGGCCGTGATGTCTCTCACTGAACTACGGCTTGTCGTAGGCCTTTCGGCACAATGGCCGCATGACCAACATCCTCGACGTGTCCACGCCCGCGAAACGATTCCGGCTGATCGCGATCTGGGAAGCGGTGACCTGGCTCGCCCTCCTGATCGCCATGTTCTTCAAGTGGGTGCTCGGCTACGAAGAGGCCATCGCGATCCCGGGCATGGTGCACGGCGTGGCCGGCTTCATCCCGTTCGTGCTCATCGCGCTCCTCACGGCGTGGTCGTTGAAGTGGGATCTCAAGACGACCTTCCTCGCCCTCGTCTCGAGCGTGCCCCCGTTCGGCACGATCGTCTTCGAGCGCTGGGCCGTGCGCACCGGTCGCCTCGGAGAGCTGTCCGCTCCCGCCACCCGCGAGGACGCCACCGCGACCGTCTGACCTCACGGCGACGTCCCCCGGTCCGCGCAGCACGATTCGGACCACTCGTGACAAACTGGTGGACGTGACTCGACCCGGTTCCCGTCCAGCACGTTCTGCCGCCGTCGCCGCGGCGATGTCCGGCGCGGTGGATCTCTCACCGCTCAAGGAGAGGGCCTCCGCGCCGCCGCCTCCGCCTCCGTCCGGTGGCGACGGCGCCGCACCCGGTGCCATCGCCCCGATCGTGGACGTCACCGAAGCGACGTTCGAGACCGAGGTGCTGCAGCGGTCGATGCAGGTGCCCGTGATCGTCGACCTGTGGGCGACCTGGTGCGAACCGTGCAAGCAGCTCTCACCCGTTCTCGAGAAGCTCGCGAACGAGGCAAACGGTGCGTGGGTCCTTGCGAAGGTCGACGTCGACGCGAACCCGCGGATCGCCCAGGCCTTCGGCGTCCAGTCGGTGCCCACGGTCGTCGCGATCGCGGCCGGCCAGCCGCTCGCCGACTTCCAGGGCGTGCAGCCCGAGCCCGCGCTGCGTCAGTGGCTCGACGCCATCCGGAACGCCGTCGCAGGCAAGCTGTCGGGCCCGCCCGGCGCCGAGCCGGAGGAACAGCCCGCCGACCCGCGTTTCGAGGCTGCCGAGCAGGCACTCGAGAACGGCGACTTCGAGGGCGCCGAGGCGGCCTACCAGCTCGTCCTGAACTCCGAGCCGAACAACACCGAGGCGCAGGCCGCGCTGCGCCAGGTGCGTTTCCTGGCCCGCGCGAGCAAGATTCCCGAGGATGCGATCGAGCGCGCCGATGCCGCTCCGAACGACCTCGAAGCCCAGTTCACCGCGGCCGACGCCGAACTGTTCGCGCAGCAGCCGGAGGCGGCCTTCGGTCGTCTCATCGAGTTCGTGCGTCGCAGCGCCGGGGACGAACGCACCGCGGCACGCACCCGGCTCCTCGAACTGTTCGAACTGTTCGATGCCGCGGATCCGGTCGTGGTGTCGTCGCGCCGCAAGCTCGCGATGGCCCTCTACTGATCCCTACGCATCCGCCGGACCGGCCGCTCACCACTCGTGGTGGGCGGCCGGTGTCGTCTCAGCGGTAACGGCCGGTGCAGCCCGCCTCGCCGCCGAGGACGCCGGTGCGGAAGGCATCCACCCGCGCGAACCCGCTCGGCACCGTGTTGCCGTTGACGTCGCTCGCGGCCAGACCGTCGGTGAGCAGGCCCGAGACCGCCTCGTCGAGGTCGCCGGGGGACAGCCACACCAGCACCTGGCTCGGGTCGACGTTCGAGGCGAGGGTGCTGTCCGGGCTCAGCGCGGCACTGATGACCCCCGACAGGCACGCCGCCCGCAGCGCCGTGCGCGGCTCGGTGAGCGACTGACCGGCCTCCTTCTGCACCGCGAGAGCGTAGCGGGAGGCGACGAGCACGTAGGCGTTGTAGTCGCCGCGGACACCGGGATCGAAGCCGCTTCCCGGCGGGGCGGCCGTACCGCGCTCGCTCAGTGCCTCCATGTCGACGCCCACGGTGTTCGTCGCGGGGCAGTACGACACCGGTGAGGTGGCCCGGGCGTCCGAGCACCCGAGGTCGGCGCCCGACAGATCGAGTTGCGGCAGGGCGTCCAGGTCGAAGACCTGGTGGAACGACTCGAAGATCGCCTCGACCGACTCGTCGGTGACCGGCAGTTCGCCGTCGTCTGCGGAGTTGTAGTACTGCGGCAGGTCGGCGCGGCGCGACTCGATCTCGGCGGCGTCGATGCGTGCACATGAGCCGGCCCCGTCGGTGAATCCGATCTGCACGGCCGTCACGCGTTCGAAGGCCGAGCCGTGGATCGAGTCGGGGTCGTTCGGATCGGCGTCGCGGAAGAGCACCATCGACGCGAGCACGTTGTTCAGCCCGTCGGAGGTGTCGAGCTGGAAGTGCGTCGACCGGCCTTCCGCGACGTGCCGCATGAACGCACCGGCGAAACAGTCGGCCTGCTGCTCGAACACGATGCCGGGGTCGTCCTCGGCGACCAGCCCCGCCGTGTGCTGGACGGCGTGCCCGTATTCATGAGCGAGGACCGTCACCGCGGCCATCGGTCCGAAGCTGTCGATGAGCTGCGGCATCAGGTAGGTGCGGTCCCATCCGATCTCGTCACCACCGCTGCAGTAGGCCGCGTTGATGAAGTCGTAGGTGGGTTTGCCGCAGAAACGCGGGCCCCGTCGCTCGGACGGATCCCACGACACGATCGTCTCGACCGGGCGGAAGGTGCCCCGGGCGACCGACGCGAACTCCTGACGCCAGTACTCCTCGATGTCGGCGATCGCGTTGCCGGCCAGGACGTCGACGGGACCGCCGTCGGTGTTCTCGATCTCGATGTCCGCATCGGGCACCCCGCTGCGCGGACCCGACGCCCCGGAGGTGACGGGCAGCCCCGCCACGGTGAAGGGGTTGTCGTAGATCGACACCGCCGTTCCTTCGATCCGCTGGGCGCAACCCGCCAGCAGGACGACGGTCAGTGCGGGCACCACCAGTCGCGCGAACCGATGCGTCCGTCGCATGTCGTTGTGCTCCTGTCGTCGGGCAGCGTCACCTCCGCAACGACAACCAGATGGCACCGTGCGCAGGCAAGGTCACCCGAGCCGAGGCGGGACGCCCGTGCCACGAATGTTCGTCGGCCTCCACGGCCCCGAAGTTGCCCGCTCCGTTGCCCTGGTAGGCGGTCGCGTCCGTGTTGAGCACTTCCTCCCACGTGCCCGGTTCGGGCAATCCGACACGATAGTCGCCGTAGGTCGTGCCCGAAAAGTTGTGCAGGCACGCGACCACCGAGCCGTCGCTGCCGTAGCGCAGGAACGACAGGACATTGTTGTGCGCATCGTTGGCGTCGATCCACGAGTATCCGCCGGGCGTGGTGTCGAGCGTGTAGAGCGCCGGGTGCGAGCGGTAGATGCCGTTGAGATCGCACACCAGGCGGTGGATACCGGCGTGGAGCGGTTCGTCGAGCTGCCACCAGTCGAGGCCGCGTTCCTCGGACCACTCGGCGACCTGCCCGAACTCCTGGCCCATGAACAGCAACTGCTTGCCGGGATGCGCCCACATGTAGGCGAGCATCGACCGCAGGCCGGCTGCACGCGTGGCGTCGTCGCCCGGCAGTCGCGTCCACAGCGTGCCCTTGCCGTGGACGACCTCGTCGTGGCTGATGGGGAGTACGAAGTTCTCGCTCCACGCGTACACGAGCGAGAACGTGATCTCGTGGTGGTGGTAGGTGCGGTGCACGGGATCGCGGCCGAGATAGCCGAGGGTGTCGTGCATCCAGCCCATGTTCCACTTCATGCTGAAGCCGAGCCCACCGACGTTCGTCGAGCGGGTCACGCCCGGCCAGGAGGTCGACTCCTCCGCGACCGTCACGATCCCCGGATAGTGCTTGTGGACGGTGGCGTTGAGTTCCTGCAGGAACTCAACGGCCTCGAGGTTCTCGCGCCCGCCGTAGATATTCGGCGTCCAGCCGCCCTCGGGGCGCGAGTAGTCGAGGTACAACATCGAGGCCACGGCGTCGACGCGCAGACCGTCGATGTGGAACTCCTCGATCCAGTACAGGGCGTTGGCAACGAGGAAGTTCCGCACCTCGGGCCGGCCGTAGTCGAAGACGTAGGTGCCCCAGTCCAGCTGTTCGCCGCGGCGCGGATCGGGATGTTCGTACTGGGGGCTGCCGTCGAAGCGCGCGAGCGCCCACTCGTCCTTCGGGAAGTGGGCGGGCACCCAGTCCATGATCACGCCGATCCCGGCGGCGTGGAGACGGTCGACGAACGCGCGGAACTCGTCGGGAGTGCCGAACCGGGAGGTGGGAGCGTAGTAGGAGGTGACCTGGTAACCCCACGACCCGCCGAAGGGATGCTCGGCGACCGGCAGCAGCTCGACGTGCGTGAAACCGGTCTCGAGGATGTACTCGGCGAGCTGATCGGCGAGTTCGACGTAGTTCAGGCCCGGGCGCCACGAACCGAGGTGCACCTCGTAGACCGCCATCGGTTCCTGCCAGGGCTGCGCTTTCTCGCGGGTCGCGACCCAGTCGTCGTCGTTCCAGGTGTAGCGACTCTCCGTGACCCTCGACGCGGTCGCGGGGGGCACCTCGGTGGCGAACGCCATCGGGTCGGCCTTGTCGCGGACGGATCCGTCGCGGCCGTGCACCCGGTACTTGTACAGCGCGCCCGGTTCGACACCGGGAACGAAGACCTCCCAGACACCGCTCGAGCCGAGCACCCGCATCGGGGCGGTGCGTCCACCCCAGCCGTCGAAGTCGCCGACGACGGTGACCCCGCGTGCGCCCGGTGCCCACACGGCGAAGGACGTGCCCGTCACCGGGCCGTCCGGGGTCTCATAGGTCCGCGGATGGGCGCCGAGCACCTCCCACAGCCGTTCGTGCCGGCCCTCGCTCAGCAGGTGACGGTCGAGCTCGCCCAGCGTCGGCATGAAACGGTAACCGTCCGCGACGACCTCGACGTGATCGAACGGGTAGGTCACCACGAGCCGGTAGTCGGCGAGATCGAAGACCGGGATCAGGGCGCTGAAGACGTCCTCGCCCACGGGTTCGAGCGGATGGTCGCGACCACCGATCCGGGCGGCGACCTTCTCGGCCCCGGGGCGCAGTGCCCGGATGACCGTCCCCTCCGGATGCGAATGAGCCCCGAGCACCGCGTGCGGATCGTGGTGCTCACCGGCGGCGAGCAGGTCGAGGTCCTCCGGTCGCGGGCTGTGGCGCCGGCGCGGAACATCGGCGCCCGGCGTCTGGGGCGGCACGGTCACGACTGCCTCCTGTAGGCGAGCGTTGTGCGGGTGGGGATGCCGATCGGGGGCAGGACCAGGATGTGCGCCACCGCCCGCCACGGCTCGAGGCGCACGTAGTTGGCCTGTCCCCACGAGTACTGTTCCCCACTCACCTCGTCGTAAACAGGGAAGTGGTCGTGCCAGTCGTGCCCGATCGCCGGCATGTCGAGCCAGACCGTGCCCTGTTCGGCCCCATAGGGGTTGAGGTTGATCACCGTGAGGACGCAGTCCCCGGTGGACGGATCGAACTTCGAGTAGGCGATGAGCGCGTCGTTGTCGACGTGGTGGAAGGCGATGTTGCGCAGTTGCTGCAACGCCGGATGCGCGCGCCGGATGCGGTTGAGGGTGGTCAGCCACGGTTCGAGCGACTCGCCGCGCCGGCGTGCCTCGTCGTATCGGCGCGGCCGCAACTGGTACTTCTCCGAGTCGAGGTACTCCTCGCTGCCCGGCCGCACCGCGAGGTGCTCGAACAGTTCGTACCCCGAGTACACGCCCCACGAGGGAGCCAGGGTGGCGGCGAGCGCCGCGCGCAGCGCGAACATGCCCGGCCCGCCGTGCTGCAGGGTCTCGTGCAGGATGTCGGGGGTGTTGACGAACAGGTTCGGCCTGGCCTCGTCGGCCTTCGCGGCGATCTCGGTACCGAACTCGGTGAGCTCCCATTTCGCGACCCGCCACGTGAAATACGTGTAGGACTGCGTGAATCCGCGTCGCGCGAGCCCATACATGCGGGCGGGCCGGGTGAACGCCTCCGACAGGAACAGCACGTCGGGATCGGTGCGCTTGATCTCGGCGATGAGCTGCTCCCAGAAGTTCGGGGGCTTGGTGTGCGGATTGTCGACGCGGAAGATGTCGACGCCCAACCGGATCCAGTGCCGGACCACGCGCAGGACCTCGGCGTAGATGCCCTCGGGGTCGTCGTCGAAGTTGATCGGATAGATGTCCTGGTACTTCTTGGGCGGGTTCTCCGCATACGCGATCGTGCCGTCGGGCAGCACGGTGAACCATTCCGGATGCTCACGCGCCCACGGGTGGTCGGGGGCGCACTGCAGGGCGAGATCGAGGGCGACCTCGAGCTCGAGTTCCTTCGCGCGGGCGACGAAATCGCGGAAGTCCTGCTCGGTGCCGAGTTCGGGGTGGATGGCGTCGTGGCCGCCCTCGTCGGAACCGATCGCCCAGGGCGACCCGACGTCGTCCGGGCCGGCGACGAGGGTGTTGTTCGGTCCCTTGCGGTTGACCTTACCGATCGGATGGATCGGGGGGAGGTAGACGACGTCGAAGCCCATCGCCGCGATGCGCGGCAGATCTGCGGCGGCCGTGGCGAAGGTGCCGTGCCGCGGGGTTCCGTCCTCGTACCAGCCTCCGGTGGACCGGGGAAAGAACTCGTACCAGGAGCCGAACAGCGCGCGGCGACGATCGGCGAACGCCGTGAACGCCTTTCCACGCGTGATCAGCTCGCGGAGCGGATGGGCGCGGAGGATCTCGGTGACGTCGGGGGCGAAGGCCGGGGCGATGCGCTCGGCCAGCGGACGGTCGGAGCGCAGGGACGCAGCGACCGCGAGGAGAGCGGGACGGTTGCCGCGCGGTGCGCCTTTCGCGGCCTTCTCGAAGATCCGTGCGCCGACCTCGAGGTCGTTCGCGAGTTCGGCGGCGTCCTGCCCGGCGTCGGTCTTCGCGGTGACCGCGTGCCGCCAGGTCGCCACCGGGTCGCTCCACGCCTCGACCCGGTAGGTCCACGCACCGACGCTCGTGGGGGAGAAGGTGGCGTGGAAGGTGTCGGGTTCGGTGCCCGGAACCATCGGGATCCGCACCAGCCTGCCGGCGGATTCGGGATCGTCGGCCGGTCCTCGAACGGCGAGTGTCGCGGCGATCGCGTCGTGGCCCTCGCGCCACACCACGGCGGAGACCGGCACCACCTCCCCGACGACCGCCTTCGTCGGATAACGCCCTCCGTCGATGGAGGGTTGTACGTCGTCGATGGCGAGCCGACCTGTCACGCTAGCTCCGTTCCGTGCGGGTCCGGGTGGACGAGCAGGGCCGATGGGGGCAACGACCGTGTCTCGAACCACCGTAATGGAGGTCGCGCCGCGCGGCTGTGCATGCGGCGGGACCCGCGAAGGATCCCCTCTGCAGCGGCGAAATTATCTGTAACTCACCATTCACTTCAATTGACCGGACGGCAACACCCCGCTCCCTACTGTTTGTTCTGCAAGACGACAACAGCCTCCTCGGAGGCACGACGAAGGGAAGAACACATGGGTCTGGTTGCCGGGCTGATCGGAGTCGTCGGAGACCTGCTGCACCTGCTCCTCGGCGGACTCTGAGTCCACCGGCCGACGGGAGGTCGGCCGCAGGAGAGAAGGCCCCGCGGTGTGGCCCTCTCCGGGTGCCGGGCGATCCTGTCCGCGACCGGCATGGATCCGGGCACATGAGATCCGCCGCCCGGCCGTCACGAAGCTCGGTCGGTCGGTAGTGTGCACCCCGTGAAAGCACTGCGCCGGTTCACCGTACGAGCCCATCTTCCCGAGCGGCTGGCTGCGCTGGGAGCCCTGACGGCCAACCTCAGATGGTCGTGGCACCCGCAGACCCAGGACCTGTTCGAATCGGTCGACCCGGACCTGTGGCGCCGGTGCAGCAATGACCCTGTCCGACTGCTCGGCGAGGTGCCGCCGGCCCGACTCGATGCGCTCGCCGAGGACGGCGACTTCCTCGCCCGGCTCGACGCCGCTGCCGCCGACCTCGAGCACTATCTCACCCGCCCCCGCTGGTTCCAGGAACAGCAGGAGCGCGGCACGACACTGCCCGCCGGCATCGCCTACTTCTCCATGGAGTTCGGTGTCACCGAGGTGCTGCCGAACTACTCCGGCGGCCTCGGAATCCTTGCCGGCGACCACCTCAAGGCCGCCTCCGATCTCGGCCTGCCGCTCATCGGCGTCGGCCTGCTATACCGGTCCGGCTACTTCCGGCAGTCGCTCAGCGCCGACGGATGGCAGATGGAGCACTACCCCTCCTACGACCCGCAGGGCCTGCCGCTGCGACTGCTCACCGAGGCCGACGGCACCGCCGCGCTCGTGCAGGTCGCCGTGCCGGGCGGGCGCACACTCGACGCGCGAATCTGGATCGCCCAGGTCGGGCGCGTCCCGCTGCTGCTGCTCGACTCCGACATCCCGTCCAACGACGAGGAGCTGTGCGGGGTCACCGACCGCCTCTACGGCGGCGACCAGGACCACCGCATCAAGCAGGAGATCCTCGCCGGCGTCGGCGGTGTCCGCGCGGTGCGCGCCTACACGCGCATCCACGGCCTGCCCGACCCCGATGTCTTCCACATGAACGAGGGACACGCGGGCTTCCTCGGCGCCGAACGCATCCGCGAACTCGTCACCGGCGCCGGACTCGACTTCGACGAAGCGCTCGCCGCCGTGCGGGCCGGCACGGTCTTCACCACCCACACCCCCGTGCCCGCGGGTATCGACCGCTTCCCGATCGATCTCGTGCGCCACTACTTCTCGGGCACCAACGGCGAGAACGAGTCGGCACTGTTGCCCGGCCTCACCGTCGACCGCATCCTCGCGCTCGGACGCGAGAGCAACCCGAACGTGTTCAACATGGCACATCTCGGTCTGCGCCTCGGCCAGCGCTGCAACGGTGTGTCGAAGCTGCACGGCGAGGTCAGCCGCGGCATGTTCGAAGGACTATGGCCCGGATTCGACGCCGCCGAAGTGCCCATCGGCTCGGTCACCAACGGTGTGCACGCCCCTACCTGGGCCGCGCGCGAATGGATCGCGCTCGCCAACCGCCTCGCCGGACCCGACCGCGTCGAGGAGGCCCGCGGCTGGGAACTGCTCCAGACCATCGACCGCAAGGAACTGTGGTCCACCCGGAACGCGCTGCGCGCCCAGCTCGTCGCCGAGGTGCGTCGCCGGCTGCGCGAGTCGTGGCTCGAACGCGGCGCCACCGAGGCCGAACTGGGCTGGATCGAGTCGGTCTTCGATCCGAACGTCCTCACCGTCGGGTTCGCGCGGCGCGTGCCCACCTACAAGCGCCTCACCCTGATGCTGCGCGACCCCGAACGGCTGCGCGCCCTGCTGCTCGACGACGAACGGCCCGTGCAGCTCGTCGTCGCCGGCAAGAGCCACCCCGCCGACGACGCCGGCAAGGCGCTCATCCAGCAGGTCGTGCGGTTCGCCGACGAGTACGACGTGCGGCACCGAATCGTCTTCCTGCCCAACTACGACATGTCGATGGCCCGCTATCTGTACTGGGGTTGCGATGTGTGGCTGAACAACCCGCTGCGCCCGCTCGAGGCGTGCGGTACGTCGGGCATGAAGTCGGCTCTCAACGGCGGTCTCAACCTGTCCATCCGCGACGGATGGTGGGACGAGATGTTCGACGGCGAGAACGGCTGGGCCATCCCCACCGCCGACGGGGTCGACGACACCCGCCGCGACGATCTCGAGGCCGCCGCGCTGTACGAGTTGCTCGAACGCTCGGTGCTGCCGCGCTTCTACGACCGCGACTCCGACGGTGTGCCGGCCCGCTGGATCGAGATGGTGCGCCACACGCTCGAGGATCTCGGCCCGAAGGTGCTCGCCTCGCGCATGGTGCGCGATTACGCCGTCGACTACTACATCCCCGCGGCCGCGGCAGCCTCGAAGGTGACCGCCGACGACTACGCGGGTGCGCGGGCGCTGGCCGACTACCGGCACCGCATCGAGGCGGCGTGGCCGGGAGTGCGTGTCGCGCAGGTCGATTCGACGCCGATCCCGGACGTGCCGCAGATCGGCCTGCCGCTGGGGCTGACCGCGCACGTCCAACTCGGCGACCTGACCCCGGAAGATGTCGAGGTGCAGGCCGTGGTCGGGCGCGTGGGCTCCGACGACACGATCGGCGACCCCGTCACCGTGCCGATGCAGCACATCGGTACCGACCCGCTGGGAGAGGAGTTCACCGCGACCGTGCCGCTGCCGCTCGCCGGCGCCGTCGGCTACACGGTGCGGGTGCTGCCCAGGCACGGGCTGCTCGCCTCACCCGCCGAACTCGGCATGGTCGCGCTCCCGTAGGAGATCAGGACCCGCCGGGTGCTCAGCCGCGCAGACGCGTGAGTGCCCGGCGGACCACCGCCGGATCGGCCGTCTCCCAGAACGGCGGCAGCGACGCACGCAGATAACCGCCGTACCGTGCGGTCGCCAGGCGCGAGTCGAGCACCGCCACCACGCCCCGGTCGTCGGTGCTGCGCAACAGTCGCCCGACACCCTGCGCCAACAGCAGAGCGGCGTGATTGGCGGCGACCGCCATGAACCCGTTGCCGCCGCGAGCCTCCACGGCGCGCTGCCGGGCGACCAGCAGCGGATCGTCGGGGCGGGGGAACGGAATCCGGTCGATGATCACCAGCGACAGCGACGGGCCCGGAACGTCGACGCCCTGCCACAGCGACAGGGTGCCGAACAGGCTCGTCGCGTCGTCGGCTGCGAACTTCTCGACCAGCGCGCCGGTCGCGTCGTCGCCCTGGCACAGGATCGGCGTGTCGAGACGCTCGCGCAGCGCCTCGGTGGCGGCCTTCGCGGCGCGCATCGAGGAGAACAACCCGAGCGTGCGCCCCTCGGCGGCGGTGACCAGTTCGGCGATCTCGTCGAGATGCGAGGGCGGCAGACCGTCGCGGCCGGGTGGCGTCAAATGCTTGGCGATGTAGAGGATGCCCGCCTTCGCGTGATCGAAGGGCGACCCCACGTCGATCCCATTCCACGCGAGATCGCCCTTGTCGGAAGGAGGTTCGGCACCCGACGCGGAGGTGGTGTCGCTGCGGGCCGGCGACTGCGGCGGCAGACCCCAGTTGACCGCGAGGCCGTCGAACGACCCGCCGACCGTGAGGGTCGCGGACGTGAGGACGACGGTGGACTCACCGAACAACCGGCTGCGCAACAACCCACCGACCGACAGCGGCGCGACCCGCACGGTGCGGCGCACGTTGCCGCGGAACTCGTCGGCGGCAAGCCACACGACGTCGGGTCGCTGCGAAGGGTCTCGCTGCTCGAAGGTCGTCAGCACCCGGACCGCGCAGTCGTGCACCTCGTCGATCTCCGCGAGCGCCTGACTGCGGGCCGCGGCGACCTCGGGATCGGTGCCGGGCTTGGCCGGTCCGATCGCCGTGTGTACGGCCCAGGCGGCATCGCGGATCGAGGCCAGCGCGGCCGCCGCGCCCTCGGGCAGTTCGTCCCAGCGCCCAGCCGGCAGTTCTTCGAGGAACGACTCCCAGTTCTCGGCGGCACCGTCGAGCCGGTCGATCTCCTGGTCCTCGACGAGCTTGACGCAGCGCCGCGCAGCCGCCGACACCGTGCCCGGCGACAACTCGGCCGTGGCGACGTTCGTGATCCGATCGACGAGTTCATGGGCCTCGTCGACGACCACGACATCGTGCTCGGGCAGGATCGAGATGCCGGTGATCGCATCGATCGCGAGCAGCGCGTGGTTGGTGACGACCACGTCGACCTGCGCGGCCTCGGCGCGCGCGATCTCGGCGAAGCAGTCTTCTCCCACCGGGCACCGCGACTTGCCGAGGCACTCGCGGGCGGTGACGGACAGCTGACGCCACGCCTGATCGGAGACACCGGGGGACAGGTCGTCGCGGTCGCCGGTCTCGGTGGTGGACGACCACTCCGTCACCCGCCGCACTTCGCGGCCGATGCGCGAGAGGGCGAACGCGTCGAACAGTTCGGCGTCGGGCGTCTCCTCGGCGAGACCGGTATGGATCTTGTTCAGACACAGGTAGTTTCCGCGACCCTTGAGGATCGCGAAACGCGGGCGACGGCCGAGCGAACCGGCGAGGGCGTCGGCGAGTCGCGGCAGGNCGCTGCAGCGCGATGGTCGCGGTGGAGACCACCACGGTGCGACCCGTCTTCACCGCGTAGCGGATGCTCGGCACGAGATAGGCCAGCGACTTGCCGGTACCCGTGCCGGCCTGCACGGCGAGGTGTTCGCCGGTATCGATGCTGTGCGCGACGGCCGAGGCCATCGTCAGCTGGTTGCGCCGCTCCTTACCGCCCAGCGCGTGCACCGCGGTTCGCAGCAATTCTGGGACTTCGGGGAGATCCGGCACCGGCACAGGCTATCGGTCCCCACCGTCACCTTCGGTCTGCGGCCCAGCTACCTGTGACTTCGGTGATATCGGTGACGCCGGGAAGGTCGGTGACCAGCTCGACACCGGCCTCGCGCATCCGCTCGAGGGCTGGGCGGATCGTCGTCTCCGACACCCCAGCGGTGTACGGCAGCAGCACCCGGGCGCCGAAACCCTCCGCGATCGCGTCGAGCGCGGTGGCCCGCACACAGTGGTCGGTGGCGATCCCGACGATGTCGACGTCCGTCACGCCGCGGTCGCGCAACCACGACGCCAACGTCGTGCCCTCGTCGTCGATTCCTTCGAAGCCCGAATAGGCGGCGTCGTCGGCACCCTTCGAGAAGACGGCCTCGAACCGGTCCGTAGTCAGTTCGGGGTGGAAGTCCGCGCCCGGCGTCCCTGCCCGGCAGTGCGGCGGCCACGAGTCGACGAAATCGGGTTCGGGAGAGAAATGGTCTCCGGGATCGACGTGGTGGTCGCGGGTTGCGGCGATGTACGCGTAGTCGTCACCGTGCGCCTGCAGGAACCGGGTGATGTCGGACGCCACCCGCGAGCCGCCCTCCACGGCGAGCGAACCGCCCTCGCAGAAGTCGTTCTGGACGTCGACCACCAGCAATGCGCGCATGGCACTCACCCCTCACGGACGAAGCGGGTGGGGAGGGCGGGATCCCCGGCCGAGAGCGTCAGGCCCTCCCACGGCAGACGCACCATGCCCTGCCGGAGGTACTCACGGCTCTCCTCCAGGGTAGGCAGATCGCCGACCGCCTCGCCGCCGCGGACCAGCGGGATCATCAGTTCGTGGACCTGTGAACCCTCGCCCGGCGGGACCTGCTCGGCGCGGGCCGGGTACACGACCTCCTCGACGAGCGTGCCCGTCCTCCGCGCGTACCGGACGGCCCGCTTCGCGCCCCCTCGGGACTCCTTCGACGCACTGCGCTTCTCGACCGCGAGGCCGTCGACCTCCACGAGCTTGAAGACCATGCCCGCCGTCGGAGCCCCCGAGCCGGTCACCAGCGAGGTGCCGACGCCGTAGCCGTCGACCGGTTCGGCGCGCAGACCCGCGATCCCGTATTCGTCGAGATCACCGGACATCACGATCTTCGTGCGGGTCGCGCCGAGTCCGTCGAGTTGTTCGCGCACCTGGCGGGCGAGCACACCGAGATCGCCCGAATCGATCCGCACGCCACCGAGTTCGGGGCCGGCCACCGCGATCGCCGTGTTCACGCCCTCGGTGATGTCGTAGGTGTCCACCAGCAGGGTCGTGCCCACACCGAGACTCTCGACCTGGCTGCGGAAGGCGGACGCCTCGTCGCGACCAGCCGTCGTGGTGTGCAGCAGGGTGAACGCGTGCGCGGCGGTACCCGCTGCGGGGATGCCGTACCGCTGTGCGGCCTGCAGATTGGACGTCGAGTCGAAGCCCGCGAGATAGGCCGCGCGCGCCGCGGCGACCGCCGCTTCCTCGTGGGTACGCCGCGACCCCATCTCGATGAGCGCGCGGCCGTCGGCCACACTCACCATGCGCGCCGCCGCAGAGGCGATCGCACTGTCGTGGTTGAAGATCGACAGCGTCAGCGTCTCGAGTAGCACACACTCGGCGAAGGTGCCGCTCACCGACAGGATCGGTGAACCCGGGAAGTAGAAGTCGCCCTCGCGGTAACCGTCGATGTCGCCGGAGAACCGGAAGTCGCGCAGCCACTCGACGGTGCGCGGAGCGAGAAAACCGGCGGCGAGTTCGAGTTCGGCCTCGTCGAACCGGAACGATCCGAGTGCCTCGATCAACCGCGCGGTGCCTGCGACGACGCCGTACCGCCGGCCCGGGGGAAGACGCCGGGCGAAGACCTCGAAGACGCACGGGCGGTCGCCCGTGCCGTCCGCCAGGGCAGCCTCGAGCATGGTCAACTCGTACTTGTCCGTGAACAGTGCGGTGCCGGGACGACCGGCACGGTGAATGGCTTCGGGCACCCGATCACTGTAGAGCCACGGCCTCCGAGGCGGGTTTTTCGCCGTGCTCCGAAGTCGTACCCTGGGAACATGGCGCCGTGTAGTACGACCACTCCGCTCGACGTCCGATTCATGGCCGGCCAGGCCGTTCCGGCCATGGCGGGACAGGCCGTTCCGGCCGAGGCCGAAATCGTCGAGGAGATCGAAGCGGTCGACAGGCCATGGGTGACCGTGGTCTGGGACGACCCCGTCAACCTCATGCACTACGTGACGTTCATCTTCCAGAAGCTGTTCGGGTACAGCAAGGCCAAGGCCACCGAGCTCATGCTCAAGGTCCACAACGAGGGCAAGGCCGTCGTGTCGAGTGGTTCGCGTGACAAGATGGAACACGACGTGCAGCGTCTGCACGCCGCCGGACTGTGGGCGACGATGCAACGCGACGAATGATCCCCACAGGAGGGCCCGACCGACGTGCGGCAGTGGACCAGGAAGAACTCGCTCAGCGGCCCCAAGCTCCGGTCGGAGATGGACGCCCACGAAGCGTCGGTGCTGCGGTCGCTCGTGTCCTCCGTGCGGGGCATGCTCGAGGAACGCGCCGGACAGACCCCGCAGGACGACCTCGCGGCGCTGACCGGCCTGCGCACCGGTAACGCCACCCCGCCCGAGATCCCGGCGCTGCGACGACTCCTTCCCGACTTCCACCGCCCCGACGCCGATGCCGTCGCCGATGTCGGCGACGACGCCGCCGACCTCAACGGTGCGATGCGGAGCCTGCACGAACCGAGCATCATCGATGCGAAGCTCGCCGCCGGCGCGGTCATCCTGCGCACCGTGCCCGAAGGCGGCGGCAAGGTGGTGCTCAATCCCGAACAGGCCGAAGCCTGGCTGTACGGGCTCAACGACGTGCGGCTCGCGCTCGGCACCACCCTCGGCATCGACGCCGACACCCCCGACGTCCTCGACGACGACGATCCGCGTGCCCCGCATCTCGACGTCTACCACTGGCTGACATGGATGCAGGACTCCCTCGTCCAGGCGCTTCAGCCGTGACCGTGCCGGGGCCGACCGATTCGCTGCTCGACGTGGCGGGTCTGAGTGTCGGTCACTGGCAGCGCCTCGATCCCGAGGTCACCGTCGGCACCCCCGAGATTCCCGGTACGGGCGCCGCCACGGGATGCACCGTCGTGCTCGCCGACCCGTCCGCCGTCGCATCGGTGGACGTGCGCGGCGGGGGACCGGGAACCCGGGAGACCGACCTGCTCGATCCGAGTCATTCCGTGCAGCGTGTCGACGCGGTCCTCCTCACCGGTGGCAGCGCATACGGGCTGGCCGCCGCCGACGGCGTGATGCGCTATCTCGAGAAGAACGGCAAGGGCATCCCGATGGGCGCGCCCGGCGCGGTCGTCCCGATCGTCCCCGGCGCCGTCATCTTCGACCTGCCGGTGGGTCAGTGGTCCGCGCGCCCGACCGCCGATTCCGGATGCACCGCCGCGGCCACCGCCAGCTCCACGCACCTCGAGCGCGGCAGCGTCGGCGCCGGCACCGGTGCCCGCGCCGGGGCGCTCAAGGGCGGCATCGGCTCGGCGAGCGTGCGGATCACGGACGGTCCCGCGACCGGGGTGACCGTGGCGGCACTGATGGTCGCCAACCCCGTCGGCTCGGTGTTCGACCCCGTGACCGGACTGCCCTGGGGCGTCGACGCCGCGCGAGCCGAAGAACTCGGACTGTCGTCGCCCTCCGCGGCGGATCTGGCCGCGGCCCGCGCGCTCGGCGACAAGGGCACCGTCCTGAACACCACGATCGGTGTGGTCGCCACCGACGCACCGCTGTCGAAGGCGGCGTGCCGTCGCGTCGCGGTCACCGGGCACGACGGTCTCGGCCGCGCGATCCGTCCCGCGCACTCACCGCTCGACGGCGACACGATCTTCGCCCTCTCGACCGGCACCGCCGACGTCTCCGACACACTGGGCGACGCCCCGTCGATCCTGGCCTTCGCCGCCGAACTGCCGATCCTCGCCGCGGTGTGCGAGGCCGCCGCGGTGGTGGTCGAACGCGCGATCGTCGATGCGATCCTGTCCGCGACCTCCGTGGCCGACATCCCCGCCTATCGCGACGTGCTGCCCTCGGTCTTCGGCCACTGACCGGTACGTGACGGCAGAATGGTGCCATGACCATTCCCAGCGGCACCGGCGCCGACACCCGCATCCGGCCGATCTGGCAACGTGCCGGACTGTGGATCGGCGGGTTCGTCGCGATGCTCTACGGCATCGAGACCGTCGATGCGGTGCTCCCCGCCGATCTCGACGCGGCCGGTGTTGAACCCCGCACCGCCGACGGGCTGTGGGGCGTGCTGTTCGCGCCGATCCTGCACGCCGACTGGGCCCACCTCACCGCCAACACCGTGCCCGCGCTCGTCCTCGGCTTCCTGGTGCTGCTCTCCGGCATCGGGCGCGGCCTGGCCGCGACCGCGATCATCTGGGTCGTCGCAGGAGTGGGGACGTGGCTGATCGCGGGCTCGGGCGAGACCCACATCGGAGCGTCGAGCCTGATCTTCGGGTGGCTCACCTATTTGATCGTGCGCGGAGTGTTCACCCGCAAGGCCGGGCAGATCCTGCTGGGAGTCGTGGTGCTGTTCCTCTACGGCGGCATGCTGTGGGGGGTGCTGCCGAGCGAACCGTGGATCTCCTGGGAGGGGCACTTCTTCGGTGCGGTCGGCGGCGTTCTCGCGGCGTGGGCGCTGTCCGCGGACGCGCGTCGCGCCCGTCGCACCACCCCCTCGGTCGTGCCGCGCTGACCACCCGCGCCGACAACCCGCCGATCGGCCGCGCGAAGTGGCCGAACGATCCGCGCGTCACACCTTCCCGGCCACTGTGAGTCTGCGCCGCAATACGCGCGTTGGCTTCATCGAGGGACCTTCGGCATGGCAGCATGGCTGATATGCGCATGACCGTTCTGGGGTGCTCGGGCAGTGTGGCCGGGCCGGATTCCGCAGCCTCCGGCTACCTGCTGACGGCACCGGACACCCCGCCCCTGGTCATCGACTTCGGTCCCGGCGTCCTCGGCGCGCTCCAGCGCCACGCCGACCCCGGCGAAGTGTCGATCCTCCTGTCCCATCTGCACGCCGATCACTGCCTCGACCTGCCCGGTCTGCTGGTCTGGCGCCGCTACTCGCCGTCCCCGCCGCAGGGCCGCGTCCTCACCTACGGTCCCGCCGGCACCGCCCACCGCATCGGTGTGGCGTCCGCGGAGATCCCCGGCGAGGTCGACGACGTCAGCGACACCCTGGACGTCCGGATGCTCGGCGACGGCGAGCAGATCCGGTTCGGGAGCCTGACCATCTGCCCCGGCCGCGTCCACCACCCGCCGGAGGCCTACGGCTTCCGCATCACCAGCGACTCCGGCCGCACCCTCGTCTACACCGGCGACACCGGCATGTGCGATTCGGTCGTCGAACTCGCCCGCGGCGCCCACGTGCTGCTCGCCGAGGCGTCGTGGACCCACGCGCCGGGGGAACGCCCCGAGGGCGTGCACCTCTCGGGCGCCGAGGCCGGTCGCGTCGCGGCCCTCGCCGGTGTCGGCGAACTCCTCCTGACCCACATCCCGCCGTGGACCTCCCGCGAGGACGTCATCGCCGAGGCCAAGGCCGAGTACTCCGGACCGGTCCACGCGGTCACCGCCGGAGACGTGTACCGCATCTGAAAGGCCCGCCCCCGGATCGCCTAGGCTCGGACGAGTGACGACACGAGAAGACGGCAGAGCGGACGACGAACTCCGGAGCATTCGCATCACCCGGGGTTTCACCAACCACCCGGCGGGCTCCGTGCTCGTCGAATTCGGACAGACCCGCGTGATGTGCACCGCCAGCGTCGAGGAAGGCGTGCCGCGGTGGCGTAGGGGCTCCGGTCTCGGCTGGCTCACCGCCGAGTACGCGATGCTTCCCGCCGCCACCCACACCCGCAGCGGACGCGAATCGGTCAAGGGCAAGCTCGGCGGCCGCACCCAGGAGATCAGCCGGCTCGTCGGCCGGTCGCTGCGCGCATGCATCGACCTCGCCGCCCTTGGCGAGAACACCATCGCGATCGACTGCGACGTGCTGCAGGCCGACGGAGGCACCCGCACCGCGGCGATCACCGGCGCTTATGTCGCACTGTGCGACGCGGTGACCTACCTGCGTGCCGCGGGCAGCCTCGCCGACCCGCAGCCCATCTCGTGCCAGATCGCCGCCGTCAGCGTCGGCGTGGTCGACGGACGTGTCCGTCTCGACCTGCCCTACGAGGAGGACGTGCGCGCCGAGGTCGACATGAACGTCGTCGCCACCGAGACAGGCACCCTCGTCGAGGTCCAGGGCACCGGCGAAGGCGCGACCTTCCCGCGTTCCACGCTCGACGCGATGCTCGACTCCTCGCTCGCCGGCATCGAGGAACTGTGCCGGATCCAGCGCGAGGTGCTCGCCGAGCCGTACCTGGGCACCCTGCCCGAGCCGGTCGAGGCGGAGGTCGTCAAGAAGAAGTTCGGAGTCTGACGTGCGGGTGCTGGTCGCAAGTCGCAACGCGAAGAAGCTGCGCGAACTGCAGCGCGTGCTCGACCGCGCCGGGATCGACGGCATCGAACTCGTAGGTCTCGACACCGTCCCGCCCTACCCGGAGGCACCCGAGACGGGGGAGACCTTCGAAGCGAACGCCGGAGCCAAGGCCCGCGACGGCGCAGCCGCCACAGGGATGCCCTGCGTCGCCGACGACTCCGGTCTCGAGGTCGACGCCCTGCGCGGCATGCCCGGCGTGCTCTCGGCGCGCTGGAGCGGACGCCACGGCGACGACGAGGCGAACACCGCACTGCTGCTCGGCCAGATGCAGGATGTGCCGGACGCGCGTCGCGGCGCGGCCTTCGTGTCGGCGTGCGCGCTCGTGGTGCCGTCGGACGACGGATTCGTCACGACCGTCGTGCGCGGCGAATGGCGCGGCAGCATCGTGCGCGAGCCGCGCGGCGAGAACGGTTTCGGCTACGACCCGGTCTTCCGCCCCGAAGGCGAGGAACGCACCGCCGCGGAACTGTCCGCGGAGGAGAAGGACGCACAGTCGCATCGAGGACGGGCACTCGCCCAGCTCGTGCCCGCCCTCGCTGCGCTCGCCGCAAGCGCCTGATTCGCGGCTCGCCNGCGCCAGCCTGCGTCCCACGTTCCTCGCGCACGGGTTCCGCGGCGCCGGTATCCGATGCAGCAACAGCGTCGGATGCCGGCGCCGCAGTCGTCCCGGTCGTCGGTTGCGTATCCGGTTCGACGGGTTCGGTCGCCTCGTCGCCGCGGGAGAGTTCACCGCCCACAACGGGCCAGCCCGCAGCGACCAGCTGCTCACGGACGCGCTCGACGTCCTGCGGGTCCGGTTCCTCGTGGATCACCCCTGCCACGATCTTCCGCAGGGTGTCGTGGTCGACCTGCCGCTCCGGGTGCTCGGACGCGGTCGCCGCCGCCGTCTCGATCGCCTCGAGAAGTTCCTCGTCGGTGAGCCGACGCTCGAGCACGGCAAGCAACGCGAAGTGATCCTTGGCCGGGATCCCCTCGGGATATCCCGCACGCAACCAGTCCAGTACCACCCGTGGATTCCAACGCGCCATCGCCGCCTCCTCACTCACCGTCCCGCATCGGACCCTTCGAACCGAAGGGTCCGGCGGGAACCCCCTGTCAGGGCCACAGGGTTCCCGCCACGATAGCGAGGAACACCTGGTTCGCCCCGTCAGGGGAGCGACATGTCCCGCAGATACGCCGTGACCATGGCGGTGAGCTCGTCGGCCACGACGTCCCGATCCACCGGGGGACGGTCGAGAACACAGGAGACGGCCACGTTCTCGACCGTGCGCACGAAGATCCACGCGATCGCCTCCACAGGGCGGCTACCGCGTCCGCGGAGATGGAAACGCAGCGACATGGTCCTGACGAGATCGGCTCCCGGGCGCCGGTTGCTCGAACACCTCGGCGACCGTGCGGCACGCCGCGAACTGGCACCGAAGTTCGGTCCCGCGAAGCCGGACGTGGGTGTCCTGCAGGTATGACGAAAGCGGCCGCGGGAGGAGCATGGTGCTCCTCCCGNGCGACGCGCGCCTACCGCGCAGTCAGCTCGCGTCGTGGGACGAGAGTTCGTCCCCTGCCCTGTCGTCCCCTACCCTGTCGTTCTCTGCCCTGTCCGTCTCCTCGAGGACCCAGCGCATCTCGACGACCGTGCCCTTCGGGCCGGCCGAGACCTGGACGTCGCTGGCCAGATTGCGGATCAGCGTCAGCCCGTGACCGCGTGAACGTCGGGCGTCGCTGTCGACGGCGTCGTGCCAGGAGCCGTGGTCGACGACCCGCACGACCACCTCACCCTCGTTGGGCAGATACGTCGCCTCGTAGTCGAGCGTGCCGTGCGCGTCGTCCGGCGCATAGGCGTGCTCGACGGCATTCGCGAGCGCTTCGTAGCTCGCGAGCAGTATGTCCTGTCGTTGGTCCTCGCTGAGGGGGAGCTTCGCCAGCCACCGCCTCGTGACGACCCGCAGGCCTGCAATCTCGGTCGGGTCGGCTCGCACACCCGACGAACGGATCTCGTCGGGAAAAAGCAAAGCTGACTCCTCGGGCGCAGACGACATGGCTCCTCGGTTCGTCGGGTACGGCGGTCTACTCGGAGACGCCTTCCGGCGAGTTACCGAGGCCGACGAGCGCGTCGTCGAGCTTCGGATGGATCGCCAGGACCTCTCCGAGGCCGAGGAGTTCGAGCGGGCGTGCCGTGGCGCTGCCATGTGCCACGACGGCGAAACCGGTGTTGTCGCCGGCTCGCTTGGACAACTCGACCAACAGAGCGATACCCATCGAAGCGAGGAAATCAACCCCGCTGAGGTCGACGATAAGTCCGGAGATGTCGGTGTCGAGGAGTGCGAGGGCTTCCTGCTCGAGGAGCGGGGCACTCGTCATGTCGACTTCGCCGTTGACGGACAGTACGGCCACGGAGCCGATACGGGTCGTGGAAACAGTCATATGCGGATGCGCGGTCATGGGATCGTTCACCTTGCCATCATGCAAGATCGTGCCGATAGATGCACATATCGGTCCGTCGGCCGAGGCCGCGACCCGCCGTGACCACCCTGTGACCATGCTGTCGCCGAGTCTGTAATGTTCCCTTTCGAGCAGGGAGGGAGGGGCGCCGAGTGGACATGCACCGAGCGCAGAGCGAGTCGGTCGAACCACCGTCGTTGCTCCTCATCGAGGACGATCCGGGCGACGCGCTCATCGTGGAGGAACTCGTCGTCGACAGTGCCCCCGAGATGACCGTCGTGTGGGTGCAGACACTTGCGCAGGCCCGCGACGAACTCGCCACGTCGGCTCCCGACTGCGTACTTCTCGACCTCCACCTGCCCGATGCGAGCGGCCTCGAAGCCGTCGCCCGCATCCAGGAAATCACCGATTCCGTCCCCATCGTCGTCCTCACCGGCCTCGCGGAGGAACAGACCGGCCTCGCCGCGCTGTCCGTCGGCGCCCAGGACTATCTCGTCAAGGGACGCGTCGAACCCGATCTGTTCGGCCGCGCCGTCCGCTACGCCATCCAGCGAAAGCAGACCGAGATCGCTGCGGCGGAACTCCAGGCGAGCCAGCTTCACGCGCAGGAGAACGCCCGACTCGAACGCGGCCTGCTCCCGTCCCCACTCCTGCGCGACGGGCAGGACTTCGACGTCGTCGCCCGTTACCGACCCGGCCGGTCGTCTGCTCTTCTCGGCGGCGACTTCTACGACGTCGTGCAGACCGGCGACGGCACCGTCCACGTCCTCATCGGCGACGTCTCCGGTCACGGCCCCGACGAGGCCGCCCTCGGCGTGGGCCTGCGCATCGCGTGGCGCACGCTCGTGCTCAGCGGGGTAGACGGTCCCCGCCGCTTGCACCAACTCGAGGAACTGCTCGTCGCCGAGCGCACGGAGAGTCGCTTCTTCGCGTCGATGACGAACCTCACGATGTGTGCCGACCACGGCACCGTCGAGGTCATGCGGGCCGGTCATCCCGGGCTGCTGCTCCGCCACGGCGGAACCATCGACTGGATCGAAGCGCCCGGTGGTCCCGCTCTCGGCCTGCTGCCGGGAGTGGCCACCTGGCCCGTCCACGAGTTGGATCTGCCCGGGGACGGCGCGATCGTGTTGTTCACCGACGGATTGTTCGAGGGTCATCGAGGCGACGGCCCGGAACGACTCGGTGAGGAAGGACTCCTCGAGCTCGCGCGCGAACGCGCCCATCTGCCGGCTGCCGAGTTCACCGACTCGCTGATCGACGGTGCCGAGAAACTCGCGGACAGTAGGGGAGGGCTGTCCGACGACGTGGCAGTCGTCCACGTGCAATGGAACAGGAAGTGATCATCACCGCATGACGAACAGCGACGCAACGGCGGAGACGGGGGACGTGCGTCGCCCTCCCTCTCGCAGGATGACGGTCCAGGCATGGTTCCTGCTCGTACTCGGCGTGATGGGTGTGTTGGTGGTCGTCGGCACCGTGGTCGGCAGCCACTTCCTCCGTGAGACGACCGAATACTCCAACTACGTGCGCGACCGGATCCAGCCCGCCCGCGTCGAGGCGTACCGGTTGCAATCGGCGCTGATCAACCAGGAGACGGGCGCACGGGGCTACATTCTCGCCGCCGATCCCGATTTCCTCACGCCCTACGAGGAGGGACGGCGGGAGGAGGAGGCTGCCGCCGCCGAGTTGCGCGCTCTCGTCGGCGACGAGGAGAAGCTGATGGCGGACCTCGACGCGATCGAAACGCACGCGGCGCAGTGGCGACGTGTGTACGCCGAACCGCTCATCTCCACCGTCGTACCGGGGGAACCGCAGTTCGTGGATCCCGCCGTCGTCGATGCGGGCCGCGTCGCGTTCGACCGGCTCCGGGCGGCGTTCGAGGTCCAGAACGCCGATCTCGCGCAGGCCCGAGAGGACGGCATCGCGACGCTCGAGGACACCCGCACCACGCGCGACCGCATCCTTGCCGGCATGGTCGTGGTTTTCCTGCTCGCCGGCGTGGGCCTGGCAGTCCTGCTCCAGATGATCGTGGTCCGTCCGATCCAGTGTCTGCGACAGGCATCGCGCAGCGTCGTCGCGGGCCAGAACTTCGAGCGCGAGATCGAGCCGCAGGGCCCCGCCGACATCTATGCGCTGGGTCGCGACGTCGAGGACATGCGCGAGCGGATCGTGCGCGAACTGCAGGTCGCGCACGAGCGTGAGGAGCAACTCGAGAACCAGACGACGGAACTGCGGCGCTCGAACTCCGAACTCGAACAGTTCGCCTACGTCGCCTCCCACGACCTGCAGGAGCCGCTGCGCAAGGTCGCGTCCTTCTGTCAGCTACTCGAGAAGCGTTACGGCGACAAGCTCGACGAACGCGGCACCCAGTACATCGCCTTCGCGGTCGACGGCGCGAAGCGTATGCAGGTGCTCATCAACGACCTGCTGACCTTCTCCCGCGTCGGACGCGTCAGCGACGCGCACATCCGCACCGAACTGGATGTGACCCTCGACGCGGCTCTGACGAACATCTCCCAGGCGGTCGAGGAATCCGGGGCGGAGATCACCCGGCCCGAGTCCCTGCCGACGATCGTGGGCGATCCCACACTGATGATCATGTTGTGGCAGAACCTGATCGGCAACGCGATCAAATTCCGCCACGAGGACAGGCCCGTGGAGATCCGGGTCGACTGCGAGGAGATCGTCGACGGGGACGACGAGTTCTGGCGATTTTCCGTGCAGGACAACGGAATCGGTATCGCCGAAGAGTTCGCCGACAAGGTCTTCGTGATCTTCCAGAGGCTGCACGGCCGGGACGTCTACACCGGCACCGGCATCGGCCTGGCCATCTGCCGCAAGATCGTCGAATACCACGGTGGAGAAATCTGGCTCGACCCGCAGTATCGGGAAGGCAGTCGATTCTGCTTTACGATTCCCAAGGCAGGCGACGACATGTCTGCAACCGAAGTCGCTCTGAAAGGGGCATCTGCATGAGCGTTTCCGGGCGGCCGATCGACGTCCTCCTCGTCGAGGACGACCCCGGCGACGAATTGATGACGCGCGAAGCGTTCGAGGACAACAAGATCGGAAACACCCTTCACGTGGTCCGCGACGGCGAGGAGGCACTCGACTTCCTCTACCGGCGCGGAGAGTACGAGAGCGCCCCTCGGCCCGACCTGATCCTCCTCGACCTGAACCTGCCCAAGTACGACGGACGGCAGGTCCTCGAGCAGGTCAAGTCCGACACCGACCTCACCGACATCCCCGTCGTCGTCCTCACGACCTCGGCAGCGGAGGAGGACATCCTCCGCAGCTACAAGCTGCACGCCAACGCGTACGTGACGAAGCCGGTCGACCTCGATCAGTTCATCCACGCGGTGCGCCAGATCGACGAGTTCTTCGTGCAGGTGGTGCGCCTGCCGCGACGCTGAGCGCGCTCGTTCGCAACGAAATCGGGCGGATCCTTCGAGAGGATCCGCCCNACCGGCTCAGACGCCGAAGTCGGCCTTCACCTGCTGGGTGCGCTTGTGCTCGACGAAGAAGGACAGGAACGGGATGGTGCCCGCCAGGAGCGTCCACACCGTCCGGGCGATCGGCCAGCGCACCTTGATCGACAGGTCGAAGGTGAGGACCAGGTACACCGCGTACACCCAGCCGTGCACGATCGCGATCCAGGCCGGCACGTTCTCGACACCGATGATGTACTTGGCGACCATCTCACCGGTGAGGATCAGCAGCCAGATACCGGTCGCGTAGGCGAGCACGCGGTAACGCAGCAGAGCCGACCGGATCTTCTTGCGGTCGGCCTCACTGACGACGCGCGGCGTGGTGGCCTGGCCGGACGCCTGCTCGGGGGTCGTGCTCACTGAGCGCTCCTATCGGACCTGCGCGCGAGCTGCGCGAGGTACTCGTTGTACTCGTTGATCTGTTGTGCGTCGGGATCCGCGGCCTCCTGCTCGCGTGCCTCAGCGAGCGTGCGCGGACGGGTGGGAAGAAGATCTTCGGGGATCTCGGTGGGCTCGTCCGGCTCGGAGGGGCGTCGTCCGCCGGTGCTCTCGGCTTCCTGCTCCTCGGCCTCGAGGCGGACGAAGCGCCGGTAGGCGTAGACGCAGAAGAAGGCGAAGGCCGGCCATTGGAGGGCGTAGCCGAGATTCTGGTAGGTGCCGCCGACCGCTTCGAACCGGACCCACTGCCAGTAGCCGAGACCGAGGCATCCGGCCGCGGCCACCAGGACCAGGATGATCAGGGCCAACCGGCGGGGAGGGCGATGCTCGGACACGCCCTCGACGGTACCCGAACGGTGCACCGACCTGCCAAGACCGGTCGGTGCACCGTGGGTGAGGTCACGTGGTGCGCGAGGGGGGACTCGAACCCCCACGCCCGTACGGGCACCAGGTTCTAAGCCTGGAGCGTCTGCCATTCCGCCACTCGCGCGTCACGGACACAATACGTCACGAGAGTTGGTCCTCCTCGCCGAAGGTGAACCGGCGTCGCCCGGCCCAGGTGGGCGTCTGGCTATGGCAGTTCGGGCAGAGAAAGCGGACGTTGTGCGGTCGGGAATCGTGGGGATTGCCATCGATATGGTCGATGTGGAACGTCAAAGGCGCTCCGCACCACATCGGCTCGATTCCGCATCCCTCGCATTTGTGGGGACGTCCCGACTCGACGAGTGCGCGACGCAACCGTTTCGGGGACTGTCGATTGGATCCGACCGGCTTGAGGGTGAGAATTTCGGTCCATGCGAGTCGGTTTCTCGGTGGTCGGCCCTTCTGGTGGGCCTGTCCGGTGAAATGAGACGTATCGATGCCGAGTCTGCGAATTCGGCGGCTGATATGTGTATGAGCGCCGCCCGACTGTTTCAGCCCGAGATGTCGCAGCACCCCCGCCACACTGGTGGACTTCACGACTGCCTCTTCCAGGATCTCCTTCGTGTATTTGACCGGCCGCATCATCGTGCCTTCGTCCGCGGCCGGAGACTCGAACTGAGGGGTGCTTGTACGAGGGGATCGACGCCACGGCGTCGTCCGGCCCAGGTCGGTGTCTGGCTATGGCAGTTCGGACATAGAAAGCGCACGTTCTCGGGTCGAGAGTCGTGCGGGTGGCCGTCGATGTGATCGACGTGAAGCACAAGTGGAGATCCGAACCATTCCGGGCCTGTACCGCATTTCTCGCACTTGTGCGGCCGTCCGTATTCCAGGAGGGCGCGCCTGAGGATCTTGCCCTCCTTCCGGTTCGCGCCGGCCGGTGCGAGCGTGAGCACCTCGGACCAGTGGAGTCGATTCCGTGCAGGCCTGCCTTTCTGATGAGCCTGTCCAGTGAAGTGGGACGTGTCGATGCCCAGTGCCTTGATCCTGCGACTCAAGTGGGTGTGGTGCCCACCGTTGGGTCTGAGCCCCAAGTGCCGCATGACTTCGGCGAAGTTGGAGCAACTGCGTACCGCCTCCTCGAGAACCTCCCGCGTGTACTTCACCCTTCTCCCCACCGAGCCCCCTATCGAATATTTGTTCGATTCGCCCGAAAGGCTATCGAGGGGGTCCGACACCTTTTCGATCTTGCGATGCACGATCCGCGACGCCCGTCAACAGGTAACGATTTGATAACGAAAAACGTGAGGGATTCCTCGGGTTCATGGACGTCCACGCATCGGCGCAGCCAGGAGTGATTCGGGTTACCGACCAGTTACTTTCGAGCGAGTGTGTGAGCGAAATCACTGGTGGGAGAGGTGCCGGGCAAACTGCGGGAAACAAAACATGAGGAACTCCTCATGATTTTGTGCGAACCTGGGCGTGCCCGAACAGCGGACCACTAGTCCAGCAGCACACCGGCGCGCAGCGCTGACACACGAAGCCTCGACGCCGGGGTGTTCAGGAGAGGAACCACACGCGTGACGATCGACGAGACCACACCAGGCGACAACGGACGGAACTCGAAGGCATCACGACGCACCACCGATCGGTCCACGGCAGCCGCTCCGGCCCGTGCCCTGGTCGACAAGCTCCTCGCGGGTGAGCCCTACGCGCTCGCCTTCGGCGGCCAGGGCGCTCCCTGGCTCACCTCGCTCGAGGAGCTCAGCCGCGACAACGGACTCGAACCGGCCCTCACCGACCTGGTCAACCGCGCCACCGCGCACCTCGCCCCGGTCGCGAGCGACCTCGTCGTGGTCCGCCCGACGGGCTTCGACCCCGTCGCGTGGATCCTCGAGGCCGAACTCGCCGACGAGGACGACGCGCCCTCCGGCCCCTCCGAAGCAGCTCTCACCTCTGCCGCCGTGTCGCTGCCCGGCGTCTTCCTCACCCAGGTCGCCGCGCTGCGCGCGCTCGCGAACCAGGGCCTCGACGTCGACTCCGTCGCACCGAGCGCGGTTATCGGCCACTCGCAGGGCGTCCTCGCCGTCGAGTCCGTCGCCGCCGCCGGCCGCAAGGACGCCGAGATCCTCGCGATCGCCCAGCTCATCGGTGCCGCCGCGACCCTCGTCGGTCGCCGCCGCGGCCTGATCTCCGGCGCCGGCAAGTACCCGATGCTCGCCGTCGCCAACGTCGACCCCGAGCGCCTGCGCGCGATCGTCGCCGAGGTCTTCGAGGGCCAGGACCCCGAGCGCAGCGCCGTCGTCGCGATCCGCAACGCCCGTCGTCGCGTCGTGCTGTCGGGCCCGCCCGCCGCTCTCGAGCGCGTGCAGCAACGCTGCGAGCAGATCTCCGCCGCGGAGACCCGTGAGCGCGAGGCCAAGAAGCGCGGTGGCGCCGTGTTCTCCCCGACCTTCGAGCCCGTCGCGGCCGAGGTCGGCTTCCATCACCCCGCCTTCGCGGATGCTGTGGAGCAGGTCGCCGACTGGGCCGCCCGCTGCGAGCTCGACTCCGAGCTCGCGCGCAGCCTGGCGCAGGCCATCCTCGTCGCCCCGATCGACTGGGTCGAGCAGGTCGACTCCGTCGTCGCGTCCGGTGCCTCGTGGATCCTCGACCTCGGTCCGGGCGAGCTCCTCACCCGCATGACCAGCTCGGGCCTGCGCGGTCAGGGCGTCGGCATCATCGCCGCCGCGACCCGCGGCGGTCAGCGCAATCTCCTCACCCCGGGCGCCGAGCCCGAGGTTCCGCGTGCCTGGTCGGAGTTCGCTCCGAAGCCGGTCGCGTTGCCCGACGGCCGTATCGCCGTCGAGACGGCCTTCACCCGCCTGACGGGCCGCTCGCCGATCCTGCTCGCGGGCATGACCCCCACGACCGTCGATCCGAAGATCGTCGCCGCGGCCGCGAATGCCGGTCACTGGGCCGAGCTCGCCGGCGGCGGTCAGGTCACCGAGCAGATCTTCGCCGACCACGTCGCCGAGCTCACCGAGCTGCTCGAGCCGGGCCGCGCCGTCCAGTTCAACTCGATGTTCCTGGACCCCTACCTGTGGAAGTTGCACGTGGGCGGCAAGCGCCTCGTACCCAAGGCCCGCGCGGCCGGTGCGCCCTTCGACGGTGTCGTCGTCACCGCCGGTATCCCGGAGCTCGACGAGGCCGTGCAGATCATCTCCGACCTGCGTGAGGCCGGCATCGAGCACGTCGCCTTCAAGCCGGGCACGGTGGCGCAGATCCGTTCGGTGATCCGTATCGCCAACGAGGTCCCGGACTATCCGGTCATCGCCCACATCGAGGGCGGCCGCGCCGGTGGTCACCATTCGTGGGAGGACCTCGACGATCTGCTCCTCGACACCTACGCCGAGCTGCGCACGCGCCCGAACTTGGTGCTGTGCGTCGGCGGTGGGATCGGCACGCCGGAGAAGGCTGCCGAGTACCTGACCGGTCGCTGGTCGACCGTCTACGGCTTCCCGGCGATGCCGCTCGACGGCATCCTCGTCGGCACCGCCGCGATGGCGACTCTCGAGGCCACCACGGCTCCCGAGGTCAAGCAGCTGCTCGTCGACACCCCCGGCACCCCCGACTGGGTCGCCGCCGGCACCGCGACCGGCGGTATGGCCTCCGGTCGCAGCCAGCTCGGCGCCGACATCCACGAGATCGACAACGCCGCATCGCGCACGGGTCGCCTCCTCGACGAGGTCGCCGGTGATGCCGACGCCGTGGCCGCGCGCCGAGCCGAGATCGTCGATGCGCTGAACGGAACGGCGAAGCCGTACTTCGGCGACCTCGACACCATGACCTACCTGCAGTGGCTCGAGCGCTACCTCGAGCTGGCGGTCGGTGCGGACAACGGCGCCGAGTTCGACTGCGGCAGCGATCTCGGCGATGTCCTCGCCGAGGCGCACACCAGCCCGTGGCTGGACGTGTCGTGGCGTGAGCGTTTCCGCGACATGCTGCAGCGCGCCGAGGCCCGCCTGCATCCCGTCTGCCGGGGCCCGATCCCGACGTTGTTCGAAGACGACGCGGTGCTCGAGCGCCCGTACGCCGCGATCAAGTCGCTGCTCGCGCAGTATCCCGACGCGGGTGACGTCGTGCTGCATCCCGCCGACGTGCCGTTCTTCGTGTCGCTGTGCCGCACCCCCGGCAAGCCCGTCAACTTCGTTCCGGTCGTCGACCAGGACGTGCGTCGCTGGTGGCGTTCGGATTCGCTGTGGCAGGCCCACGATCCGCGTTACTCCGCCGACCAGGTGTGCGTGATCCCCGGCACCGTCGCCGTTGCCGGCATCACCCGTGTCGACGAGCCGGTCGGTGAACTCCTCGACCGTTTCGAGAAGGCCACGGCCGACGAGCTCGTCGCCGAGGGCGCGGAGCCGGTGGAGCTCGCCGCGCGTCGTCACCGCGACATCGCGCCGGGTCTGCTCGACGCCGTGCTGTCCTCGCCGGACGTCTCGTGGGCGGGTCGCCAGACCCGCAACCCGATCCACCGTCTCGGTGATCTGGACGAGTGGACCGTCGAGTCGGAGACCGCTGCCTCGCACGCCCCGACGGGTGCGACCCTGACGATCCTCGACGACGAGCACGTCGGCCTGCGGGTTCCGCTGGTGCGCGACAAGGCCGTCGAGATCCGCCTGACCGTGCCCGCCTCGGTCGTCTCCGGTGGCGCGCCTGTCGTCACCGAGGCCGACGCCGATGCGTCGATGTCCGCTCTGCTCGGTGTCGCCGCCGGTCAGGAACTGCCCGAGGTCAGGAAGGGCGCTGCCCGTATCACTCTCGGCTGGCTGCCGGAGAAGATCGCCGACCACGCCGGTGTCACCGGTTCGGGTCTGCCCGCCACCCTGACGCCGAGCGGCAATGGTGTGCCCGATGTGCTCGTGGGTGCCTGCTGGCCGGCCGTCTTCGCCGCGCTGGGCGCCGCCCGCACCGAGACCGACCTGTCGGTCATCGAGGGCATGCTCGACCTGGTCCACCTGGACCACGCGATCGACGTCAAGAACGGTCTGCCGACCGATCCCGCCTTCCTGGGCGTCAAGGCCGAGGTCACCGGTGTCTCCGACACCGACCTGGGTCGCGTCGTCGAGGTCGACGTGGTCATCACCGCCGACAGCGGTGACGGCTCGGGCGACCGGGTGGTCGCCACCCTGGCCGAGCGGTTCGCGATCCGCGGCCGCACCGGCACCGCCGATCTCGCCGATCCGGTTCGCGCCGGTGGCGCTCTCACCGAGGCCGTCACCGACACGCCGCGTCGTCGCCGCCGCGATGCCGTGATCGTCGCGCCGACCGACATGAGCGCCTTCGCGAAGGTCTCCGGCGACCACAACCCGATCCACACCTCCGACAACGCCGCGCTGCTCGCTGGTCTCGGAAGCCCGATCGTCCACGGCATGTGGCTGTCGGCTGCGGCCCAGCAGGTCGTCACCGCGATCGAGCAGGACGCGAAGCTGCCGGTCCGTCGCCTGACGGCATGGACCACTCGCTTCCTGGGCATGGTCCGTCCGGGTGCGAAGATCGACGTGCGCGTCGACCGCATCGCCACCGACGGTGGTGCCGAGGTCGTCGAGGTCGGCTGCCGCGTCGACGGTGATCTGGTGATGGTCGCGACCGGCCGTATCGCCGCGCCGAAGACCGTCTACGCGTTCCCGGGCCAGGGCATCCAGCGTCCCGGCATGGGCCTCGACGCCCGTGCCCGCTCGAAGGCCGCCCGCGAGATCTGGGAGCGCGCCGACAAGCACACCCGCGAGGCGCTCGGCTTCTCGATCCTGGCCGTGGTCCGCGACAACCCGACGGTCCTCAAGGCCCGCGGTGTCACCCACAAGCACCCCGACGGCGTGCTGCACCTGACCCAGTTCACGCAGGTCGCGATGGCGACCCTCGGTGTCGCGCAGATCGCTGAGCTCGAGGAGGCCGGTGCGTTCGTCGACGACGCCTTCCTGGCCGGTCACTCGGTGGGCGAGTACAACGCGCTCGCCGCGGTCGCCGGTGTGCTGCCGCTCGAGGCCGTCCTCGAGGTGGTCTTCCAGCGTGGCTCCGCGATGCACGCTCTCGTGCCGCGCGACGAGCACGGCCGCTCGAACTACCGCATGGCCGCGATCCGGCCGTCGCAGTTCGGTGTGGACGACGCGGATTTGCAGGCCTTCGTCGCCGGTGTCGCCGAGGAGACCGGGGAATTCCTGGAGATCGTCAACCTCAACCTGCGCGGTTCGCAGTACGCGATCGCCGGTACGGTCGCCGGCCTCGAAGCCCTCGAGTCCGTGATCGAGCGCAAGGTCGCCGAGTTCGGTGGCAAGCGCGCGTTCATCCTCGTCCCGGGCATCGATGTGCCGTTCCACTCGACCGTGCTGCGCGGCGGTGTCGACGACTTCCGTGAACGTCTGCTCGCCCTGCTGCCGCAGGAGATCGACCCGCACATCCTCATCGGCCGGTACATCCCGAACCTCGTGCCCAAGCCGTTCAACCTGGGTCGCGAGTTCATCCAGGAGATCGCCGACCTGGTGCCGTCGCAGCCGCTCGCCGACGTCCTCGCGGATTTCGACAGCTGGTCGGCCAAGCCGGTCGAGCTCACCCGCGTGGTGCTCGCCGAGTTGCTGGCCTGGCAGTTCGCGTCGCCGGTGCGCTGGATCGAGACGCAGGACCTGCTGTTCGCCGACGAGACCGACGGTGGTCTCGGTGTCGAGCGGTTCGTCGAGGTCGGCCTCGGTGGCGCGCCCACCGTCGCGAACCTCGCGTCGCAGACGCTGAAGCTGCCCGGTCGTTTCGGTCAGCCCGTCGAGGTGCTCAACATCGAGCGCGAGGCGTCGATCGTGTACTCGACCGACACCGACCCGGCTCCGGTCGAGGACGACGAGCCGGTCGCACCGGCTGCCGAGTCCGCTCCCGCCGCTGCTGCGGCCCCGACACCCGCCGCGGCTCCCGCTGCGCCGGCCGGTGGCCCGACCCCGGACGACATCGCGTTCAAGGCCGCCGACGCCACCAAGGTGCTCATCGCCCTGTGGACGAAGCTGCGTCCGGATCAGATCGGCCCCGCCGACACGATCGAGGCGCTGTGCGACGGCGTGTCCTCGCGCCGCAACCAGCTGCTCGTCGACCTCGGTTCCGAGCTCTCGCTCGGCGCGATCGACGGTGCCGCCGACGCCGACATGGGTGCCCTCGCCGGCACGGTCGACCGTCTCGCCCGCACCTACCGCCCCTTCGGCCCGGTGCTGTCGGACTCGATCAACGATCACCTGCGCAAGGTGTTCGGTCCGTCGGGCAAGCGTCCCGCCTACGTCGCCGACCGCGTCGCCAAGGTGTGGGGTCTGGGCGAGGGCTGGGCGTCGCACGTCACCGCCGAAGCTGCTCTCGGCAGCCGCGACGGTTCGTCCGTCCGCGGCGGCGACCTGGGGGGCCTGACCGATGGTGCCCTCGCGGATGCCGCTTCGGTCGACAAGCTGATCGACGCCGCCGTGCAGTCGGTGGCCTCGCGTCGCGGAATCGCCGTGTCGATGCCGTCCGCCGGTGGCGGCGGGGGAGCGACGGTCGACGCCGCTGCCCTCGGCGAGTTCGCCGAGCAGATCACCGGCCGCGACGGGGTTCTCGCCAGTGCCGCACGTCTCGTGCTCGAGCAGCTCGGCCACACCGAGCAGGTCTCGGGCCTGGCCGACAAGGCCGACGACGAACTCGTCGACCTGGTCTCCGCGGAGCTCGGCTCCGACTGGCCGCGTCTGGTCGCTCCGGCCTTCGACGAGCGCAAGGCCGTCCTGATCGACGACCGCTGGGCCACCGCCCGTGAGGACCTGGCCCGCGTCTGGCTCGGGGAAGGGGCGAGCGGAGCGACGGGGGATTCGAACAGCTTCGACGTCGAACGCTTCATCGGTGCGGGTCGGACCGTGGCTGCGCACGCCGAGTTCTGGGGCCGCAAGGCCACCGAGGCCGGCCGTACGGAGCTCGCGCAGACCTACGCGGCGATCGCCGAGACCGCCGTCGTCACCGAGGGTGCCGAGTACGCGGACGAGGTCGCCGTGGTCACCGGCGCCAGCAAGGGCGGTATCGGCGCAGCCGTCGCCGCGAAGCTGCTCGCCGGCGGTGCGACGGTCGTCGTCACCACGTCCTCGCTGAACGACAGCCGCCTGGGCTTCTACAAGGAGCTGTACGCACGCAACGCTCGTGCCGGCGCCGCGCTGTGGGTGGTTCCCGCGAACATGGCGTCCTACAGCGACGTCGACGCCCTGATCGAGTGGATCGGCACCGAGACCGTCGAGGTCGCCGGTGGTGCGAAGAAGCTCATCAAGGACGCGCTCACCCCGACGCTGCTCTTCCCGTTCGCCGCGCCGCGCGTGGCGGGCTCGCTCGCCGACGCCGGTGCGCGGGCNCGGGTGCTGCTGTGGTCGGTCGAGCGACTGATCGCCGGACTGTCGAAGATCGGGTACGACCGCGACGTCGACACCCACCTGCACGTCGTGCTGCCCGGTTCGCCGAACCGCGGCAAGTTCGGTGGCGACGGTGCCTACGGTGAGGCCAAGGCCGCACTCGACGCGGTCATCAACCGCTGGAGCGCCGAGCGCACCTGGGCCGAGCGCGTCACCCTCGCCCACGCCCTCATCGGCTGGGTGCGCGGCACGGGCCTGATGGGCGGCAACGACCCGTTGGTCGAGGCTGTCGAGGCTGCCGGTGTCCGCACCTGGTCGACGGACGAGATGGCCGACGAGCTGCTGAAGCTGGTCGGACCGGAGGCCACGCGTCTCGCTGCCGAGGCTCCGCTCGTCGCGGACCTGACCGGTGGACTGTCCGAGGTGGACGTCGACCTGCCGGCGCTCGCGAAGCAGGCGCAGGAGGCGGCCGACGCCGTCGAGGCCGACGAGGACGGCACCGCGACCATCGCGGCGCTGCCCGAGCCTCCGCGCGCCGAGGAGCTGCCGACCCCCGAGTGGGGCACGGTCACCGCCGACCTCGCCGACACGGTCGTCATCGTCGGTGCCGGCGAGCTCGGCCCCTACGGCTCCGCTCGCACCCGCTTCGAGATGGAGGTCGACGAGGAACTGTCGGCCGCCGGTGTGCTCGAGCTGGCGTGGGTCACGGGTCTGATCGGCTGGGAGAACGATCCCAAGCCGGGCTTCTACGACACCGAGACCGGTGAGCTGGTGCCCGAGGCGGAGATTGCCGACCGCTACCACGACGCGGTGGTCGAGCGTTGCGGCATCCGCCGCTACGGCGACGACGGTGCGATGATCGACAACACGGCTCCGCTGCTGACCTCGGTCTTCCTCGACAAGGACCTGTCCTTCGTCGTCGGTTCCGAGGCCGAGGCCCGCGCGTTTGTCGACTCCGATCCGGAGAACACGGTCGCGTCGGTCGACGCCGAGTCGGGCGACTGGACGGTCACCCGCAAGGCAGGCACCGAGATCCGCGTGCCGCGCAAGGCGAAGCTGACCCGCACGGTCGGTGGCCAGATCCCGACCGGCTTCGACGTCACCAAGTGGGGCATCCCCGCCGACATGGCGGACTCGGTGGACCGGGTGGGTCTGTGGAACATCGTCACCACGGTCGATGCCTTCCTCACCGGTGGCTTCACCCCGTCCGAGCTGCTGCGCTGGGTACACCCGTCGATGGTCGCCAACACGCAGGGCACCGGCATGGGTGGCATGTCCTCGATGCGGTCGCTGTACATCGACACGCTGCTCGGCGAGTCGCGGGCGAACGACATCCTGCAGGAGGCCCTGCCGAACGTCATCGCCGCGCACGTCGTCCAGTCGTACGTCGGTGGCTACGGCGCGATGGTGCACCCGGTCGCGGCGTGCGCCACGGCTGCGGTCTCCGTCGAGGAGGGCGTGGACAAGATCAAGCTCGGCAAGGCCGATCTGGTCGTCGCCGGTGGTTTCGACGATCTCGGTATCGAGGGCATCGTCGGCTTCGGTGACATGTCCGCGACCGCCAAGTCGGAGGACATGCAGGCCAAGGGCATCAGCGATCGTCGCTTCTCCCGCGCCAACGACCGTCGTCGCGGTGGATTCGTCGAGTCGGCCGGTGGCGGCACGATCCTGCTCGCCCGCGGCGATGTCGCGCTCGAGATGGGCCTGCCGGTGCTCGGTGTGGTCGCCTGGGCCGGATCGTTCGCCGACGGTGTGCACACCTCGATCCCGGCGCCCGGCATCGGTGCGCTCGGTGCGGGTCGCGGTGGACGCGAGTCGGGTCTCGCGAAGGAACTGCGCAAGCTCGGTCTCACGGCCGACGACATCGCGGTGATCTCCAAGCACGACACCTCGACCGCCGCGAACGACCCGAACGAGGCCGAGCTGCACGAGCGTCTGGCCGGTGCGCTGGGCCGCAGCGAGGGCAACCCCATGTTCGTGGTCTCGCAGAAGTCGCTGACCGGTCACGCCAAGGGTGGCGCCGCCGCCTTCCAGCTGATCGGCCTGTGCCAGGTCCTCGCGCAGGGTGTGGTTCCGCCGAACCGCAGCCTCGACTGTGTCGACGAGAAGATGGCGGAGTTCGAGCACCTGGTGTGGCCGCGCACGCCGATCCGGTTCGGCGAGCAGCTCCCGCTCAAGGCGGGTCTGCTCACGAGCCTCGGCTTCGGGCACGTGTCGGGTCTGATCGCGGTGGTCCATCCGCAGGCGTTCGTCGAGGCGATCCCGGCGGAGCGCCGGGAGGTCTACCTGGCGAAGGCGGCCGAGCGCACCGTCGCCGGCAAGCGTCGCCTGGTGGACGCGATGACCGGTGGAGCGTCGCTCTACCAGCGGCCCGCGGATCGTCGTCTCGGTGACGATCACGTGCCGGCTTCGGCCACGCGTCAGCTCGAGGCGGACATGCTGCTCTCGCCGGAGGCTCGCCTCGGTGAGGACGACGTGTACCGCTCCGGTCTGCCCGGCTGCAAGTAGGCACGGGTCTCGGGATGGGAGTTGCGGGTGTCGGGTTCGACCTCGTGTCGGTGCCGGAGTTCGCGGAACAGCTGGGTCGGACGGGAACGACGATGCTGGCGAACTTCACACCGGGTGAGCGTCGCGACGCGAACACCCGCAGCTCCGATCCCGCCCGGCACTTCGCCGCCCGGTGGGCGGCGAAGGAGGCGGTGATCAAGGCGTGGTCGGCGTCGCTGTTCGGCAGCCCACCGGTGCTACCGGAGACGATCCATCAGCAGATCGAAGTGGTCTCGGACGCGTGGGGTCGCCCGAGCATCCGGCTGCACCGGCAGGTCGCCGAGAAGCTGACCGGCGTCCGGATCCATGTGTCGTTGACCCACGACGGTGACATGGCCGGCGCGTTCGTCGTCCTCGACGAGGTCGACGGCCGGCGTACGTAGATGTGGGGACTCAGGCCGAGGGAGCGCTGGCTTCCTCGGCCTGATCCGTTTCGGTGTCCTGCCGGCCGGCCTGTCCGCGTGCGGATTCCTCGCGTTCCTCGCGGCGTTGGCGTCGCTTGGCCTGAGCGCGTGAGTCCTGTTCGGCGATCTGCAGGTAGGCGACCATGATGCGCTTGAGTTCGACGACGGCGTCGGCGTGGGTCTGGTCGTCCTGCACCGAGAAGTTGAGCATCGAGTACACGATGTGGACGAGCACCTCGGCCATGAGCTTCCGGCGCGGTCGCGGGGTGTCCGGGGTGAGCGGTGCCAGCATCCGCGCGACCTGCTCGGCGAACTCGCGTTCGTGGATGGCGCCGGTGGCCCGGGTGGACGGGGTGGACTGCATCGCGAGCCACACCTCGCGGCGGGACGGATCGGTGGTCCACAGTCCGGCGAGGTGGTCGACGAAGCTGTTGAGGAAGCGCAACCAGTCGACGGACGGGATCTTGCCGTTGAACTGGGCGAGTTCGCTCTGGACGCCGACGAGGTCCTGCCGGTTGAGCTCGCACACGATCACGTACTTGTTGGCGAAGAACTGGTAGAGCGTGCCGATGGGGACGTCGGCGCGGGACGCGACCTCCTCACAGGTGAACGACTCGAAGCCGACCTCGGTGAGCAGTTCACGCGAGGCGGCCAACAGGGCGTCGAACTTGCGGCGGCTCCGTTCCTGGGTGGGCCGCCGACGCGGCACGAGCTCCTGGGGCTCGGCCTGAACCTCGAGCGCCGGATCGATCCGGCGCGGGGCGCGGCGGCCGTTCGTTGCTGACTCCACGCGCCCAGGCTAGCCGGACGTCCGTGCTTTCCCGAATACTTGTTGTGAGTCAGAGTGTCACAAACCGGGCAGCCACAGGTCAGCGTGCGGTCCGCTGTCGGAACAGTGCTGTGGCGGCGACCAGGCCGATTGCGGTGAACGCCGCGCACCACCCGATCGCGACGATCGCGGACGACCCGATCCCGGTGCCGGTGAGCAGTCCCCGGACGGTCTCGATCACCGGGGTGACCGGCTGGTGTTCGGCGAAACCGCGCAGCCATCCGGGCATCGTCTCGGGCGGGACGAACGCGCTGCTCACGTAGGGGAGGAAGAGCAGGAGGAAGGTGAACCCGCTCGCGGCCTCGTCATTGCCCGCGAGCATCCCGAGCGCGGCCGAGACGGCGGAGATCGCCAGGACGAACAACGCGATGATACCGGTGGCGGCCACCCATTCGACGAGGTGGGCGTCGGGCCGGAATCCCATGAGTGCGGCCACCACGAACACCACGACGGTGCTGGCGAGATTGCGGACCAGACTCGCGACGACGTGCGCGGTGAGCACGGCGGAGCGGGCGATGGGCATGGACCTGAACCGGTCGACGATGCCGCGGTGCATGTCGGAGGCGACCGCGACGGCCGTCTGTGCCGCCCCGAAGGACGCCGACAACAGCACGATGCCGGGCACGACGTAGTTGAGATAGTCGGTGCCGGTGTCGATCGCGCCACCGAAGACGTAGACGAACAACACGAGCAGCAGGACCGGCAGTGCGAGACCCATCAGCAGCGCGTCGGGGCTGCGGAGCATCCGCCGCAGGTTCCTGCCGGTCACGGCGGCGTGGTCGCGCGCGGCGAAGCGGAGCGGGGTGGGGTGCGCGAGGAGTGTCATCGGACGACCTTTGTTTCGTCGGTGGAGCCGGTGAGGGTGAGGAAGACGTCGTCGAGGGTGGGGGAGTGCAGCCCGAACTTCTCGACGGGGACCGCCTCGGCGGCGAGGCGGTCGAGCAGGGCGGCGACGTGGGGCAGATCGCCCTTGGTGTGGACCTGCAGTGTCAGTGCTGCCCGGTCGATCTCGCCGTCGAGCACCGACGCGGCATGGGTGAGGTCGGCGTCGGTGGAGAAGCGCAGTTCGAGATAGCCGCCGCGCACAAGCGACTTGAGTTCGTCGGGTGTGCCCTCGGCGACGATCCGCCCGCCGTCGAGGACGGCGATGCGGTCGGCGAGTCGGTCGGCCTCCTCGAGGTATTGGGTGGTCAGGAAGATGGTGACGCCGTCGTCGGCGAGTTCGCGGATCGCCTCCCACATCACGAGGCGGCTGCGCGGGTCGAGCCCGGTCGTGGGTTCGTCGAGGAACAACACCTGCGGGGACGCGACGAGACTCATGGCGATGTCGAGGCGTCGCATCGTGCCGCCGGAGTACGTGCCGGCGCGCCGGTCGGCGACGTGCGCGAAGTCGAAACGTTCGATCAGGTCACGGACGCGACCGGGAATCGCGGCCGACGGCAGGTGCGCGAGGCGCGCTGCGAGACGGAGGTTCTCCGTGCCGGTGAGGACGTCGTCGATCGCGGCGTACTGGCCGGTGAGTGCGATGTTCTCGCGAACGGCGTGGGCGCGGCCGGGGAGGGGCAGGCCGGCCACGGTGACGGTGCCCGCGTCGGGGCGCAACAGGGTGGTCAGGATGCGGACGGTGGTGGACTTGCCGGCGCCGTTCGCGCCGAGCAGTGCGAAGACGGATCCGGTGTCGACCCGGAGGTCGACGCCGTCGAGAACGGTGGTCGGGCCGAACGACTTGCGTAGGCCCCGGACGTCGATGGCGGGAACGGAACGAGTCATGGCATCTCACTAACTGTGTATGCAATATACCGATGTGTATAGCGTACGCAGTTTTAGGATGGCGGCAAGACCCGAAATCTGGAGGAGCATGAGCAGTCCCGAGCCCGACGATCCGCTGCCGCAGAGTGTGCAGCTGGCATGGGGATTGAGCGATACCGGCACCCGGGGCCCGCGACGGGGACTCACGCTCGAACAAGTCCTCGATGCGGCGATCGAGGTGGCGGGCGCCGAAGGGCTCGAAGCGCTCTCGATGAGCCGGGTGGCCAAGCAACTGGGTTTCACCACCATGTCGCTGTACCGCTACGTGAGCAACAAGGACCAGCTCGTCGAACTCGCGTGGGACCGCGCCATCGGGTCGCCCCCCGAGCTACCGGTCGGAGGCGACTGGCGGGAACGGCTCGAGGCATGGGCGATGGCCGAGTACCGGAGTCTGCGCGCGCACAAGTGGCTGACGCAGTACCCGATCCGCACGGCGCCGTACTATCCCAACAACCTGCTCTGGCTCGACGCGGGACTCGGCGCGCTGTCCGCCACCCCACTCGACGAACCTGCGAAGGTGCAGGTGGTGATGATGATCTCGCTCTACGCCATCGGTCGCGCACGCTTCTCGTGGGAACTCGGAACCGATGTCGCGGACGACCCGGCCGACACCCCGGCGATGCTGCGGCGCATCCTCGATCCCGAGAAGTACCCCTCGGTGCTGGCGGCGGTCGAGGGCGGCGCGTTCGACCCCGACGGGAGCGACGCCGACGACGAGGCAGTATGGCACGAGCAGGACTTCCGTTTCGGTCTCGAACGATTGCTGGACGGAATCGACGTACTCATCCGACGTGCGGAGGACGGATCATGACAGCGACAGACACCGACGCGACGCAGCGCATCCGCGAGCGGATCCGGGAGGCGATGCCGGCTGCGCGCGACGATCTCGCGCGGCTCGTCGCGTTCCGTTCCGTCGCGGATCCGCGCCAGTTCCCGGTGGAGGAATGCGTCGGTGCAGCGAACTGGGTGCGGGATGCCTTCACCGAGGCGGGAATCGAGAGCGTCGAGACGATCGAAACCGCCGACGGCTCGCTCGCCGTACTCGGACACACGCCCGCCCCCGACGGCGCCCCGACGGTTCTGCTCTACAGCCACTACGACGTTCAGCCGCCCGGCGACGAATCACTCTGGCGCAGCGAGCCCTTCACGCTCACCGAACGGGACGGCCGCTGGTACGGCCGCGGCGCCGCCGACTGCAAGGGCAACGTCGTTATGCACCTGCTCGCACTGCGGGCGCTGTGTGCGGACGGCCCACTGCCCGTCGGTGTCCGCATCGTCGTCGAGGGCTCGGAGGAGATGGGCGGCGCCGGCCTCGACCACCTCGTCGCCGAACGACCCGAGATGTTCGACGCCGATCTCATCGTCATCGGCGACAGCGGCAACGCCGAGGTGGGCCGGCCCACCCTCACCACGACGCTGCGGGGCATCGCGAACGTCGACGTCCACATCGAGACGCTGAAGGGCGAGATCCACTCCGGGATGTACGGGGGAGCGGCCCCCGACGCGCTGGCCGCGCTGATCCATCTGCTCGGCACCCTGCGCGACGAGCACGGCAACACCGTCGTCGACGGACTGGACTGCACCGCGACCTGGGACGGTGTGCCCTATCCCGAAGACCGTTTCCGCGCCGACGCGGGCGTGCTCGACGGTGTCTCGCTCCCCACCTCCGGAACCGTCGCCGACGCGGTGTGGGCGCGACCGGCACTGACCGTCCTCGGGATCGACGCTCCGCCGATGGTCGGATCGGCCGCCGCGGTCGTGCCACGCGCGTCCGCACGCCTGAACCTGCGCGTGCCGCCCGGCATCGACGCCCGCACCGCCCAGGACGCGCTCGTTGCCCATCTCGAGGCCCACGTCCCGTGGGGAGCGCATCTGAGCATCGACCGCGACGTCCTCGGCGAACCCTTCCGGGCGGCGACGGACGGTCCGGGTTACGCCGCACTGCGCGCGGCGCTCGAGGCCGCCTACGGCCGGGAGGTCGGGACCGCCGGGCAGGGCGGATCGATCCCGCTGTGCACCGCGCTGCACCGCGCCGTGCCGCGGGCCGAGATCGCCCTGATCGGCGTCGAGGAACCGCGCTGCGTCATCCACGCGCCGAACGAGAGCGTCGACCCCACCGAGATCGAGAATCTCGCCGTAGCCGAGGCGCTGCTGCTGACCTCGCTGGCGCCGCGGTAACGCTGCCGGCCGGGCACCCGGGCGTCAGACGGACAGGTCGCGGCGCAGCTTCGCCACGTGCCCGGTCGCGCGGACGTTGTACTGCGCGACCTCGATCTTCCCGTCCTCGTCGACGAGGAAGGTCGAGCGGATGACGCCGGTGACGGTCTTGCCGTACATCTTCTTCTCGCCGAAGGCACCCCATGCCTGGAGGGTGATCTTCTCGGGATCCGACAGCAGCGGGAAGGTCAGCTGTTCGGCGTCGCGGAACTTCGCGAGCTTGGCAGGCTTGTCGGGCGAGATGCCGATCACCTCGAGGCCCGCCTCGTTCAGCTCGGCGAGACTGTCGCGGAAGTCGCACGCCTGCTTCGTGCATCCCGGGGTGCTCGCGGCTGGGTAGAAGTACACGATGACCTTGCGTCCGCGATAATCCGACAGCGACACCTCGTTGCCGTCGGCATCGGGAAGGGTGAAATCGGGTGCGGGATCACCGGGGGCGAGTCTGCTGTTCTCGGTCATGGAGGCGACAGTAGTGGACCGTGCAGCCATTCCCGGCGCGCGTCCATTACCGTGGTCGCAGCACACTGCAGCGACCTTCTGGAGGACACGTGGCTAGGGACACCGAGGACATCGAGCGGGAGATCGAGAAGGCCCGCAATCAGCTCGCGAGCACACTCGACGAACTGAGCGTCCGCGCCAACCCGAAGAATCTGGTGGCAAGCACGAAGCAGACCATCCTCGCGAAGGTGAACCAGCCGCAGGTGAAGAAGTACGCGGCGATCGCGGCCGGCACGGTCGTCGGATTGCTGGTACTGCGCAGAATCCTGCGCTGATCCCCGGCTGCACACAGGAACACCCACGCCGACCCGGCGTGGGTGTTCCTCGTTCCGGGGCCGAACCGCCGCGAACGACGAAGGCCGGACACCGTTTCCGGTGTCCGGCCTTCGTGTTGTGCGCCATCAGGGACTCGAACCCCGAACCCGCTGATTAAGAGTCAGCTGCTCTGCCAATTGAGCTAATGGCGCTTGACGATGTATTCCCGGGATGCCGTCCCAGCAACGAGAAGAACATTACACACCGTCGCGCGACGCGCCAAATCGGCTGGTCAGAATGTTTCTGTAAGGTTGTGGAGGTAACGGATCGGACGGTCGGAGCGATTGTCATTCGAACGTTACCGACGTACGGGGGAGTCGCGTCGGGTCGGCCGCAAGAGAAGCTGGCATCATCGTGTTCGGTGTTGTGACGTGCGTTTTCGGTGCCTTGGGGGAGGCGGGATCGGAGTATGGAAGTGACGGAGTCGAGTGCGGGGAACCCCCGGGGTCGTCGGGTACGGGGAATCCTCGGAGTGGTCGTCGTCGGCGTTGTTGCGTTCGTCACGGGATGCGCCGGCGGTTCGGGAACGGGCGCCGAAGAAGTGCCCATCGATTCCAATCCCGTGGCGGCGCTGATCAAGCCGACGGTGTCGTCGAGTGTCGCCGACGGATCGGTCGGCTTCTCGCCGATCGACCCGGTGACGGTCTCGGTGGTCAACGGCAAGCTCGACTCGGTGACCCTGCTCAACCCTGCAGGGGAGCCGGTGCAGGGCGAACTCGCCGACGACGGACTCACCTGGGTGAACACCGCACCGCTCGGCTACAACCGCTCCTACACGCTCGAGACCGTCGCGTACGGACTCGGCGGCGCGACCACGTCGACGGCGGCCTTCACCACCTCGTCGCCGGCCAATCTCACCCAGCCCTACGTGTTGCCCGGTGAGGGTTCGATCGTGGGTATCGGCCAGCCGATCGCCGTGCAGTTCGACGAGAACATCCCGGATCGGCTCGCGGCCGAGGCGGCCATCACCGTCACCACGAACCCGCCCGTCGAGGGCGCCTTCTACTGGGTCAACAACCGCGAGGTGCGGTGGCGGCCGGAGAACTACTGGGTGCCCGGCACCGCCATCACCGTCGATGTGAACGTCTACGGCAAGGATCTCGGCGACGGCCTCTTCGGTCAGTCCGACGTCCACTCGTCCTTCACCATCGGCGATGCGGTGGTCATCACGGCGGACGACGCGACCAAGCAGGTCACTGTCACGCGCAACGGCGTCGACGTCATCGCGATGCCGACCTCCTTCGGCAAGGACTCCACGCCCACGCCCAACGGCGTCTACATCATCGGCGACCGGTTCGAGTCCATGATCATGGACTCGTCCACCTACGGCGTCCCCTCCGACTCGGCGCAGGGTTACCGCACGCCGGTCGAGTGGGCGACGCGGATGTCCTACAGCGGCATCTTCTTCCACTCCGCCCCGTGGTCGCTCGGCGACCAGGGTGTGCGCAACGTCAGTCACGGCTGCCTGAACCTCAGCCCCGCCAACGCCAAGTGGATCTTCGACAACACCAAGCGCGGCGACATCGTCGTGGTCCGCAACACCGTGGGCGGCACTCTCCCCGGAACGGACGGACTCGGTGACTGGAACATCCCGTGGTCGACATGGAAAGCCGGCAACGCTGCGGCGTGACGGGTGAAGGGGGATCGATGGCCGTTCGGGGGAGATGGTGGAGCGCTGCCTTCTGCGGTGCCGTGCTGCTCGCGGCGCTGACACCGGCAGGGGCGGCGGCCTCGCCGGTCGCGTCGTCGACCGCTCCGGCACCGGGTTCGGTGGTCTCGCAACAGCCGCTGCCCGACGAACTGTCGGTGCCCGGTGCCGCGACGGCCATCAAGCTCGAGTACGCCACCGAGTGGCGGTCGGGGGAGCCGACCGTCGCCACGGGCGCGTTGTTCCTGCCCGGGGGGGATGCCCCCGAGGGTGGCTGGCCCGTCATCGCGTGGGCACACGGCACGACCGGTGTGGGCGACGACTGCGCGCTCACGACCCGCACGCCGCGTTCCGATCTCGAGCGGACCTATCTGCAGCACTGGCTCGATTCCGGGTACGCGGTCGTCTCGGCCGACTTCCCGGGTCTGGGCTCCGAGGGTCTCCACCGTTATCTCGACGGCCCCAGCGCCGCGAACAGCATCGTCGACATCGTCCGGGCCGCCCGCGACGGTGGGGCGCCGCTGTCGGAGCGCTGGATCGTGATGGGGCAGTCGCAGGGAGGACACGCGGCGCTGCACACCGCTGCGATCGCGACCTCCCGCGCTCCCGAACTCGACTTCCGCGGAACGGTCGCGACGGGTGCTCCGGCGAACCTCGAACGGGCCTTCACGATCGGCGTCCCGGGCTTCCCCGATCCTGGACTGTGGGGCCTCGTCAGCTTCAGCGGGTACATCTTCGCTGGGCTGCGCGACGCCTACCCCGAGGCCGACGTCGAGGGCTACCTGACCCCGATCGGCCGTGAGGTCGTCGATCGCGCCGAAGAGCTCTGCTACGACGATCTCGAGGAGTCGGTGCGCGACATCCCGGTCGGGGATCTGCTCGCGCGCCCGCTGGCCGAGGGTCCGATGCCGTCGCTGCTGGCCGATTATCTCGCCGCCCCGGTGGACGGCTACGACCGGCCGGTCTTCCTCGCGCACGGCATCCACGACGTGATGGTCCCGTTGCCGCTGTCCGCGGCGCTCGCCGCCGATATGAAGGTCGCAGGGGCGGACGTCGACTACCGCGTCTATATGGCCGGGCACTACACGACGGTGGAGCGCTCCCGGGCCGACGTCGACGCCTTCGTGACGCGCTCGTTCGAATAGACCGGCCTGCGCGTGAGGAACCGCTGTGCGTGAGGATTCTTCCGGGAACGAGAAAACCCCCGATCGGAAATCCGATCGGGGGTTCTCTTCGGGGTGAGTGACGGGACTCGAACCCGCGACAGCCAGGATCACAACCTGGTGCTCTACCAACTGAACTACACTCACCATTGCATTCGCCGGCAACCTTTCGGTGGCTTGCGCCTGCGGTACAGATACTAGCCTGACGAAGACGAAAAAGACGAATCGGCTGGTCAGGCCGGTCCCAGGTCCTTTACGACGGCTGCAAGATCGGCCGGAGTGGGGCCGGGAGGCGCCACGAAGGCCGTGCGCCGGTAGTAGCGCAGTTCGCGGATCGACTCCTTGATGTCCGCTAGTGCCCGGTGCGACAGGCCCTTCTCCGGCTGGCCGAAGTAGATGCGCGGATACCAGCGCCGGCACAGCTCCTTGATCGAGCTGACGTCCACCATGCGGTAGTGCAGGTAGTTGTCGAGCTCGGGCATGTCGCGGGTGATGAACGCGCGGTCGGTCGCGATGGAGTTGCCGGCCAGCGGCGCCGTGCCCGCCTCGGTGACGTGCTCCCGGATGTACGCGAGGACCTGCTTCTCCGCTTCGGCGAGGCTGACCGTCGAGCGGCGCACCTCTTCGGTGAGGCCGGACCGCTCGTGCATCTGCTGCACGACTTCCGGCATGTCGGCGAGGGCGTCGTCATCGGCGTGGATCACGATGTCCACGCCCTCGCCGAGCACGTTGAGATCACTGTCGGTGACCAGAGCCGCGATCTCGATCAGTTTGTCGCTGCCGAGACGCAGCCCCGTCATCTCACAGTCGATCCATACCAGTTTGTCCTGCACGACAGACAGACTATCCACCGACGCCGCACCCATGAGGCGCGGCGTCGACGGTCCGGTAGGAAACGGGCACCCTCACGCCTTCACGGGGGTCGTGCGCGGCGCCGCCGGACGGGTGGAACGACGTGCCGCCGGGGTGTACTGCCGGTCGAGGGTCCGGCCCACTGTGCTCACTTCCGGGGCGGTGAAGTCGTGCCGAAGGAAGGACTCGGGGGAGTCGTCGAGGATCTCCATCCACGGTGCCGGCAGCGGCGGAGCGACGGTGCCGGTGAGCGTCGAGGGGTAGCTGTTGTTGCGGTAGCCCATGATGTCGCGCTTCTTATCTTGTTTCCACTGCTTGAACACCTCCCCCTGGCGTTCGACGTGGAACTCGGGGTAGTCGGTGCGGTCGACGAGATCGCGGATGTACGCGGCCTGGAAGTCGATTTCCTCCACCGGCGACAACAGCTTCTCCTCGCGTGCCCGCCAGTGGTCGATGTCCTGCTCGCGGGTGTCGAGGTCGGGCAGGTCGACGCGGCCGAGCATGAAGTCGCGTGCGTACCAGGCTTGGGCGTCGAACATGTTGAACGTGAAGTACTGGTCCTGTGCGCCGAGGTACATCAGCTTCGGGTTGCGCTGGAAGAAGATGCCCTTGTAGATGTCGCGCGGGTAGAGCCGGTTGTCGGTGCGCAGTGCGAGTTCGTCGGGCAGGAACGGGTAGTGGTGTTTGTACCCCGTGCACAGCACGATGGCGTCGACCACGCGGGTGCTGCCGTCACGGAAGTGGGCGACCTTGCCGTCGACATGGGTGAGCAACGGCACCTCGGAGAACTGCTCGGGCCAGTGGTGACCCATCGGTGCGCTGCGGTAGCTGAAGGTGACCTGTTCGGCGCCGTACTTGATGCATTGCGTTCCGATGTCCTCGGCCGAGTAGCTGCTGCCGACGAGCAGCAGTCGCTTGCCGGTGAACTCGCGGGCGTCGCGGAAGTCGTGGGCGTGCAGCACACGTCCCGGGAACCGGTCGAGACCGTCGAAGTGGGGGACCTGCGGGGTGGAGAAGTGTCCGGTGGCGACGACGACGTGGTCGAACTCGTCGGACTCCAGCGCGCCCCGGTCGTGGTTCATCACCGTCACGGTGAATTTCTGCGTCTCGTCGGACCACTCGACCCACCGCACCGCAGTGTTGAACCGGATGTACTTGCGCACGTCGCTCTTCTCGACGCGACCCATGATGTAGTCGAGCAGGACGGCGCGCGGCGGGTACGACGGGATGGGGCGTCCGAAGTGCTCCTCGAAGGAGTAGTCGGCGAACTCGAGGCATTCCTTCGGGCCGTTGGACCACAGGTAGCGGTACATGCTCCCGTGGACGGGCTCACCGTGCTCGTCGAGTCCCGTGCGCCAGGTGTAGTTCCACATTCCTCCCCAGTCGGGCTGCTTCTCGTAGCAGACGATGTCGGGGATCTGCTCCAGACCGGCCTTTCGGGCTGCTTCGAAAGCACGCAGCTGTGCGAGTCCACTGGGACCTGCTCCGAGAATGGCGATCTTGGGCGTCAATGTGTTTCTCCTGTGTTCGTGGAATATGTCGCGTAGTTCGTTGCTAGCACACGTCGTTGTTTTTGCGAACGATCCTCACGTCGTCGACGGAACGGATTCTCGTAGAGAAAGTGCAGGTCAACGCGGTGTACTAGCTGGGAAACCATGCCGCTGCGGTTGTGATCGGAATCACTGTAATGCGACAATTCCGGCATCCGATAAGAATGGTTCTTCCGTGGGTTCGACGGCCCGGTACCGTCGCAGTGGGCGAGGTCGAGGCCGGAGGGGGCGAGCATGACCGACAAGCCGGAGATCACCGCCGCGACCATCGCGGCCGGGTACGAGGTGATCGGCGAGGCGCTGGAACTGGGCACCGTCGTGCTCGACGGCGTCGCCGATCCCGACGCGCCGGTGCGCATCCCGCTCGCCACTCTGAATCGTCACGCGCTGGTCGCCGGTGCGACCGGCACGGGCAAGACCAAGACGCTGCAGGTCATGGCCGAACAACTGTCGGCGGCGGGGGTGCCGGTGGTGATGGCCGACGTGAAGTCCGATCTGTCGGGCCTGTCGGCCGCCGGCGAGCCCGACGATGCGGTGCTCAACCGCGCGGGCGACACCGGCGACGAGGACTGGACGCCCACGGGGCACCCTGTGGCCTTCTACTCGCTCGGTACCGACGGGGTCGGTATCCCCGTCCGCGCCACCGTCACCTCGTTCGGGCCGATCCTGCTCTCGAAGGTGCTGGGGCTCAACGCCATTCAGGAGTCCACTCTCGGGTTGATCTTCCACTGGGCCGACCGCAACGGCCTGCCGCTGCTCGATCTCGCCGACCTGCGGCAGGTGATCCGCCACCTGACGAGCGACGAAGGGCGCGGTGCACTCGACGATCTCGGTGCCGTGTCGCCCGCGACCGCCGGCGTCATCCTCCGCGCGGTCGTCAACCTCGAGAACGCGGGTGGGGACGGATTCTTCGGCGAACCCGAACTGGAGGTCGAGGACCTGCTGCGGGTGATCGACGGTCAGGGCACGATCAACCTGTTCGAGTTCGGCGACGAGGCCACTCGACCCGCGCTGTTCTCGACATTCCTGATGTGGTTGCTCGCCGACCTGTTCCAGTCGCTACCGGAGGTCGGCGACGTCGACACACCGCGGCTCGTGTTCTTCTTCGACGAGGCGCATCTGCTCTTCACCGATGCGTCGAAGGCGTTCCTGCAGCAGATCGAACAGACCGTGAAGCTCATCCGGTCCAAGGGCGTCGGTGTGGTCTTCTGTACGCAGTCGCCCACCGATATCTCCCGGAGCGTGCTCTCACAACTGGGAGCGCGGATCCAGCACGCGTTGCGCGCCTTCACCCCCGAGGACGAGGCCGCGCTCGCGAAGGTGGTGCGTACCTTCCCGAAGACCGACGCCTACGATCTCGCCGACGCTCTGACCGGTCTGGCGACCGGGGAGGCGATCGTGACGGTCCTGTCCGAACTGGGCACGCCCACGCCCGTCGCCTGGACGCGTCTGCGACCGCCGCGCTCGCTGATGGGCACAGTGGGGGAGAGCGCGATGCGTGCGTCGGCGCAAGCGAACCCGCTCTACGGGAAGTACGGCCGCACCATCGACCGGGAATCGGCCTACGAGAAGCTCACCGCATCGGTGGTCGGGGCCACCGACATCGAACCGATCCCGGACATGCCGTCGCAGGCGCCGGACGATGCCGGGGCGTCGGTCGTGGAGCAGGTGCTCGGCAGCGCAGCCGTGCGCAGCTTCATCCGCTCGGCGGCGTCCGCAGCCGGCCGCGAGATCGGCCGGAGCCTATTCGGCACAGGACGCCGCCGAAGGCGGTGAAGGAACGATTCGTTGGGCGGTGGCCCGTCAGCTGCCGCCGAGCTTCTTGTAGAACGCGCCGGCGATCGGGGCCGAGATGGACCGCGGCGAGAACTGACCGGCAGCCGACATGGCCTTGCTGATCACACCGGGCACGATGCGCATCCGGTTCGCGGCGAGCGCGTCGAGCGACACCTTCGCGGTGTGTTCGCTCGAGATCCACAGGAAGTCCGGGACCAGCTTGTCGACGATCGACGCCTCGGCCGGGTCGGGTTCCTCGGTGCGCACCGGGCCGGGGGCGAGCAGCGTGACATGCACGCCGGTGCCCTTGAGCTCACCGCGCAGGGACTCGGAGAAGGTGTTGACGAACGCCTTCGTCGCGGCGTAGGTGGCGTTGTTCGGGATCGGCATGTTGCCTGCGGCCGAACCCACCATGAGGATCGCGCCGGAGTTCCGCTCGACCATCTGCGGCAGCACCGCGAGGGTGAGGTCGTGGACGGCGACGGCGTTGAGCTCGACCTGTGCCCGCTCGTAGGCCGCGTCGAGCTCGGCGACCGCGCCGAAGGTGGCGATACCGGCGTTGTTGCACAGGATGCTGATGCGCCTACGTCCGAGTTCGTCGGCGAGTGGTGTCCGTGCGTCGCGGTCCGACAGATCGCAGGCGCGCACCTCGACGGTCACGCCGTGCTTCGCGCGCAGGGTCTCGGCGAGGACCTCCATCACCTCTCCGCGACGGGCGACCAGGATCAGCGAATGGCCGCGGGTGGCGAGTTCGGTTGCGAGGGCCTCGCCGATGCCGGAGGACGCTCCGGTGACGACGGCACGGGCATCGGGATGGGGATTCGGCAGAGTCACAGTGGGTCAGCGTAGCGGCAGGCTCGGGAGCGGCGACCGGGCCCGCCCCGGCCATAGGGCCGAGTCGTTCGGTGCCGCGCGACGGAGTCGTTCCATGCCACCGCAGCTCCGGAAGCCTAGGCTCCGGGGCATGAATGCGTTCACGGACACGGCGAGCGGGGCCGGGGAGGCCACGACACGTCGTCAGGTCGTCTCGTGGGGTCTGTGGGACTGGGGTTCCGCGGCGTTCAACGCCGTGATCCTGACGTTCGTATTCTCCGTCTATCTCACCGACGCGGTCGGCGACGACCTGCCGGGTGGGATCTCGGCGAGCACCTGGCTCGGATGGTCGCTCGGCATCGCCGGGTTCGTCATCGCCGTGACCGCGCCGGTGTCGGGCCAGCGGTACGACGCAGTCGGGCGACGGAAATGGTCGCTGGGCATCCTCACCGGGGTCACCGTCGCGGCGATGGCGGCGATGTACTTCGTGCGCGACGACTACCACTATCTGTGGCTCGGGCTGGTCCTGCTCGGCGTGGCATCCGTGATGGCCGAGCTCGCGCAGGTCCCGTACAACTCGATGCTGCGCCAGGTGTCGACGCCGGACGACATCGGACGGGTGTCGGGCTTCGGTTGGGCGATGGGCTATTTCGGTGGCATCGTGCTCCTGCTGTTGTGCTACACCGGGTTCATCGCCGGCGACGGCGACACCCGCGGTTTCCTCGGTGTGCCCACCGAGGGCGGCACCAACATCCGGCTCGTCGCGCTGTTCGCGGCCGTATGGTTCGCGGTGTTCGCTGTGCCCGTGCTGCTCGCCGTCCCGGAGAAGCCGGTCGCGCGTGGCGACGTCGCCCGCCGCGCCGGTTTCGTCGAGTCCTACCGCGTGCTGTGGCGCGACCTGACGGAGTTGTGGCGGGCGGATCGTCGCACCATCTGGTACCTCGGGGCGTCGGCGTTGTTCCGGGACGGTCTCGCCGGCGTCTTCACCTTCGGGGCGGTCCTCGCCGTCACGGTCTACGGGATCGGAGCGGGCGACGTGCTGATCTTCGGTGTCGCCGCGAACGTCGTCTCCGCGGTGGGCGCACTGGTGGCCGGACGCGTCGACGACCGGGTCGGGCCCAAGGCGGTCATCGTGGGCTCGCTGGTCGCGATGATCGCGACCAGCATCGTCCTGCTCGTGGTGTCGGGTCCGACGATGTTCTGGATCTTCGGTCTGGTGCTGTGTCTGTTCGTCGGTCCGGCCCAGTCGTCGGCGCGGACCTTCCTGGCGCGCCTGACCCCGCCGGGACGGGAGGGGCAGATGTTCGGTCTCTACGCGACGACGGGACGTGCGGTGTCGTTTCTGGCACCGACGCTGTTCGGGTTCTTCGTGTGGTGGTTCGGCACCGACCGAGCGGGGATCGTGGGGTTGCTGATCGTGCTCGGCGCGGGCCTGGTGTCGTTGCTCGCCGTGCGGGCTCCCGAGACGCCGGAGCAGGCGTGAACCGGCTCAGTCGGTGATCGTGGCGAGCACTTGGTCGGCGGCGTTGCGGTGCCCGGCCGCGTTCGGATGCAGCGGGATCGATCCGGCGGCCGGCTGCAGGCCGGCCATCCACCGGGTCTCCGGATCGGCGCACACGTCGTGGTCGCGGCTCGAATCGCGCAGATCGACGTAGTCCACGTCGGCGGCCTCGGCCTGCTCGCGCATGACGGTGTTCAACCGGTCGATCTTCTCCTGCAGGTAGGTCGCGTCGTCGGGCCAGATCCGCTGCTCGGGGAAGCACCCGCCGTCGCGGATTCCGGTGGGATAGCCGACGAGCACGATGCGTGCCTCCGGGGAACGCCGGCGGATCTCGTCGATCACCGTGGTGTAGACGGGCGCGAAGGCGTCGATGGCGGCGTCGACACGGTCGGTGCCGTCCGGGGTGTTCGTGATCGCGCACGACGCGCCATCGGGTGGCGCCGAGAGATTGACGCATCCCAGCGCCAGCTGGACGAGACCGATGTCGTTGCCGCCGATACCCACAGTGACGAGTTCGGTGTCGGGGCGCAGCGCGTCGTACTGCGGTGGCACCGTCGCGCCGCGGAAGGTGGTCTGAGGCATCGCGAAGTCGAGTGAGGTGGCGGCGCCGCACGACGCGTCGACGAAGTCCTCGATACCGAGATCGGTCGCGACGAGGGTGGGGTAGTTGCTCGCCGACCGCCCGCACGGATCGCCGTCGGTCTGCGGCGGGATGCCGGGCCCGGAGGTGAACGAGTCTCCCAGGGCGACGTACGACGCGTAGTCCGCAGCCGGGGGCATGTCCTGCGTGTCGGCGCAGGCGACCGTGCCCACGGTCGTGAACGCGATTGCGGCGCAGGCGATGACCCCCGACCGTCGGAGAAGTCTCGGCATCGTCACAGTGGACCTCGCAATCCGGTGGGTGGATGTTTCCGAGGCTACAGGTGTGCCGGTGACCGGAGCGGGCGCCGAATGCCGACCGGTCGGGTCGATCGAATACCGAGCGTCCCGCTCATGCCTTGAAGTAGACGATCTGGTGCGAGGTCGCGAGCAGAACGCCGTCGCGACCCCACAGTTGTGCGCTCTGGTCGAAGAAGCCCTGTTCGAACCGATTCGCACGTGCGGTCGCGAGCACGGGGCTGTCGGATTGCGCGGCAACGGTCTCCGGGTCCGCGTGGAAGGAGACGGTCATCGAGACCGTGCCGGCCGGCAGCACCCGACCCAGACGCAGGAATGCCCGGGGGTAGAAGATGTCGCACATCGCGGTGAGCGAGGCGAAGTCGAGCGGGCGCGACGGGACGTCGCGGACCCACAGCGTCGACGTGGAGTCGGCGACCTCCGCGCTGCCCTCCTCGGGAACGACTCCTGCGGTGTACCGCATCTCGTAGTTGCGTGCCCACGCGATGAAGTCGGGCAGCGGTGTCGGCTCGAGCGAGTCGGGTGCCGGGGCGGCCGGCGCCTGCAGTTCGGTCGACGACCAGGTGGGGCGACGGAGACCGAAGACGGCCGTTGCGGTGGTGGCGACCTCGCCGCCCTGCGACAGTTCGATCGACCAGTGCTGGGTGGTCCGGTTCGTGCGCACCGGGCGCACCGCGATGTCGAACGGTCCGTCGGCGATGGGGCCGGCGTAGTTGATCGTCAGGGACAGCGGTATGCCGAGGACGTCCGGGTGTCGTTCGACCGCGCGGAGGAGAGTCGCGGCCGTGATACCGCCGAACGGGCCGACCATGTTCGCGTAGGCGGGGTGCGTGTGCCCTTCGGTGCGATCGTCCCGGACCTCGAACAGGTCGACGGCAGCGTCGAAGACGTGAGTGGTCACCGAGACGTCGGTCCTGGCAGGGTCTCCTCGGAAGATGGTGTCGCGCAGGATCGGATCCGTACGACAACATACACAGAGTATGGGGGACCACCACCACTGCCGGAGGAACGGGTGATCGCTGCAGAACGGCGGGACGGACCGCGCGCGGCGATGATCGCCGGCGCGATCGCGCTGATGAGCGAACGAAGTGTCGCGGCCACGTCGTTCCGGGACGTGCTCGAGAACAGCGGGGCGCCGCGCGGCTCGATCTACCACCACTTTCCCGGCGGTAAGGCGCAACTCGTCGAAGAGACGACGGACCGGGCAACCACCCGGATCGAGCGGTCGCTGACGGCCGCCGGCGTCGGTGCAGAGCGTGCCGGTCGTTGGCGAGCCTGGTCATCGCCGCCCTGGAGGGCGCGCTGGTCGCGGCCCCGGCGCAACGCAGTCCGGCTCCGCTCGATGCGGTCGTCGCCGAACTCGAGGTGCTGCTCGCCCCGGTGGTGGGCTGACCGAAGCTGCAGCGGCCGGAAGCCACGGTCGGTGGACTCTCAGCCGTTCCGTCGCCGCGAGATTGCGTTCGCGATCTCGGCCGGCGCTTCCTCCGGAATCCAGTGCGAGACGTCGGGCAGGACCACGAAGTCGTACTCGGCGTCGACGAATTCGCCGCAGCGTTCGGCGCCGGCGCGGCCGATCGCGATGTCGGCGGTGCTCCAGATGTAGGTCGTCGGGACGCGGACCGGGGGAGTCGAATCGAGATCCCGTGTCATGGCGCGATACCAGTTCAGGGCGGCGGTGAGAGCGCCCGGCGCGGACAGGGCGGAGACGTAGTGGTCGACCGAGTCGTGGTCGACTGCGGAGGTGAACATCGCCCGCAGGCGCCGCGCGTCATCGGCGAGGAGCAGGGTCTCCGCCTTGCCTTCCTCGCGGAAGAGACCGATGTAGGAGGAGCGTTCGCGCTGGTCGGCGTCCTCCCGCAACGCCCAGCCGTAGGCGGCGAGGTGGGGGACCGAGACCGCGGTCAACGCCGAGACGCGATCGGGATTGTGGGCGGCGAAGTACCACGCCACAGCGGCGCCCCAGTCGTGTCCGACGAGGTGGACGCGATCGAGCCCGAACTCGTCGAGCAGGCCGAGGACATCACCGGCGAGCGCCGGCACCGCGTAGTGCTCGACGCCGTTCGGCCGGGCACCGGGGGAGTACCCGCGCTGGTCGGGGGCGATCACGCGGAAACCGCGCTCGACGAGCAGGCGCGCCACCGGCGTCCAGCTGCGTGATGTCTCGGGGAAGCCGTGCAGGAGCACGACGGGTGGGCCGTCCCTCGGACCCGCCACGCGCACGTCGAAGGTCAGGTCGTCGTAGGTGGCGGGTTCGGTCGATGCCATGGGAACCACGTTACGGAAGAGGAGTGTCTGCGACAGGATTTCCTGGCCACCTCGACGAACCGGCGTCGAGCCGACCCGTCACCGGTCGTTCGACGTCCGTCGCGGCCGCCACGCCGCCGCGCCCAGCAGGATCAGACGCATCTGTTTCTCCGCGCGCGTGACCACCTCCGATTCCTGCGCACTGCCGGGACGTTCGACGGCGAGCAGGTCGAGGACGAAATCGAGCATCGCGGTGACCAGCAGATCGGCGGCCATCTCGAGATCGTCGAACTCCCAGTCCTCGAGGCCCGGGGAGCGGCCCAGGTCGGCGGCGAGCTCGCTGGTCAGCAGGCGCAGTTCGACGGAGATCGCGGCGGCGACCTCGGGAACGCCGCCGTGGCGTTCGCGTGCCAGGAACCGGAAAGCCGCCTTGTGTGCCCGTACCTGTTGGACCAGCACGTCGAGCGATTGCCGCGCACCTGCCGGACCGGGCGTGCGACGCGCGTCGCGCAGCAGGCGCCGAAGTACCCGCATCGTGTCCGCCGCAAGGGTGACGCCGAGCTCGTCCATGGACGAGAAGTGCCGGTAGAACGCGGTGGGCACGATGCCCGCGTGACGGGCCACCTCCCTCAGACTCAGCCCGCCGAGTCCCCGGTCGGCGGACAGGTCGAGGGCGGCGTCGAGAAGCGCCTGACGTGTGCGTTCCTTGCGTTCGGCGCGTGTGGTCGGCGGAGGTGCGGAAGCGGTGGACACCCCCTGAGTCTAGGCATGACGTTCCCAGCGGTGTCCGTACATCTGTGTCAGCAGTCACATCGGGGTTGACAGGCGGGTGTGTCCGGCTGTCACACTGATTTCAGTGCACATCCGTTCACTGAGCACGCAGAGGTCTACCGAAAGGCGGACAGACATGATCGTGCGCGCCCGTACGACGCCCGTCCGGCGCTCGGGTTCGTTGCGAAAATTGCTGGTAGAGGCACTCGGAGTGCTGTCCTACCCGCATCACCCGGACCGCTACCTGGAACTCGCCGACCCGCTTCTCGTCACGTCGGCGAACTATGCCCGGATTACAGATGTGGACCGAAGTGCCACCGACTCGCTCACGATCACGGTGCGCCCCGCGCAGCCGTGCCGACCCCTACCCGGGCAGTACGTGACCGTGTCGGTGCGTGTCGACGGTGTGCGGCATACGCGCTGCTACTCGCCGACGCTCGTCGAAGCGGAGTCGAAGCGCCGGCCCGACCTGCGGTTCACCATCGGCAGGCATCCCGAGGGTACCGTCTCACGCCACCTCCACGACCGAGCGCAGGTCGGAGACGTCATCGAACTCGGTTCTCCCACAGGCGAGTTCGTGCTGCCGAGCCCACGCCCCCGACGTCTGCTGTTCGTCGCCGCGGGCTCCGGGCTGACTCCCGTGCTGTCGATGCTGTCCGGTCTCGTCGCCGAGGGGTACGACGGGTGCGCGGTGCTGCTCTACTACACCCGCACCCCCGGGCATGTTCCGCGCCGCGCCGAACTCGACGCTCTTGCCGACCGACCCAACATCGAGATCGTCCACGCGCACACCCGCTCCGACGACGGGCTGCTGCAGGGTTGGTTCGACCGCAGCCACCTCGCGGCCGTCGCACCCTGGTACGCCGACACGCCCACCTTCGTGTGTGGTCCGGCGGAGATGGTCGCGGGCATCCGCGCGGTCTACGCCGAACAGGGAGCCGAGACGATGGTGAACACCGAGGAATTCGTCCTCGCACCACCGGTCGTGTCGACGGACGATGCCGGCGGCGAGATCTCCTTCGCCGAATCCGGCGTGGTTGCCCAGAACACCGGGTCGACGCTGCTCGAACAGGCCGAAGCGGCCGGTCTCACGCCCGAACACGGATGCCGCATGGGCATCTGCCACAGCTGCACCACCGTCCGGCTGTCGGGGTGCACGCGCGACGTGCGTACCGGCGACGTCGATTCGGAACCGGGCCGCCGCATCCAGATCTGTGTCAGCGCCCCGGTCGGCGACGTCGCCGTCGAACTCTGAACCGGCCGTCCGGCGACACCACCGAAATCATTGGAGGACATCATGTTCGGATTGTCCCTACCCACCGTTCCCTTCCTGCCCTTCCTGTCCGACCGCAGCTCTTCGGTCGAGAACGAACCGCTCGTCCTCGACCACGACAGTGTCGAGGAGATCGGCCGCGAACTCGACGCACTGCGGGAGCAGACGCTCGCATCCCTCGGTGACGAGGACCGTGAGTATCTCTACCGGATCATCAGGGCGCAGCGCGGATTCGAGATCGCCGGTCGCGGTCTGCTCTTCGTCGGATTCCTCCCGCCCGCATGGGTCGCCGGTGTCGCGGCGCTGAGCGTGTCGAAGATCCTCGACAACATGGAGATCGGGCACAACGTCATGCACGGTCAATACGACTGGATGCGCGAGCCGTCGCTGAATTCCCGTGTCTTCGAATGGGACACGGTGTGCCCGTCGGACCAGTGGCGGCACTCGCACAACTACGTGCACCACACCTACACCAACATCCTCGGCCAGGACCGCGACATAGGATACGGGATCCTGCGCATGGACCCGGCCCAGAAGTGGCATCCCTACTATCTCGGCAACCCGGTCTACGCGACCGCCCTCATGCTGCTGTTCGAGTGGGGCGTGATGATGCACGACGCGGAGGTCGACCGGATCGTCGCCGGGAAACGCTCGTGGCGCGACGTGATCCCGATCGCGAAAGGCTGGTGGCGCAAGGCGCGCCGTCAGGTGATCAAGGACTACATCGCCTTCCCGCTGCTGAGCGGACCGATGTTCTTCCCGACGCTGCTCGGCAACGCGACCGCCAATCTGGTGCGCAACGTGTGGGCGTACTCGATCATCTTCTGCGGCCACTTCCCGTCCGGCGTGCAGTCCTTCACGGAGGAGGAGACCGCCGAGGAGACCCGTGGTGAGTGGTACGTCCGGCAGATGCTGGGCAGCGCGAACATCACCGGGTCGCCGTTGTTCCACATCATGTCGGGCAACCTGTCGCACCAGATCGAGCACCACCTGTTCCCCGACCTGCCGGCGCACCGCTATCCGGAGCTCGCGCCGAAGGTCAGGGAACTGTGCGAGAAGCACGGACTTCCGTACAACACCGGTGGCTTCACCGCCCAGGTGACGTCGGTGTGGAAGAAGATCTTCACGCTTGCTCTCCCTCCCGGCTGGTTCGCGCCCGAACCCGAGTCGCGGGTGATCATCGAACGTCACCGCTCCACCGATCGCCCGCTCGACGATGCGGGTACCCTCGCGGACGACACGATCGAGGGGGTCGAACATGGTGGGAAGATTCGAGCGTAACAAGGACACGATCCAGGAGGTCACCGAGTCGGCGGCCACCCACGTCGGCGCGATCGCGGGGATCATCACCGGAGCGGTCCGCGACGTCACCCGCGAGATCGGTGAGTTGATCACCGACGCGATCGAGATGCGCGAGGCCGCCCGCGCCGCGCGCGACGACGAGGAACGCGGAGAAGGGCCGGCGACGTCGGATCGTCGCTCGGCCCCTCCCGCGGAGTAGCGGATCGGAAGGGCGGATCGAGTTCCTACCGCGCGGGGACGCTCGAGGTGGTGCGGGGTGACGGACCCGGCCACCTCGTCGCGCACTGGAGCGCTCTGCACGCACTGTTCTGCGGGGCGACGGCCGAGGCGATCGGCCTCTACCTCCGTGCGGCCCGGGTGCATCGTACGCACGGCCACCACGCCGCCCAGCTGACCTGCCTGTTCCAGCTGGCGATGGCGCAGACCTACGACGGACGACGCGACGACGCCCTGAAGGCGTGTGCTCGTGTCGTCGAGATGGCGGGCCAGCACGGCGAGCGGTGGAACAAGGCCTCTGCGCTGTGGGTCTCGGGGCTCGCCCATTTCCATCTCGGGCGCCTCGGCTCTGCAGTCGACGCGGCGAACGGTGTCCTGGAACGGATCCTCGACACACTCGGCGTGCACTCCCGCACGCAGGTCGTCTCGTGGTTGCACACCCACGAAGCGCCCCGAGTGTGAGCGAGCAGGGCGGCGCTCCGGATCAGGACCGGGCCGAGGCCGACTCCCGGCGTGCCGCGGGTACCTTCGTGATCATCGTGAGCACGACCGATACGAGCGCGATGATGCCGATGGTGGTGTAGGCGAGGGTATAGGCCTTGTCGTCGCCGAGGAGCGTAGACGCGATGATCGGGCCGATGATGCCGCCGATGCTCCACCCGATGAGCATCAGGCCGTAGATGGCGCCGGCGTTGCGGACCCCGAAGAAGTCGCCGGCGGTGGCGGGCATGGTGCCGAATGCGCCGCCGTAGCAGAGGTAGATGATCGCGGCCAGGATCGAGAACAGCACCACGCCACTGGCGTGCGGCAGCACGATCAGGCACACGCCCTGCAGCACGAGCAGTGCGGTGAAGGTCTTCATCCGGCCGATACGGTCGGAGATCGCCGCCCAGACGATCCGGCCTGCGCCGTTGAAGATCGCGAGCGCACCCACGAGCGCCGCCGCGCCGGAGGCGCTGAAACCGGCGATGTCGGATGCGCTCGGCTTCGCCTGCGAGATCAGGGAGATGCCGGCGGTCACGCACAGGGTGAGGATGGCGGTCAGGAGGTACCACTGGGGCGTGCGCAAGGCCTCGCCCTGGGTGTACTCCTTGCCGCGGTCGCTCCCGCTGCCGTCGCTGCCGGTGGGTTCGAAGCCCGGCACGGTGTACCCCTCGGGCGGATTGCGGAAGAGGGCCGCACCGGCCAGCGACATCACGAGGTAGGCGATACCCAACGGCAGGAACGCACTCGTGGGATCGTCCGGATTCCGGTCGATGAGCCACTGCGCGACCGGCGAGGTGAGCACCGCGCCGAACCCGAAACCGCCCACAGCGAGTCCGGTGATGAGACCGGTCTTGTCGGGGAACCACTTCTGCAGCATGGCGATCGGGACGATGTACGCGAAGCCCAGCCCGAAACCGCTGATGATGCCGTACCCGAGGATGAGCAGCCAGTAGTCCTCGGCTCCGTCGGTGAACGAGGCGAGCAGGATGCCGAGCGCATAGATGATGCCGCCGATCAACGCGACGACTCGGGGACCTTTCAGATCCTGCAGTCGGCCACCGAGATAGGTGCCGATGAAGATCATGCCGATGGTCACGGTGAACGGCAGTGAGGCCCGGACCGTGCTCAGTTGCCAGGAGTCGGCGCTCTCGAGGGCTCCGCCGAAGACCGACCACGCGTAGACCGCGCCGATCGAGAACTGCAGCAACAGACCCCCGGCCACGAGGAGCCAGCGGAAGCTGCCCGGAGGCTGAGCCGTCGCGGCGTCGCCGTGTGGTTCGCGCGTAGGCTTGCCGGAGTCCATGCGTTCTCCTTCGTCCTGCCCGCGAGCCGGATCTCAGCTGCGGTAACGAACGGGTTCCCCGCGATCGACTCGTTCACGCTGGGGAACGACGGTGTACTTGGGATCCTTCGCCGACGCGATGCCGGCTTCGTAGACGCCGAGTCGCGTGCACAGCGAACCGACCATGAGTGCGGCGCCGGACACCGCCGACACCACCCGATTGCGGCGACCGACGAGTGCGCCGAGCGCACCGGCCACCGTCAACGCCTTGCTGGCCTTCATCAGTCGCCCGGGACGGCCGTGGTGGAGCGTCTCGGCCGACAGGCCCATCGACTTCTCCATCTGCTGCTCGGTCGCGAGTTCGACGAGCGCACCGCCGACCGCGAAGGCGCGCGCCGGCCCCGCCTCGGCGACCGGCGTACCCAGCAGTCCGAGACCGCCCGACGCGGCAGCGGCCGACCCGCAGAACACGAAGGGGATCTCCTTGTAGGCGGAGTGCCAGGCCGGAGTTGCGGTGTCGGACAACAGGACTCCGGTGTACGCGGCGACCGGTGGTGCTGTCAGCGCGCCGACGATCCCGGCGGGCCGGCCGAGGGCGAGCAGCAGGCGTACCGGCCCGCGCTTCCACCGGGCGGGGAGCATCTCGGCGATCTCGGCGACCGATGCGAGACCCGCGAACGGACCGTGCAAGGACAGGATCCACGTCCCGACCGACATCGGTGAGGTCGGTTTCGCGACCCGCAGCATGTTGAGGAAGCGACTGGGTTTGCCGAGATCGTGGACCAGAGCACCGACACTGACGAGCAGCGCTGTGAGCGAACCGAATCGGGCCACCCGGCGCAGGGCGCGCCGCCCCGTGAGATCGGCGCCCGCGGCGAGCAGCGAACTGCCCGCGGCCACGCCCCCGGTGAACAGGTAGATCGCGATGTCGTGTTCCCACGGAGCCGGTTTCACGATCTGGCGCCCGTAATAGGACTCGAAGTCGGCCTCCGGCACCATCACCGGGTCGCCGCCGCGACCGCCACCGGACCGGCGGGGGTTGCCCGGGCTGCCGCCGTGCTGCACCTGGGTCATCCGCGCCTCCTCAGGAACGACGCGGCGGCGCCCGCCAGCATCGCGACGGCCGCGACGGCGGCGCGCGTCCACATCTCCGGCAGGTCCTTGGTCGTCACCACCGGATCCGGCGGAAGGCCGTAGACCTCCGGTTCGTCGAGGAGCAGGAAGAAGGCGCCGGTCCCGCCGACCCCGTCCTCGGGATCGTTGCCGTAGAGCCGCGCCTCGCTCACACCGCGCTCGTGCAGGGTTGCCAGTCTTTCCTCGGCGCGGGCGCGCAACTCTTCTACGTCGCCGTACTGGATCGACTCCGTGGGGCACGCCTGCGCGCAGGACGGTGTCTGGCCGTCGGTGAGCCGGTCGTAGCAGAGGGTGCACTTCTGGGCGATACCGACCTTCGGGTCGCTCTCCGGGCCCTTGCGGCGGTCGATGACACCGTACGGGCAGGCGGCCACGCAGTATCCGCAACCGTTGCAGATGTCGTCCTGCACGACCACCGTGCCGAACTCGCTGCGGAACAGCGAGCCGGTCGGGCACACGTCGAGGCACGCCGCGTGGGTGCAGTGCTTGCACACGTCCGAGGACATCAACCAGCGGAAGTCCGGCTTCTCCTCCTCCGGGAGCTCCGTCGGGGTCGCCCCGACGGTCGGCATTCCCAGCGAGACCGCGGGCTTGGATTCCGCAGGGCGCTCGATGAAGGCGACGTGCCGCCACTGGTTGGCGTTGAGCGAATGACTGTTGTCGTACGACGTGCCGAGCATCGCAAAGGCGTTCTCGGGGACGTCGTTCCACTCCTTGCAGGCCACCTCGCAGGCCTTACACCCGATGCACACACTGGTGTCGGTGAAGAAGCCCTTGCGAGCAGGCGGATCCTCGTACCCGGCATCGGGTGCCGGATCGATCGGTCCGAAGAAGCTGTTGGGACCGGTCACTCGTCCTCCTCCGGGTCACGTGGATCGTCCGAGGCCGTATCGCCGTCCGGGACCGTCACGATGGGTGGGTACACGTCATCGGTTACCCCGGCCCGCCGTGCATATCCCTCGACGTACTCCCGCAATGCCGCTCCGGACGGACGACGTCCGGCCCGGACGTCGCACGTGCCGACCTTGCTCTCCTGGATGAGTACGTTGGGGTCCAGCGTGATTCCGATCAGATCGTTGGTCGAGTCGCCGGTCACCATGCCGCCGCCACCCCAGTGGTAGGGCATCCAGATCTGGTGCACGATACGGCCCTCCACCTTCAGCGGGCGCAACCGCTCGGTCACCAGTACCCGGCCCTCGACCGCCGAACGGGCGGTGATCACGTGGCACCAGCCCATGTGCTCGAGTCCGCGCTCGGCCGCCAGGGCAGGGGAGACCTCCACGAACATCTCCGGTTGCAGTTCGGCGAGATGTTCGAGATAGCGGCTCATCCCGCCGGCGGTGTGGTGTTCGGTGAGACGGCTCGTCGTGAACACGAAGGGGAACACGTCGCTGTGTTCCTCCGGCGGTGACGGGTTCATCGGGTTGTCGTCACGCCGGTACTCCATGCGCGTCGGGTTGGCCTGCTGCGCGTAGAGCGGATTGCGGAACGGCGACTCCACCGGCTCGTAGTGCGTCGGCATCGGGCCGTCGATGAGCCCCTGGGGTACGTAGAGGGCCCCCTTGCCGTCGCCCTGCATGATGAACGGATCGATTCCCTCGATCGCCTCGACACCGTCGGCGCCTTCGGGGGAGCGGTAGCTCGGCGGCTTCGTCTTCTCGAAGTCCGGGACATCCGCGCCCGTCCACTGCTGCGCGTCGTCGTCCCACCACACGTAGGCCTTGCGTTCGCTCCACGGCCGGCCCTCGGGATCGGCGGAGGCCCGGTTGTAGAGAATGCGGCGGTTCATCGGCCACGCCCAGCCCCACTCGCGAGCCACGAACGACTGCTCGTGCCGGGACTTGCGACGGTTGGCCTGGTTGACGCCGTCGGCATAGACCCCGGTGTAGATCCAGCAGCCACCGAGCGTGGAACCGTCGTTCTTCATCTCGGTGAACGACGACAGCGGCCGGTGGGTCGCGACGTCGTAACCGTTGATCTCCATGAGCACCGCCTCGGCACTCGGCTCGTCGTGCTCGCCGTGCACGGGGTAGTCCCACGCCAGGTCGAGCAGCGGGCGGTCGCGCTCGTCGGTGGACTCGGCCAGACGCTCCCGCATCATGCGGCCGAGGTGGTAGAAGAACCACAGTTCCGAGCGGCAGTCCTCCGGCGGCTCGACGGCCTTCTCCCGCCACTGCAGCATCCGCTGGGTCTGCGTGAAGGTGCCTTCCTTCTCGGCGTAGGACGCCGCCGGGAAGAGGAACACCTCGGTGGCGCACTCCTCGGTCACGATCTCGCCGGTCTCGACCTCCGGGGAGTCCTTCCAGAAGTTGGCACTCTCGATCTCGAACAGGTCGCGCACCACGAGCCAGTCGAGGTTCGCCATCCCGAGCCGCTGGGCGCGCCCGTGGGCGGAGCCGACGGCCGGATTCTGGCCGAGGAGGAAGTAGCCCTTGACCTTTCCGTCGATCATGTCGAGCACCGAACGGTAGGTGCCGTGGTCGCCGGTGATCTTCGGCATGTAGTCGAAGCAGTAGTCGTTGTCGGCGTTCGCCGCGTCGCCCCAGTACGCCTTGAGCAGGTTCACGGCGTAGGCGTCGGCCTTCGACCAGAAACCCTTGCTGCCCGGGTTGCGCACGCTGTCGACCCAGTCCGTGAACGAGTGGTGCTTGTTCGCGTCGGGCATCGGCAGGTAGCCGGGCAACAAGTTGAACAACGTCGGGATGTCGGTCGAGCCCTGGATGCTGGCATGACCGCGCAGCGCCATGATGCCTCCGCCGGGGCGGCCCATGTTGCCGAGCAGCAGCTGCAGGATCGCGCCGGTGCGGATGTACTGCACACCGACACTGTGCTGGGTCCAGCCCACGCTGTAGACGAGCGCCGTCGTCCGCTCCCGACCGGAGTTCTCGGTCCACGCGCGGCAGACGTCGAGGAAGTCCTCCTGCGAGACGCCGCACACCTGCTCGACCACCTCGGGGGTGTAGCGGGCGAAGTGCCGCTTGAGCACCTGGTAGACGCACCGCGGGTGCTGTAGGGTCTCGTCGCGCCTCGGGTGGCTCGCCGTCTGCATGCCGTGCGACTCGTTCTGCAGGCCCGCGGCCGTGTCTCGATGCTCGGCGTGCTCGTCGGAGCCGTTGGCCTGCGACTTGTGCAGGTCGCCGGATTCGTCCTCCACGTCGTACTGCCAGCTCGTCGGATCATAGGTCCGCTTCTCGGGGTCGAAGCCCGAGAAGAGCCCGTCGAGATCGTCGGTGTCCTCGAACTTGTCGCTGACGAGCACCGCGGCGTTCGTGTAGTTGACGACGTACTCGCGGAAGTCCAGCTCGTTGCTCAGGATGTAGTTGGCGATGCCGCCGAGGAAGGCGATGTCGCTGCCGACCCGGATCGGGACGTGCTTGTCCGCCACCGCGCTGGTACGGGTGAAGCGCGGGTCGATGTGGATGACGCGGGCACCGCGTTTCTGGGCCTCCACGACCCACTGGAAGCCCACCGGGTGGGCCTCGGCCATGTTGGAACCCTGGATGATGATGCAGTCAGCGTTCGCCAGGTCGGCCGTGTAGCCGGTGGCACCGCCGCGCCCGAAGCTGGTCCCCAGACCGGGGACGGTGGCGGAGTGTCATATGCGGGCCTGATTCTCGATCTGGACCGCCCCCATCGCTGTGAACAGCTTCTTGATGAGGTAGTTCTCCTCGTTGTCCAGCGTGGCACCGCCGAGACTGGCGATACCCATCGTGCGCCGGACACGGTGGCCCTTGTCGTCGAATTCCTGCCAGGTCTCGCGGCGGGTCTTCAGCACGCGGTCGACGACCATCTCCATGGCCGTGTCGAGATCGAGGTCTTCCCATTCGGTGCCGTAGGGCCGGCGGTAGCGGACCCGGGTCTCGCGCAGCTCGCTGGTGACGAGGTTTTTGCTCGCCGAACCCTTGGGACACAGGCGCCCGCGGTTCACCGGACTGTCGGGATCGCCCTCGATCTGGACGACCTTGTCGTCCTTGACGAAGATCTTCTGTCCGCATCCGACAGCGCAGTAGGGGCACACGCTGCGGGCGACACGATCGGCGGTGGAGGTGCGCGGTTCGATCTCCTCGGTACGACGGGACCGTGCGGCCTTGCCGCGTCCGAGCAGGTCCTTCCCGAGGAACTGGCGCAGGACGGGCCAGGGGAGGGACGTGTCCTTCTCCGCCATCTGTGCTCCTTTCCTGCGCTCTCGTTCCGAAGCTACCGTCTACCCCCGCTTCGTGCCGGTTAATCCGGTGCAGGTGTGTCGGCATGTCCGACGATGAACGGGGTCAGCGCACCCGGATCGCGTGTTCGCCCGCGGGAACCACCTCGCCGACGACCGGATGACCGGGCAACTCACCGACGACCAGCAGACCGCCGGACGTCTGGGCGTCGGCGAGCAGGAGCAGTTCGTCGTCGTCCACCTCGGAGTCGACCGCGTCGCGTACCCAGTCGAGATTGCGCCGGCTCCCGCCGGGGACGAATCCCTCCGCGAGCGACTCCCGCGCCCCGGCGACGTACGGCACGGCCGCGGAGTCGATCACGGCGGTCGTGCCGCTGGCCCGCATCATCTTCATCAGGTGCCCGAGCAGACCGAAACCGGTGACGTCGGTGGCGGCACGGACACCGGCCTCGTGCGCGAGTTGCGCCGCCTCGCGGTTGAGTGTCGTCATCACCGCGACCGCTTCCTCGAACTGCTCGCCGGTGGCCTTGTGCCGGTTGTTCAGGATGCCGAGACCGAGCGGCTTGGTGAGGGTGAGCGGCAGGCCGGGCGTGGCAGCGTCGTTGCGCAGCAGGCGATCCGGATCGCCCAGACCGGTCACGGCCAGCCCGTACTTCGGCTCCCGGTCGTCGATGCTGTGCCCGCCGGCGAGATGAGCACCTGCCTCGGCGCACGCGTCGGCGCCGCCGCGCATCACCTCGGCGGCGAGTTCGAACGGGATGAGCTCGCGCGGCCAGCCCAGGAGGTTGACCGCGATGATCGGCGTGCCACCCATGGCGTAGACGTCGGACATGGCGTTGGTGGCGGCGATCCGTCCCCAGTCGTAGGCGTCGTCGACGACCGGGGTGAAGAAGTCGGCCGTCACGATGACGGCCCGGCCGCTGCCGTCGGGCGCCGGATCGATTCGGACCGCGGCTCCGTCGTCGCCGTTCTCCACACCCACCAACAGTTCGCCGGCGGCCCGTCCACCCTGCAGACCGCCGAGCACCCGTTCGAGTTCACCCGGCGGAACCTTGCATGCGCAACCGCCGCCGGCGGCGTACTGGGTGAGTCGGATGGCGCCCTCGGGAAGGTCGACGTGTGCGGTCATGGACCCAAACATACGGGCGAGTCGTAACCGAGGGCCCGACTTCGGTTAGGGTGAGCGCGGAGGTGGTTCTCGTCTGGTGACGGTCGCGGTCTTCAAAACCGTTGTGGCCCAGTATCTGGGCTGGGCGGGTTCGATTCCCGTCCGCCTCCGCCAAATGTTTTCGTCGACCGTGGGATGAGGAGCGCGTGCCGGATCCGAGACGGGACGTTCCCCGCACCGACCAGGTCCTGGCCGATCCGCGCCTGCGCGAGGCCGTCGACCGGCTGGGCGCCCGACTGGTCAAGCAGACCGTCGTCGCGGCCCAGCAACGGTGCCGCGACGGCGAGATCGGGCCCGACGCCGTCGCCGACGTCGCGGTCGAGTCGCTGCCGCAGCAGGCGACCACCCTGCGCCGCGTCGTCAACGCGACCGGCGTGGTGGTGCACACCAATCTCGGTCGCGCCCCGCTGTCCCGAGCGGCGGTCGAAGCCGTGTCCACTGCGGCGGGTGCCACCGACGTCGAACTCGACCTGGCCACCGGCCGGCGCGGACGGCGAGGACGCGGCGCCCTCGAGGCGCTCGCCGAACAGGTACCCGACGCCGGCGGCGTCCATGTCGTCAACAACGGTGCCGCGGCTCTCGCCCTGGTCACCCGGGTGCTCGCGCGCGGTGGCCGCTCGATCGTGATCGCACGGGGCGAATTGGTCGAGATCGGCGACGGCTTCCGGATCCCGGAACTGCTGGAATCCGTGGGCGCGGCGCTGCGGGAGGTGGGCACCACCAACCGCGTGCGCCTGAGCGACTACGCCGCGGCCGTCGACGACGACACCGCCTTCGTCCTCAAGGTGCACCCCTCGAACTTCACCGTCAGCGGCTTCACGTCGTCGGTGTCGGTCCGGGAACTCTCCGGACTCGGACCGCCCGTCGTGGTCGACATCGGATCGGGTCTGCTCGCGCCGCATCCGCGGCTGTCGAACGAACCCGACGCCACCACCGCGCTGCGTGCCGGCGCCGACCTGGTGACTGCCTCGGGCGACAAGCTCCTCGGCGGTCCGCAGGCCGGCCTGCTGCTCGGACGGGCCGAACTCGTGGAACGCCTGCGGCGCGACCCGTTCGCGCGGGCGCTGCGCGTCGACAAGCTCACCCTGGCCGCTCTCGAAGCGACCCTGACGGGACCGATGCCACCCGTGGCGTCGGCGCTGGCCTCCCGCCCGGAAGATCTCCGCGCCCGCGCACAGGCGATCTGCGTGGCGCTGCCCTCGGAGTGCCAACCCGAGGTGGTCGACTCCGACGGCGTCGTCGGGGGCGGTGGCGCCCCGGACGTCGTCCTGCCGAGCGTCGCGATCGCCCTGCCCGAACATCTCGCACTCCCGTTGCGGCTCGGTGAGCACCCCGTCGTCGGCCGCGTCGAACGCGGCCGGTTGCTGCTCGACCTGCTCGCGGTCGACCCCGCCGAGGACGGCGAGCTGATCGACGCCGTGACGCGCGTGGCCGCTCGCGAAGGATCCTGATGCAGGTCGTCGCGACCGCCGGTCACGTCGATCACGGCAAGTCGACGCTGGTCGAGGCGCTCACCGGTGCGAACCCGGATCGGCTCGCCGAGGAACGGCGACGAGGACTGACCATCGAGCTCGGCTACTGCTGGACGTCCTGGCCAGAGGTGGGAGAGGTCGCCTTCGTCGACGTCCCCGGGCACGAGCGATTCCTGACGACGATGCTCTCCGGAGTGGGATCGGTCCCGGCCGCGCTGTTCGTGGTGGCCGCCGACGATCCGTGGATGCCGCAGGCGGCCGAACACCTCGCAGCACTCGACGCGCTCCGCGTGCGCCACGCGGTCGTCGCCGTTACCCGGGCCGATCTCGCCGATCCGGGACCCGCGGCCGCGCGGGCCGCGGCGGAGGTCGCCCGCACGAGTCTGGCGGGGGCGCCTGTCGTCGCCGTGAGCGGGCGCACCGGGATGGGCCTCGACGACCTCCGGAGCGCACTGACGACGATGGTCGCCTCGCTTCCGGACCCCGATCCGCAGGCCGACGTCCGGCTCTGGGTGGACCGCCGGTTCACCGTGCGTGGATCCGGAACCGTCGTCACCGGAACCCTTCCCGCGGGCACGGTGCGCGTGGGGGACACCCTCGTGCTGGGGGACACGCCGCTGCGGGTCCGCAGCGTGCAGGCACTCGGTCGCGAACGGAGCGCGGTGAGCGGCGTGGCCAGGGTCGCCCTCAATCTCACCGGCCGGGTCGACGATCTGGGACGGGGCAGTGTGCTCGTCACGCCCGGCGCGTGGCACCACACCACCGTCGTCGACGTTCGGATCAGCGGCGACGACCGGCCGCCCGTCGCTCCGGTGCTGCACATCGGAGCCGCGGACGTCGGTGTCCGGTGCCGTCCGCTGGCAGACGATCTCGTCCGGCTCACCCTCGACCGCCCGCTGCCCCTGCGGATCGGCGACCGCGCGTTGCTGCGCGACCCGGGCCGCCGGATGATCTGGCGAGCCGACGTTCTCGACCCCGATCCACCCCGATTCCGGCGTCGCGGCGCGGCGGCACGCCGCGCGCTGCAACTGGCAGGGGCCGACGGGACGCCGCACCTGGCCGACGAACTCGCCCGCCGCGGACTCCTGCACCGGCAACGGTTGCGACAGTTGGGCATCCCACTCGCACGGGGAGAGCACCTGACGGTCGGGCCGTGGCTCGTCGCACCCGGTCTCGCGAAGACCGTCACCGACCGGCTGCCCACACTCGTGCAGGCCCATGCCCGCACCCATCCACTGGATCCGGCGGCGCCGTTGACGGTGCTGGCGTCGCAGCTGCGTCTTCCCACACCGGACCTCGTCCGGGCGCTGGTGCGACCTCCGCTCGAAGTGGTCGGGGGGCGGGTGATCGCTCCCGGCGCCGACGGTCTACCGCCGAAGATCCGCAAAGCCGTCGAGCAGGTGCGCCGCGGCCTGTCGGCCGCCCCGTTCGCGGCCCCGACCGCCGATCGCCTACGCGAGCTCGGCCTCGACGACCGGGCCCTCGGCGCGGCCGAACGCAGCGGACGGTTGTGGCGGGCGGGCCCGGGCATCGTCCTGCTCCCCGACGCCGCCGACACGGCCGTGGAGCTGCTGGGCGAATTGGACCAGCCCTTCACGACCAGTGCCGCGCGCGAACGCCTGGGAACGACACGGCGGGTGGTCCTGCCGTTGCTCGACCGGCTCGACAAGGCGGGTCGCACACGCCGGCTCCCCGACGACCGCCGCGAGATCGTCCGCTAGAGTCGCCGTCCCCGCACTCTCCGGCGGGACGACCCTTCACCCGAAACGCGAAGTGCAGGTACCGAACTCGTCGGTACCCGCACTTCGCATGAAGAATCGGTCGTCAGATGACGCCCGGTGCGAACACAGCGTCAGATGACGCCCAGTGCGAACATGGCGTCGGCGACCTTCACGAAGCCGGCGATGTTGGCGCCGTGGATGTAGTCGCCCGGCTTGCCGTACTCGGCGGCGGTCTCGACGCAGCGGCCGTGGATGTCGGCCATGATCCCGGCGAGACGCTCGTCGGTGTAGTCGAAGTGCCACGAGTCGCGCGAGGCGTTCTGCTGCATCTCCAGCGCCGAGGTCGCCACACCACCGGCGTTGGCGGCCTTGCCGGGCGCGAAGGCGACTCCGGCGTCACGGAAGACACTGATCCCGCCCGGGGTGGTGGGCATGTTGGCGCCCTCGGCGACGATCTTCACGCCGTTGTTGACAAGGGTCTTCGCCGAGTCCTCGTCGAGTTCGTTCTGCGTGGCGCACGGCAGTGCGACGTCGCACGGCACGTTCCAGATGTTGCCGCCGGGGAAGAACTCGGCGTCGCCGCGCTCGTCGACGTACTCGGAGATGCGTCCGCGGCGGACCTCCTTGATCTCCTTGAGGAGAGCGACGTCGAGGCCCTTGCGGTCGACGATGTAGCCGGAGGAGTCGGAGCACGCGATCGCGGTGCCGCCGAGCTGGTGGATCTTCTCGATGGCGTAGATCGCGACGTTGCCCGAACCCGAGACGACGGCGGTGCGGCCGTCGAGCGAGGTGCCGGCGGTCTTGGCCATCTCGTTGACGAAGTAGGCCGCGCCGTAACCGGTGGCCTCCTTGCGCACCTGCGAACCACCCCAGGTCAGGCCCTTGCCGGTAAGGACGCCGGACTCGTAGGAGTTGGTGAGGCGCTTGTACTGGCCGAACAGGTACCCGATCTCGCGGCCGCCGACGCCGATGTCACCGGCCGGGACGTCGGTGTACTCACCGATGTGGCGGTGCAGCTCGGTCATGAACGACTGGCAGAAGCGCATGATCTCCTGCTCGGAGCGACCCTTGGGGTCGAAGTCCGAGCCGCCCTTGCCGCCGCCGATGGGCAGGCCGGTGAGGGCGTTCTTGAAGATCTGCTCGAAGCCGAGGAACTTGACGATGCCGAGGTTGACGCTCGGGTGGAAGCGCAGCCCGCCCTTATAGGGGCCGAGAACGCTGTTGTACTGCACGCGGAAGCCACGGTTGACGTGGACGTTACCTTGATCATCGATCCACGGCACGCGGAAGATGATCTGCCGCTCCGGCTCGCACAGGCGCTCGATCAGACCGGATTCGAAGTATCCGGGGTGCCGCTCGAGCACGACATGCAGAGACTCGAACACTTCGGCCGCAGCCTGGTGGAATTCGGGTTCACCTGCGTTGCGGGCCTTGACCTGCTCGTAGATCTCTTCGATGCGGTCCGATGTCGACACGCCCACCTACCTGACTCTGTGAGGATTCTGTAACACGGGATTTACGACGAGAACTATAGGACGTGGCCCTTAGCATGTGTTAACCCTGCGGCAAGGTGGGATGAGAAACACACGATCCGAACGGCCTGTCTACCGGGCGAAATGCCCAGTTCACCGGTATGATGTGCGGCCCCGCGACGGGTGGTCCGCCGGCGGTCGAGGTGCCCCCGGCAGGACTCGAACCTGCGACCTAGAGATTAGAAGGCTCTTGCTCTATCCAGCTGAGCTACGGAGGCGCGGCCAGAATCTTAGCGGGTGCTCCCCGAGGTCGCCGCACACACCCTCGTACCCGCCGGGGTCAGCGCTCGAGCGTGCTGCCCCGTTCGTCATCGGGGCTCGATTCGCCCCGCGGAACGTCCACTCGACCGGTCTTGAACCGTTGGATGAGATGGTCGATTCCGACACCCAGGACCACCGCGACGCAGATGGCGACCGCGGCGCCGAACAGCGGCTGCGATTCGAACCAACCGCCGACGAGGCGCCCCACGAACGCCGAGTACAGCGCCCAGGTCGTGCCACCGAGGATCGTGAGCGGCACGAACTTCTGCCGCGGGTAGCGGGTCGCTCCGGCCGTCATGTTCACAGCGATCCGGCCGATCGGGATGTATCGCGCCGTGAGGATCACTGCGGCGCCGCGCTTGTCGAGTCCGCGCCGCGCCCACGCGAAAGCGGCTCGTGCCCTCGGGCGGCGCATCCACCGGAACCGTTCGGTACCGACCTTCCGTCCGATCGCGTACGCGATGTTGTCACCGATGATCGCGCCGAGCGCCGCGAGCACGATGACGATCCACAGGTAAGGACGCCCGGTCGAGCCGGAGAGGGACGACAGGGTCACCAGGACGGTCTCGCTGGGCACCGGTGGGAAGAAGCCGTCGAGGATGCACACGGCGAAGAGCAACGGGTAGACCCACAGGGCTGCGGCCTGGCCGATGATGAATTCGTTGATCACGTCCATGGATCTGTGTGGTGCTCCCGTCGGGTCCGCCGGTCGGCTCCTTCCACGCTATCCGCTCGCACCGCCGAGGACTCCGGACGACGGCGGCGTTACGGCACACACCGTCGACCGCAAGGGAACGATTCGATTCCGATTCGCCCGTTTCGTCGCATCGATCTCGAGTCGGGTCTACTATGAGCGCACCAAGGGGGAATCGTGGGCGGCTGGTGGGGGAAACCGGTCCGCGCCACCTGATGGCGGGAGTTCTTCATGCAGGTTCCTGGCCCATTCGAGTACGAGCGTGCCACCGGAGTGGATCACGCCGTCGAGTTGCTCGACCGGCACGGAGAGGGGGCCCGGGTCGTCGCCGGCGGGCACAGTCTGCTGCCGATGATGAAACTTCGGCTCGCGAATCCGGAGTACTTGATCGACATCAACGATCTCGCGGACGAACTCGATCACATCGTGTTCGAACCCGGGTCCGTGCGCCTCGGTGCCCTGGTCCGGCACCGCCGGCTTCTCGAATCCGACGAACTCGCCGAGATCTTCCCGATCTTCCGCGATGCCGAGCGCGTGATCGCCGATCCTGTCGTCCGCAATCGTGGAACGCTCGGTGGGTCGTTGTGTCAGGCAGATCCTGCCGAGGATCTGTCCACCGTGTGTGCAGTGCTCGGCGCGACCTGTGTCGTACGCGGACCGGGCGGGGTGCGCGAGCTCGATTTCCACGACTTCCATCTCGGCCCCTACGAGACGGCGGTCGCCCCGAACGAACTGCTCGTCGAGGTGCGGCTGCCGAGGAAGGGCACCGGGGCCAGTGCGTACGAGAAGGTCGAGCGTCGCACCGGCGACTGGGCGGTGGCCGCCGCGGGCGCCGCGCTGTGGATGTCGGACGACGGACGCATCACCGACGCGCGTGTCGGGCTGACGGCGGTGCGCGCCGACGAGGCGGCGCTGTCGAGGGTGTCCGAGCTGTTGCGCGGCTCGCCGGCCTCGGAGGAACTCTTCCGCGAGGCGGGAGCGGCGGCCGCGTCGGCATGCGATCCCGAGACCGATCAGCGCGGCACCGCCGCCTACAAGCGTCACCTCGCATCGGAGTTGACGGTGCGGGCCCTGCGCCAATCCGCCGAACGTCTCGGCGTCACCGAAAGGGTGTGAACCGATGCAGATCTCGATGACGGTCAACGGCGAGCGTGTCACCGCCGACGTCGAACCCCGGACGCTGCTCGTGCACTTCCTGCGCGACCACCTCGGTCTGACCGGAACCCACTGGGGTTGCGACACGAGCAACTGCGGTACGTGTGTCGTCGCCGTGGACGGCGAGCCGGTGAAGTCGTGCACCACGCTGGCGGTCATGGCCGCCGGCCACGAGGTGCTCACCGTCGAGGGACTCGAACGCGACGGTGTCCTCGACCCCGTGCAGGAAGGCTTCGTGCGCTGCCACGGACTGCAGTGCGGCTTCTGCACCCCGGGAATGATGATCACCGCGCGGTCCCTGCTCGACCGCGATCCCGACCCCGACGAGGCGACGATCCGCGAGGCGATCTCCGGGCAGATCTGCCGCTGCACCGGCTACACCACCATCGTCCGGTCGGTCCGGTGGGCCGCCGAACACTCCTCGAAGGCGCAACCCACGGAGGTGTTGTGATGACCGCGGTCGAACCGGACACACGCCCGGAGGAACAGGACAACGATGGCAAGCCGTGCGGACACGGCCGGATGCTGCGCAAGGAGGACCCGCGGTTCGTGCGGGGCCGCGGCAACTACGTCGACGACGTCCGGCTGCCCGGCATGCTGCATCTCGCTGTGCTCCGATCGCCGGTTGCGCATGCGCGCATCAACGGCATCGATACGTCCGCCGCCCTCGCGCACCCGAAGGTGCGGGCGGTGATCACGGGCGCCGATCTGGCAGAGAAGGGGCTCGCCTGGATGCCGACGCTGTCGAACGACGTACAGGCCGTGCTGGCCACCGACAAGGTGCGCTTCCACGGTCAGGAGGTCGCCTTCGTCGTCGCCGACGACCACTACTCGGCGCGCGACGCCCTCGAACTGATCGACGTCGACTACGAGATGCTCGACCCGGTCGTCGACGTGCGCACGGCCCTGTCGCCCGAGGCACCGGTGATCCGGACCGATCTCGACGGCAAGACCGACAACCACTGCTTCGACTGGGAAACCGGCGATGCCGCGGCCACCGACGCGGTCTTCGCGAAGGCCGACGTCGTCACCCGGCAGGAGATCGTCTATCCACGCGTGCATCCCGCGCCGATGGAGACCTGCGGTGCGGTCGCCGATTACGACCGGATCTCCGGGAAGCTGACGCTCTGGTCCACCACACAGGCCCCGCACGCCCATCGCACGCTGTACGCGCTGGTGGCGGGTCTGCCCGAGCACAAGATCCGCGTCATCTCACCCGACATCGGCGGGGGATTCGGCAATAAGGTCCCCATCTACCCCGGCTACGTCGGAGCGATCGTCGCGTCGCTGGTCACCGGTCATCCGGTGAAGTGGATGGAGGACCGCAGCGAGAACCTCATGAGCACCGGCTTCGCACGCGACTACATCATGGTCGGGGAGATCGCGGCGACGAAGGAAGGTCGCATCCTCGCGATCAGGTCCCGTGTCCTCGCCGACCACGGCGCCTTCAACGCCACCGCGGCCCCGGTGAAATATCCGGCCGGCTTCTTCGGTGTGTTCACCGGCAGTTACGACATCGAGGCCGCCTACTCCCACATGACCGCGGTCTACACCAACAAGGCACCCGGCGGCGTCGCCTACGCCTGCTCGTTCCGCATCACCGAGGCCGTGTACTTCGTCGAACGGCTCGTCGACTGCCTCGCCTACGACCTCGACATGGACCCTGCGGAACTGCGCCTGAAAAACCTCCTGCGCCCTGATCAGTTCCCCTACACGAGCAAGACCGGCTGGAAGTACGACTCGGGCGACTACGAGACCACCATGCGCAAGGCCATGGACATCGTCGGCTACGACGAGCTGCGCCGCGAGCAGGCCGAACGCCGCGCACGGGGTGAGCTGATGGGTATCGGCATGTCGTTCTTCACCGAGGCCGTCGGCGCCGGTCCGCGCAAGGACATGGACATCCTCGGTCTCGGCATGGCCGACGGCTGCGAACTGCGTGTCCATCCCACCGGCAAGGCCGTGGTGAGATTGTCGGTGCAGTCCCAGGGGCAAGGACACGAGACGACTTTCGCGCAGATCGTCGCGGAGGAGATCGGCATCCCGCCCGACGACATCGACGTCGTCCACGGAGACACCGACAACACCCCCTTCGGGCTCGGCACCTACGGAAGCCGCTCGACACCGGTGTCCGGCGCGGCCGCCGCGCTGGTAGCCCGCAAGGTGCGCGACAAGGCGAAGATCATCGCATCGGGCATGCTCGAGGTCTCCGTCGCCGATCTCGAATGGGAGAAGGGCACCTTCCGAGTCAAGGGCGACCCGTCGGCGGCGGTCACGATCCAGGACATCGCGATGCGGGCCCACGGCGCCGGCGATCTGCCCGAAGGTCTCGAAGGCGGTCTCGAGGCGCAGATCTGCTACAACCCCGAGAACCTCACCTATCCCTATGGCGCCTACTTTTGTGTCGTCGACGTCGATCCCGGCACCGCGGAGGTGAAGATCCGCAGGTTCCTGGCCGTGGACGACTGCGGCACCCGCATCAACCCGATGATCATCGAAGGGCAGGTGCACGGTGGCATCGTCGACGGGATCGGCATGGCCCTGATGGAGATGATCTCGTTCGACGAGAACGGCACCTGCCTGGGCGGGTCGTTCATGGACTACCTGATCCCCACCGCCCTCGAGGTACCCACGCTCGAGACGGCGTTCACCGTCACTCCGTCACCGCATCACCCGATCGGCGCGAAGGGCATCGGCGAATCCGCCACGGTCGGTTCCCCACCCGCGATCGTCAACGCCGTGGTCGATGCGTTGAAACCCCTCGGCGTCCGGCACGCCGACATGCCGTTGACACCGTCGCGGGTGTGGGAAGCCATGCAGGGTCGCGCGACCCCGCCGATCTGAGCGACGCGACAGAAGGATTCGAGTGGAACGAGCGGAGTACGAGGACATGGACCTTGCGGTGCGGGCAGCACAGTTGCGCAGCGAACGCCGCCCGTTCGTGGAAGCGACCGTCGTACGGGCACAGCCGCCGACGTCCGCGCACTCGGGCGACCGGGCGCTCGTCCACGCCGACGGCACGATCGAGGGGTTCGTCGGCGGACAGTGCACCGAGAACTCGGTGCGCGAAATGTCCCGCACGGTGCTCGAGCGAGGGGAGAGCATGCTCCTACGGGTGCTGCCGGCCGGAGCCGCCGAGTTCCCCGACACCCCGGGGGCGACGATCGCGGTCAACCCGTGCATGTCCGGTGGGGCCACCGAGATCTTTCTCGAGCCGCGGATGCCTGCGCTCGTGGTGGCCGTCTTCGGGGACTCGCCCGTGGCCGACGCCGTGAGCGACTTCGCGCGGCGCGTCGACTACTCGGTGGAACGGATTCGCGGGACGCGAGTGCCTGCCGAGGCGTCGGTGGTGATCGTCGCGAGTCACGGAGGCGACGAGGGGAGTGTGATCCGCGCGGCGCTCGACGCCGGAAGCCGCTATATCGGTCTGGTCGCCAGTCACACCCGTGGCGCCGCGGTGCTCGACGAGGTGGATCCGACCGACGACGAGCGTGCCCACGTGCACACCCCGGTCGGGCTCGATATCGGTGCCCGCACCCCCGCGGAGATCGGTCTGTCGATCGTGGCCGACATCGTGCGAGTCGCGCGCAGCGGCAGCCTCATCCGCCCCTCCGAGGAGAGTTGTCGACGCGTCGAGGTGCCGAGGGAGACGGAGTCGAAGCCGCAGACGGCCGTCGACCCGGTGTGCGGGATGACCGTCACGATCACCGAGTCCACCCCGCACCTCGTCGTTGCGGGCCGGACGATGTGGTTCTGCTGCCCGGGTTGCCGCAGCCGCTTCGAGAAGGACGACGTCGCGTGACCGACCCGTCCTCTCCGGGCATCTTCACCGGCGTCGACGACGTGATGGCCAGATTCGACAGCCACGATCACCTACTCGATCAGGGCACCGCCGCCGCGATCCACCTCGCCGTCGCATTGGGGCGACCGCTGTTGCTCGAGGGCGAACCTGGGGTCGGCAAGACCACTGCCGCCAAGGTGCTCGCGCAGATTCTCGGCAGCCCGCTGATCCGGTTGCAGTGCTACGAGGGACTGTCGGTCGCCGAGGCCCTCTACGACTGGAACTACCAACGCCAGTTGCTCGCGATCCGGCTCGCCGAGGCGCGCGGCGACGTTCCCGCCGAAGCCGACCTGTACTCCGAGGAATACCTCCTCGAACGCCCCATCCTGCGCTGCGTCCGCCACCGCGGCGACACACCCGCCGTTCTGCTCGTCGACGAGATCGACCGTGCCGACGACGAATTCGAGGCGTTGCTGCTCGAGTTCCTGGGGGAGTTCGCCGTCACCATTCCCGAACTCGGCACCCTCACCGCGACCCGCCCGCCCGTTGTCGTGCTGACCTCGAATCGGAGCCGCGACCTACACGACGCACTGCGGCGACGTTGCCTGTACCACTGGATCGACTACCCCGACCGCGCCCGGGCGGTGGCGATCCTGCGTCGCACGGTGCCATCGGCGAACCTCGCGCTCGTCGAACGTGCCACAGATTTCGTCGCGGTGGCCCGCGGACTCGATCTCGACAAGGCACCCGGAATCGCGGAGACCATCGACTGGGTATCGGCCCTCGCCGCGCTCGGTGTCACCGACCTCGTCCGGCCCGAAGCGGCGATGTCGCTCGCGGCACTGGCGAAGACTCCCGACGACGGCGACGCGCTGGGGGAGGCGCTGACCCGCTTCGTCTCCACCGAAGTGTAATGAGCGCCGGGCTGCTCCCCGGGGTCGATCACGCCGCCTTCACAGTCGCGTTGGTCGACCGGCTCAGGTCCGCNACCTTCACGCGCGGCTTGCGTGCGTGTCCGCCAACCACGCGGACTCGGTTGTACTGGACCGCGCGGCTCACCCTCGTCGACCGGTACGAGAGCCTGTCCACCTTCGATACGGTCTTCGACCGGGTGTTCGGCGAGGCACCAGTTCCGCTCGACCCGCACGCCCGTCGCACGGGACCCGAGGACGAAGGCGCGCCGGGGGCGTCGACACCGGACGGACCCAGCCGGCCCATCGGGGTTCTCACTTCCGGGCACGACGTTCCATGGGTCACCAGGACGATCGTCGAAACCGCAGAGGGGGAGCGGGCACCCGGCCGCCCGGGGCGCGAGGTGGCGAGCGCACTGGCCGAGATCGCCGATCAGCGGTTCGACGACCTCGACCCGGCGCAACTCGCACTCCTCGAGACATGGATCGAGGCGGCCGGAGCGCGCTGGGCGATCCGCCGCACCCGCCGCCGGGTGCAACGCCACACCGGACGCGTCGACATCCGCGCGAGCATCGCAGCCTCCCGCGGCACGGGGTTCGAGCCGCTCCGGCTGATCCGCACGCGACCGGGTCGACGCCGGCGGCAGGTCGTCGTGTTCTGCGATGTCAGCCGTTCCATGCGTCCCTACATCGGGGTGTATCTGCATCTCGTGCGTGCGCTCGCCCACACCGGAACGGCTGAGGTCTTCGTGTTCTCCACCACAGCTGCGCGTCTGACGCCGGTCCTCCGGCACCGGTCGGTCGATCAGGCGATCGGCGTCGCCAACGAGCGGGTACGGACGCGGTTCGGAGGCACCCGCATCGCCGGTTCGCTCGCCGAGGTGGTCGCCTCCCATCACGGACACCTGATGCGCGGAGCGATCGTCGTCGTCGCGTCCGACGGTTGGGACAGCGACGATCCCACCGAACTCGCCCACGTCCTGGCCAGGATCCGGCGTCGCGCGCACCGGCTGGTGTGGCTCAACCCCCGGGCCGGGCAGTCCGGTTTCACGCCCTCGACCGGGTCGATGTCCGCCGCGCTTCCACACTGCGACGCGATGGTGGCGGCCGACACACTCGTGGCCCTGCAGCACGCCGTCGACGTTGTTACGTCCACGGATACGGGGGACGGGGGACTCCGACGGCGTGTCGTAGGTCATGGCGTGAACGTCCTACCCTGGTAGGCATGGCAACATCCGAGCTCGCGTCTCCCGCGCAGCCTCCGGCGCCCGCCCCCATGAGGGGAAACCCGCCGGCACTGCTGATTCTCTTCGGCCTCCTCGCCGCCCTCGTCGCGGCGTTCGCGGTCGGACTGTCCGCTGCGCAGGCTCTGGTGTTGCTCGGCATCCCCGATCCCGGTCCGCTCACCACCTACGGTCTCCCGGCGGTCCGCGCGATCTCCGAGATCGCGACGGTCATCACGATCGGCTCGCTGTTCTTCGCCGCCTTCCTCGTGCCCCCGCAGCGGAGCGGGGTACTCGACGTCGGCGGTTATCGCGCCGTGCGGACGGCGGGCGTCGCGGCGACGGTGTGGGCCGTGACAGCGGCGCTGATGGTGCCGCTGACCTTGTCCGACACTTCCGGCAGTCCGCTGAGTGAGGCCATCCGTCCGGAGAACCTGTTCTCGGCGCTCGGTCAGGTGGAGGTCGCGCTGGCCTGGGCCTGGACGACCGTGCTCGCGCTGATCACCGCGCTGCTGACCCGACTCGCAGTGCGCTGGTCGTGGACGCCGTATCTGTTGCTGCTGTCGTTCGTCGCCCTCATGCCGATCGCCCTGACCGGGCACTCCTCGTCGGGTGGTTCGCACGATATGGCGACCAACAGCCTCGTGCTGCACCTCGGCGCGGCGTCCGTCTGGGCCGGCGGGTTGTTCGCGCTGCTCGCCCATTCGATGCGGGGAGGGGAGCACACCGATGTCGCCGCCCGGCGGTTCTCCTTCGTCGCCGGACTCGCGTTCGTCGTGATGGCTGTCAGCGGCGTGATCAACGCCGCGGTCCGCATGTCGTTCGACGACCTGACGACCACCACCTACGGCGGGTTGCTGCTCGCGAAGACCGTCGCGCTGGTCCTGCTCGGCATCTTCGGCTGGGCTCAGCGACGCCGGGCGCTTCCGGCCCTCGAGGCCGACCCCACCAGCCGGTCCGCTCTCGTCCGGTTCACCCTCGCCGAGGCGTTCGTCCTCGCCGCGACCATCGGCCTGGCCGTGGGACTCGGCCGCACGCCCCCGCCGCCGCCGGCCTCGGTACCGACGATCCAGGAGGTCGAGCTCGGCTACCAGCTCGACGTACCGCCGTCGTTCGTGAGCCTGTTCTTCGGCCAGTGGCGCTTCGACCTGATCTTCGGCACGGCTGCTCTCGTGTTCGCCGCCGCCTACGCCATCGGTCTGTGGACGCTGCGCAAGCGCGGCGACTCGTGGCCGGTCGGCCGGTCGATCGCCTGGTTCTCGGGTTGCTTCGTGCTGTTCGTCGCCACCAGTTCGGGCGTCGGGATGTACTCGCCGGCGATGTTCAGCGTGCACATGGGCGCGCACATGGCCCTGTCGATGCTCGCTCCCGTACTTCTGGCGCTCGGCGGGGCGATGACCCTCGCCCTGCGTGCGTTCAAGCCGGCCGGACGCAACGCCCCTCCCGGCCCGCGCGAATGGATCCTCGAGTTCCTCCACAGCCCGCTGTCGCGCTTCTTCACGCACCCGATCGTGGCATCGGTGATGTTCGTCGGCGGTTTCTACGCGTTGTATCTCGGAGGGATCTTCACCGCGTTCATCGACAGTCACACCGCCCACGTCCTGATGAACCTGCACTTCCTGCTGAGCGGCTACCTGTTCTACTGGGTGGTGATCGGCGTCGACCCGTCGCCACGCGACCTGCAGCCCGTGACGAAGCTGGCGATGGTCTTCGGCTCGCTCCCGTTCCACGCCTTCTTCGGTGTGACGCTCATGAGCATGGGCACGGTGATGGCCGAGAGCTACTACCGTGGCCTGGCCCTGCCGTGGAACTACGACCTGTTCTCCGATCAGAAGGTCGGCGGCAGCATCGCGTGGTCGGCCGGCGAGATTCCGCTCGTACTCGTGATGCTCGCGCTGCTCGTCCAGTGGTCGCGCACCGACCGGCGCACGGCCCGTCGCGTCGACCGGGCTGCGGAGCGCGACGACGACGCCGACCTCGCGGCACACAACGCGATGTTCGCCGAGCTGGCGCGCCGCGACCGCGAAGGCCGCTAGCCGCGCCGATCCGACACGCACATCCTGTCGCGCCGCGGCGAATCGGACGAATACGGACGCCGCGGCCGGACGGTCCGTATCGTCCTCGGCGTGACCCGTACCACGCACGTCCCCGCCCTGCTGCTCGCCGGTGCTCTGGCACTGCTGACGACCGTCGTGTCACCTCCCGCGGTGGGCGCGAACCCGGCGCCGGGAAAGGTTGTCGAGGTCGCCACGCTCGACCCGGAATCGTCCCTGCCCGGGGCGTCCTCGGCTCGCGTCCTCGCCTACACCACGCAGTGGCGCGACGGCACCCCGACCACGGCGACCGGGGCACTGTTCATCCCTCCCGGCACGCCGCCCGAGGGCGGGTGGCCCGTCGTCGCATGGGCCCACGGGACCGTCGGTCTCGACGATTCGTGCGCGCCCTCGCGGTTGCCGCGCACACCGCGCGACACTGCCTATCTCGACCACTGGCTCGGGCAGGGCTATGCCGTCGTGGCAGCCGACTATCCGGGCCTCGGGTCGGGCGGGCTGCACCGCTATCTGGACGGGCAGAGCGCCGCGAACAGCGTCATCGACATCGTGCGGGCGGGACGCGCCGTCGAACCGTCGCTGTCCGACCGCTGGGTCGTGATCGGTCAGTCGCAGGGCGGGCACACCGGTCTGCACACCGCGCACGCCGCGACCACCCGCGCACCCGAACTGGACTTCCGCGGGACGCTCACGACCGGCGCCCCGTCCAACCTCGAGTACCTGTTCCCGCTCGGATTCCCGGGCTTCCCCGGTCTCGGCCTCGACGGACTCACCGCCTTCGCTGCCTACATTTTCGCAGGCCTGCGCGACGCCGATCCGGCCCTGAACCTCGACGGATACCTCACGCCCCTCGGACGGGAGATCGTCGACACCGCCGAACGCCTCTGCTACGACGACCTGATGGACCGCTACGGCGAGGTCGGCGTCGGCGAGGTCCTCGCCCGTCCGCTGAGCGACGACCGGTTCCGCGCCGCCTTCACCGACTATGTCGCGGTGCCGACCCGTGGTTACGACCGGCCACTGTTCCTCGCGCAGGGTCTGCGCGATACGACGGTGCCCGCGCCGCTCGCGTTCGAACTGATCGGGGACCTGTGGGCCGGGGGCGCGAACGCGCAGTTCCGGACGTATCCGACAGGGCACTCGGAGACGATGTTCGCGTCGCTGCCCGACACGACAGGCTTCGTCGCGGAGCTGCTGCGGCGCTGACGCGGGCGCGGCCCGGGCATCCCGTGGTCGCACGATGTGGGTTATCGACCGTCGACCGATACGCTGGTGGTCATGGCGGAGTTCATTTACACGATGAAGAAGGTGCGCAAGGCGCACGGTGACAAGGTCATCCTCGATGACGTCACCATGAGCTTCTACCACGGCGCGAAGATCGGCGTCGTCGGACCCAACGGCGCGGGCAAGTCGTCGATTCTCAAGATCATGGCCGGGCTCGACCAGCCCAGCAACGGCGAGGCCTTCCTCGATCCGGAGGCCACCGTCGGCATCCTCCAGCAGGAGCCGCCCCTCAACGAGGAGAAGACGGTCCGGGAGAACGTCGAGGAGGGCCTCGGCGAGATCAAGGTCAAGCTCGACCGGTTCAACGAGATCGCCGAGCTCATGGCCACCGACTACTCCGACGAGCTGATGGAGGAGATGGGCAAGCTCCAGGAGGAGCTCGACCACGCCAACGCGTGGGATCTCGACTCGCAGCTCGAGCAGGCCATGGACGCACTGCGCTGCCCTCCGCCGGACGAGCCCGTCACCCACCTCTCCGGTGGTGAGCGCCGCCGTGTCGCGCTGTGCAAGTTGCTGCTGAGCAAGCCCGACCTGCTGCTCCTCGACGAGCCCACCAACCACCTCGACGCCGAGTCGGTGCTGTGGCTCGAGCAGTTCCTCGCCTCCTATCCGGGCGCCGTGCTGGCCGTCACCCACGACCGGTACTTCCTCGATCACGTCGCGCAGTGGATCTGCGAGGTCGACCGCGGCAAGCTGCATCCCTACGAGGGCAACTACTCCACCTACCTGGAGAAGAAGGCCGAGCGTCTCGAGGTCCAGGGCAAGAAGGACCAGAAGCTGCAGAAGCGGCTCCGCGAGGAACTCGAGTGGGTCCGCTCCGGTGCCAAGGCACGGCAGACGAAGAACAAGGCGCGTCTGGCCCGCTACGAGGAGATGGCAGCCGAGGCCGAGAAGTACCGCAAGCTCGACTTCGAGGAGATCCAGATCCCGACGCCGCCGCGTCTGGGCAACGTCGTTGTCGAGGTCGAGCACCTCGACAAGGGCTTCGACGGCCGTGTCCTGATCAAGGACCTGTCGTTCACGCTGCCGCGCAACGGCATCGTCGGTGTCATCGGCCCCAACGGCGTCGGCAAGACCACGCTGTTCAAGACCATCGTCGGTCTCGAGGAGCCCGACAGCGGCACCGTCAAGGTGGGCGACACGGTCAAGCTGAGTTACGTCGACCAGAACCGCGCGAACATCGACCCGAAGAAGACGGTTTTCGAGGTGGTCTCCGACGGTCTCGACTTCATCGAGGTCGGGCAGAACGAGATGCCGTCGCGCGCGTATGTGAGCGCGTTCGGGTTCAAGGGTCCCGACCAGCAGAAGCCGGCCGGTGTGCTCTCCGGTGGTGAGCGCAACCGCCTGAACCTGGCGCTCACGCTCAAGGAGGGCGGCAACCTGATCCTCCTCGACGAGCCGACCAACGACCTCGACGTCGAGACCCTGTCGTCGCTCGAGAACGCGCTGCAGCAGTTCCCGGGTTGCGCCGTCGTGATCTCCCACGACCGCTGGTTCCTCGACCGCACCTGTACCCACATCCTGGCGTGGGAGGGCAACGTCGAAGAGGGCAAGTGGTTCTGGTTCGAGGGCAACTTCGAGGCCTACGAGGCGAACAAGATCGAGCGTCTCGGAGCCGATGCGGCACGTCCGCACCGCGTCACGCACCGGAAGCTCACGCGTGACTGAGCGCAACGGCCACCGGCCCTACCGGTGCCCGGTCGAGGTGCGCTGGGGCGACTCCGACCGGCTCGGGCACGTCAACAACGCCAAGGTCGTGGAATACCTGCAGGAAGGGCGCATCAAGTTCTTCCGGAGCGAGCTGCCGGCCCGCGATGCCGTCGTGCTCCGGAAGATGGACGTCGAGTTCCTGCGTCCGATCAAGGATTCCTCGGCGCCGATCGAGGTCGAGACGACGGTGCTGCGTCTCGGCACGAGCTCGTTCACGGTGCGTCAGACGATCCTCGACCGGGACGGCGTGGTGTGCGCGGTCGCCGACACCGTGCTCGTCGGCTTCGATCCCGAGACCGACACGTCGCAGCCGTTGACAGACGAGGTACGGGCGGTGCTCGACCGGCACCGCGCCGTCACGCCCACCGGCTGAGCGGGTACATCCTGTCGACCGGCCCGGCTGTTACCCGACCCGCCGGTTCCGACCCCCCGATTGCGCGCCGCGGATAGGCTCGATCACGAGTCCGTCCGCGGCGCGCGGAGTATCCGCCCGACAGAGCAGGAAGGGTGTCGATGGCCGATCCGGCTGTGGTGCAGACAAATGCAACGGACAGTGATGCCTCTCCCGAGGCGGTCCTCGAGTGGATCTATCAGAGCTCCGGAGAGTTCACCACGGACCACGGCGCGGCCGCGCTCGAGCACGTCCGTCTCGGTCGTCGCCGCGCACCGGGCACCGCTGTCGTCGGTGTGCGCCGCACCGAGGGCATGGGTGTCGCCGTACAGATCGTCACCGACGACATGCCGCTGCTCGTCGAATCGGTGCTGGCACTGCTGTCCCGGCTGGGTGTCTCGGTGGCGACGGTCATCCACCCCGTCCTGTCTGCGCGCCGCACCGCCGAGGGCGACCTCGAGCGCCTGGCCGACGAAGGCGGACGGGCCTCGGGTGGAGTCGCCGAATCGTGGATGCACATCGAGTTGCGCGGGCCCGTCGACGACGAATCGCTCGAGGAGATCGATCACGGCCTGCGGCGCGTACTGTCCGATGTGCGGCAGGTGGCGTCGGACTCCGGGAAGATGCACGCCCTGCAGCGCGACCTCGCGGACGCGCTCGACGGCCTGGCCGCCGATCCGCCGGCGCACTACACGGCCGACGAGCTCACCGAGACCGCCGAACTGCTGCGCTGGTTGAGCGGCGGGAACTTCACCCTTCTCGGCTACCGGCGCTACGACTTCGTTCCCGACGGCGGCGACGACAACGTGCGCGCGACGCCCGTGCCCGGCAGCGGCAGGGGAGTGCTGCGCACCGATGCCTCGGTCGCGGACCCGCTCGACCTGCCCGGTGAGGTCGGCACGTGCCGCCGCCCGCTGCTCGTGCTCACTCAGGGCGCGCTTCCCGCCACCGTGCACCGTTCCGTCTATCCGTACTTCGTCGGCGTCGCCCGGCTCGACGCCGACGGCGCGCTCGTCGGGGAGGATCGTTTCCTCGGTGTCCTCACCGTGACCGCTCTGCACGAGAACATCCTCGACATCCCCGTGGTCTCGCGCCGGGTGCGGGAGATCGTCGCGCGGGCGCGGGTCGAGCTGTCGTCCTACAGCGGCCAGGCGATGCTCGAGATCATGCAGACGGTGCCCCGCGCGGAACTGTTCTCCATGGACACCGACACCCTCTACGAGACCGTCACGGCGGTGGTCGACATCCGCAGGCAGGTGCGGTTGTTCGTCCGCGTCGACACCTACGGGCGGTACATCTCGTGCCTCGTCTACCTGCCGCGCGACCGCTACACGACGAAGGTGCGCGTGGCGATCCAGGACATCCTGTTGCGCGAGTTCGGTGGCGGCGTACTCGACTACACCGCGCGGGTATCCGAACGTGACCTCGCGTTGCTGCACGTGACGATCCGTTTCTCCGGGCGCGCACGTCGCGAGGTGGACACCTCCGAGGAGAACCGCCTGCGGATCCAGGCGATGCTCGCGGAAGTGACCCGCAACTGGGCCGATCGGCTCGGTGAGGCGGCGGCCGCGACCGGCGATCTCGATCCGTTGCTGGTGCAGCGGTACGCCGAGGTCGTGCCCGAGGCGTACAAGGAGGACTTCGGCTCCGAACGTGCCCTGGACGACCTGCGGCGTCTGGAAGCGCTCGACTCCGGCGATCTCGACACGCACCTGTACCGTCCGGGTTCCGACGATCCGTTGTCGTTGCGTTTCACCCTGTACATCGCCGACGAGACGGTCACCCTCGGCCGGATCCTCCCGGTGTTGCAGAGCCTCGGCGTCGAGGTCGTCGACGAGCGGCCCTACCGGCTGCCGCGATCGGACGGAATCGAGTGCGGGATATACGATTTCGGACTCTGCCTGCCCGAGGACATCGAGCACGGCATCGTGGAGGCCGATCCGACCCTGGCGGATCGTCTCACCGACACCTTCACCGTGGCCTGGCGGGGGGCGGTCGAGACCGACCGGTTCAACCAGCTCGTGCTGCGTGCCGGGCTCACCTGGAAGCAGATCGTGCTTCTCCGCGCCTACGCGAAGTACTTGCGCCAGACCGAATTTCCGTACAGCCAGTACAACATCGAAGGTGTGCTGCTCGGCGCCCCCCACACCGCGGCGCTGCTCGTCGGGCTGTTCGAGTCCCGATTCGATCCGGAGAACGCCTCCGCCGAACGCGAACAGCAGATCGCCGAGGAACTCACGACGACGATCGCAGAGGTGACCGCCCTGGCCACCGACCGCATCCTCCGGGGACTGTTCTCGTTGATCCGTGCGACCCTGCGCACCAACTTCTACGTGGCCGGCGGTATCGGGCACGAGCGCCCGGACGGCCGGGCGTTGTCGCTCAAGTTCGATCCGCGACGGATCGCCGAACTACCCCAGCCGCGACCGGCTTTCGAGGTGTTCGTCTACGCCCCGGGCGTCGAGGGCGTCCACATGCGGTTCGGTCCCGTCGCCCGCGGTGGTCTGCGCTGGTCCGACCGCCGGGAGGACTTCCGCACGGAGGTGCTCGGCCTGGCCAAGGCGCAGGCCGTGAAGAACGCGGTGATCGTGCCCGTGGGTGCGAAGGGTGGCTTCGTCGTCAAGCACGCCCCGCGTCCGACCGGTGACGCCGAGGCGGACCGGCGCGCCGTCCGCGAGCGTGGCGAGCGGTGCTACCGGTGCTTCATCGCCGGTCTGCTCGACATCACCGACAACCTCGACGCCGCCCGCAACGACACGGTCCCGCCGCAGCGGGTCGTGCGTCACGACAACGACGACCCGTATCTCGTGGTGGCCGCGGACAAGGGCACCGCGTCATTCTCCGACCTCGCGAATTCCGTTGCGGCGGAATACGGCTACTGGCTCGGCGACGCGTTCGCGTCAGGTGGCTCCGCCGGTTACGACCACAAGGAGATGGGCATCACCGCGCGCGGTGCATGGGAGAGCGTCCGGCGTCACTTCCGCGAACTCGGATCCGACCCGCAGACGGACGATTTCACCGTCGTCGGCATCGGTGACATGAGCGGTGACGTCTTCGGCAACGGCATGCTGCTCAGCCGGCACATCCGGCTCGTCGCGGCCTTCGACCATCGGCACATCTTCCTCGATCCCGATCCCGATCCGGAGCGGTCGTTCGAGGAGCGGCGCCGGTTGTTCGAACTGCCGCGGTCGTCGTGGAAGGACTACTCGACCGAACTCGTCTCGGCCGGGGGCGGGGTGTGGGACCGGACGGCCAAGTCGGTGCCCGTCGGTCCCGAGGTGCGTGCGGTGCTCGACCTGCCCGACGACGTCACCGCACTCCCACCGCCCGAACTGATCCGCGCGATCCTGCGCGCACCCGTCGACCTGTTGTGGAACGGCGGTGTCGGCACCTACGTGAAGGCGTCGACGGAAACCCATGCGGACGTGGGGGACAAGAGCAACGACGGCGTGCGCGTCGACGGGCGGGAACTGCGTGCCCGGGTCGTGGGCGAGGGCGGCAATCTCGGTGTCACGCAACGCGGCCGCATCGAGTTCGCGCGCGCCGGCGGAAAGATCAACACCGACGCGATCGACAACTCGGCCGGCGTCGACAGCTCCGACCACGAGGTCAATATCAAGATTCTCCTCGACGCTATGGTGACCGCCGGCGAACTCGCGGCGGAGGACCGCAATCCGCTGCTCGCGTCGATGACCGACGACGTCGCCGAACTCGTTCTCGCCGACAACATCTCGCAGAACGCCGTGCTCGGACTCGAGCGGGTCGTCGCGCCGTCCCTGCTGGGGGTGCACCGTCGGATGCTCGCAGCCCTGGAACTCGATCGTGGACTCGACCGCGGCCTCGAGGCCCTGCCCGACGAGGCCGAGTTCGATCGTCGTGAAGCGGCGGGGGAGGGATTGACGTCGCCGGAGCTGGCGCAGCTCCTCGCCCACGTCAAGCTCGCCCTCGTCGACGACCTGCTGGCCACGAACCTGCCCGACAACGAGACCTTCGCGTCGATCCTGCCCGCCTACTTCCCGCCCGCTCTGCGCGAGCGGTTCCGGGCCGGAATCCGGGCGCATCCGCTGCGTCGGCAGATCGTTGCGACCATGCTGGCCAACACCACGGTCGACAACGGCGGCCCCACCTACGTCTACCGGCTCGCCGAGGAGGCCGGGGCGACGGCGACCGACGCCATCCGCGCCTACACCGCCGTCACCACCATCTTCGGGCTACCGGCCCTGTGGGACGAGATCCGGGCCGCCGGGCTGCCTGTCGACATCGAGGACGACCTGCTGCTCGAATCCCGCCGCGTGCTCGACCGAGCGTCGCGCCGGCTCCTCGCCACGCGACCGCAGCCCCTCGCGGTCGGTGCCGAGATCAGCCGTTACCGCGATGCCTTCGCGCGTCTCGCACCGCGGGTCGCGGACTGGATGCGCGGGCACCACGCCGAGGACTTCCTTCGTCGTACCCGCCCGCTCCTCGAACGAGGAGCACCGGAGGAGCTCACGGGCGTCGTCTTCCGGCTCCTCGACCAGTTCCCGCTGCTCGACGTCATCGACATCGCCGACATAGAGCAGCGCGACGAGGCGGAGGTCGCCGATCTCTACTACGCCCTCGACGCGCGTCTCGGCGTCGACCGCCTGCTCACGGCGGTCTCCGGTCTCGAGCGGGGCGACCGCTGGCATTCGCTGGCACGCCTCGCGCTGCGCGAAGACCTGTACGGCTCGTTGCGGTCGCTCGTCCTCGACGTGCTCGCCGGCGCCGAACCCGGGGAGTCGACCGAGGAGATGATCGAGGACTGGGAGTCGTCCAACGGCTCCAAACTCGTCCGTGCGAGGGCGGCGCTCGACGAGATATTCGCGTCTGGAAGTCTGGACCTCGCCACCCTCTCGGTGGCGGCACGACAGATCAGGGGCATGGTGCGCACGCGCGCATCCGATCGGAGGTAACGAGTGAGCGGTGCGGGCGAACAGTTCGGTTTCCACACCGAGGTGATGGTGCGGTGGTCCGACATGGACGTCTTCCAGCACATCAACCACGCGCGGATGGTCACCCTCCTCGAAGAAGCGCGGATCCCGTGGCTGTTCGCCGACGGCCGCCCCACCCGCGATCTGCGTGAAGGCGCCGTCATCGCCGACCTCCACGTCCGCTACCGAGGGCAGTTGCGCCACGACGACGGTCCGCTCGACGTGCTGATGTGGACGGAGAAGGTACGCGCGGTCGACTTCACGATCGGGTACGAGGTGCGGCCGGGCGGTGCCCCGGTCGACTCGGCGCCGGCGGTGGTCGCGTCCACCCAGATCGCGGCGTTCGACATCGAGACCCAGCGCCTGCGCCGGCTCAGCGACGACGAACGCGAGTTCCTGCGTCAGTGGCAACGAAACTGACGGTGGCACCGCAATTGACGAGGGACGAGGCCGACGTGACCGACGACCGGATCCGACGCGCAGAGCGCCTTCTGACGCTCGCCGACCCCGACGACAGCGTCGACCTCGCCGCATTCCTGGCCCGGGCCGCGCGTCTCGACGAGGCTGCCGTGGTGCGGTTGCGCCGCCGCGGCGACGGATTGCTCGGTGTGTGGACACGCACCGGTTTCGAGGTGCTCGCCGGACGCGTCGTCCGCGGAACCGTGGCTCCGGCCGACACCTGCGTGGCCGCCGAGTCGCTGCGGGCCGCGCTTCTCGCCGGGTCCGAACCGCGCACCGAGGTCGACCCGGGCTGGGCGATGGATTCCGCCTGGCGCGGCGCACTTCCACCCGACGACGGCTACGTCCACGTCGACGACGTGCCGGCACGGATCCTCGTCGCACTCGCGCAACGCGGCGTCGCGCTCACCCGCGAGCACGGCGCGCAGGGACCGCCGGCGTCGTTGCTCGCCCAAGAGGTTCTCGAGGTGAGCGGTGCCGGGACGACCGTGGGTGTGCCGATGCGCATGGTGTTCGCGCTCGGTGCGATGGGCTTCGTGCCGGGTTCCGGTCGTGACAGCGTCGACTCGACGGGTATCGATCCCGCCGAGGTGGTCCGGGTCCGGGCGTCCGCCACCTGGATGCGCCTCGACGCCCGCTTCGGGTCGGTCTATCTGCGCCGCGGCGGGGGGCTCGGTCTGAGCGTCCTCTGAGGGAGCCTCACGCCAACCAGGCGGCGGTGTCCGGTGGCAGTGCGTGTCCGGTGAGCGGCGCACTCGCGAGCAGCACCTCGCCGGGAGGCAGATCGACCGCGACGTCGCCGGCGTTGAGAACACAGGTCAGGCCGTCGGAACGGCGGAAGGCCAGGCACCCCGCCGGGCTTCCGTACCAGCCGATCCCACCGCCCTCGGATCGCCTTCGCTCCGTGCTGATGGATCGCCTTCGCTCCGTACGGATCTCGATCGCCTGGCGGTACAGCGAGAGCGTCGAGCCCGCATCCTCGAGTTGCTTCTCAACGGTGAGCGCCGACCACTCCGGCGGCTGGGGCAGCCACGCGGACCCGGCGGAGGTGAACCCGAAGGGCGGTGTTTCGCCCTCCCACGGCAGCGGCACGCGGCATCCGTCGCGTCCGCGCTCGGTGTGGCCGGATCGCTCCCAGACCGGATCCTGCAGCACCTCGTCGGGCAGGTCGACGTTCGGCAACCCCAGTTCGGCACCGTTGTAGACGAACACTGCTCCCGGGAGCGCGAGGGCGACGAGGATCATCGCGCGTGCCCGCGCGAGCCCGACCTCACCGCCTCCGTACCGAGTGACCTCGCGGTCGACGTCGTGGTTCGACAGCGTCCACGTCGGTGAGGCATGCACCGACGTCACCGCCGCCAGGCCCTTCTCGATCGCGTCGCGGACGGCGTCGGCGTCCCAGTCCGACAGCGTCAGGTGGAAGTCGAAAGCGAGATGCAGTTCGTCCGGGCGCAGGTACTCGGCGAACCGTTCGTGGTCGTCGACCCAGATCTCACCGATCGCCACCGAGTCGGGATACTCGTCGAAGACCCGCCGGATGCGGCGGTGGATGTCGTGCACCTCGGGATTGTTGAACCGAGGGTCGGCGGGGGAGTGCCCGAGCAGTTCGTTGGTCTCCCACCCCTCGTGGTCGGGAAGATCTGCGGGCTTGGCCATCCCGTGGGCCACGTCGATCCGGAAACCGTCCACGCCCCGGTCCAGCCAGAACCGCAGGGTCTTGTCGAGGTCCTCGACGACCTCCTCGTCGTCCCAGTTCAGATCGGGCTGCCCGGGAGCGAAGACGTGCAGATACCACTGACCGGGCGTGCCGTCGGGTTCGGTGATGCGGGTCCAGGCCGGCCCGCCGAAGACGCTCGGCCAGTTGTTCGGTGGTGCGCTGCCGTCCGGTTCGCGCCCGTCGCGGAAGTGGAAGCGCCGGCGTTCACGGCTGCCCGGCCCGGCTTCGAGCGCGGCCCGGAACCAGCGGTGCTCGACGCTGACGTGGTTCGGCACGAGGTCCATCACCACCCGGATGCGGCGCGCGTGGGCGTCGGCGACCAGCGCTTCGAGATCGGCGATGTCCCCGAACAGCGGGTCGATGTCGCGAGGATCGGAGACGTCGTAGCCGTGATCGGCCATCGGTGAACGCATCACCGGGTTGAGCCAGATCGCGTCGACACCGAGCAGTTCGAGATAGCCGAGGCGGCTGCGCACCCCCGCGAGGTCGCCGATGCCGTCACCGTTCGCATCGACGAACGAGCGGGGATAGACCTGGTAGAAGACCGCGTTGCGCCACCACGGCGCCGTCGGGTCGCCTCGGCCGGAGGTCGGTGCTGCGGGGTGGGCCACGGGACTCATCGTGTCAGACGACAGGGCGAAAGGCAGGGCGAACGTGGCCGCGGCCGTTCCGTCCGGGCCTGCCCGCATGATAGGACGAACGGCATGAATACGACATCGATCGTCGCGGTCCGGTTGGACGACGTGGAGCTGCGCGACGACCCGATCGACCCTGCGTGGATCCGCGAGGGCGCCCCCGTGGCGCGCAGCGGTCAGTGGGCGACCAGCGCCGACCGCACCACCACCACACACGTGTGGGACTGCACGGCCGGTCGCTTCGACTGGCATTTCGGCGTCGACGAGATTGTTCACATCGTGGAGGGCTCGGTCATCGTCTCGTCCGCAGACTCCGAGCCGCGCACCTTGCGTGCCGGGGACGCGGCGCTCTTCCGAGCCGGGACCACCGCTCTGTGGGAGGTCCCCGAATACGTGCGCAAGCACGCCGTCCTGCGTCGTCACCTGTCGCCGGCGGCGCGGTTCACCCAGAAGGTGGAGGACCGCCTGCGCCGGATTCTGGGCCGCTGAGCTGCGCCGACCTCGGTCAGATGGGGGAATTCATCATCGAGTCGGCCGCCATGTTCATGTAGTCGACGAGCTGCCGGCGGTGCTCGTCGTCGAGCGTCTTCTCGTCGATCGACGCGATCGCGGTGTGCATGCAGCGCAACCAGGCGTCGCGCTCGAGCGGCCCGATCCGGAAGGGATGATGACGCATGCGCAGCCGCGGGTGGCCCCGCTCCTCGGAGTAGGTGCGCGGGCCGCCCCAGTACTGCTCGAGGAACATCCGCATGCGTCGTTCGGCCGGACCGAGATCCTCCTCGGGATACAGGGGCCGGACGATCTCGTCCCGTGCGATCTCCTCGTAGAACCGTGCAGTGAGCCGGCGGAACGTCTCGGCGCCACCGACCGCCTCGTAGAAGGTCTGCTCGTCACTCATCTGTATTCGTTCACCGTCCCTCTCGACCGTCCATTGTGCCCGCTCCCGACCGCACACCGCCCGACGAGCCGTGCCGGGCGGGACCGTCACCGGATGTTCACCGGCCCGACCTGGACCGGTCCGCTGATTCGGGGTGCGATTCGGGAGCATCCGTGGTCCACTGTTCCCAGTCTTTTCGGAGGTCGTATGAAGCACAGCAGCAGCTCGCATCGACAACTCCCGCCCGCGGACGCCCCTGCAGGGGTGCCGGGGGCTACCACACTGCGCGTGGTGCACGACAGCACCGCGACGGTACCCGACTGGTTGAAACGTCGAGTGTTGCTGCTCAACGCCACCTACGAGCCACTCACGGCCCTGCCCGCTCGCAGGGCCGTGGTCCTGATGGCCGGGGGCAAGGCCGATACCGTGCACGACGATCCGCTCGCCCCGCTGGTGCGGTCGGCAGAATGGTCCGTGCAGCTGCCATCGGTGATCCGTCTGCGCAACTATGTACGCGTTCCGTATCACGCGCGGGTGCCGCTCACCCGGGCCGCGCTCATGCACCGCGACCTGAACCGGTGCGCCTACTGCGGTGGCAAGGCCGAGACGATCGACCACGTCGTGCCGCGCAGCCGAGGCGGCGAGCACACCTGGGAGAACTGCGTCGCATGCTGCGCGCCGTGCAACCACCGCAAGGCCGACAAGCTGCTCACCGAACTCGGATGGACCCTGCGTGTGGTGCCGAATCCGCCCAAGGGCCGGCACTGGCGCCTGCTCGCCACCCTGCCCGAGTTGCACCCCACCTGGCTGCCCTATCTGGGGGAGGGCGCGGCCTGATCGGGCCGTTCTCCGGGGCGTATGAGGCCTTTCGGGCCCGGCTGGGCTAACGTTTGGCTGTGAGCATTCTCGAGACAACCCTGATCTTCGTCGGCATCCCGCTGCTGATCGTCTTGGTCTTCGGTGGGCTGTCCTTCGTCCTGAGCAAGTACCCGGGCTCCACGCCGTCGGACGACCCGTACACGCTCGACCGGAAATGGGAGCACGGACCGCTCCTGTGGACCGCGACCGACGAATCGACCCATCCCTGGAAATACCCGCATCATGGTCACGGTCATGCCGCTCTGACCTCGGCGGAGCTGATCGGAGGTACCGCAAGTGGCAAGTGGTGACGTGATCCAGCGTCCGGTCGTCGCGCCGGAGAACCTGCCGCACGGTGCGGCACTCACCGCGAGCGGACGCATCTCCGCCGTGCGCGGTCTCGGTCAGGCCTTCACGGGTGCGCCCTTCAAGGACCGCGACCTCATCACCCTCGACGACACGCTCACGCACGCGACGCGGATCACCAATGTGCGGTTCACCGTCTACATCGGTGACGACGAGAATCCGGCCGCGGCGACCGACGCCCTGCTGCCGACGACGCCGGACGCCGACAACTCGGTCCTCGTCGCCGTCTTCCCGAACCAGCGGAGCATCGAGATCCGCTCGGGTCGCACCGCCGCCGACCGCGCCACCGACCGGGTGCTGCAGCTCGGCGTGACCGCGGCCGTGTCGTCCTTCGGCCAGGGGAATCTGCTCGACGGCATCACCAGTGCGGTCCGCGTCATCGCGAACGCCATGGTCGCTCCCTAGTCCGGAGCCCACGACCATCTGTGGCCCGCTGCCACTCCGCGAAGGAGAGGCGGCGGGCCACAGTCGTCTCATGTGGGCGTCTCATGTGGGCACCGCCCACGGTCGTTCGGTGAGGTCGGCGCGTCAGGACGCGTCGAACGCGCGTGCCTTCAACGAGCGCACGACCCCGGCACGACCCTCGACGACGAGCCGGCGCAGCGCCGGCGGATGGTCGCCGGCGAGGAACTCGTCTGCCGCAGCCACCGACTGCTCACTGATCGACCACGACGGGTAGAGCCCGATCACGACGGTCTGCGCGACCTCGCTCGAACGACGCTCCCACACTCCCGGCACCTCCGCGAAGTACCGCGCGACGTACGGCTCGAGCAATTCGCCCTGACCGGCCGGGGCGAAACCGCCGATCACGGCGCGCGCCGTGATGTTCGGGACGCTGTCGTCGTGCACGACGGTCTGCCACACCTGCTCCTTGACGGCCTCCTGCGGACGGGCCGCGCGGGCGGCCGCCGCCTGGCGGGCACCCGCGGCCGTCGGGTCGCGTTCGGCCTCCGCGTCGATGAACGGCGACTCCACGCCCTCGGCGTCGACCTCACCCGCCGCGGCGAGCGCCTGGACGATCCGCCAGCGCAGATCGGTGTCGACCGTCAGCCCGGGCAGGCCGACCGTCGCCGGATCGGCGCCCAGCAGCTCCTCGAGCACCTCGGTGTGCCAGGGCGACAGGTACGCGGTGGTCAGCGCGTTGACGAACGCGAGCTGATGGTCGGAGCCGGCGACGGACTCGCGGGCGAGCTCGAGCAGACGGTTGGCGAAGTCCGCCCGGCCCTGCTCCGCGGCCCAGGACGGGTCGGCGTAGCTCTCCAGCGCGGTGTGCGCCTGCATGAGCAGACGCTGGACGACACCGACCTCGGTCTCGGCGGCGATACCGCGCTGCACGAGGGCGACGAAATCGCGCGCCTTCATCTCGGCCTGACGGGTCATCTCCCACGCCGCCGACCACACCAGGGTGCGCGGCAGCGACTCGGCGATGTCGCCGACCCGGTCTATGACGGTCGCGAGCGACTCCTCGTCGAGCCGCACCGAGCAGTACGTCAGGTCGTCGTCGTTGACGAGGACGAACGCGCCGCGCGGCACGCCCACCAGATCGGGGACCTCGGTGCGCTCGGCGGCGTCGACGTCGATCTCCACGCGGTGCGTGCGGACGAGCTTGCCGGAGCCGTCGTCGTCGTACACACCGATCGCGAGGCGGTGCACGCGGAACTCACCGGCGCCGGGCTGGGCACCTTCCTGCACCACCGCGAAACGCGTGAAGTGTCCCTGGTCGTCGACCTCGAAGTCCGGTCGCAGGATGTTCAGGCCGGTGGTCTTGAGCCACTGGGCACCCCAGTCCGACAGGTCGCGGCCGGAGGCCTTCTCCAGCGCGGCGAGCAGGTCGTCGAAGGTGGCGTTGCCGTAGGCGTGGTCGCGGAAGTACTCGCGCAGACCGGCGAGGAAGGGCTCCTGCCCCACATAGGCGACGAGCTGCTTGAGCACCGACGCGCCCTTGGCGTAGGTGATGCCGTCGAAGTTGACCTCGACCGCGGCGAGGTCGGGGATGTCGGCGGCGATCGGGTGCGTCGACGGCAGCTGGTCCTGCCGGTAGGCCCACGACTTCTCGACGTTCGCGAAGGTCGTCCACGCGTTGGTGTACTCGGTGGCCGAGGCCTGGCACAGCACCGACGCGAACGTCGCGAACGACTCGTTGAGCCACAGGTCGTCCCACCAGCGCATGGTGACGAGGTCGCCGAACCACATGTGCGCCATCTCGTGCAGGACGGTCTCGGCGCGGCGCTCGTAGGAGTAGCGGGTGACCTTGGACCGGAAGACGTAGTCCTCCAGGAAGGTCACCGCTCCGGCGTTCTCCATCGCCCCGGCGTTGAACTCGGGCACGAACAGCTGGTCGTACTTGCCGAAGGCGTAGGGGATCCCGAAGTTGGCGTGGTAGAAGCCGAAGCCCTGTTTGGTCTCGGTGAACAGCCGGTCGGCGTCCATGTACTCCGCGAGCGACGCTCGGCAGAAGATGCGCAGCGGGATGGTGCCGTGCTCGTCGGTGTACTCGTCGGACCACACGGCATACGGACCGGCGATGAGCGCGACGAGATAGGTGCTCATCCGCGGGGTGGTGCGGAAGATGTGCAGACCCGGCTGCGCGGCCGCCGTCTGTACGGTGTCGGCGTTGGAGATCACGGCCCAGTCCTGCGGCGCGGTGACCTGCAGGTCGAAGGTGGCCTTGAGATCGGGCTGGTCGAAGCACGCGAACATCCGCTTGGCGTCGGCCGTTTCGAACTGCGAGTACAGGTACACCGCGTCGTCGGTGGGGTCGACGAACCGGTGCAGGCCCTCGCCGGTGTTCGTGTACAGGCAGTCGGCGTCGACGACGAGTTCGTTGTGAGCGGCGAGCCCGGTAAGGGCGATGCCGGTCTCCTCGGAGTATCCGGACACGTCGACGGGGTCGCCGTTGAGGGTCGCCGAATGCACGGTCTTCGCGATGAGGTCGATGAACGTCGAGGCTCCCTCGGTCGCGTCGAATCGCACGGTGGTCACCGATCGGAACGTCGTGGTGCCCGGCGCGCCGGCACCGTCGGTGAGATCCAGTTCGATGCTGTAGTTGTCGACGGACAGGATCGCGGCCCGTTCGGCGGCCTGCTCGCGGGTCAGATTCGGTGGTGCCACGGGAGAACTCCTTCTCACGACGGAATGTCGGTCGGCGTCCATCCCATCATGATCGGCGAACCCTCACGGAGCGACGTCGGACAACGGCACCGTGGTGTCCGTCAGCCGGCCGACGTCGACGGGCCGCCCGGAGGCGATGAGTGCGCGGAGGTCGTCCCCGGCATCCCAGATGTTGACGTTCATCCCCGCCCGGACCCGCTGCTCGTCGTCGAGCCAGAACGCGAGGAACTGCCGTCCCGGCACGTCGCCGCGGGTGACCACCCGCGCGTCGCGGGGCGCGAGCCCGACATACTCCATGCCAAGGTCGTACTGGTCGGTGAAGAAATAGGGGAGCCGGTCGTAGGTCGCCTCACGTCCGAGCATCGTCGCGGCCGCGACGGCCGGCTGGTTCAGGGCGTTCGCCCAGTGTTCGACGCGCACACGGGTGCCGAGCAGCGGATGCTCCGCCGACGCGATGTCGCCGACGGCGACGATGTCCGGGTCGCTCGTCCGCAGCGATGCGTCGACGAGCACGCCGTCGTCCACCGCGAGTCCGGCGTCGCGGGCCAGCTCGATGTTCGGGCGCGCCCCGACCGCGACGAGCACGGCGTCGGCGGGCACCACACTGTCGTCGCCGAACCGGATGCCGCTCGCGCGACCGTCGTAGGCGACGATCTCGCGCACCGAGGTGTTCGTCCGCAGATCGACACCGTGCGCGCGGTGCAGGTCGGCGAACACCGCACCCATCTCCTCGCCGAGGGCACCGGACAGGGGTTGCTTCGCGGTCTCCGCGACCACCACGCCCGCGCCCCGGTCGCGGGCGTTCGCGGCGATCTCCATGCCGATCCATCCCGCGCCGATGACGGCCAGCCATCCCGCGTGGTCGGTCTCGCCCTGGATCGCGGTGAGCAGCGCATCGGAGTCCTCGATGGTGCGCATGACGTACACGCGTTCGGCGTCGGCTCCGGGAATCGGGACCGTGCGGGGCGTCGAGCCCGTGGCGAGCGCGAGCTTGTCGTAGTGGAGCGTCGACCCGTCGGGCAGCGTCACCGTGTGGGCGGCCGGATCGATCGCGGTGACCCTCGTGCCGAGCAGCAGTTCGACGCGGTGGTCGCGGTACCAGTCGCCGTCGTGCACCGTGAAGTCGGCGAGTTGCTTGCGTCCGGCGAAGTAGTCCTTCGACAACGGCGGTCGCTCATAGGGCAGGTGCTCCTCCGCGCCGATGAGCAGGATGCGCCCGGGAAAGTCGCGGGCGCGCAGTTCCTCTGCCAGCTTGGCGCCGGCCAGACCCGCGCCGACGATCAGAAACGTTTCCTCACCCGACATCGTGGTGCCTCCGCTGTGATGCGTGCCGGACCTGCTTCCCGGCTCCGACGTTACGGCTACCGCCCGCACTACGGCCCGGTTCAGGAAGAATCGTCGACGGGGCCGTGTTGAACATGCTTGTAGTTGTCCGGCCCGTACGAACTCTTGTGAGGAGATCTCTTGAGCGACCTGACCGCCGCGTCCTCGACCGGCAAGGACATCGCCGACTTCTGGTTCGATCCGTTGTGCCCGTGGTGCTGGATCACCTCGCGCTGGATCCTCGAGGTCACGAAGGTGCGCGACATCGAGGCGCGTTTCCACGTCATGAGCCTGGCCGTGCTGAACGAGGGGCGCGACCTGCCGGAGGAGTACGCCGAGCTGATGACGAAAGCCTGGGGCCCGGTGCGCGTCGCGATCGCTGCGGCGCAGAAGTACGGCGACGACATCCTCTCCCCGCTGTACACGGCGATGGGCACCCGCATCCACAACGAGGGCAACAAGGACTTCGCGGACGTGATCGCCGCGTCGCTCGCCGAACTCGACCTCGACGCCTCGCTGGCCGAGGCCGCCGACAGCGACGCCTACGACGAGGCTCTGCGCACGAGCCATCACGCCGGCATGGACAAGGTGGGCCAGGACGTCGGTACCCCGACGATCCATGTCAACGGCATCGCCTTCTTCGGGCCCGTCCTGTCGAAGATCCCGCGCGGGGAAGAGGCCGGCAAGGTATGGGACGGTGTGGTTGCCCTCGCGTCCTACCCGCACTTCTTCGAGCTCAAGCGCAGCCGCGACGAGGAGCCCGACTTCTCCTGACCGGGCACCGCCGTGGCGCTCGGTAGAGTGCAACGGCGTGTCGAACGATCATGTGGTCCGGCCGGCGACGGTACACGATGTCGAGAAGGCGACGGCAACGCTCGGACGAGCGTTCCGCGACTATCCGTTCACCCGCTACACCGTCGACGGCCGGGACCACGAGACCCGGGTCCGCGACCTCCAAGGGCTCTTCCTCGCCGAGATCGGCATGCGCTGCGGCGAGGTATGGGTCTCCGACGACGTCGACGCCGTGGCCGTCTGGACGACGCCCGGCTCCACCGGACTCGAGGAGGCGTTCACGTCCGTCTCCGATCGGGTGACGGAGCTGCGGGGTGATCGTGCCCGCGCCGCCGAACTGGCCGAGCAGGCCACCGCGGAACTGCAACCGAGCGAGCCAGGGTGGTTCCTGGCCACGGTGGGCGTCGATCCCGCCTCGCAGGGGCGCGGCTTGGGACGGGCCGTCCTCGAACCAGGACTTCGCGCGGCCGAGCGGCAGGGGGTCGCGGCCTGTCTGGAGACCTCCTCGGAGGCGAACGTCGCGCTCTACGAACGTCTCGGATTCGTCGTTACCGGTGTCGTGGAGCTGCCGGACGGCGGCCCGAAGGTCTGGGCGATGCGCCGCTGACCTGCCGGGGCGGGGTTCGCCACGCTCGGGACCGAAGGTCGCAACGCTCCGCCGTACAGACTTGTGCTCACTCCGAATTCGATTCTCGGCTTCGGGTCGGGCGCGGACTACCGTGATGCATCACGGCTCGCGGCCTCCGGACTGCCAGCGGCACCCACCCGCCGCGCTACGGTGCCCTCTGACCCGCCCCCGGCGTGGTGCCCTCTGACCCGCCCCCGGCGGGGTGTGCTCCGACCCGCCCCTCGCACGGCGAACGGCGCGTGCGGGCGAGCGGACGAGTCTCGTTAGACTCGGCCCATGCGCGTTTACCTGGGAGCCGACCACGCGGGCTTCGAACGGAAGAATGAGATCATCGAGCACCTGAAGAAGAACGGCCATGAGCCGATCGACTGCGGTGCGTTCGAGTACGACGCCCTCGACGACTACCCGGCCTTCTGCATCGAGGCTGCTCGGCGCACCGTCGCCGACGAGGGCAGCCTCGGTATCGTGCTCGGTGGCAGCGGTAACGGCGAGCAGATCGCCGCCAACAAGGTGCGAGGTGCGCGCTGCGCCCTCGCCTGGAGCGTCGACACCGCCAAGCTTGCGCGCGAGCACAACAACGCGCAGCTCATCGGCATCGGTGGCCGCATGCACAGCCTCGAGGAGACCCTCGCGATCGTCGACGCCTTCCTGTCGACCGAGTGGTCGAACGAGGAGCGTCACCAGCGCCGTATCGACATCCTCGCCGAGTACGAGAAGACCGGCGAGGCTCCGGCAGTTCCCGGCGCACCTGCCTGATCCGTGCCCGAAGGACACATCCTGCACCGGCTTGCCCGGCTGCACCACGAGTGGTACTCGGGTGCGCCGGTGCGGGTGTCCAGTCCGCAGGGGCGGTTCGCCGACGGTGCCGCCGCCGTGGACGGGCGCGTCCTGACCCACGCGGACGCGTGGGGCAAGCATCTCTTCCACCACTACGAGGGCGGTCTCGCCGTCCACGTGCACCTCGGTATCTACGGTGAGTTCACCGACCGCGAGTTGCCGCTCGGCGAACCGGTCGGACAGGTGCGGATGCGGATGATCGGCGCGCGCCACGGCAGCGACCTGCGTGGTCCGGCGGCGTGCGAGGTGCTCACCCCCGGCGAGGTCGAGGCGATCGAGGCCCGGCTCGGTCCAGACCCGCTGCGACCCGACGCCGATCCCGAGCGGGCATGGCGCCGTATCGGCAGATCACGCACCGCGATCGGCGCGTTGCTCATGAACCAGGCCGTCATCGCCGGCGTCGGCAACGTCTACCGCGCAGAAGTGCTCTTCCGTCACGGCATCCATCCGGAACGTCCGGGAAACAAGCTGTCCCGCAGAGAGTTCGACGCGATCTGGGCCGACCTCGTCGAACTGATGAACGTCGGTGTGGAGTACGGGCGCATGCACGTCGTGCGACCCGAACACGACCACGGCGCACCGGCCTACGCCAAGAACAGGCCCCGGACGTACGTCTACCGCCGTGCCGGCGAACCCTGCCGGATCTGCGGGACTCCCGTTCTGCACTCGGTCATGCAGGCGCGGAACCTGTTCTGGTGCCCGGTCTGTCAGCCGAGCTGACCCGACTCAGCTGACCCGACTCAGCAGATCCGACTCAGCATATCCGACTCAGAAATCGAAGCCCCCGAAATCGAATCCGCCGCCGTCGCCGCCACCGAAGTCTCCGCCACCGAAGTCGTCACCGCCTCCGTACTCGTCGCCCCCGCCGTACTCGTCACCACCGCCGAAGTCGTCGCCGGCACCTGTCTCCGCCGACGGATCACCGACACCGGATTCGAATGCCTGCGCGTCGTAGGGGACACCGGCCATCCCGGCGAACATCGTCGAGAAGAGCAGCATCGAGCCGACGCCCCACGCGCCCGCGACCAGGGCGGGCTTCCACCACGGCTCCGAATACCAGCCCGCAGGGACAGGCCGGCCCGCGACGCGGCCGCCGGGGTAGTAGTTCGGCGTCGCGGAGGACGGTGACGGCGACGCGGCGATGGTGCGGCCCTCGAAGTCGACGGTGCGCTTCTCGGTGACCTCGCCGGCGGACTTCTGTCCGTCGAGCGTTGGGATCTCCGGCCCCGGGTCCATGCCCATCGCCAGGCGCGCAGCTCGGATGTAGTACAGACCTTCGAGCGCGGTCTGTTTCGCGAGACGCGCCTGCATCGGCGAGTTCGCCTGCTCGATCTGGGAGCCGGCGGCGGTGAAGCGCTCGGAGGCGTCCGCCAGCGCCTGACGCGAGGCGTCGTCGGTGCCGGTCAGGTTGTAGATCTGGCCGCCGAGACGCTCGATCGCCTGCCGTGCGTCGGCCTTGGCGTCGTCGAGGGTGACGGTGCGGTGACGGGTGGTGCTCTTCTGGGAGCGGGAGACGAAGTACACCACGGCACCGACGGCGGCGAGGATGAGCAGAAGTTCCACGGCCCGATCCTTCCGGTGGGGGGGTCCTGTCCTCCAGCGTACCGACGCGGGGAGTCACTCCCCGAGGACCGCGCGCATCCCTTCCTGCAGGCACGAATCGAACGAATCGCGGTTGGGGACGACCGTGGGGTCCACCGCCAGGCCCATGCAGCAGGTGTCGCGATAGGACATCGCCGACGCGGTCATCATCGCGCCGTCGGCCGCACCGAAGCCGTAGTACCGCTCGATCTTCGCGCCGCCGACGTAGAGCGGCGCGTGGGAACCGGGGAGTGTGGACACCACCACGTCCCGCGGACCGACGGCGATGTCGGAGTGTGCTCCGGCGGAGGACGGGAACGAGATGTCGATGCGTCGCATGAGATCGACCGTGTCCATCGCGTGGATGTCCGCCTCGTCCTCGGGTGCCATAGGCACCGCCCCGCCGTCCGGCCCTGGGACGACGACACGCAGATCGTCGATCGAGCGGCCGTGCCGCCGCCGGTACTCGCTGCACGCGAGGAGCATCGCAGTGGAGAACCCGCTCGACACGCGGCAGCCCGCGCGTTCACAGGCGTGACGCAGGGCGGCGAGATCCGCGTCGAGTACGTGCAGTCGCGGCGCGCGGGGTGTGGGCTCCTCGTGGTCGCCGGTGCGTCCGAGCAGGGCGTTGATCAATCCGGTGCCCAGCGAGGTGAACATGTGCGCCGCGGTGCGGAACGACTCGACGCCCTGTTCGGACACCGATCTCGCCCACGACAACATGGACTCGGACTGACCGGGTGAGGGTGCCGAGCCGAGATGCCGGAGCCGGATCACCAGCGCCGACTGGCCACCGCCGAGGCCGTCGAGCAAGGTCAGTTCCCAGCGCGGGTGCCGGAGACCCGAGGGGTCGGGGGCCGTGCGGGCGTAGGCGAGTACCTCCTCGAAAGTCGCCGGGGCGGGCAGGGCGACCCGCTCGAGATGCCACGGCGGATCCGAGTCGGGATGCCCGGCGCGGCGCGGCGGATCGAGCCCGAACGGCAGTTCCACCACCCGGTGCCGGAAACTGGGCGACTCGTGGTTGCCGGGCGCGAGCACGGCGGCGACCCGATCCCAGTCGGGGGTGGCATCGAGAAGGACCGCGGCGACGACGGAGGAGCCGGGAGAGAGGGCCCGGAGGAGGTCGTCGGAGGTGTCCTTCACAAGAGGGACGGTCTCATATCGTGAACGACGCACACCCCTGCTTGACTCTCGCTTTGCACTATCGAGTCGAAAAGGTGACACGTCGTTGCTGGATTCGGGATCTCCCCACGTGCCGGTTCTCACCTCCGTGAGCGCCCTTTCCGGCGTACCACCACCGCTGCGCCCAGACCCGCTGCGGCGATCCACGGTGCGCCGGAGACGAACGGATCGAGCCACTGGTGGTTGACGTCGGCCCGCGAACTCCGCCGCCTCGACGCCCCGCCGTGCGCGGTGATCTCCGACCGGATCCCGCTCTCGGTCACGGGATTGTCGGGACGGCCCTGCATCAGGGCCCGGACCCGGCTCTCGGCAACGTCGATGCGGTCGGCGCCGATCAGGAGCAACCAGTGCGCGGCGCGGCCTTCGCTGTAGCGGCGGTAGGCGTGCCTGCGCACGACGCCGGACAGTCCCTTCAGCGGCGCCGTGGTGCCGAAGACCGGGGTGACGAAGGCATGCTCGATCGAGCGTTCGCGGGTCTCGTACCCGGGCTGGCGTTCGGGGAAGTCCCAGTGCGCGCCGGTCGTCTCAGGTGCGAAGCGTTCCTTCGGCACCGAGGGCCGATCGCGAGGATCCAGGTCGACTCCCCATCCGGGGATGCGGGCGCGCAGTTGGTCGGGGGTCTCCGGGGGTTCGGGCTTGTCTGCGGTGTAGGCCATGGCGGATCCTCCTCAACTCCCGTCGGCGACGATGATCGGCTTGATGCACCTGTCGAGCTTCGACGAGAACATGTGGTAGGCCTCGGGGATGTGTTCGAGCGGGACACGGTGCGTGACGATGTCGTTCGGCTTCACATAGCCGTTGCGGACGTGCTCGAACAGACGGGGCCACTGACGTTTGACGGGGCACTGGTTCATCCGCAAGGTCAGCCCCTTGTTGAGTGCGTCGCCGAACTTCACGGCACTGAAGATCGGGCCGTAGGCGCCCACCACCGAGACGGTGCCGCCCTTGCGGACACCGTCGATGGCCCAGTTCAGCGCGACCGGCGAGCCACCTTGCATCTTCAATTTCGCGGCCGTGACGTGCTGCAGGAAGTTGCCGTCGGCCTCCGCCCCGACCGCATCGATGGCGACGTCCGCTCCGAGATGACCGGTGATCTTCTTCAGGTGGACGATGATGTCGTCGTACTCCGCGAAGTTGTAGGTCTCGGCGTGAGCGAAGGTCCGGGCCTTCTCCAGCCGGTACTCGAGGTGGTCGATCACGATGACCCGGCCGGCACCCATGAACCAGGCGGACTTCGCCGCGTACAGGCCCACCGGTCCGGCGCCGAAGACCACGACCGTGTCGCCCTCGACGATGTCACCCAGCTGTGCACCGAAGTAGCCGGTCGCGAGGGCGTCGGTGAGCATCAGGGCGTCCTCGCCGTCCATCCAGTCGGGCACGATGGTTGGGCCGACGTCGGCGAACGGCACCCGCACGACCTCGGCCTGGCCGCCGTCGTAGCCGCCGCAGGTGTGCGAGTAGCCGTAGATGCCGCCGACCGCGGTGGCGTTGGGGTTGACGTTGTGGCAGTTGGAGTACAGGCCGCGCGCGCAGAAGAAGCACGACCCGCAGAAGACGTTGAACGGGACCATGACCCGGTCGCCGGGTTTCAGGTTCTGCACCGACGGCCCGACCTCGTGGACCACCCCGACGAACTCGTGACCGAAGGTCGTACCGACGCGGGTGTCGGGCATCATCCCGTGGTAGAGGTGCAGGTCGGAACCGCAGATCGCCGCCAACTCGACGCGCACGATGGCGTCGTTGGGGTGCTCGATCCGGGGAATGTCCTTCTCTTCGACGCGGACCCGATAGGGGCCGCGATAGACCATCGCGCGCATACGTGCTCCCTCGTCCTGGCTCGTGTGGTCGCGAATACCCGAGGGAAGGCGCTCCAAACGGCAGGTCGCGGGATCAGAGCGCGGGGACGTCCGGGGTGGGATGGGCTCCGCCGGACAGTGGAGGGGTCTGCGGTCCGGCGACGAACGCCCGGTGGAGCGCGTCGACGACGTCGGCGACGGCGTGACGGCGGGCGAACGCGCGTCGCTGCAGCATCGCCCCGGTGCCGCGGGCGAGGATCGCCTCCCACATCGCCACCGCGCACCGGCGGTCGCCGGCCTCCTCGAGTCGGGGGCCGATGTACCGGAGGAAGGCGCGGAAGGACTGCTGCGCGGTGGTGGGCCGCCCGGTGAACACGTCGACGGCACGTCCGGTCGGCCCCTCGCGAGCAGCGCACAGGTACGCGGCGTGGACGACCTCGTCGGCGACCGGGGGAGCAGTGATGCCCGCCCGGACCTCTCGTTCGGCGGTGGCGACGAGCGCGCGGACGAGCATCGCCAGGAGAACAGTCTCGTCGACGGTCGCCGGCACGTCGCTCACCCGGATCTCGACGGTGGGCAGATGCGCCGAGGGACGCACGTCCCAATAGACCATGCCCGGATCGAGGATGTTGCCGCTCTCGATCATCATGGCGACGATCGCGTCGTAGTGCTCCGCCGACGTGAACCGCGGGGGAGGACCCGCGCACGGCCACCGGGAGGCCATGATCGCCCGCCAACTGGCGTACCCGGTGTCGCGGCCCCGATGGATGGGCGAGTTGGCCGTCGCGGCCAGCAGGGTGGGCAACCACACCCGGACGTGATTGCACACCAGGACGGCGGTTTCGCGGTCCGCGACACCGACGTGGACGTGGCAGCCGCAGACCTCCTGCTCCTCGGCGAGACGTCCGTACCGCTCGGCCATCGTCCGGTAGCGCGGCACATCCGTCACGGACGCGAGCTTCTGGAGCGTGGGCGACACACCCGACGCGAGCAGACCCGCGTGCGCCTCCCGCGCGGCCGCGGCTGCGACGGTCCGGCCCTCGACGATACGCGCGCGCAATTCGGCCGAGCTGCGGCAGACCGGTGTGTTCACCTCGACCTGGATGCGTTTGAGCTCGTAGTCCATGTCGAGTCCGAGCCGGGCGGCTGCGGCCACGACGAGGTCGTTGCTCGCGGTCAGCCGTTCGGAGGTCGGGTCGACGAGGAAGAACTCCTCCTCGACGCCGACGGTCGGAGCGGGGGTCGGGGGCATGTCCGGAGTCGGTCTGTGGCGCCGAGGCATCGTTGCTTCCCTGCATAGCGAGGCGCCGTCGGTACAGCCGGCGCCGTCGTTGACGCCGGCGCCTTCTCGACCGACCGCTGACCTACGGGGGTGAGACGACGATACTCGGATTTCACACCGGAGAACGGCATTCGATGGTGGAGAGGGACCGACCGGAGGTGGGGCGGGGTCGGTCCCTCCACACCCCCTGCGGTGTCATCCGACGACGCCCCACCCGTTCGTGGTCGCGTCCGCTGGAGGGACGCGACGAGGAATCACGACGCGGTGGTTCGTGCGGTCGTCGGAATGCGGATGGGCTGGGCCGGACGGGACGGTCCGGAACGACGAAGCCCGCCGGTGCTGTGTGCACCCGGCGGGCTTCCTCCGTGGAGGGGATGACGGGAATCGAACCCGCGTAGCCAGTTTGGAAGACTGGGGCTCTACCATTGAGCTACATCCCCGTTGCGCCTGCAGTGCCGGTGTCGACCGGTGCTGCGGCTTGCGAGATGAGACTGTACCGGACCTCGCTTTGGATTTCATAATCGGGGGGCCGTAGGATTCTGCGATGGGTCCCGCGGTCGGATGCGGTGCCTTCACGACCGGGATGTGGCGCAGCTTGGTAGCGCATCCGCTTTGGGAGCGGAGGGTCGCAGGTTCGAATCCTGTCATCCCGACCAGATCGAACAGCGTCAGCGCGCTCAGTAGTGACACGAACGACCGACAAGAGAGCACGACAGAAGGAGCATGTCCGTGAAGAGCACCGTCGAGCAGCTGAGCCCGACGCGAGTCCGTATCAATGTTGAGGTGCCCTTCGAGGAGCTCCAGCCTGATTTCGACCGCGCTTTCAAGGCCCTCGCCGGCCAGGTCCGCATCCCGGGCTTCCGCCCCGGTAAGGCACCTCGCAAGATCCTCGAGGCCCGCGTCGGCCGCGGAGCCGTCCTGGACCAGGTCATCAACGAGGCCATCCAGAGCCGCTACAGCGAAGCCGTGACCGCGAACGACGTCAAGGTCATCAGCCAGCCCGAGATCGACGTCACCAAGCTCGAGGACAACGTCGAGCTGGCGTTCACCGCCGAGGTCGACGTGCGTCCCGAGATCACCCTCCCCGATTTCTCCGAGATCGCCGTCACCGTCGATCCCGTCGAGATCACCGACGAGGACATCGCCGAGCAGCTTCTGTCGCTGCGTCAGCGCTTCGGCACCCTGACGGGTGTCGAGCGTCCGGTGCAGGACGGCGACTTCGTCTCCATCGACCTGTCCGCGACGGTCGACGGCAACGAGGTTCCAGAGGCCGCCACCGAGGGCCTGTCGCACGAGGTCGGCTCCGGCCAGCTCATCGACGGACTCGACGAGGCGATCATCGGCCTGTCCGCCGGCGAGTCGAAGGAGTTCACCTCCACGCTGGTCGCCGGCGAGTACGCCGGTAAGGAAGCCGTCGTCACCGTCAAGGTCAACACCGTCAAGCAGCGCGAGCTGCCCGAGGCCGACGACGAGTTCGCGCAGCTCGCGAGCGAGTTCGACACCATCGGCGAGCTCGAGGCCGACCTCCGCGAGCGCGTCCAGCGCGTCAAGCAGGTCGAGCAGGCCGGCCAGATCCGCGACAAGGTCCTCGAGGTTCTCCTCGAGACCGTCGACATCCCGGTTCCCGAGGCTGCCGTCCAGGCCGAGGTCGACAGCGCGCTGCACGACGCGATCCACGAGCTCGATCACGACGAGACCAAGCTGAACGAGCTGCTCGAGGCCCAGGGTTCGAGCCGCGAGGAGTTCGACAAGGAAGCACGCGAGTCCGCCGAGCGTTCGGTGAAGACCCAGCTGCTCCTCGACGCGATCGCCGAGGCGGAGAACACCACGGTCGAGCAGCAGGAGCTGACCGAGCGCATCTTCTTCCAGGCGCAGCGCTACGGCATCCCGCCGGAGCAGTTCATCCAGCAGATCAGCCAGGCCAACCAGCTAGGTGCCGTCTTCGCCGACGTCCGCCGCGGCAAGGCGCTCGGCACCGTCGTCGATCGCGCCAACGTGACCGACACCACGGGTGCGACCGTCGACACCGCCGAGCTGTTCGGCACCAAGAAGGACGATGACGCCGAGGGCGAGAACGCCGAGGCGGAGACCACCGAGGACTCGGCCTCCGAGTAGTCGGGCGACCCGCGGAGATTCGAAACCCCAGGGGCACGAATTTCCGCTTTCAGCGAAGAGGGGCGGCACCGGGCATCCGGTGCCGCCCCGTTTCGTTAGTGTCAGTGTCAGCAACCCACGATCGACGAGAAGGCAGGTACCCGTGACTCCTCAGAATCCGGCGACATCCATCGGTCCCGCGATGACCTCGGCCACGGCTGGGCTGAACCTCAGCGACTCGGTGTACGAACGCCTGCTCCGCGAGCGCATCATCTTCCTGGGCACCCAGGTCGACGACGACATCGCGAACAAGCTGTGCGCGCAGATCCTTCTGCTGTCGGCCGAGGACCCCACCCGCGACATCTCCCTGTACATCAACTCACCGGGCGGTTCGGTCACCGCCGGTATGGCGATCTACGACACGATGAAGTTCGTCGAGTGCGATGTCGCGACCTTCGCGATGGGTCTCGCCGCCTCGATGGGTCAGTTCCTGCTCTCCGCCGGTACCAAGGGCAAGCGTTACGCACTCCCGCACGCGCGGATCATGATGCACCAGCCGTCCGCAGGCATCGGTGGTACGGCGAGCGACATCGCGATCATGGCGGAGCAGTTCGCACACACCAAGCGAGAGATGGCCGAGCTCATCGCGGAGCACACGGGCCAGTCGGTGGAGCAGATCACCAAGGACTCCGACCGCGACCGCTGGTTCACGGCGCAGCAGGCGCTCGAATACGGCTTCGTCGACCACGTCGTCTCCCGGGCGCAGCAGGCCGGCGGCACCGCCAACTAGGTCCCGGCCCGATCTGCCCTCACACCACCGAATTCTTGGAGAAGCGATGACCAACATGTTCGATCCGCGCCAGCTCGGCGGCGCCGCTCCTGCCTCGCCCGCGAGCCGCTACATCCTCCCGTCGTTCATCGAGCACTCGAGCTACGGCGTCAAGGAATCCAACCCGTACAACAAGCTGTTCGAAGAGCGCATCATCTTCCTCGGCGTCCAGGTCGACGACGCGTCCGCCAACGACGTGATGGCCCAGCTGCTGGTGCTCGAGTCGCTCGATCCCGACCGCGACATCACCATGTACATCAACTCGCCGGGTGGTTCGTTCACCTCGCTCATGGCGATCTACGACACCATGCAGTACGTCCGCGCCGACATCACCACGGTGTGCCTCGGGCAGGCGGCATCCGCCGCGGCCGTCCTGCTCGCCGCCGGCACCCCCGGCAAGCGTCTGGCGCTGCCCAATGCTCGCGTGCTCATCCACCAGCCCGCGACGGGTGGCATCCAGGGACAGGTCTCCGACCTCGAGATCCAGGCCGCCGAGATCGAGCGCATGCGTACCCTCATGGAGAACACGCTCTCGAAGCACACCGGTAAGGATCCCGAGCAGATCCGCAAGGACACCGATCGGGACAAGATCCTCACGGCGGAGCAGGCCGTCGAATACGGTCTGATCGACCGGGTCCTCGAGTACCGCAAGCTCTCGGCCCAGAAGTAGAACGTCGCAGGCGGTTCCGGAAGGCACGGTGCCTTCCGGAACCACCGACGCCGGGACTGTGATCGCCGACACATGTTGTGGTGTACAAATATGACCGGAAACGCGCAGAACCGGTCGACCTGCGCGCCGACATCCGGGTACGGTCGATCAAAGGGCCCGCTCCCCGGGACCGCCCCGTGTGGTGGTTGCGGGACCGGTTGCACGCACACGAGGAAGTAGGGACCTGACTGATGGCACGTATCGGTGACGGCGGAGATCTGCTCAAGTGCTCCTTCTGCGGAAAGAGCCAGAAGCAGGTCAAGAAGCTCATTGCGGGCCCCGGTGTCTACATCTGCGACGAGTGCATCGATCTCTGCAACGAGATCATCGAGGAGGAGCTGGCCGAGACCAGCGAGGTCAAGCTCGACGAGCTGCCCAAGCCGGCCGAGATCCGCGACTTCCTCGACAACTACGTGATCGGCCAGGACGACGCCAAGCGCACGCTGGCCGTGGCGGTCTACAACCACTACAAGCGCATCCAGGCCGGCGACAAGGGCCGCGACTCCCGCGGTGAGACGGTCGAACTCGCGAAGTCCAACATCCTGCTTCTCGGCCCCACCGGTTGTGGCAAGACCTACCTCGCGCAGACGCTCGCGAAGATGCTCAACGTGCCCTTCGCCATCGCCGACGCCACCGCACTGACGGAGGCCGGCTACGTCGGTGAGGACGTCGAGAACATCCTCCTCAAGCTCATCCAGGCCGCCGACTACGACGTCAAGCGCGCCGAGACCGGCATCATCTACATCGACGAGGTCGACAAGATCGCCCGCAAGAGCGAGAACCCGTCGATCACTCGCGACGTGTCGGGCGAGGGCGTGCAGCAGGCGCTGCTGAAGATCCTCGAAGGCACCCAGGCATCCGTCCCGCCGCAGGGTGGTCGCAAGCATCCGCACCAGGAGTTCATCCAGATCGACACCACGAACGTGCTGTTCATCGTGGCGGGTGCATTCGCGGGTCTCGAGAAGATCGTCTCCGACCGCGTCGGCAAGCGCGGTATCGGCTTCGGCGCCGAGGTTCGGTCGAAGGCCGAAATCGACACCACCGACCACTTCGCCGACGTCATGCCCGAGGACCTCATCAAGTTCGGCCTGATCCCGGAGTTCATCGGTCGTCTGCCGATCCTCGCGTCGGTGACCAATCTCGACAAGGAATCACTCGTCCAGATCCTGTCGGAGCCGAAGAACGCTCTGGTCAAGCAGTACGTGCGCCTGTTCGAGATGGACGGCGTCGAACTCGAGTTCTCCCAGGACGGACTCGAAGCGATCGCCGACCAGGCGATCCTCCGTGGCACCGGCGCCCGCGGGCTCCGCGCCATCATGGAGGAGGTGCTCCTGCCCGTGATGTACGACATCCCCAGCCGCGACGACGTCGCCAAGGTCGTGGTCACCGCCGAGACCGTCAACGACAACGTCCTTCCGACGATCGTGCCGCGCAAGACCGATCGGGAACGGCGCGACAAGACCGCCTGATTCCGAAGACCCTTCGGAACTGCACGAGCGCCTCGGCACGAAAGTGCCGAGGCGCTCGTCGTCTTTGGCGGTCGAATCCGGTCCGTCGGTGGATCAGCGCAGTGTGATGGTCCCGCCGTCGACCATGAGTGTCTGGCCCGTCATGTAGGACGCATCCTCACTGGCCAGAAAGACCGCGACACGGCCGATATCGGCCTGCGGGTCACCGAAGCGGTGCATCGGGGTCTTCGCCAGTAGCGCCTCCTCGACGCCGGGGTTGGCCGCGATGTACGCCTCGACGCCCTCGGTCAGTGCCAGAGGCGAGATGACGTTGACATTGATGTCCTCCGCGGCCCATTCGTTCGCCGCGACCCGGCTGATCGCCCGGATCGCTTCCTTCGCAGCGGCGTACGAACTCTGCGTGGCGCTCCCTTCGATCCCGGCTCCCGACGCGAAGTTGATCACCGACCCCTTGTTCGCGGCGAGCTGGGCGTGCGCTGCCTTCATCAATCGGAAGGTCGGATAGAAGCCCGTGCCGAACGACAGGTCGAGCATCTCCTGTGTGGTCTCGAGCAGTGGCGCCTGTCGGGATGCGTGCGCATTGTTGACGAGCACGTCGAGCTTTCCGAACCGTTCGACGGCCGCCGCGACGATCGTCTCGGCGCTCGACTCGTCGGAGATGTCCGCGTACAGGAATTTCCCGGCTTCGCCGACCTCGGCTTCGAGGGCTTCACCCGCGGGCCGGTCGATGTCGACGAACAGGACGCGGGCACCCTCGTCCACGAATGCTCTGACGATGCCGCGCCCGATCCCTCCGGCACCACCGGTGACGATCGCAACCTTGTCTGCAAGCCTCATGGCGTGCTCCCTTCGTGGGTCCGGTGTCAAGCGATCAGTCGACGGCCAGCGCGGCCTTCTCGAGTTCCGCGATGCTGTAGGCGGCGTAGGTCTCGTACGGGCCGCGGCCGGTGAAGTACGACGAGAGCTGCTCGTCGAGTTCCTCGACCGTGAATGCCGAACCGGCTGCGTCGAAGCGGTTCTCGACGGTGGGTGCGGCCATGAGCGCGACCATTTTTCCGTACACCACGAACACCTGTCCGGTGATCTCCGAGGAGGCCGGCGAGGCGAGGTAACGCACGAGGGTGGCCACGCGCTCCGGCGCCAGGGGATCGAGTCCGGTCGTGGCGCCGGCCTCGCCGAAGGCCTCCGCGGTCATCGCGGTGCGTGCGCGGGGGCAGATCGCATTCGCGGTGACGCCGTAGCGCGCCAGCCCCTGCGCCGTGGACAGTGTCAGTGCCGTGATGCCTGCCTTCGCAGCGGAATAGTTCGGCTGTCCGGCGGAACCGAAGAGGAAGGCCTCCGACGAGGTGTTGACGACGCGGCCGTAGACCGGTCCACCCGCAGCCTTGCTCGCCTGACGCCAGTACACCGCCGCCGCATGTGAGGTGGCGGCATGGCCCTTGAGGTGCACTCGGATCACGTCGTCCCAGTCGGACTCGGTGAGGTTGAAGATCATCTTGTCGCGGATGATGCCCGCGTTGTTGACGAGGATGTCGAAGGACCCGTATGCCTTGACCGATTCCTCGACGAGGCGACCGCCGAGAGCCCAGTCGGACACGTCGCCGGTGACGGCGATGGCCTGGCCTCCCGACGCGACGATTTCCTCTGCCACCTCGTGCGCCGCGTCGCCCATGTCGTTGACGACGACTGCGGCGCCTGCGTCGGCGAGGGCGAGGGCTTCGGCGCGGCCCAGGCCGGCCCCGGCGCCGGTCACGACCGCCGCGCGCCCGGCCAGACTTACGGATTCACCCATGAAATGTCTCCTGTTCGATTGTGGCGGTTCGTCAGTGCACCGCGCCGGAATTAGTATTCATTCTAGTCTCGGGTGGTGGTCGGTCCACCCACGGGACAGGTCCCACTGGCCGGGATCGGGCGGGATGCGAGACGTGCCCACCTGGAACGTTCGTCGCCGGCGGTGGTCGATGCGCCACCGGTCGTGAAGGGGAGGAACCGAGCATGCCCAGACTTGCGGAGGCCCGGGACGCCGCAGAACCGAGTTCGGCGGAACAGCATGCGCGATACGGCCGGATCATCGACGCTGCCGCACAGTTGGGGGCGGTGAAGGAACTCGAACGCGTTCGGATGCAGGAGGTCGCCGAACTCGCCGGCGTCGCCATCGGGACCCTCTACCGCTACTTTCCGTCCAAGACCCATCTGTTCGTCGCGGTCATGGTGGATCGGATCGATCGGATGGGGATCCACCTCTCCAGGCGCTCGCAGTCGTCCTCGTCGCCTGTCGACGTCGTATACGACGCGTTGCTGCAGGCCACCCGGGCGCTCGTGCGCACTCCGTTGCTGGCGAACGCGATGATCCGATCCGCCGCGTCGTCGAACGCCGCCACCATTCCCGACGTGGCGAAGATCGACCAGCACTTCGACGGACTGCTCCTGGCCGCCGCGGGTATCGCGGAACCCACGGTGCGGGACGCGACCGTCGTGCGGTTGGTCGTGGCGCTGTGGTTCGGTCTCGTCCAGTCCGCGCTCAACGGGCGGATATCGATCCCCGAGGTGGAGTCCGATCTGCGCGTCGCGTGCGACCTTCTGCTGGTCGATCTGCCCGCCGGTACGCGTTGACGGGCAATTCTCGAAGACCGCATTCCGCAAGGTCCGTCCCGCTCGGTGGGACTGCGCAGGAAACTGCGGTCACCGTCACTAGAATAAATTTCAATATCTTCGAGAGCTGGGAGTAGGCATGAGCAAGGTCGTCATCGTGGAGGCCGCGCGGACACCGATCGGTCGTCGCCGCGGACAGCTGGCCGGGGTCCACCCCGCGGTGTTGCTCGGTGCCGCCCAGAAGGCCGTTCTCGACCGCACCGGCCTCCCCGCCGACCAGATCGGTCAGCTCGTCGGAGGCGCCGTCACCCAGGCGGGGGAACAGTCGAACAACGTGACCCGGCAGGCCTGGCTCCACGCAGGTCTCCCGTACACGACCGCGGCGACGACCATCGACTGCGCGTGCAGTTCGTCGCAGCAGGCGGTCCACATAGTGGCGGGCCTGATCGCGTCCGGGCAGATCGACGCCGGAATCGGATGCGGCGTCGAGGTCATGAGTCGCGTGTTCCTCGGCCAGGCAAACGCCCCGGGCACCGGCAACCCCTATCCGGACGACTGGTCGATCGACATGGGCGACCAGTTCACCTCTGCCGAACGTATCGCCCACAAGCGCGGCATCAAACGTGACGATGTCGATGCTCTCGGATTCGAGTCGCAGCGTCGCGCCGCAGCCGCGTGGGCCGAGGGGCGCTTCGACCGCGAGATCGTCCCGGTGCAGGCGCCGGTCGTGACCAAGGAGGGCGAGCCCACCGGTGAGATCGCGACCGTGACGCGTGACGGAGGTCTTCGCGAAACCACCGCGGAAGGACTCGCCGGTCTCCGGCCGGTCATCGAGAACGGAATCCACACCGCCGGAAACTCCTCCCAGGTCAGCGACGGCGCGGCCGCCGTACTGCTGATGAGTGAGGACAAGGCGCGCGAGTCGGGTCTGCGGCCACGTGCCCGTATCCTCGCGTCGACGCTCGTCGGTTCGGACCCGTACTACCACCTCGACGGCCCCATCGACGCGACTCGCGCGGTACTCGAGCGCACCGGAATGTCCTTGTCCGACATCGACATCGTCGAGATCAACGAAGCCTTCGCTTCGGTCGTGTTGTCCTGGGCGCAGGTCCACGGGGCCGACATGAGCAAGGTCAACGTCAACGGCGGCGCCATCGCGCTCGGCCACCCCGTCGGTTCCACCGGCTCTCGACTGATCACCAGTGCCCTGCACGAACTCGAGCGCTCGGGCCGTTCGACTGCGCTGGTCACGATGTGTGCGGGTGGCGCGATGGCCTCCGCCACCATCATCGAGCGCATCTGACGCCGGACATTCTGCTATCCGAAGGGACCCGATCATGACTCTGGGATTGAGCGACGAGGACCGCGAGCTCCGTGATTCCGTACGCGGCTGGGCGGCACGACACGCCACACCCGACGTGATCCGCACGGCCGTCGAAGCGAAGACGGAAGCCCGCCCGACGTACTGGAGCTCGTTCGCCGAACTCGGAATGCTGGGATTGCACCTGCCCGAAGAGGTCGGAGGCGCCGGTTTCGGTCTGCTCGAAACAGCAATCGTCGCAGAGGAACTCGGACGGGCCATGGTGCCGGGCCCGTTCCTTCCGACCGTGATCGTGTCCGCGGTCCTCGACGAGGCCGGCCGTCGCAGCGAACTCGACGGGCTCGCGGACGGTTCGCTGTTCGGTGCGGTCGCCCTGCAGCCGGGGGACCTGCGCGTGGAGCGCGACGGCGATTCCGTCACGCTCTCGGGAACCTCCGGTGTCGCCCTCGGCGGCCAGGTCGCGGATGTGTTCCTGCTCGCGGCCGACGACGGTGGTGAGCGGGTCTTCGTCGTCGTGACCCGTGACCGGGTCGAGGTCACGAACCTGCCCAGCTACGACGTGATCCGCCGCAACGCCGAGATCACCGTGAGTGCCCTGAGGTTGTCCGACGGGGACGTGCTGAGATCGGATCCGCATCGGATCGTCGATATCGCCGCGACCTTGTTCGCCGCCGAGGCCGCCGGTCTCGCGGACTGGGCGACCACCACCGCCGCGGGTTATGCGCGGGTCCGTAAGCAGTTCGGACGTGTCATCGGGCAGTTCCAGGGTGTCAAGCACACCGTCGCCCGGATGCTCTGCCTCACCGAACAGGCTCGGGTCGTGGCCTGGGACGCAGCGCGAGCGCGGCGCGAGGACGTGCCGGACGACGAGGCGTCGCTGGCCGTGGCGGTCGCCGCGTCCATCGCCCCGGAGGCCGCCTTCCAGGTCACCAAGAACTGCATCCAGGTGCTCGGCGGTATCGGCTACACCTGGGAGCACGACGCGCACCTGTACATGCGCCGCGCGCAGTCCCTCCGGATCCTGCTCGGCTCCACGGCGTCGTGGCGGCGCCGGGTCGCCCACCTCACGCTCGACGGTGCCCGCCGCGTGCTGAGTGTCGATCTTCCGCCCGAGGCGGAACGGATCCGCGCCGACGTCCGTGCCGAACTCGAGCCGGCGAAGTCGCTGGAGAACGCAGCGCGGAAGGCGTATCTGGCGGAGAAGGGCTACACCGCTCCCCACCTGCCCGAACCGTGGGGGAAGGCCGCCGACGCCGTCACGCAACTCGTCGTCGCCGAGGAACTGCGCGCCGCCGAATTCGAACCGCACGACATGATCATCGGCAACTGGGTGGTGCCGACCCTGATCGCGCACGGCAGTACCGAGCAGATCGAGCGATTCGTCCCGCAGTCGTTGCGCGGGGATCTCGTGTGGTGTCAGCTCTTCTCCGAGCCCGGCGCCGGGTCCGACCTTGCGGGCCTGTCCACCAAGGCCGTCAAGGTGGACGGCGGATGGAGGCTCGATGGCCAGAAGGTGTGGACGTCGATGGCGCGGGTCGCGGACTGGGGCATCTGCCTCGCCCGCACCGACGCGGAGGCGCCCAAGCACAAAGGCCTGTCCTACTTCCTGATCGACATCAGGAACACCGAGGGGCTCGACATCCGGCCGCTGCGGGAGATCACCGGCGAAGCCTTGTTCAACGAGGTGTTCCTCGACGGCGTGTTCGTGCCCGACGAATGCCTCGTGGGCGAGCCGGGGGACGGATGGAAACTCGCCCGTACCACGCTGGCCAACGAACGTGTCTCCCTCTCACACGATTCGACCTTCGGTGCGGGCTGCGAGACCCTCATGGCGCTCGCGAACGACATTCCCGGTGGGCCGGACGACGAACAGCTCACCGTCCTCGGCAAGGTCCTCGGTGATGCCGCGTCCGGTGGCCTCATGGGGCTGCGCACGGCTCTTCGCTCGCTGGCCGGTGCCCAGCCGGGTGCCGAGTCCTCCGTCGCCAAGCTCCTCGGTGTCGAGCACCTGCAGCAGGTCTGGGAGCTCGCGATGGACTGGGCCGGTACTGCGTCGTTGCTCGACGACCAGGACCGAACTTCGGCGACCCACATGTTCCTCAACGTGCAGTGCATGTCCATCGCCGGTGGGACGACCAACGTCCAGCTGAACATCATCGGTGAGAGGCTTCTCGGCCTGCCCCGCGATCCCGAACCCGGAAAGTGACGCCCATGCCCATCGATACCGATGTCGCGCTCTCCGCTGCGCCCACCGTCCGCGACGCCTCGTGGACCGAACGCGATGTGATCCTCTACCACCTCGGTCTGGGTGCGGGCGTCGACTCGCTCGATCCCGCCGAACTGCGGTGGGTGTACGAGAAGGACCTGCGGGTCCTGCCGACCTTCGCGATGGTCGCCGGTCAGGGTGTCTCTGCCGGTGCGGTGACACAGGCCGGACTGAGCCTGCCGGGAATCGACATCGACCTGCGCAGGATCCTGCACGGTGGCCAGTCCGTCACCGTGCACGCCCCGATCCCGATCTCGGGTTCGGCGACCGTCTCGTCTCGCATCTCCGATGTGTGGGACAAGGGCAAGGCCGCCGTGATCGTGCTCGAACAGTCCGCAGTGGATGCCGACGGAAACCCGTTGTGGACCAGTGCGATGCAGATCTGGGCGCGCGGTGAGGGCGGCTTCGGCGGAGACGCCGGGCCCCATGTGTCGAACGCAGTGCCGGAACGGGACGCCGACAAGACCCTGGTGTCACCTACGAGCACGCAACAGGCACTGGTGTACCGGCTCAGTGCCGACATGAACCCGCTGCACGCGGATCCCGAATTCGCGAAGACAGCCGGTTTCGATCGGCCGATCCTGCACGGACTCGCCTCGTACGGTGTCGTGTGCAAGGCCGTCGTCGACGGTGTGCTCGGTGGAGACCCGACCCGGGTCCGGTCGTTCTCGGTCCGCTTCGCCGGCACGCTGTACCCCGGGGAGACGATCGAGACGGAGGTCTGGCGAGACGACGACACCCTCACCCTGCTCGCCACATGTCCCGAGCGCGACGGGCAACCGGTGCTCACCCACGCCACGATGGAGATTCGATGAGAGTCGACCCGGACACCCACCCCGTCGTCGGACACGCGCCCGACGGTACGGTTCTGACCTCGGCACCGCAGGACACCGCCGTCGACCGCGCCACCGCCGCCGCGCGGCGCGTGGTGGACGCGTTGCTGCGCACCGACCGTGGCAACGCGAATCTCGAGCGGGTCGCCGAAGAGCTCGACAATATCGCCGAGCACCTCGAGGAACACGCTCCCGAAGTGCGGGAGCGACTGATCGACATGTGGCACGGGGAGGGCGTCACCCGGCACGATCCGGTCACCGGTCCGGAGAACGCGCTCGCTCCGCCGCTGGTGTTGGCCGGTCGCGAAGACGGATCGGTGGAAGGCGTCGTCGAACTGACCTTCCCGTACCAGGGCCCGCCCGGGCACGTGCACGGCGGAGTCTCCGCCCTCCTGCTCGATCACACGCTGGGTGTGGCGAACGCCTGGGCCGGGCGCAGCGGCGCCACCGCACAGCTCAACGTGCGGTACCACCGGCCGACCCCACTGTTCGAGCCGCTGACGATCACCGGTCGTCTGGTCGAGCAGGACGGCCGCAAGATCAACACGGTCGGCGAGATCAGGACCGCGGACGGCACGGTGTGCGTGTCCGTGGAAGCGCTGTTCATCGACAGGACGGTTCCCCGTCCTCGCTGACGGCCTGCGCCGCACACGCCGTCGTATCGGAAAGGAACGGCATGGGGAAGTTGGACGGGCGGGTGGCGATCGTCACCGGCGCCGGGATGGGGATCGGCCGCGGATTTCGTCCCGACCGACGTCACCGACCGCGCACAGGTGCACGCCATGGTGGATGCCTCGGTGCGCGAATTCGGCACTGCGCAGCACGACCGTACTGCGGCTCGGGAATGGGCATCGAAACTGGTGTGCTGCAACGTGATCTGCCCCGGCGTGCCGAGCGCGGCATACAGACGGGTGGCGGCGGCCGACCCGCAGATGGCCGCCACGCAGGCCGCGGCGAACCCGATGGGCCGCATCGGCGACCCTCTCGACGACATCGGCACGGTCGCAGCCTTTCTCGCGAGCGACGACTCCCGCTATCCAACAGGCAACACGCTGTTCGTCGACGGCGGTAGCCACGTCAACGGCGTGCAGTGAGCGCCGAACGTGGACTGACATCCCAACGGAGGATTCATGCTCTCTCGTACTTCCCGGCGTGTGATGGCAGTACTCGCCGCAGCGTCGATGCTCGGCATCACGTCCTGCTCCGACTTCGGCGACGACGCCGAGGAGACTGCCGGGGGACCCGGCTCCCTCGTCACCGAACGCACCCTCACCGGTACGGCGGCGCTTCCCAGCGCGTCGCGAACGCATCTGATCACCTACCTGTCCGATGGTGCCGATCGGCGCCCCACCCTCGTTTCGGGCACGGTCGCGATCCCCGAGGGAGAAGCGCCCGCCGGAGGCTGGCCCGTGATCAGCTGGGCGCACGGCACCACCGGGGTCGGTGACGCCTGTGCGCCGTCCGCCGACACCCCCGGTGGTCCCGCCCACTCCTACATCAGCAGGACGACTGCCATGCTCGACCGGTGGGTCGCAGACGGCTACGCCGTGGTCCAGACCGACTACGAAGGCCTCGGCACACCGGGCGGACATCCCTACATGAACGGAGACAGCGCAGCCGACAGTGTCGTCGACATCGTGCGTGCCGCTCGTCAACTCGATCCGGCTATCGGCACCCGATGGATCGCGATGGGACACAGTCAGGGCGGGCACGCCGCGCTGTATGCGGCGGCTCGTGGCACGGAACGCGCCCCTGAACTCGAACTGCAGGGCGCGGTCGCCTTCGCCCCGGGCAGTCGCACGAGTGAGACGGCCGAGTACTACGCGACCGCCGGACCCGCGATCGGTCCGGCGCTCGGGTTCCTGCCGGTGCTGCTGCTCGGAGCGCAGGCGGCGGACCCGAGCATCGACGCCGACGCGATGCTCACCGACGCCTCCCGCCCCTTGCTCGACGCCGCGCGCACCGGGTGCATGGACGACATCCGCGAGGTGGCGAGCACGGTACCGGTGGATCAGGTGTTCGCTCCGGATGCGGACCTCGAACCGCTCCGTGAGTACTACGCCGGTCAGGAGGTCGAACCGCTCACCCTGAGGGTGCCGACGCTCGTCGTGCAGGGAAGCGACGACGCGCTGGTACTGCGTCCGGTCACCGATCAGGTGACCGCGGCGCTGTGCGGCAACGGAGCCGACCTGAGCTATCGGGTATACGACGGAGCCGATCACCGAGCGGTACTCGAGGAGTCCGTCGACGACGTGCGGGCGTTCGTCGACGGAGTACGCGCGGGCGAGGCGCAGGACGGCACGTGCGGTTGATGCCGCCGATCAGTCGGTCTTGATGCGTTCGGGGACGGTGTAGACGTTCATCGTGTCGCCGCGGAGGAAGCCCACGAGGGTGAGGTCGGACTCCGCGGCGAGATCGACGGCCAGCGACGACGGCGCCGAGACCGCCGCGAGCACGGGGATCCCGGCCATGACCGCCTTCTGCACGAGTTCGAACGAGGCGCGTCCGCTCACCATGAGCACGCTGTGCGAGAGCGGCACCCGGTTGTCGGTCAGGGCCCAGCCGATCACCTTGTCGACGGCGTTGTGCCGGCCGACGTCCTCGCGCAGGGCCAGCAGCGCCCCGTCGGGGGTGAACAGTGCGGCCGCGTGCAGACCGCCGGTCGACTCGAAGACCTGCTGGTGCCGACGCAGCGTGTCGGGCAGTTCGGTGAGGGTGTGCGTTCCGATAGAGGTGGTGCCGGCATCCTTCAGTGGATATCGCGTGCGCGTGCGCACCTCGTCGAGCGAGTTCTTCCCGCACACCCCGCACGCGGAGGTCGTCGTGAATGCGCGTCGCCCCGTCCCTTCGGGGACGGTGACGCCGGGCGCGAGGGCGACGTCGAGAACGTTGTAGGTGTTGGCGCCGCTCTCGTCCACCCCGTCGCAGTAGCGAACGGCGGCGATGTCCTCGCGACTGCCGATCATCCCTTCGGCCAGCAGGAATCCGTGGACGAGATCGACGTCGTGACCGGGGGTGCGCATCGTGATGGTGAGCGACTCACCGCCGACCCTGATCTCGAGCGGTTCCTCGACGGCGAGGGTGTCGGGACGTCGCGTCGCCCTGTCCGCAGTGATGCGCAGTACCGGTCGACGTGTCGTGACCCGTCCCATCGTCTACCTCCCAGATGCGTGCAGCGGTTCGAGCCGTCGTTCCCGCGGAACCCGGGCAGGGCAGGGATACCCGGGTGGCACAGGTTGTGCACACCGCGGGATGTGGCGTCTCGTCCTCCATACTGCCTGCCCGGACGCAACGGCATCCCCGTCCGGTGAACTGCGGTGGCGTTACACGAAGTTCACCCGCGCCTCGCAGGAACATTACAGAGTGGGTCCACTCTCAGGGGACGGTGATGAATGTGGGTCACCGACTGACGTAGGGGTCGTGAACCCCGGGATCGAACAGGGTGGACTTATATGGAACAGGCACTCGCGGCCGCCGATACCGCCTGGGTTTTGGCGGCGTTCACAGCAGTCGTACTGATGGTTCCGGGCCTGGCGCTGTTCTACAGCGGCATGCTCGGAGTCAAGAGCGCGCTCAACATGATCATGATGGTGTTCGGTGGATTCGCCGTCACAGCCGTCCTGTGGGTGCTGTTCGGTCCGGCCGCCGTGCTCGGTGACAGCGTCGGGGGCCTCGGCCTCATCGGCGATCCCTTCACCGACATCGGTCTGGGCTCGCTGCTCGAGGAGGACCCGGACGGAGGGATGCCCGCCGCACTGACCGCGGCCTTCCACCTCCTCTTCGCAGGCATCACGGTGGCGATCATCGCCGGTGGTGTCGCGGACCGGATGAAGTTCTCGGCGTGGCTGGTGTTCTCGGGCATCTGGGTCGTCCTCGTCTACTTCCCGGTCGCGCACTGGGTCTTCGCCTTCGACGACGAGGAAGCGGGCACGAAGGGCGGATGGATCGCCAACACGCTCGCCGCCCACGACTTCGCCGGCGGCACCGCCGTGCACATGAACTCGGGTGTCGCGGCGCTGGCACTCGCCATCGCACTCGGTCGCCGCCGTGGATTCCCGCACGTGGCACGTCCCCACAACCTGCCCCTCGTCGTGCTCGGTGGCGGAATCCTGCTGTTCGGCTGGTTCGGCTTCAACGGCGGTTCGGCGGGCGGCGCCAACCACACGGCCGGTGTCGTCGTCCTCAACACGCTCGTCGCCGCGATGGCCGGCCTGCTCGGCTGGCTGATCGTCGAACGCATCAAGGAGAAGCACGCGACGACGCTCGGTGCCATCTCGGGCGTGATCGCCGCACTCGTGGGCATCACGCCCGCAGCGAGCCTCGTGTCCCCGCTCGGTGCCCTGCTGATCGGCGTGGTCTCCGGTGCCGTCGGCTGCTTCGCCGTGAGCTGGAAGTTCCGCATGGGCTACGACGACTCACTCGACGTCGTTGCCATCCACCTCATGGGCGGCGTCGTAGGCACCACCCTCATCGCCTTCGTCGCGACGGCCGCCGCGCCGGCCGGTGTCGACGGTCTGTTCTTCGGCGGCGGGATCGACTTCCTCGGACGCCAGATCGTCGCGATGGCCGCGGTGTTCGCCTACTCGTTCGCGGTGACCTTCCTGATCGCGAAGGCGCTCGACAAGATCATGGGCATCCGGGTCGACACCGAGACGGAGATGCGGGGCATCGACGTCCCGGTCCATGGGGAGACGGCCTACGTGATGGACTCGTTCTCACCCACCGGTCCGTCGACGCTGCGTCCCGAGGCGTTCGCCGAGGATCGCGACGTGATCGTGCCCAAGTCCTGACCGGCGAGCTTCACCGATCGAACGGCAGGAGCCCTCACCGCACCGGGCGGTGAGGGCTCCGTCGTGTTCACGGTTGCCGGTCGTTCACGGCTGGTGATTGTCGGGATACGCCGTGACGGCGAGGAACCGGATGGGCAGCTTCAGCAGCTCGTTCGGTCCGTGCAACCCTTCGCCGTCGAGGAGCAGGGCGTCGCCCGGTTGCAGGTGGTACTCGGAATCGCCGTGGCCGTAGAGCATCTCGCCCTCGAGCATGTACAGCAATTCCGTGCCGGGATGCTGGAAGAGCGGGAAGACGTCGCTCGCATCGGTGAGGGTCACCAGCACCGGTTCGAGTCTCTTGTGCTGTCCCCGCAGCGCGCCGAGCAGTTCGTAGTGATGGCCCACCCGCGTACCGCGACCGACGATCTCGGCGCCGTGCCCGTTCTTGGTGAACACCGCGTCGCGGTGCGCGTCCGCGCCCCGGAAGAGCGAGGTGACGGGGACGTCGAGGCCGACGGCGAGCCGGGCGAGCGTCGACAGACTGCACGAGGTCTGGGCGTTCTCGATCTTCGAGAGCATCGCCTTGGAGATCCCCACCTTCGCGGCCATGTCGCCGACGGACAGGCCGCTGGCCAGCCGCAACGACCGCACCTGGTGGGCGATCGCGCGCTCGAGATCCACACCCGTCGGGGTGCCGCGCGGAACTTCGCGTCCGGAATCGTCGTACAAGACGGGACGATCTGGGCTGGCCATCTCGTCAGCGTAGCGTGTGTCCACCGGTGGTGAACGCCGCAATGCAGACATGGCGGTGCCCTCCACAGATCCGGACGACAGGGATCCGGCCGGGTCCGTGGAGGGCACGAGTGCTGAGTAGGTGGGGATCAGCGCATCTCGCCGGCGCCTTCGTAGGGGTTGAGACTCAGGAGCAGATCACCCTCCTCGAAGCGGGAGAAACGGAAGTCGTCCGGGTTCACGTTCGGAAGGTCGGTCTTCCCGTCGATCAGCAGGTCGGCGACCAGCTTGCCCACCGCGGGGGAGATCTTGAATCCGTGCCCGGAGAATCCCGTCGCCAGGAACAGACCCTCGACCGGTGCCGGACCGATGACGGGGTTGTAGTCCTCGGTGACGTCGTAAGCACCGACGTACGAACTGGTGATCCGCGGGTCCGGCATGTCGGGAAGGCGGTTGCCGAGCTTCATGATGTTCTTCTCGATCGTCGAGTCGTCGGCGCGGTTCACGTACTTGTCGGGATCGATGTACTGCGGCGTTTGATGATCGGAATTGCCTACCAGGAGTTCACCGTTCGGCTCACGGCAGATGTACTGCAGACCCGCCAGATCGGACAGCACGGGCACCTCCGGGGTCGGGACACCCTGGTCGACGAGAACCAACTGCGCGCGCTGCGCCCGGACGTCGATGTCGACGCCGACACCGGCGACGAGTGCCGGCGTCCACGGTCCCGCCGCGACGACGACCTGCTCGGCGTGCACCTCGGACCCGTCGGCGAGAGTGACGCCGTAGACCCGGCCCGCGGCGTTCTGCAGCAACGACACCACCGGGGTGCTCTGTCGGATCTTCACGCCCATCCGACGTGCCGTTGCACCGAACGCCATTCCCGCCATGTAGGCCTCGCCGCGACCGCCGAGCGGTTCGTAGGCGAACAGGGCGAAATCGTCGAGGTTCAGGCCCGGCCACAGTTCGGCCATCTTGTCGTGGGAGATGAGTTCGGTGGCGATGCCCAGGCCCTGCATCATCTCGATGTTCGCCTCGAGCGGCTTGACGTTGTTCTCCGCGACACCGACGACGTAACCGCACCGGCGGAATGCCATGTCGTCGCCGAAGATTTCGGTCGCCCTGGTGAAAATATCGACGCCGTACCAGGACATCGCGGCCAGCGAAGGGGTGCCGTAGTGGCACCGCACGACGCCGCTCGATTTACCGGTCATGCCCGAGCAGAGGGTGTCGCGCTCGAGGACGAGGACGTCGGTTTCGCCGCGGTCGGCGAGGGAGTAGGCGATGGCCAGGCCTTCGAGGCCGCCGCCGACGATCAGAAACTTGGTCGTGTCCGTCACCTGAGGATCCTTTGTTCGGTCGGCCTCCGAATCAGGAGGTCGGTGGGGGAGTCGATGTCAGAGGGAGGAAGTGGGTTCGATGCGGACCAGTAGTCCGGTGGCCGACGAGCCTCGTAGGGTGACGGCCTCGCCGCGGATCAGGACGCAGTCCCCGGGCGCAGCTCGTTCGGTACCGGCCTGCACCGAGCCCGATCGCACGTAGAGGGCCGTGACACCATCTGCGGCGGTGTCGCACACCGTGTCGAGCGCGAAGTACCCGACGGCCGCAGTGGCGCCCCCGCGCTCGGTCATGACATTGAATGCACGGGTGGCGCCTCGGGGGACGCAGTGGGGCGCGTCCTCACCGGCGAACGAGTGTGGACGCCACGGATCCAGCGAACGGGGTCCGTGGCCCGAGTCGAGGTCGGCGCCGTGCTCACCGATGACGGTGAAGATCCGTTCCGTGCCGGGAAAGGCCGAGAACTCGCTGGGCTCGGAGCCCAGCTCGGCCACGCTGATCCGCCACAGTGGACGGCCGGAGGGGCCGTCGGGTCCGGTCGCGACCTCCTCCGTGATCCCGGCGCCGTTGCGCCAGGGCACCCGCCGCCGCTCGCCGGACCGGATCACCTGCGCAGCCACCTAACTGCCCGTCGTCCAGTCCGCCATGATGTCGGCCAGCGCCTGCGCTCCGATGTTGCAATCGTCGGCCTCGGCGAACTCGTGCGGTGAATGCGAGACACCGGTGGGGTTGCGCACGAACAACATTGCGGTGGGAACCTTCTCCGAGAGGATGCCCGCGTCGTGTCCCGCCTGGGTGGGCAGTACCGGGATGTCCCCGAGATGCGACAGCGCGCGGCGCAACCGCTCGCGCGGTCCGGCCGGGAACTCGACGATCGGGGTGATCGATTCGGCGAAGACATCGAGTCCGATCTCGTCCGGCAGGCAGTGCTTGCGGGCCTCGGCCTCGATCTCGGCGACCAGCGTCGTCAGGGTCTCCTCGTCCGCGGCGCGAGCGTCGAGCCAGGCCTTGATCTCGGAGGGGATCGCGTTGGCCCCGTTGGGCAGCACCTCGAGTTTGCCGAAGGTGGCGACCGCACCGGCCGCCGCGGCACACGAGCGGGCGCTGTGCACCGACGAGGCGTAGGCGAGCATCGGGTCGCGGCGGTCCACCAGGCGCGTGGCTCCGGCGTGGTTGGCCTCACCGGTGAAGGTGAACTGCCATCGGCCGTGCGGCCAGATCGACGACGCGACCGCGACCGGTGCATCGACGAGGTCGAGGGCCCGGCCCTGTTCGACGTGAAGTTCGACGTACACCCCGACCCGGTCGACGAGGGTGGGGTCGGTGCCGATGTGTTCGGGCACACGACCGGCGCGGGTCATGGCCTCGGCCAACGTTATTCCGTCACGATCACGCAGGCCGAGCGCACGCTGCGGAGCGAGCGCCCCGGTGGTGAGCTGACTGCCCACGCAAGCCACACCGAAGCGGGCACCCTCCTCGTCGGAGAACGCGGTGATCGCGATCGGTACGGTCGGGACGATGCCGCGCTCACGGACCAGATCGACCGCGGCGAACGCCGAGACCACGCCCAGTGGTCCGTCGAACGCGCCGCCGTCGGGCACCGAGTCCAGGTGCGAACCGGTGACGAAGGCGTCGGTGGGATCGCCTTCCCAGCCGACGGGGAGCCACCACGCCCACAGGTTCCCGTTCCGGTCCTCTTCGACGTCCATGCCGCGCTCGGCGGCGCAGCCGCGGAACCACTCGCGGAGAGTGAGATCGGCGTCGCTCCAAGCGAATCGGCGATAGCCCCCGGTCGTCGGATGCTTACCGACATCCAGGATCGATGCCCAGAGCGTGTCGAAGGCGGTCATATCTTGTGTCCTCTCGGGAAGTGCGGTGGCAGGCCTGTCGCCACGGTCAGAAGGCGCTGCGGCCGGGGATCCAGTCGGTGCCGGCCAGGGGCACCCGAGCCATCGCGGCGGCCTCCATCGTGACCGCGACGAGGTCCTGCGGTTCGAGATTGCGCAGGTGCGACTTGCCGCACGCCCGGGCGATGGTCTGGGCCTCCATGGTGAGCACCCGCAGGTAGTTCGCGAGGCGGCGGCCACCCTCTACCGGATCGAAGCGGGCCTGCAGGTCGGGATCCTGCGTGGTGATGCCGGCGGGGTCCTTGCCGTCCTGGAAGTCGTCGTAGAAACCGGCTGCGGAGCCCAGCTTCTCGTATTCGGCCTGGTACTTCGGATCGTTGTCGCCGAGGGCGATCAGCGCGGCCGTGCCGATGGCGACGGCGTCCGCGCCGAGGGCCATCGCCTTGGCAACGTCGGCGCCGGAGCGGATACCGCCCGAGACGATCAGCTGCACGCCGCCCGGGGTGCGGTGCACACCCATCTCCTGCAAGGCCTGCACCGCCTGGGGGAGCGCGGCCAGGGTCGGGATGCCGACGTGCTCGATGAAGACGTCCTGGGTGGCAGCGGTGCCACCCTGCATCCCGTCGACCACCACGACGTCGGCGCCGGACTTCACGGCGAGCTTGACGTCGTAGTAGGTGCGGGTCGCGCCGACCTTGACGTAGATCGGCTTCTCCCAGCCGGTGATCTCGCGCAGTTCGAGGATTTTGATGGCGAGGTCGTCGGGGCCGGTCCAGTCGGGGTGCCGGCACGCGCTGCGCTGGTCGATGCCCACCGGCAGGGTACGCATCCCCGCGACCCGCTCGGTGATCTTCTGCCCGAGGAGCATGCCGCCGCCACCGGGCTTGGCGCCCTGGCCGAGCACGACCTCGATGGCGTCGGCCTTGCGGAGGTCGTCGGGGTTCATGCCGTATCGCGACGGAAGGTACTGGTAGACGAGGTGCTTGGACTGCCCACGTTCTTCCGGGGTCATGCCGCCGTCGCCGGTGGTGGTGGACGTGCCGACCTCGCTGGCGCCACGCCCGAGGGCCTCCTTCGCGCGACCGGACAGCGCACCGAAGCTCATTCCGGCGATCGTGACCGGGATGTCGAGGTGCAGCGGGTACTTCGCGTTGCGGTCGCCGAGGACGACGTCGGTCTCACACTTCTCGCGGTAGCCCTCGAGTGGGTAACGCGACATGGACGCGCCGAGGAAGAGCAGGTCGTCGAAGTGGGGAACCTTGCGCTTGGCACCCCAGCCGCGGATGTCGTAGATGCCGGTCGCGGCGGCGCGCTGGATCTCGTGGATGACGTTGCGGTCGAACGTGGCCGACTCACGCAGTCCGGGCTGGAAGGTCATGGAATTCTCCTCGGGGTCGAGCGGGCGGAAGAACGTCGGGGCGTCAGTACGCCGAAGCGTTGTCGACGTGGAAGTGGTAGAGCTGACGGGCCGAGCCGTAGCGGGTGAACTCGGCCGGGTCGGCGTCGAAACCGGCCGCGTCGAGCAGTTCCTGCAGTTCGACGATGTGCTCGGGGCGCATCTCCTTCTTGACGCAGTCCGCGCCGAGCGAGGCGACGCTGCCCCGCACGTAGATCCGTGCCTCGTACAACGAATCACCCAGGGCCTCACCGGCATCGCCCAGGACGACGAGTCGGCCGGCCTGTCCCATGAAGGCGCTCATGTGCCCGATGTCGCCGCCGACGACGATGTCGACGCCCTTCATCGAGATGCCGCAGCGTGCGGCGGCGTTGCCTTCGATCACCAGCAACCCGCCGTGGGCGGTGGCACCGGCGGCCTGCGAGGCGTCGCCGGTGACGCGCACGCTGCCCGACATCATGTTCTCGGCGACACCGACGCCGGCGTTGCCGTCGATGGTCACGTGGGCGTGCTGGTTCATACCGGCGGCGTAGTAGCCGACGTGGCCGTCGATGCGGACGTCGATCGGCCGGTTCAGGCCGCAGGCGAGTGCGTGGGCGCCCTGCGGGTTCGCGACCTCGACCGAAGCCGGGGCCTCCGTCGCGTGCAGTGCCGCATTGAGTTCGCGGGTGGTGGTCGTCGCCAGATCGTAGGTGGCGGTCGGGAGCAGGGTGTCGGTGGTCATGATTACCTCCGTGGAACGGGGTCGGACAGCGGAATCGGGGGTTGTGGCGACCTTCAGCGTTGCCACACGTAGACCCGGTCCGGTTCGGGTTCGAAGATGCGGGCGTCGGCGATGCCGGGAAGTCCTGCCAGAGCGCGGAATTCCGAGGCCATGGCGACGTAGGCGTCGCACTCGGCGACGATCGCGGGCTTGCAGGCGATCGGATCGCGCACCACGGCGAAGGAATCGGATGTTGACACCAGTAGGGTGTAGAACCCGTCGAAACGTTCGCCGAGAAGGCGCAACGCCTTCTCGAGATCCGCGCCCTCCGCCAGGTGCTTGGCAACGAAGCGCGCGCCGACCTCGGTGTCGTTCTCGCTGTCGAAGACCACCCCCTCGTCCTCGAGTTCGCGCTTGATCGACAGGTGGTTGGAGAACGAGCCGTTGTGCACGAGGCACTGGTCCGGTCCCACGGCGAAGGGATGTGATCCGGCAGCGGTGACGGCGGATTCGGTGGCCATTCGGGTGTGGCCCACACCCTGCCATCCGGATGCGGTCGGCAGGCCGAAGTTCTCGGCGAGAATGCGCGGATCGCCGGTTCCTTTGAGGACGGTCACGTCGTCACCGAAGCCGATGACGGTCGCAGTGGGTGCCAGGGCGCGGACGGTGTCGGCGAGCAGAGTGGCGGGGACGGGGGCGTGCAGCACGGTGGTGGGTGCGAGATCGAGTGCACCGACGGTCACGCCCAGTGCGTCGCCGACGATCGTGGCGAGATCCGAGGGGGCATCGAGTACCGAGACCGACGACTCCCCGGCGGGGGAGAAGACCGGGTTGCCGTAGACGGCGACGCCCGCCGAATCCGGTCCGCGGTCCACCATCTGCCCGAGCATTCCGGTGAGCAGGCTGCCCAGTCGGGGTTCGAGCGAGGTGTCCCGCAGATGAAGTCCGACGATTCCGCACATGGTCGTCTCTCCTGTTCGATGGGTAGGGAAGTAGCGAAGACTTCTCAGAAGGCGGTCAGGTAGCTGTCGATCTCCCACGGGGTCACGGTGTTGTGCCAGTGGAAGAACTCCTCGCGCTTGAGTGAGGCGAAGTAATCGGTGACACTCGCGCCCGCCGAATCGAGAGCGCCGGAGACGACCGGATCGGCCTGGAGGGCGTCCATCGCGTGCAGTAGCGTCATCGGCAGGGTCTCCGTGGAACCGCCGGTACCGGGAGTCCCGGGGTCGAGGTTGCGTTCGATGCCGTCGAGGCCGGCAGCGAGAGTCGCGGCGGTGGCGAGATAGGGGTTGGCGGAACCGTCACCGCCGCGCAGTTCGACGCGGTTGGAGTCGGGGACCCGCAGGTAGTGGGTGCGGTCGTTGCCACCGTAGGTCGCGTAGCGCGGCGACCAGGTGGCACCGGAGGACGTGCTGGTTGCACCGGTTCGCTTGTAGGAGTTGACCGTCGGCGCGATGACGCCCTGCAGAGCGCAGGCGTGCTCGAGGATGCCGGCGATGAACGAGTAGGCGGTCTTCGACAGGCCCAGGCCGTGCGGGTCGGATGCGTCGGGGAAGGCAGAGACGCCGTCGCTCCACAGCGACAGGTGCATGTGCATGCCCGATCCCGTGCGGTCGGCGAACGGCTTGGGCATGAAGGTTGCGGTCATGCCGCGCTGCTCGGCGAGCACGGAGATCAGGTAGCGCAGGGTGACGACCCGGTCGGCGGTGGTCAGGGCATCGGCGTACTGGAAGTTCTGCTCGAACTGGCCGTTCCCGTCCTCGTGGTCGTTGGCGTAGTTGCCCCATCCGAGGGTGTTCATCGCCGACGAGATCGACGTCAGGTGCTCGTACATGCGGGTGACGTCGCGGGCGTCGTAGCAGGGCTGGCGGGAGGTGTCGAGCGCGTCGGCCGTGCGCAGCGTTCCGTTCTCGTCCTTGTTGACGAGGAAGTACTCGATCTCGGCGCCCACGTTGACCTCGAGGCCCAGTGCGGCAGCCTGCGCGAGTACGGACTTGAGGATCACGCGCGGCGCGTACGGCCAGGGCTTGCCTTCGACGTGCGGGTCGCAGTGGACGAGAGCGAGGCCTTCGCGCACGAACGGGATGGGCGTGAACGACGCGGCATCGGGGATGGCGACGAGGTCGGGATCCTTCGGGACCTGGCCCATCGACCCGGCGGCGTAGCCGGCGAATCCGACGCCCTCGGTCTCGAGCTCGTCGACGGATTCGACGGGAACGAGCTTGGCGCAGGGCTTTCCGGACAGGGTGGTGAAGACGGCGAGGATGTAGCGGGTGCCGGTCGCGTGTGCGAGCTCGGCCAGACCGGCGGTGCCGGAGGTCTCGGGGGACCGGCCGTTCGTGGACGGGAGGCGCAGCACGGATGTGTCGGTGGCTTCCAGCGTCATGGGGGCTCCTCGGTTCGACGAAGTTTCACTGTAGGAATCGCTGTCGAATAGAAGGAAACACGGTATCCATGACGGGCGTGTTACGCAACCGTGAGATTGCGGTGACGCTTGGCGTGGAAACCGCCCTGTATGCGAACGACAAACAGCGGCGGGACGGTCGAAGGACCGTCCCGNAGGGTTCTATCGGAGACCGAACGAGTTCCCGATGATGTCGCGCTGGATCTCGTTGGTTCCGCCGTAGATCGTCGCGCCGAGGGCCGCGCGCACGTGCTGCACCATGTCGAACTCAGTGGAGTAGCCGCCCATCATCTGCATGCACTCGAGGGCTGTGTTCTTGGCGACCTCCGTCGCCTCGAGTTTGGCCATCGACGACGCCCGCGCCAGACCCTAGAGGTCGTCGAAGGCACGTTCGGCGACGCCGAGCATCTGGGCGGCGAGGATCAGCCGCTCGGTCGCCGGCCCGGGCATGAGCTGGGACCAGTCCTGGCCGACCTCACCGACCACCGAGTCGGCGGGCAACTCGCAGTCGGAGAAGTAGGGGTCGTCGACCTCGGTACCGTTCAGGGTGTCGATGCCCTTGACGGCAACGGTGCTGGAAATCGTCCATGCGGAGGCGGAATCCGTCCAGTGCCCGCGGGCACCGGCGACCTCGGCGCTGGCCAGCTGCATCGCGGCTCGCGGACTCGCCCGCTCGTAGCGGGGTCAGCAGCTCCGGATCGTCGAGCAGATGGGCGCGTTCGCGCAGCCCGTCGTCGAGCACGAGCGGCCCGAAGATCTCGTTCCACCCCTGGATCGGGATGTCGGTCTCGACGACCTCGTGCCCGAGATCCGACAGGATTCCGGCGACGGTCTCGACGGTGCGGGCGACCGCGGGATCGACCGGACGTCCGTCCGGGCGCCGGAAGAAGGCGATCCGCCGGTGCCGCACCGCGGTGCGTTCGAAGGTCGTCTCGGCGAGGATCTCCGTCATGATGCGGGTTTCGTCCACCGTCCAGGCCAGCGGGCCGGCGGTGACGAAATCAGTCATCGCGCGGAAACCCCGTTCGTCCGCGCACGATCCGGTGGTCGGCTTGAACCCGACGAGCCCGCGGCGCGCAGCCGGGCGACGGCACCGGAGTCGGACCGGGCGATCCGCCCGCGCTGGGTCGGCCTACGTCTGGTACGCGCAGGACGCCCTGCAGGAGACGCCCATACCGCTCGAACGGGCCGCCGAGATCGTCACGCGTATCTGGCATCGCGCCCTCTTCGATCCCGGCCGCTGACGGATGTTCCGTCCAGGTTCCGGGGAACCTCCTCGAGGGTCCGGATTCCCTTGCCCTCGAGAGGAATCGGTTACGCGCGTTAACAGAACTGCAACCATCGCTGCGTTTCTTCCCATTATCGTCTGTTTCACGTCAGCGATCGACGTTCTCGTTGCACACCGCGCGTTCGCGCATTCCTTCCCTTTGAGGAGTTGCCATGTCCGAGACCACCACCGTGCCCGCATTCCGAGTGACCTCCGGTTTCTGGAAGAACCTCCCGCAGATGTCGGTCGACGAGTTCCCGGGAACGAAGGGCTACATCGACGACGTCCACCCGAATCCCGAAGGCTGCCCCATGGCCTCCGGCTACTTCCGTCTCGAACCCACCGAGGCGCCCCTCGACTACACCTACGAATACGACGAGATGAAGGTCGTCCTCGACGGCGAGTTCCGCCTCGAGAACCTCGACACCGGCCAGGTCGAGATCGCCCGTGCGTACGACGCGATCTTCTTCCCCAAGGGATCCCGCATCCGCTTCACCACCCCCGAAGGCGCGCTCGCCTTCTACGTCGGCCTCCGCTCCTTCGCGCCCTAGGAGATGCCGTGAACGTCTGTATGGACACCACCAGTGTGCCGAGGTGGGACGAGGAACGGAGCATCGCCGGCGGGGGACGGACCTTCACGATCCTGTCCTTCGGCGACGAGGCCGCCGAGCAGGCGCGGAATCTCTTGCTGTCCTTCGACGGTCGGCGGGTGGACTGGATGCGTCTGCCCGCCGAGTGGGGCGACACAGCTGCCCGCGTCCTCCGACGGCAGCTCGACGCCTCCCGGGTCGGCTGCCGACTCGTCCTCGTCGGATCCGAGGCCGCCGTCCTCGCCGCAAGGGCCGTGGCGGTGGCCGGCGGGCTCGTCGACGAGGAGATCATGCCCGTCCCGATCGACACCGCCGACCGCGCGGTCTACTGCGCACACTGTCACACCACCCATCTCGCCGACGTCGAGGTCGGCCGGTGCACCACCTGCCCGAACTGCCGCGCGGAACTCGTGGTCTACCACCATGTCTCGCGTCACCACGCGGCCTACCTCGGCTACATGATCGACGCGGAGGAACGCTGATGACCCTGATGTCCGACAGCCCCGCAACGAACGTGCCGTCCGACGCCGGCCTGGTGCTGGCGGTCGACGAGGTCACCGCACTGACCCCGACCGTGCGGCACATGCGGCTGGTCGCGTCCGACGGCGCACTCCTGCCCTCCTTCACCCCGGGCAGTCACATCGTCGTGACCTGCGGAACCGGGCCGGAGGGGCAATCCCGCCGGAACTCCTACTCCCTCACCGGACCCGGTTTCGAGCCCGACCACTACGGCATCTCCGTACGGCTCGAGGAGGACGGCCGCGGTGGCTCCCGCTGGATCCACTCCCTGCGAGCGGGGGACAGGGTGCAGGTGAGCACCCCGCGCAGCGCCTTCGCCCCGGTCCTCACCGCGCGGCACCACCTGCTCGTCGCCGGCGGAATCGGCGTCACCCCGATCCTGTCCCACGTCCGCGCCGCCGTGCAGTGGGGCCGCTCGTTCGAGGTGCACTACGTCCACCGGGAGGGCGACGCCGCCCACCTCGACGACCTGGAGCAGCTGTGCGGCGACCGCCTCCACCTCCACACCGGCCGCGACGGCTTCTGGGAGCATATGGGACCCGCGCTGCTGGACCAGCCGATCGGCACCCACCTCTACGCGTGCGGCCCGGCTGCGCTCATCGACGAACTCACCGACCGTGCCGGTCGCGCCGGCTGGCCCGGCGCCCGCGTGCACTACGAGCACTTCGGGGTCGGCGACCTCGACCCCGGCGAACCGTTCACCGCACACCTCACCCGCAGCGGCGTCGACGTGGACGTCGCCTCGGGTGTCAGCCTCCTCGAAGCGCTCGGATCCCGCGGCATCGCGGTCCCCAGCCTCTGCCGTCAGGGCGTGTGCGGGGAGTGCCGGCTGCCCGTGGTGAGCGGCGACATCGAACACCGCGACCTGTATCTCGGCGCCGCCGAGAAGGAGGCCGGAGACTGCCTCATGCCGTGCGTCTCCCGCGCGAACGGACCCCGATTGGAGCTGGATCTGTGAGTACCACGATCGACCTCGAGGCCCTCGGCGACAGCGCGGCGATCCCCGACCGCATCGCCCGCTTCCCGTTCCCCTTCCCCCGCGACACCTACCGCTACAGCACCAACGTCGAACCCGCCGGCAGTGTCGTGGAGACACCCGTCGGGGGATGGGGGACCCACCCCGTCGACGTCGACGGCCGGTACCGGGAGGATCTCGCCGAACGCACCCGCATCCTCGCCGAGGACCCCACCCGGTTCCAGGCTCTGCCGCACATGGAGATCGCCCAGTGGGACGCGATGCTCACCCTCATGCGGATGCTCACCGACGCCCACCCCGAGACGTTCTCGCTCGACGGGGACGGTGCGGCCCGGCGATTCACCAACCAGGCACTCGGCGTCGAACAGTCCTTCGTGTTCGGTGATCCGTCCACCCTGCCCGAACCACCCCTGCTGTTCGTCGGCAGGCACCTCCAGGAGGACGTCGTGCTGCTCGACCAGCGTGAGGGTGCCCTCTGGGGCGACGCCGGACTGGTGACCTTCGCCGCCGACTGGTCGCTGCGCTTCGACGTCGGCATGAGCTTCCTGCAGATCCACGGGCCCGTCCCGCGCGTGCACACCGAAGGGGTCATCCCGCGCGCCCAGCAGTTCCTCATGGGCCTGCAGCCCGGCCGGCAGTACCGCCGCACCAACTGGTCGCTCAGCGTCGACCGCCTCCTCGACCAGTCCACCGAGACCTATCCCGTGTGGGGACGCGACCGGCGGCTGCTCGCCGAGGGGCCGCTCGAGGACGTGGGGCGCCGGCTGAACCTGCGCGTCGAGGTCCAGCACCTCGTGCGCCTCGGTGTCTCCGGCGCGATCATGTTCCTCATCCGCACCTACCTGCTGCCCTTCGAGGACATCGCCCGCGTACCGGAATGGGCCGAGCGGTTGTGCCGTGTCCTCGAGGAGCTGCCCGAGGATATGGCCGACTACAAGGGCATCACCCGCACCCGCGAACCGGGGGTGCGCTGGCTCCGCACCTACGGGGGTGTGCGGACGTGAAGGCCTCCGGATTCGTCCACGGCGACCCACCTGCACTCGACCGTGCCGGTCGCGCCTTCCTCGTCCTCGCCGCGAGCGACTGCGAACTCGCGCGAAAGGCGGTGCGGCACTGGGTGGCCGACGCCTCCGAACTTGGACGCGACGCCGCCGCCCTCTACGACCCGACACCCGGTCGCGCCGCCGAAGCGGTCGCCGCGCTGCGGGCGGGATCACGCATCCTCGTCGCCGGTCCGGCCGCCGAGGCCATGGCCTACACCGCCGCCGCCCGGCAGGCCGGCGCCCTGCCCTGCGAACTCATCACCTACGTCACGTCGACGGTGACGCTGACGGTTTTCTGCCCCCACTGCGAGACGACACAGCGGGCCGACGCGCGACCCGGCGACAGGATCTCGTGCGCCGGGTGCGGGATCTCCCTCGAGATCCGCCCGCACCTGTCGAGTCACCACGGCACCTATCTCGGAGCCGTCGCCTGACAGAACCGACCGGAAGGACCGAATGTGACCGTTACCAGCGACCTGTCCTATCTCCCGTGGCCTTTTCTCGAAGGTGAGAACAGATTCCGCTACGGGGTCAACGTCGAACCCGCCCGCCGCCGCGTCGACACGTTCGCCGGCGGCTGGGGCGAACACATCGTCGACCTCGGACCTGACTACGTCGAGATGATGGCCCTGCGACAGGGGATCCTCGAGCGGGACCCGCACCGGGTCCGCTACCTCCCGCACATGACCCCGGCCTCGTGGGACCTGCTGATGTTCTACTTCCGCGAGATGGCCGCGTCGTATCCCGACCTCATGACCCTCGACCGCCTCGGATCCGGATACCGTTGGCGCAACCAACCTCTCGGAATCGACTGCACCTTCGTCCCGGGTGATCCGGAGACGCTGCCCGAACACCCGCTGGTGTTCGTCGCCTGCCAGATCCCCGACGACGTCCTGCTCGTCACCGAACGCGACGGCCACCTCTACTTCGACGCCGCCGTGGTGACCTCCTCCGCCGACTGGTCGGTGAAGTTCGACATCGGCATGAGCATGCACGAGATCCACCGTCCCGTACCCGGTCTCACGCGCGACGGGGTCACCGACCGGGCCGAGCAGTTCCTGCGCCGGCTCACCGCCGACCAGCCCTACCGACGGGTGAACTGGACCTTCTCGGCCGTCGGCTCGCGGCGCCGCGACACGAGCCTCGAGACGNGCTGCGCATCGAACTCGAGCACCTCATCCGGCTGCCGACGACCGGTGCGATCGTGTTCAACATCCGCACCTACATGGCACCCCTCGCCGAGATCGCCGCCTACCCGCAGTGGGCGTACCAGCTCGCCGACATCGTCGAGGAGCTGCCGCGCGAGATCGCGCAGTACAAGGGCATCGACGAGTACCGGATGGAGGCGATGGCCTGGCTGCGCGAACGAGCAGCCTGAGGCCGCGGGGCCCCTTCACCGCGCGCCCGAGGTCGGTGGCCGGTCCTACGATGACGGCCATGGCCGCACCCAGGATCGACGTGGACGAACGCCGGGCACGACTGGCCGTCCGGCACCGGTTGCATCCCGCCCACCGCGCCCCCGACGCCGTCGACGCGGCGACGTCCCTGGTGTGCCTGCACGGCACCGACCCGGCGACCGTCTACCTGTCGGCGTGGGCACGTGTGGACGGGTTCACCGTGGCCGACCTCGACAGGGCGCTCTACGACGACCGCACCATGGTCAAACACATGGCCATGCGGCGCACCGTCTTCGTCGTCCCGCTCGGCACCCTCCCGGTGGTGCAGGCCGGGGCGAGCGCCCGGGTTGCCGCCGCACAACGGCGCACGGTCGTCAAGGACGTCGTGAAGGCCGGATTGCACGACGACGGCGAGAGCTGGCTCGACGAGGTGAGCCGCCACATCCTCGCCGCCCTGGCCGACGGGCGGGAGGCGACATCGAGCGAGCTCAAAGCCGAGATCCCGCTCCTCGACGGCGCGCTGGAGTTCGGTGCCGGCAAATCCTGGGGTGGGCCGGTCACCTTCGCGCCTCGCGTGCTCACGGTGCTCTCCGCCGAGGGGAAAGTGGTCCGGGCGTCGAACAAGGGGTCGTGGCGGGTTTCGCGCCCCACCTGGACGACCACCGAGTCGTGGCTGGGCTCGGCCGTCGACCCCGTCGACGAGGCGACGGGTGTGCGCGAACTCGTGCGGATGTGGCTGCGCGCATTCGGTCCCGGCACCGAGGGGGATCTGAAATGGTGGCTCGGCTCCACCCTCACTGCCGTCCGCGCGGCCCTCGCCGAACTCGACGTGGTGGAGGTCGATCTCGACGGCCGTCCCGGCTACCTCCTGGCCGACGACGTGGACGAGCCCGCTCCCGTCGAACCGTGGGGTGCACTGCTGCCCGGTCTGGACCCCACGGTCATGGGGTGGACCGAACGCGAGTGGTATCTCGGGCCGTACAAGGAGGCGCTGTTCGACTCCAACGGCAACGGCGGTGCCACCGCCTGGTGGGACGGACGGATCGTCGGCACGTGGTGGCAGACCGACACGGGAGCGGTGAGCCTGCATCTGCTCGAGGACATCGGCGCCGAGGGAACCGCGGTGCTACGCGAGGAAGCCGCCCGCCTCGACGACTGGCTGGGTGGGGNCCCCACGCCCCTCGCGAAGGAACTGGCGACGGAAGGCAGGTCGTCGGGCACGTCTTCGTCGTAGGCTGCCGACATGGCCGTCGAACCGAGAACCGCCACGCGCCGCGACATTCCGGTCTTCGCTCGGGTGATCGCCGAGGCGTTCTTCGACGATCCGGTCTTCGCGTGGATGTTCCCGGACGAGGAGCACCGTATCCGCCGCATGACCCGTTTCTTCGCCGCCGACGCCCGCCACCACATGGTGCCGTTGGGAGCCACCGACATCGCCGAGTCCGATGGGACCGTCGGAGGCGCGGCGATGTGGGCGCCGCCCGGACGATGGCGCACCGATGCGTGGACCTCCCTCCGCCTCCTGCCCGGCTTCTACGCCGCGCTCGGCCGCTACATGAAGCGGGGAGGGCAGGTCAACGTCACCCTCGACGCGGCGCATCCGGACGAACCGCACTGGTACCTGTCGACGATCGGCACCTCACCTGATGCGCGGGGGACCGGCCTCGGCAAAGCCCTGATGAAGGCCGGCCTCGACCGCGCCGACGCCGAACACGCCCCCGCCTACCTCGAGTCGAGCAAGGAATCGAACGTTCCCTACTACGAGCGGTTCGGGTTCGAGGTCACCCGCGCCATCGTCATCCCCGGTGGTGGGCCGACCCTGTGGGGGATGTGGCGGCAGCCGCGCTGACGGGATGCTTCCCGCCTTCGGATCAGGCGCCCTGCCAGACGGTGTCGAACGGGGTGTTGGCGGACACGCGGCCCTTGATCCCGGTCGTGACGAAATCCTTCGCGCGGGCCGCGGCGTCGGCGACCGACGCGCCCTTCGCGAGTTCGGCGGTGATCGCGGCGGCGAGGGTGCAGCCGGCGCCGGAGACACGCTCGTTGCCGACCTTCGGTGCCGTCAGGAGGGTGACCTCGGAGCCGTCGAACAGCACGTCCACGGCGTCCTCGCCGTCGAGTTCGACGCCGCCCTTCGCGACGACGTACTTCGGGCCGAGGTCGTGGATGCGACGCGCCGCCTCGATGAGCTGGTCGACCGAGGTGATCTCGTCCATCCCGGACAGCGTCCGTGCCTCGAACAGGTTCGGGGTGACGACCGTGGCGTGGGGGAGCACCTGCGCGCGCAGGGCGTTGTCGGTGTCGAGGGCCGCGCCGGCCTCCTGGCCCTTGCAGATCAGGACCGGGTCGAGCACGATGTGCCGCCAGTCCTGCTTCTCGAGTCCCTCGGCGACGACGTCGATCGTCGCGGGCGTGCCCAGCATGCCGATCTTCACCACGTCGAGATTGTGGGCGGCGGTGGCGGCCTCGATCTGCTCGGCGATCACGTCGGCCGGGACGGGGAAGAAGCGGTGGCCCCAGTTGTTCTTCGGGTCGAACGAGACGATGCACGTCGTGGTGCCCACCCCGTACACACCGAGCTGCTGGAACGTCTTGAGGTCGACCTGCAGACCGGCGCCACCGGTCGCTTCCGAGCCGGCGATGACGTATGCGAGGTCGACCATGTGAGTGCTCCGTTCGGACTGGGTGACGGCGTTGCCACGGGATGTACCCGCCGAACGACCAGGTTACAGACGAACTCGGTGCCACCTTGCGGACCGCCCACCGCCGCTCCCGATATCGTCCAGGCATGACGGCCTTCCACGAGCTCGACGACTACCTGGCGCTTCCTCGCGTCACCTCCCTCACGATGTCCCCGGACGGGAATCGCCTGGTGATCACGCAGTCGACGCTCGACGACAAGGCCACCTCGTACACCGAGGCTTTGTGGGAGGTGGATCCCGAAGGCAACGCCCCGGCGCGACGCCTCACTCACGGCACCACGGGTGAATCGAACCCGACCTTCACCGCGTCCGGCGACCTGCTGTTCACCGCCGCCCGGGGCAAGGACGATCCGCCGGTGTCGCTGTGGCGACTGCCCGCAGCGGGCGGCGAGGCCGAGCAGGTCGGATCCCGCAAGGGTGGATTCGCATCGGTGCACGCGGCATCCGAGGCCGACCGGATCGTCCTCGTCGCGTCCGTCCTCGGCCACAGCGAGTCCGACGACGAACGGATCCGGGACGCCCGTAAGGACAAGGTCGTCACCGCGGTGCTGCACACGGGCTATCCGGTGCGCTACTGGGACCACGATCTCGGACCCGACCAGCCGCACCTGCTCGTCCCGGACAACTGCGGCCACGGGTTCACCGACCTCACGCCCGGGATCCGAGGGTCGCTGCGTGATGGCTCCGTCGACATCGCTGCCGACGGTTCGTTCGCCGCCGCGACCTGGGTGGTCCCCGGTCCGCTCGCCTCGCGCCGGGTCACGCTCGTGCGGGTCGATCTCGGCACCGGCCTGCGCACCCCGCTCGTCGACGACGAGACCGGCGACGCGACGCACCCGTCGATCTCGCGCGACGGGACGAAGCTCGCCTACCTGCACGAATCGATGGGCGACGCGGAGAACCCGCCGCAGATCACCGTCCGCGTCCTGGACATCGCGAGCGGAACCACGACCATCGAGGCCCCTGAATGGGACAGACGTCCCACTTCCGTCACCTGGCTGCCCGACGGTTCCGGTCTCGTGCTCACCGCCGACGATCACGGTCGCGCGCCGGTGTTCGTGCAGAGGCTCGGGTCCGCACAGCCCGACCACCTCACCTCGGACGACGCCGCCTACACGGACGTCCGTATCGCGCCCGACGGCAGCACGGCATACGCGCTGCGGGCCTCCTACGAAGCGCCGCCGCACCCCGTGCGCATCGACCTCACCGGACCGGACGCCGGCACCGTCACGCCGCTACGTGCTCCCGCTGCGCTTCCGGAACTGCCGGGACGTCTCGAGGAACTGACCACCGAGGCCGCCGACGGCACGCCGCTGCGGGCGTGGTTCGCGCTTCCGCACACGGCGTCTGCCGACGACCCCGCGCCGATGCTTCTGTGGGTGCACGGCGGTCCGCTGAGCAGCTGGAACACCTGGTCGTGGCGCTGGAACCCGTGGCTCCTCGTCGCCCGCGGCTATGCGGTGCTGCTGCCCGATCCCGCACTGTCCACCGGCTACGGCGACGACTTCGTGCGGCGTGGCTGGGGTCGGTGGGGGAACGAACCGTACACCGATCTGATGGCCGTCACGGATGCCGCGGTCGCGCGTGAGGATATCGACGAGGAGCGGACCGCGGTGATGGGCGGATCGTTCGGTGGATATCTCGCCAACTGGATCGCCGGGCACACCGACCGGTTCCGCGCGGTCGTCACCCACGCGGGTCTGTGGGCGCTGGACCAGTTCACCCCGACCACCGACGTTGCCTGGTACTGGCAGCGGGAGATGACCCCGGAGATGGCGGTCGAGAACTCACCGCACCTGTTCGTCGCCGACATCGTCACGCCCATGCTCGTGATCCACGGCGACAAGGACTATCGCGTCCCGATCGGCGAAGCCCTGCGCCTGTGGTACGAGCTGCTCAACGAATCGGGTCGACCCGCCGAGGACGACGGCACCACCGTCCACCGCTTCCTGTACTTCCCGTCCGAGAACCACTGGGTGCTGAAGCCTCAGCACTCGAAGATCTGGTACCGGGCCGTCGAGGCGTTCCTGTCCGAGCACGTGCTCGGTCGCCCGCTCGACCTGCCGGACGAGCTGGGCTGACCGAGGACGTCCGCTCGGGGTCTACTGCCTCGCTATTCGGGCGGGCGCGGCCGGTCGCCCGGCGAGACCGGCGGACGCGTGGGCTCGTCGGTGGCCGGTGTCGACTCGCTCGTCGCGGAACCGGAACCGGCCGAGTGCTGACCCGATCCGCCGCGATGGGTGACCTTCTCGGCGAGACCACCGACCGTCTCCTGGAGGTGCGGTGCCTTCTCCTTCACGACGCCGGCCGCTTCCGTCACCTTGTCCTGTACCGCAGGAATGACCTTTTCCTGCACTGCCGGGTTGTGCCACAGCTCGTTCGAACGCCCCCGCATCTTGTCGTAGGTCTCGCGCCCCGCCCGGGTCCCCGCGACGAATCCCGCGGCCGCACCTGCAGCGAAGATCAATGCCCGCATCATGACGGTGTCCTCCGTCCTGTCCGTTCGGCGTCCGCGCATTCGGCCGCCCGGCACTGCGATACCCGGTCGGGGAGCGGGCCACACTCTTCTGTCGCGACCCCTGTCCGGCTCTGTCGCGACCCTTGTCCATCTCTGTCGTGGCCCGTGTCCAGGAGGTTCGCCGCGACGCTTACGATTGACGGGTGACCAGTGCGCCAGAGAACTCGCAGAACCCCGCCGACGCCCTTCCCAAGAGCTGGGACCCCAGCGCCGTCGAAGCGGAGCTCTACCAGCAGTGGGTCGACGCCGGCTACTTCGAGGCCGACCCCACGAGCGACAAGCCCGGGTACTCGATCGTCCTGCCGCCGCCGAACGTCACCGGCAGCCTGCACATGGGTCACGCCCTCGACCACACCCTCATGGACGTGCTCTCCCGCCGTAAGCGCATGCAGGGCTACGAGGTGCTGTGGCTGCCCGGCATGGACCACGCCGGCATCGCCACCCAGACCGTCGTCGAGAAGCAGCTCGCCGCCGGCGGCAAGAAGAAGGAGGACCTCGGTCGCGAGGCCTTCATCGAGAAGGTCTGGCAGTGGAAAGCCGAGTCCGGCGGCATGATCCAGGGCCAGATGCGTCGCATCGGCGACGGTGTGGACTGGTCGCGCGATCGCTTCACCATGGACGAGGGGCTGTCCCGCGCGGTACAGACGATGTTCAAGCGCCTCTACGACGAGGGGCTGATCTACCGGGCCGAGCGCCTGGTCAACTGGTCGCCCGTGCTGCAGACCGCGATCTCCGACATCGAGGTGAAGTTCGAGGAGGTCGAGGGCGAACTCGTCTCCCTGCGCTACGGCTCCCTGAACGACGACGAGCCGCACGTCGTCGTCGCTACCACTCGTGTGGAGACGATGCTCGGCGACACCGCCGTCGCGGTGCACCCCGAAGACGAGCGCTACAAGGACATCATCGGCACGACGCTCGAGCACCCGATCACCGGCCGGCAGATCCCGATCATCGCCGACGAATACGTCGACCCCGAATTCGGTACGGGCGCAGTGAAGATCACGCCTGCGCACGACCCCAACGACTTCGAGATGGGCCTGCGGCACGACCTGCCGATGCCCACGATCATGGACAAGGCCGGTCGTATCGCCGACTCCGGCACCCGCTTCGACGGCATGGACCGTTTCGAGGCGCGCATCGCGATCCGCGAGGAACTCGCCGCGCAGGGCCGCGTCGTCGCCGAGAAGCGCCCCTACCTGCACAGCGTCGGCCACTCCGAGCGGTCCGGCGAGACCATCGAGCCGCGGCTGTCGATGCAGTGGTGGGTCAAGGTAGACAAGCTCGCCAAGGCTGCCGGCGACGCGGTGCGCAACGGCCACACCGTCATCCACCCGGCGAGCCAGGAACCGCGCTGGTTCGACTGGGTCGACAACATGCACGACTGGTGCATCTCGCGTCAGCTGTGGTGGGGTCACCGCATCCCGATCTGGTACGGCCCGAACGGCGAGGTCGAGTGCTTCGGCCCCGACGAGAGCGCGCCCGAGGGCTGGGAGCAGGACCCGGACGTGCTCGACACGTGGTTCTCGTCCGGCCTGTGGCCGTTCTCCACGATGGGCTGGCCGGAGAAGACCCCCGAGCTCGACAAGTTCTATCCCACCAGCGTTCTCGTCACCGGTTACGACATCCTGTTCTTCTGGGTCGCCCGCATGATGATGTTCGGCACCTACGTGTCGGGTGACGACGCGGTGCACCAGGCGCAGGTGCCCTTCCGGGATCTGTTCCTGCACGGCCTCGTCCGCGACCAGTTCGGCAAGAAGATGTCGAAGTCGCGCGGCAACGGCATCGACCCGCTCGACTGGGTCGAGCGTTTCGGCGCCGACGCCCTGCGCTTCACGCTGGCGCGCGGCGCGAACCCGGGTGGCGATCTCGCCGTCGGTGAGGACCACGCCCAGTCGTCGCGCAACTTCGCGAACAAGCTGTTCAACGCGACCAAGTTCGCATTGATGAACGGCGCGGTGATCGGCGAGCTCCCGGCCCGCCAGCAGCTCGCCGACGCCGACCGGTGGATCCTCGACCGCCTCGAGCAGGTGCGGACCGAGGTCGACGCGGCCTTCGATCATTACGAGTTCTCGAAGGCGTGCGAGGCGCTCTACCACTTCGCGTGGGACGAGGTCTGCGACTGGTATCTCGAGCTCGCCAAGGTCCAGCTCGCCGAGGGCAGCGCCCACGCCGACGGCACCAAGGTTGTGCTCGGCACCGTCCTCGACCAGCTGCTGCGCCTGCTGCACCCGGTCATCCCGTTCGTCACCGAGACCCTGTGGAAGGTGCTCACCGGCGGCGAGTCCGTCGTCATCGCGTCCTGGCCCGAGACGTCCGGCATCGCCACCGACGAGACCGCGGCGCGGCGGGTCGCCGACCTGCAGAGGCTCGTCACCGAGATCCGCCGGTTTCGCAGCGACCAGGGTCTCAAGCCGTCGCAGAAGGTCGCGGCCCGGCTCGTCGGTGTCGAGGACGCCGATCTCGTCGCGCAGGTGCCGGCCGTGCAGTCGCTCGCGCGCCTGACCGCGCCGGAGGACTCGTTCTCGGCCACCGCGTCGATCGAGGTCCGGCTGAGCCGCGCGACGGTCACCGTCGAGCTCGACACCTCCGGCAGCATCGACGTCGGCGCCGAGATCGCGCGCCTGCGCAAGGATCTCGCCGCCGCGGAGAAGGAACTGACGGGCACCTCCGCGAAGCTGTCGAACGAGGCCTTCCTCGCGAAGGCACCCGATCAGGTGGTCGAGAAGATCCGCGGTCGCAAGCAGATCGCGGAAGAGGAGATCGCACGGATCACCGCACGACTGAAGGAGCTGGGCGCGGCGTGAGTACCGACACCCCGGGGGCGCCGTCCCCGGTGGACCTGGCCGAACTGACGCTCGTCGAAGCCGAGCTCGACAAGCGCTGGCCGGAAACGAAGATCGAGCCGTCCCTGGCGCGGATCGCCGCGCTCATGGACATCCTCGGCTCGCCGCAGAACAGCTACCCGTCGATCCACGTGGCCGGCACGAACGGCAAGACGTCGACAACCCGGATGATCGACGCGCTGCTCACCCGCATGCACCACCGGGTCGGCCGGACGACGAGCCCGCACCTGCAGCTCGCCACCGAGCGGATCAGCATCGACGGCGCGCCGGTCTCGCCGCGGACCTACGTCGACACCTACCGCGACATCGAACCGTACGTCCGGATGATCGACGAGCAGTCCGAGGCGGCCGGTGGCCCGAAGATGAGCAAATTCGAGGTCACCACGGCCATGGCGTTCGCGGCGTTCGCCGATGCACCCGTCGACGTGGCGGTCGTCGAGGTCGGTCTCGGCGGACGGTGGGACGCCACGAACGTCGTCACCGGGCAGGTCGCGGTGATCACGCCCGTCGGCATCGACCACACCGGCTATCTCGGCGACACCCTCACGGAGATCGCGGGGGAGAAGGCCGGGATCATCAAGAAGGCACCCGACGACGGTCTCGTGCCCCGCGACACCGTGGCGATCATCGCGCAGCAGGAACCGGAGGCGATGGACGTGCTGCTGCGGCAGGCCGTCGAGGCCGACGCGGCCGTGGCCCGTCAGGGATCGGAGTTCGCGGTGGTGCGGCGTGCGGTCGCCGTCGGCGGACAGCAGATCGACCTGCAGGGTCTCGGGGGTCTCTACACCGACATCTTCCTGCCGCTCCACGGCGAGCACCAGGCGCACAACGCGTCGGTCGCGCTGGCCGCGGTCGAGGCGTTCTTCGGGGCGGGCCCCGGCAAGCAGCTCGATGTCGAGGCGGTGCGCGACGCGTTCGCGTCGGTGACCACGCCGGGCCGGCTCGAGCGGGTGCGCAATGCGCCCACCGTCTTCCTCGACGCCGCGCACAATCCGCACGGCGCGAAGGCCCTCGCGGCCGCGCTCGCCCAGGAATTCGACTTCCGCAAGCTCGTGGGCGTCGTGAGCGTGATGGCCGACAAGGACGTCGCAGGTCTGATCGAGGCGCTCGAACCGGTCTTCGACGAGATCGTCGTCACCCACAACGGGTCGCCGCGAGCGATGGACGTCGACGATCTCGCGAACATCGCCGTCGCCCGATTCGGCGACGAACGGGTCGTCACCGCGGCGACGCTCCCGGATGCGATCGAAACCGCGATCGCGATCGCGGAGGAGGTCGGCGAGCCCGGCGAAGCGGTGTCGGGCGCCGGGGTCGTGGTCACCGGTTCGGTGGTGACCGCAGGTGCGGCCCGCAGTCTGTTCGGAAAGGATCCCGCGTGAGCAACGACAAGCCGGAGGAACAGAAGTTCCGGCCGCCGACGACGGACCCCTGGAAGGGCTTCCGCGGCGTGATGGCGGGAACCCTCGTGCTCGAGGCGATCGTGGTGCTGCTGGTGCTGCCGGTGATCGCGACCGTCGGCGGGGGACTGAGCGCGTGGTCGACGACCTACGTCGTGGGCCTCGCCGTTCTCATGTTCCTCGGAGCCGGGGTGCAGAAGAAGTCGTGGGCGATCCCGTTCAACATCACGCTGCAGGTGCTCGCCGTGCTCGGCTTCTTCGTCGACCTCGCGTTCGGTGCGGTGGGTGTGCTCTTCGCCGCGGTGTGGGCGTACATCTTCTACCTGCGCAAGGACATCAGGGATCGCGAATCCAGGGGTCTGCTGCCGGGCCAGCGGGACGACCTCTAGGCTTGTCGCGTGACTGAGCGGACCCTGGTACTGATCAAGCCCGACGGCGTCGCACGCCGTCACGTCGGAGAGATCCTCTCGCGCATCGAGCGCAAGGGGCTGGACATCGTGGCTCTCGAGCTGCGCACTGCGACGGAGGAGGTCGCCGGAGCGCACTACGCCGAGCACGAGGGCAAACCCTTCTATCCCTCGCTGATCGAGTTCATTACCGGCGGCCCCCTCGTGGCCGCGGTCCTCGAAGGCCCGCGCGCGATCGCGGCGTTCCGTCAACTCGCCGGTGGCACCGATCCGGTCGAGAAGGCCGTGCCCGGCTCGATCCGCGGCGACCTCGGCCTGGACCCGGGCGAGAACCTGGTCCACGGCTCCGACTCGGTGGAGTCCGCCGAGCGCGAGATCGCTCTCTGGTTCCCCGCCCTGGCTGCGAAGTAACAGCCCCGCACGAGCGGCGCCTGGCGTGTCGCTCACGAAACCTCTCGGGGCGTCGCGCTTCGCGCCTCCCGACACCGCCGACGGCGCCCTCCGGGGCGCCGTTGGCGTATCCGTGCATCTCCGTGTGGGATACTGGCAGAGGTTGCTCCGCACACACCGCGTGCGGAGCGGCCGAACGACATCACGGATCGATGCCCGACATCGCTGTGGCCGAGGACGAAGGAGACACCTCGCTCGGCGGCACGCTGGATGTTCCGGCGCTCGACCCGCGATCAAGCCAGGCATTGCTCGGCCGTGCAGTGAAAACGGGCACCGGACGACCGCGCGATGCGAGACCGGAAGGACTCGCGCCCACCCGGCGCGAGTACACAAGCTGCGCCCCCGCGTGGCCGCTCACATCGCTGTTGTCGGTGGTGGACGCGCCCGGGGGCCTTAGGAGACCTACGTGGCCGATCAAGAGCCGCCGGAGAACAACTCGATCGAAGCGTCGGACGCAGGGGGACGGAACCTCCTCGGTCTGCCTGCCAAGATCCGCGTCCATGCCCTCGCCAAGCTGCTGGGGCTGACCAGTAAGCAGGTGATTGCGAAAGCCGCCGAGCGCGGCACCGAGCTGCGCAGTGCGCACTCGACCCTCCCACGCGACGTCGCGGAGGACCTGCACGCTGCGTTGAGCGACGACACGGGCACGGCCGAGCCCGCCGTGCAGGAAGCCGAGACGGCTCCCGAAGCTGCAGCCGAGACAGCTCCCGAAGCTGTGGCGGAGACGGCTCCCGAGGCCGAGCCGGTCGAGAGCGACGAGCTGCGACCCGCCGAGAAGACCGCGGACGAGACCGCACCGCAGGCCGTCGAGATCCCCTCCGTCGGAGGACCCACCGGGTTGTTCACGTCGGTGGAGCAGAGCACGCCGCTGTTCGAGATGCCCGAGCCGTCCACCACGGCCGAGCCGATCGTCGCTGCACCGCTGTTCCTCCAGCCCGAGGTACCCTCGCCTGCCGAGGGAGAGGAGGAGACCCGCCCGCGTCGCCGGCGCGCACGCCGCGGAAAGGACACCGAGCAGGCACCGGCCGAGGACGAGCAGCAGACCGCCGAGCCGGCCGCCGAGTCCACCGAGGAAGCGCCGTCGCACCAGGCGGACGAAGACCAGGACGACCAGCCGCGTCGCCGCCGACGCGGACGTCGCGGTCGTGGACGTGGACGCGGGGACGGCACCGACACCGACCAGCAGGACGAGACGACCGCGACCGGCGAGGACTCCGAGTCCGCCGCCGCGGAGACGGAGAAGTCCGCGGCCGCGGAGACGGAGAAGTCCGCCGAAGCGGAGTCCACCGCAGCGGAGACTCCCGCCGAGGAGACCGCCGGCACCGAGGAGAGCACCTCCGACGAGTCCGCCTCGGGCGACGAGCAGAGCAGCGACGAGCACGACACCGACGACGAGCAGGGCGGGGGGACGTCCCGTCGTCGTCGCCGTCGCCGTCGCCGTCGCGGTTCCGACACCGACACCGCGAGCACCGACGACGACTCGGTTCCCACGGTCGTCCACGAGCGGGAGCCGCGTCCGAAGAGCCGCGCCAAGGACGAGGTCCAGGGCATCAGCGGTTCGACGCGCCTCGAGGCGAAGCGTCAGCGTCGTCGCGACGGTCGCGAGGCCGGTCGCCGCCGGCCCCCGATCCTCACCGAATCCGAGTTCCTCGCACGCCGCGAGGCTGTCGACCGGGTCATGGTCGTGCGCGAACGCACGGGCGGTTCCCACGCGGGCATGACGCAGGTCGCGGTGCTCGAGGACGGCATCCTCGTCGAGCACTTCGTCACGACCTCCGGTTCGGCGTCGATGGTCGGCAACATCTACCTCGGTCGCGTGCAGAACGTCCTCCCGTCCATGGAGGCGGCGTTCATCGACATCGGCCGTGGCCGCAACGGCGTGCTCTACGCCGGTGAGGTGAACTGGGAGGCCGCGGGCCTCGGAGGCAACTCCCGGAAGATCGAGCAGGCCCTCAAGCCCGGCGACCAGGTGGTCGTGCAGGTCAGCAAGGACCCGGTCGGTCACAAGGGTGCACGTCTGACCACCCAGATCAGCCTCGCCGGACGCTTCCTGGTGTACGTGCCGGGCGGTTCGTCGACGGGCATCAGCCGCAAGCTGCCCGACACCGAGCGCAAGCGACTCAAGGACATCCTCCGGGAGATCGTCCCCTCCGAGGCGGGCGTGATCATCCGTACCGCCGCGGAGGGCGTGAGCGAGGAGGAACTCTCGCGCGACGTCACCCGCCTGCAGACGCAGTGGGAGTCGATCCGCGAGCAGTCCGAGAAGCTGCAGGCCGACGCATCGGGCCAGCCGAAGACGCTCTACGAGGAGCCGGATCTGCTCGTGAAGGTCGTGCGCGACCTGTTCAACGAGGACTTCTCCAAGCTCGTCATCGAGGGCGACTCGGCGTGGAACACCGTCGAGAGCTACATCCGGACCGTCGCACCCGACCTGCTGCCGCGCGTCGAGCGCTACCGCTCGGAGAACTCGGTGGACGTCTTCGGTGCGCACCGCATCGACGAGCAGCTCGCGAAGGCTCTCGACCGCAAGGTGTGGCTGCCGTCCGGCGGCACGCTCGTCATCGACCGCACCGAGGCGATGACCGTCATCGACGTCAACACCGGCAAGTTCACCGGGTCCGGCGGCAACCTCGAGGAGACGGTCACCCGCAACAACCTCGAGGCGGCCGAGGAGATCGTCCGCCAGATGCGCCTGCGCGACATCGGCGGCATGATCGTCGTCGACTTCATCGACATGGTGCTCGAATCGAACCGCGACCTCGTGCTGCGTCGCCTGACCGAGGCCCTCGGCCGGGACCGCACCCGCCACCAGGTCTCGGAGGTCACCTCGCTCGGCCTGGTCCAGATGACGCGCAAGCGGCTCGGGACCGGTCTCGTCGAGGCGTTCTCCACCACCTGTGAGCACTGCAGCGGCCGCGGCCTCATCGTGCACTCGGAGCCGATCGAGTCGAAGTCCTCGGACGACTCCGGTCGTTCGTCCGGCGGTGGTTCGCGGCGTAAGCGTGGACGCGACAAGAGTTCGCAGGAGCCCGCCGCCGAGACGCACACGACGCCGTCGCCCGAAGAGGTCGTCAAGCGTGCCGCGCACCCCGTCGCGCTCGCGATGGCCGCGCACAACTCGACACCGGCCGCGGACGCTCCGGCTGCAGAGCCGGCAGCGACCGTGACCGCATCCGAGGCGGCGTCCGCACCTGCGGGCGACGTCGACCCGGTCAAGGTCACCGAGCCGCTGCGGGCCGTCGAGCCCGAGAAGGTCGCCGCACCGACGAAGGAGCCCGTCGCAGGGGAGGACGCCACCACGGTGACGACCGCCTCCGACGAGCCCGCCGAGATCGAGGCAGAGGTCGCAGCAGCCGAAGCCGCGGTCGCGGAGACCGCTGTTCCCGAGGCTGCCGTGTCCGAGACGGCCGTCTCCGGCGCAGGGGAGAGCACCGACGGAGCGGCTTCCGTCGAGGCCGCAGGACCGGCTCCGCGTCGCCGTCGGGCACGCAGGGTCGCCCGGGCGGCCGCAGCGCCCGCCGGGGACGGTGGGCCTACAGCCAAGGTGTTCGTCGTCCCCGCGACGACCGGGTCGTCCACGGGGGCCGAGTCGGACTCCCGGCCGAGCACACCGGTCGAGACGCCGGTGGAGATCGTGCGGCGACCGCGTTCGCGGCGTGCCGCAGGGCGCCCCGCCGGACCTCCGGTGGACGCCGAAGCGTGACCCTCCGCTTCCGGGCCGGTCACGACCGGCCCGGAAGCGGGCACTACCGTGCCACCCGGTTTGACCCTGGGAGTCACCTTCCCGTAATCTTGTTCAGTCGCTACTCGGCGATAGTGCCCAGCCGCGTCCGGATTCAGGATGCCGGCGGGACCCGAGTCAGCAACCACACCAGACCAGTCGCGTCCGCAGCACTGTGGCGCGAGCACGTTCGAAGAAGCAAGGGGTAGCCGTCCGATGGCAACGTACGCGATCGTCAAGACCGGCGGTAAGCAGTACAAGGTCGCTGAAGGCGACCTCGTCAAGGTCGAGAAGATCGAGGGTGAGCCCGGCGCTGCTGTCTCGCTTGCCCCGGTCCTCGTCGTCGACGGATCCGAACTGACCACCGACGCCGACAAGCTGGCCAAGGTCTCGGTCACCGGCGAGATCGTCGAGCACACCAAGGGCCCGAAGATCCGCATCCACAAGTTCAAGAACAAGACCGGGTACCACAAGCGCCAGGGCCACCGTCAGAAGCTGACGGTCGTCAAGGTCACCGGCATCAAGTAAACCGAGCTTCGAGCTTCAACCCCAGGAGGGTTCGTCATGGCACACAAGAAGGGCGCATCCAGCTCCCGTAACGGTCGCGATTCGAACGCACAGCGACTCGGCGTCAAGCGCTTCGGTGGCCAGGCCGTCAACGCCGGCGAGATCATCGTGCGCCAGCGCGGCACCCACTTCCACCCCGGCGTGAACGTGGGACGCGGCGGCGACGACACGCTGTTCGCCCTCGCGGCCGGTGCCGTCGAGTTCGGTACCAAGCGCGGTCGCAAGACCGTCAACATCGTTCCGGCTGCGGCAGACGCCTGATCTGCCGTCCGGTAACGGACACCGCGGGACCAGCTCCCGCGACATACTCCCAATAGGGGCGGGCCAGGGTCGCACACCCTGACCCGCCCTTGTTGCGTTGATCACCAGGTTCGTTTTTTAGGACGAGAGAAGGTCCACCCATGTCCCGCTTCATCGACCGGGTGGTGCTGCACGTCAGCGCCGGCAAGGGCGGCAACGGCTGCGCCTCCGTCCACCGCGAGAAGTTCAAGCCGCTCGGCGGCCCCGACGGCGGTAACGGAGGAAACGGCGGCGATGTCGTCCTCGAAGTCGACCGGAACGTCCACACCCTGCTCGACTTCCACTTCCACCAGCACGCCAAGGCGACCAACGGTGCCCAGGGCGCCGGCGGCCACCGCAACGGTGCCAACGGCGGCGACCTCGTCCTGAAGGTTCCCGACGGCACCGTCGTACTCGACCGCGACGGCCGCATCCTCGCCGACCTCGTGGGCACCGGCACGCGTTTCGTCGCCGCGCACGGCGGTCGCGGTGGTCTCGGCAATGCCGCACTCGCGTCTAAGGCACGCAAGGCCCCCGGCTTCGCGCTCCTCGGTGAGGAAGGCGAGGAACTCGACCTCGTCCTCGAACTGAAGTCCGTCGCCGACGTCGGCCTCGTGGGCTTCCCCTCGGCCGGCAAGTCGTCGCTCGTGTCGGTGCTGTCGGCCGCCAAGCCGAAGATCGCCGACTACCCGTTCACCACCCTCGTGCCGAATCTCGGTGTGGTGCAGTCGGGCGACACGACCTTCACCGTCGCCGACGTGCCCGGCCTGATCCCCGGCGCCAGTGAGGGTCGCGGCCTCGGCCTCGACTTCCTCCGTCATCTCGAGCGCTGCGCCGTGCTCGCGCACGTTGTCGACTGCGCGACCCTCGAACCCGGCCGCGACCCGATCTCCGACATCGACGCGCTCGAGGCCGAACTCGCCGCCTACCAGCCTGCGCTGTCGGGCGACAGCGGACTCGGCGACCTCGCCGAGCGCCCCCGCATCGTCATCCTCAACAAGGCCGACGTGCCCGACGCGAAAGAACTCGCCGAGTTCGTCACCCCCGAACTCGAGGCCCGTGGCTGGCCGGTCTTCACGATCTCGGCCGTGAGCCGCGACGGCCTGCGTCCGCTGACGTTCGCCCTCGCGAGGATGGTCGACGAGTACCGGGCGGCGCATCCGCCGGCCGCGCCCACCCGCCCGGTGATCCGTCCCGTCGCCCGCGACGAGGAGGCCTTCACCGTGGTCCGCGATCCCGAGGTGCCCGGCGGATTCATCGTGCGGGGCACCCGTCCCGAGCGGTGGGTGCGCCAGACGGCCTTCGACAACGACGAGGCCGTGGGTTACCTCGCCGACCGACTCGCCCGTCTCGGCGTCGAGGACAAGCTCGTCAAGCTCGGCGCGGAGCCCGGATGCTGGGTCACCATCGGCGAGGTCGGCTTCGAGTGGGAACCGCAGACGCAGGCCGGCGTGGACGTCGTGCCCACCGGTCGCGGCACCGATGCCCGTCTCGACCAGGTCGACCGCGTCGGCGCTGCCGAGCGTCGCCACGCGAAGAAGGTGCGCCGCGGCCTGGCCACCGACGACGAGTTCGAGTAACCGTCCGCGCGCCCCCACCGTTCAGGAAACCCGAAGCGTACCGAGGAGAACATGAGCGACACCCGGGAGGTCGTCTCCCACGCCCGCAGCGTAGTGGTCAAGATCGGCTCGTCGGCGATCACGAGCCTGGTGGGTGGACTCGACCGTGGCCGGCTCGATCGTCTCGTCGATGCCATCGAGGCCCGCATCCGCACGGGTTCGAGTGTCATCGTGGTCTCCTCGGGTGCGGTCGGTGCCGGGCTCGCACCGCTCGGTCTCACGAGTCGGCCGCGTGATCTCGCGACGAAGCAGGCCGCGGCCAGCGTCGGGCAGCTCACCCTCGCCCACGCCTGGGGCACCTCCTTCGCCCGCTACGACCGCACGGTGGGCCAGGTGCTCCTCACCGCCGACGACATCGGCCGGCGCACTCAGCACCGCAACGCGCAACGCACCCTCGACCGGCTGCGTTCGCTCGGGGCGGTGCCGGTGGTCAACGAGAACGACACCGTCGCGACCGTCGAACTGCGCTTCGGCGACAACGACCGGCTCGCTGCACTCGTCGCGCATCTCATCGGCGCCGACGCGCTGATCCTGCTGTCCGACGTCGACGGCTTGTACGACGGGGATCCCCGCAAGGGCTCCGCGAACCTCATCCCCGAGGTCCGCACCCCCGAGGATCTCGACGGTGTGGTCGCCGGGTCGGGCGGCGCGCTGGGCACCGGTGGCATGGCGTCGAAACTGTCCGCGGCCCGTCTCGCGGCGGACTCCGGCGTGCCGGTGCTGCTCGCCGCGGCCTCCCAGGCCGATCGTGCGCTGGGCGCCGCCGACGTCGGCACGGCCTTCGCGGCCCGCCCACAGCGTCTGTCGGCGCGGCGTTTCTGGGTGCGGCACGCCGCCGACGTCCACGGTTCGCTTTATCTCGACGAGGGTGCCGTGCGGGCCGTGATGGAGCGGCGACGCTCGTTGCTCGCCGCCGGAATCACCGGCACCAGTGGCGGTTTCCACGCCGGCGACGTCGTCGGCATCGTCGCGCCCGACGGCCGCACGGTCGCGCGCGGGGTGGTGGCCTACGACGCGTCCGAACTCGATTTCATGATCGGCTTCTCGACCGGTCAGCTGCCGCCGGATCTCCAGCGACCCGTCGTGCACGCCGACGACCTCGTCCGGGTGGTCTGAGAACCTCACGAAGTCGGTGCGGTCACCGCGTCGGCCAGGAAGGCGAGGGTCTCCGAGGTACCCGCCTCGAGCTTGAGGGTCGCCAGCGCATCCCCGCGGGTGGGGCCACGATTGATCACCACCACCGGGATGTTCCGCTGCACGGCGCGACGTACGAACCGCAACCCCGACTGCACCGTCAGTGAACTCCCGGCGACCAGCAGGGCGTCGGCACCGTCCACCACCGAGAAGGCGAGATCGACGCGCGGGCGCGGCACCGTCTCCCCGAAGTACACGATGTCGGGTTTGAGCATCCCGTCGCAGCGCTCGCAGTCGACGACGACGAAGTCCTCGGTGTCGGTGACCACCGCGTCCGCATCGGGGGCGACCTCGAGACCGGTCGTCGCGCGCATCCGGTCGTCGAATCCCGGATTGGCCGCGCACAGCCGTTCGTGCAGCGTGAACCGCGAGATGCGGTGTTCGCACGACAGGCATCGGACCTGCGCGTAGGTGCCGTGCAGGTCGACGACCCGCCGGCTGCCGGCCTTCGTGTGCAGCAGGTCGACGTTCTGGGTGATCACGCCGACGACGGAACCGGCGCGTTCGAGGGCCGCGAGCGCCCGGTGCCCGGGATTCGGGCGGGCGGCGTCCATGTGCTTCCAACCGACGTGGTTGCGGGCCCAGTAGCGTTGCCGGAACTCCGCGTCGCCGACGAACTGCTGGTAGGTCATCGGGTTGCGGGGCGGCGAGTCCGGTCCGCGATAGTCGGGGATACCGGAGTCCGTCGACAGCCCGGCGCCGGTGAGAACAGCGATCCGACGGCCGTGCAGGAGAGTGGGCAGGTCGTCGGAACGGAGTGGAACGTCGATCACTCCTTCTACGGTAGGCGGCTTCCGGGAACCGGTGCCGCGGGCAGCAGCGCGCGGACCGCATCGATGGTGTCGGCGTCGGCGGCCGACTTGTCTGGCCGGTACCGCAGCACCCGTGCGAAGCGCAGCGCCACCCCGCCCGGATAGCGGCTGCTCGTCTGCACTCCGTCGAGTTCGATCTCGACGACGATCGCGGGTCGCAGGTGGACGGTGTGCTCGTCGCGGTGTGTCTCGTGGCGTGGGAATTCCTCTGTCTGCCACTGCAGCAGCGCGTCGGTGAGTCCCTTGAACGTCTTCCCGACCATGATCGGCGGACCACCGCCGGGGTCGCGGGCACCGAGGTGCAGGTTGGACAGGAAGCCGGTGCGGCGCCCGTAACCCCATTCGGCGGCGAGCACCACGAGATCCAGGGTGTGCTCGGGTTTGACCTTCTGCCAGGCTCGGCCTCGGCGGCCGGCGGTGTAGGTCGATGTGAGCGACTTCACTATGACGCCCTCGTGACCGTTGCCGAGCGAGTCACCGAGGTGCGCCTCGGCGCTGTCGGCGTCCGGAGCGACGAGCGCGGGGATGCGGTGCTCACCCGCGACGCGGGCGAGATGGTCGCGACGCACCGACAGCGGCTCGTCGAGCAGGTCGGCGCCGTCGAGGTGCAGGCAGTCGAAGAAGTACGGGTGGAGAAGCAGTTCGCGTCCGGAGCGGGCACCGAACCGGCTCATGGTCTCCTGGAACGGTCGGGGACGGCCGGCATCGGTGAGCGCGAGTGTCTCGCCGTCGAGCACGACACTGCGGCACGGCAGCGCCCGGACGAGTTCGACCAGTTCGGGGACCGATGCGGTGATGTCGCGCAGCGTGCGGGTGAAGATCCACACCGCGTCCTCGTGGCGGTGCACCTGGATGCGTGCACCGTCGAGTTTGTACTCCACGCTCACCGCCCCGTCGAACTCGATGAGTGCCGCCTCGAGCGACTCGGCGGGTGAGGCGAGCATCGGCCGGACCGGTCGGCCGAGCTCCAGGCCGAACTCCGCCAGCGCGTCGACACCACCCTCGAAGGCCGCCGCTGCGGCCTGCGCGAGTCGGCCCGACAACATCACCGCCCGACGGACCGGTTCGACGGGGAGACCGGCTGCCGCTGCGACCGCATCGGTCATCACCCCTTCGAGCGCGCCCTGCCGCAGCTCACCGCCGAGGAGCGCGACGAGGAAACGCTGCTCGGCCTCGGTGGCCCGTCCGAACAGATCCAGGAGCAGTTGCTGCCGCGCGGCGGTGGATCCGGAACCGGAGATGCCGGCGAGGCGGTCGAGGAAGCCGGACACCTCGTCGACGTCGAGCACGGGATCGTCGGCGACCGATGCGGAGAGGCCGGCGAGGGTGCGGAAACCGACACCCAGGCGACCCTGGGTCATCTCTCCGGACAACCATGAGACCACCGCTTCGACCTCGTGAGGTTCGGCGCGCCCGAGTACTTCCCGCAGCAGATCGATCTTGGTGCGTCGTGACCGTGTGGCGGCGACGGCGACGGAGGTGTCGACAACCGAGTGCAGCAGCATCGCTTCGACGTTAGCGCCCGGACGTGCCACGCGGAGGAAATCGTGCGCCGGGGTGTATTTCCGCACGCCGGTGGGAATCGAGAGGCCAGGATGGTGCACAGGACGCCTCCACGCAGGGAGGGACGGGAGACGCGGATGAGCAAGGACGCCGATGCAGTCGAACTCGACGTGGACGGTCGCACGGTGCGCATCTCGCACCCCGAGCGCGTGTACTTCCCCGAGATCGGGGCGACCAAGCTCGACCTCGCGAACTACTACCTGAGCGTGGGGGAGGGGATCGTCCGGGCACTCCGCGAACGGCCCTGCATGCTGCACCGGTTCCCCGACGGGCTCGAAGGGCGGAAGGTACACCAGAAGCGTTTGCCGCGCGGGGCTCCGGACTGGGTCGAGACCGTGCGGGTGCACTTCCCGCGCTACGACCGCGATGCCGACGAACTGTGCGTGACCCATCTCGCCGACGTCGTGTGGGCCGTGCAGATGTCCACCGTGGAGTTCCATCCGTGGAACTCGCGGCGCAGCGACGTGGAGCGACCCGACGAGTGGAGGATCGACCTCGATCCGATGCCCGACTGCGATTTCGACCGGGTCCGGCGTGTCGCGAAGGTGGCGCACGAGGTGCTCGACGAACTCGGTGCCGTGGGCTGGCCGAAGACCTCGGGCGGCGACGGCCTGCACGTCTACGTCCGGATCGCGCCGGAATGGGAGTTCGACGACGTCCGAAGGGCCGCATGGGCTTTCGCGCGGGAGGTGGAACGACGCGCGCCCGGCGACGTGACGACGGCATGGTGGCGCAAGGAACGCGACCCGTCGGCGGTCTTCGTCGACTACAACCAGAACTCGCGCGACCACACGATCGCCAGTGCCTATTCGGTCCGCGGTGTGTCGGAGGCGACGATCTCCACTCCGGTGCGGTGGGAGGAGATCGACGACCTCGAACCACGGGACTTCACGATCCGGACCGTGCCGAAGCGGTTCGAGGAACTCGGCGACCTGCACTCGGGTATCGACGACGCGGTCTTCTCCCTCGATCCGCTCCTGGAATGGGCGCAACGCGACGAGAAGCAGGAGAAGGAGTCGGAGTGAGCGCTGTGGCCCGGTAACGGTGGCCCGGTAGACGTGGCCTAGTAGCCGGCGCTGGGATCGACGACCCCGATCGGCACGAGGCCGGATGCGAAGCGTGTGACGTTCTCGATCACGTGCTCGAGATAGGCCGGGATGCGCAGCGGGGGTGGATTGGCGTCGTGGGGAGTGATCACGGCGTTGGGGAGCGTCCACAACGGATGATCCTCGGGGAGCGGTTCGGGATCGGTGACGTCGAGCCCTGCACCACCGATCGCGCCGGATCGGAGAGCGGCGACGAGGGCGTCGGTGTCGACGAGATCGCCCCGGGCGACGTTGACGACCCACGCCGTGGACTTCATCGCTGCGAGCTCGGTTGCGCCGACGAGCTGCTCGACGTCGAGAGTGGCCGTCGCGGAGATGACGAAATGATCTGCCAGAGGCCATATCTCGTCGATACGTTCGACGGGGAACGTCTCGATGGCTCCCGGCACGGGACGACCGCTGCGGGTGACGGCGAGCGCGCGCGCTCCCAGCGCGGCCAGCATCGGGATCAGCGCCCGGCCGACACCCCCGGCGCCGATGATCCCGACCGTCGCGCCGCGGAGGGTGCCGACGACCGGTGCGAGACTCTCGGGTGTCCACGAGGTGGCCGCCAGATGGGCCGGCAGGGCCCGGACCCCGGCGAGCAGGAGCAGGAGCGCGTGCTCGGCGACGGTCGTGGAGTAGGCCGCGGCCGCCGACGTCCAGGTGACGCGAGGATGGGCCTTGACGACGCCCTGCGACAGCCAGTACTCGACACCGGCGGACGGCAGCTGCACCCAGCGGACGGAGGCGGGGAGGACCTCGGGGAAGTCCTGCGGCCCGGCCGTCCAGACGAGCGCGTCGGGGGTCTCCTCGAGTCCGCAGGGCACGCCGCCCCCGCCCGTGACCGCCCGTTCGAAACGGGGGTCGCGCTCGGGGCCGACAGCGATGCGGGGCGCACGCTCGGGAGTCATGGTCTCGACTCTAAGCGTCCGCCCCGCATCGGTCACGTGGTTACCGCGCTCAGGCGGGTTCGACGATCAACGGGTACACACCGTTCTCGTCGTGCACCTCACGGCCGGTGACCGGGGGATTGAAGACGCACAGCATGCGCATGCGCGTTTCGGGGAGCACGCGGTGACGCTCGTGTCCGTTGAGCAGGTACATCGTGCCCGGAGCGAGGTCGTACTCCACGTCGTTGTCGAGGTCCTGGAGCTTGCCGGTGCCCTCGACGAGCCACACGGCCTCGACGTGGTTGGCGTAGTGGAACTCGTTGACGGTGCCGGGTTCGATGGTGGTCTCGTGGAACGAGAAGCCCACCTTGTCGCCGGCGAGGACGATGCGCTTGCTGCGCCACTGGCCGTCCTCCGAGACGACGTCGCGCTCGGTGCCGGTGATCTCTTCTGTCGTACGAACGATCATGGGTGTCGAAAGTCCTTCTTCTGCAAGTCGGTTCGGAACGGGCGGAGCGGGGGACCGCTCAGGAACGGACCTTGGCGGTCGCTTCCGCCAGGATGTTCAGCCCGAACTCGAGTTCGTCGTCGGTGATGGTCAGCGGCGGCAGCAGCTTGACGACCTCGTCCGACGGACCGGAGGTCTCGGCGAGCAGACCCTCTTCGAAGGCCAGGGCGCAAACCTTGTCGGCGTCCTCCGGCTTGTCGAAGACCAGGCCCTGGACCAGGCCGCGGCCGCGGGTCGAGACGCCGTCGAACATGTCCGACAGGTTCATGAAGGTCTGGCGGATGCGCTCGCCCTTGCGCAGGGTGTCGCGCTCGAGCTTGTCGTCGGCCCAGTAGTGCTCGAGGGCGGCAGCCGCCGTCACGAAAGCCGGGTTGTTGCCGCGGAAGGTGCCGTTGTGCTCGCCCGGGCCCCACACGTCGAGCTCACGCTTGAACAGGGTGAGCGCCAGCGGCATTCCGTATCCGCCGATCGACTTCGACAGGGTCACGATGTCGGGCGTGATGCCGGCGATCTCGAACGAGAAGAACGGGCCGGTGCGGCCGCAGCCCATCTGCACGTCGTCGACGATCAGCAGGATGTCGCGTTCCTTGCACAGATCGGCCAGAGCGCGAAGCCACTCGGGGCGAGCAACATTCACGCCGCCTTCACCCTGCACGGTCTCGACGATGACCGCGGCCGGACGGTTCAGGCCGCTGCCGGCGTCGTCGAGGACGCGCGAGAACCACTGGAAGTCCTCGGTGACGCCGTTGAAGTAGTTGTCGAACGGCATCGGCGTGGCGTGGACGAGGGGGATACCCGCGCCGGCGCGCTTCATCGAGTTACCGGTCACCGACAGCGCACCCAGGGTCATGCCGTGGAAAGCGTTGGTGAAGTTGATGATCGACTCGCGACCGGTCACCTTGCGGGCGAGCTTGAGCGCCGCCTCGACGGCGTTCGTGCCGGTCGGGCCGGGGAACTGGACCTTGTAGTCCAGGCCGCGCGGCGCGAGCACGTGCGACTCGAAGGTCTCGAGCAGCTTGCGCTTGGCGACGGTGTACATGTCGAGGCCGTGGGTGACGCCGTCGCTCATGATGTAGTCGACCAGGGCCGACTTGAGAACCGGATTGTTGTGGCCGTAGTTCAGGGCTCCGGCGCCCGCGAAGAAGTCGAGGTAGTCCTTGCCGTCCTCGCTGCGCAGCCAGGATCCCGATGCCTTGTCGAAAACGGCGGGCCAGCCGCGGCTGTAACTCCGGACCTCGGATTCGAGGTGCGAGAAAATCGCAGTATCGGGCTTACCGGTGGTCTCGGGCTTGTTTTCCAGGATGGTCATGTCGTGGTCCTCCTGTGATTATTCGAAAATTATGAAGATGTCGTGCGCACACGCGCTGCGATCATTCGCCGATGGTGTAGAGATCCTCGGCCAGATGTGAATCGGGGAAATCGTCGGGCGCGAACAACTCGGTGCGAGTGATATGCGTTCCGCGGCGACGCGCGAGAGCGGTGAACATTGCGATCGACGCTTCGTTGTCGGGACTCACCGTCGTTTCCAGACGGGTCACGCCGAGCGGCTCGAGTCGGTCGAGCAGAGCGTCGAGCATACGGCCGGCCACTCCACGTCCACGCTGGTCTGCGTCGACTGCCACCTGCCAGACGAACAGGGTGTTCGGGGAGTCGGGACGGCGGTAGCCGGTCACGAATCCCACGGGGCGATCGGTGTCATCCGTTGCGACGACCGATGTGTCGGCGAAATCGCGACACCACAACACATATGCGTAACCGGAATTGACGTCGAGAACCTGCGAATCACGCGCGATCTGCCAGAGTCGTCTACCGTCGGCGATACGCGGACGCCGGAATTCGATTGCAGCCGGCTCACTACCGGACTCGGTTGCGGCCACCTCCGAAGGGGTGGTCGCGGTATTCGATTCAGCCGAGTCGGGGGTCGGGGTACTTCTTTCCTTGACGGGCCTCATATGTCCTTTCAACCTAACAACTTCCGGTGTCGAGATCACGCCCGTGTCCGGAATCGGGATCGGAACCCTGTGGTCCGTGCAGGTCGAGCGCATGTTGTGATGCCGGTCACAAACATGTTACGTCGGTCCTCCTCGTGGCGATTACTTCGGGCTCGCGAGTGCGTACGGCAACACCGCGTCGGCTCCCGCAGCGACGAGAGTTCTCGCCGCCATCGTGAACGTCCAGCCGGTGTCGGTCACCGCATCGACGAGAAGGATCGGACCATTCGACCCGAGGTTGTCGGGTCGCTCCCACGCATCGATCAGTGCGGCGACCCGATATGCCGAGTTCGCTGCCGTCGGCTCCGTATTCCCGCTTCGGCGTCGCAATACACCTAGATCTCGTAATCGTCCGATTTGTGCCAATCGGAACGCGAGTGACTCGACGAGCAGGGGATGCGTGGGGGAGTCCATGGCCATGACGGCGGTGGGCCGCTCCTCCCAGTCCCACGCGGCGAGCACCGCGATCGACGCGTCGACCACCGCCTTCGGCACCTCGCGGTCCGGCCCGTCGAGCAGTTCGCGCAGTCGCGGTCCCCATCCCAGATCCGACAACCGGCCCAGTACGCGCCCCGGGCGCGGACCGTCCGTGATCCGGCCCGACAGCGCGATCCCGAGGGTCGACATCCCCGTGGGCCACTGCCGGCGCGGCGGCAGATCGACGCCGGGGCGTTCGAGGCGGGCGCGGGTCCGGGCGACCTCGTCGTCGCCGACGGACGTCTCCCACCGGGACCCGATGCAGTTGTCGCACCGGCCGCAGCCGGTGCCTGCAGCGTCGAGATCGGGGTCGTCGAGCTGCCGGCGGAGGAAGACCATGCGGCACTCGGTGGTGCGCTCGTATTCGAGCATCGCCTCCTGTTCCGCGGCGCGGGCCTCCTCGAGGCGCCCGTAGCGCTCCTCGTCGTACACCCAGGGCTGCCCGGTGGCGATCCAGCCGCCCTTGACCCTCTTCACCGCTCCGTCGACGTCGAGGACCTTGAGGACCATCTCCAGGCGGGAGCGCGTGAGGTCGACCCGCGGTTCGAGCGCGGGTGTCGATACCGGCCGTTCGGTATCGAGCGCTGCGATCACACGGCGTACGAGTGCCTCGTCCGGGAAGGCGACCGAGGCGAACCACTGCCAGATCCGGCGGTCCTCCGGGCCGGGGAGCAGAACCACCTCGGCGCGTTCGGTGGAGCGACCCGCACGCCCGACCTGCTGGTAGTAGGAGATCGGGGACGAGGGAGCGCCGAGGTGCACCACGAAGCCGAGGTCGGGTTTGTCGAAGCCCATGCCGAGCGCCGAGGTCGCGACGAGCGCCTTGACCTTGTTGTCGAGCAGATCGGCCTCGAGCTGTTCGCGCTCGGTCGGTTCGGTCTGTCCGGTGTACGCGGCCACCGCGTAACCGTGGTCGGCGAGCAGCGCGGCGAGGTCGCGGGCGGCGGAGACCGTCAGCGCGTACACGATGCCCGAGCCCGGCAGATCCTTCAGATGCTGCGCGAGCCACGCCGCGCGTCGCGCCGGCTCGTCGATCCGCACCACCGACAGGTGCAGCGACGGACGGTCGAGGCCACCGCGCAGCACGAGCGTGCCGTCGGAGGCGGCATCGTTGCTCCCGCCGACATCGCTGTTGCCGCCGACACCGAGCTGGGCGGCGATGTCGGCGACCACCCGGTCGTTGGCGGTCGCCGTCGTCGCCAGCACGGGGATGTCGTCGCCGAGCTCGGCGACGAGGGTGCGGATGCGGCGGTAGTCGGGCCGGAAGTCGTGACCCCAGTCCGACACGCAGTGCGCCTCGTCGACGACCACCAGCCCGGCGTCGCGGGCGAGGGAGGGCAGCACCTGGTCGCGGAAGTCGGGGTTGTTCAGGCGTTCGGGGCTGACGAGGAGGACGTCGACCTCGCCCGCCGCGATCCGCTCGTGGATGTCCGCCCATTCGGTGACGTTGCCGGAGTTGATGGTCGCGGCGTGGACCCCGGCCCGTTCGGCGGCCGCGACCTGGTTGCGCATCAGGGCGAGCAACGGCGAGACGATCACCGTGGGACCCCGGCCCTGCCGGCGCAGCAGCTTGGCGGAGATGAAGTAGACGGCCGACTTCCCCCAGCCCGTGCGCTGGACGACGAGGGCGCGGCGACGGTGCACCACCAGTGCCTCGATCGCGACCCATTGGTCGTCCCGGAGCCGGGCATCGGGGCCCGCCAGCTCGCGGAGAAGGTGCTCGGCATCGTCGCGCAACAGGTCGGTGGAGTTCGTCATGCTGCAATCGTGCCCGACGGCGTTCCGTCACGGCGGCGGTGAACGGTTCGTCGGGGGCGGCGAACGGTACTGATGCGGCGGCGAACGGGGATACCGTAGAGATGGCGGCGGAGCGGCTCTCGCGAAAGGCGGTGGCACCCAGTGTCAGTCGACGTGGCAGAGATCATGCTGTAAAAGATTGCGAAACAACAACTTCCGATGGCGTCGATCTTGGAGTGCGACTCGTGGCACTCTGTGTCCGAATTGGTGACGGCGATCGCTGATCCGGACCGAGTGTGATGAGCGGATCATCCGCGCCGCTATGGTCGTCGTCATGTACGCAGCCCTTTCATCCCCCGCAGCGCCGTCTGTGGAGTCGGTCGTCGTGACCCCGGCCGAGGCTCGGGTACGTCATGAGACCTACCGCAAGAAGATCGTGTCGGCTCAGGACGCCGTCCAGTGGATTCGCCCCGGCGACACGGTCGCCATCAGCGGCTTCGCCAGCGCAGGCACCCCGAAGGCAGTGACCCCGGCCCTCGCCGAACACATCCGGCGCACGCGGGCGACCGGCGGCGACTTCCGGATCAACCTGCTCACCGGAGCGTCGGTGGCCTCCGACACCGAGCGCATGCTCGCCGACGTCGACGGAATCGCGCTGCGTATGCCGTACCAGGCAGAGCCCACCGCCCGAGGGCGGATCAACGAAGGCCGGATGGACTACGTCGACATACACCTGTCGCACGTCGCCCAGCAGGTCTGGGAGGGCTACTACGGACACATCGACGTCGCCGTCGTCGAGATCTCCGGCATCACGGAGACGGGCGAGCTGATCCCCGCCACGTCCATCGGAAACAACAAGACCTGGCTCGACGTCGCCGAGAAGGTGATCCTCGAGGTCAACTCGTGGATCCCCGCCGCCATGGACGGCGTGCACGACGTCTACTACGGCACCGCGCTTCCCCCGAACCGTCGTCCGATCGACCTCACCGACGTCGAGGACCGCATCGGCCAGCCCTACTTCCGGATCGATCCGGAACGCGTCGTCGCGGTCGTCGAGACCGACCGTTCCGACAGCGCCACCGCGCTCACGGCGCCCGACGCCACCAGCCGGGCCATCGCCGACCACGTCCTCGACTTCTTCGCGCACGAGGTCGCCGCGGGACGACTGCCCGCCGACACGCTGCTTCCGCTGCAGTCGGGTGTCGGCAACGTCGCCAACGCCGTTCTCGCCGGTCTCGACAGCGGACCGTACCGGGGGCTGACCTGCTACTCGGAGGTCATCCAGGACGGCATGCTCGACCTCGTCAAACACGGCACCGTCCGGTTCGCCTCGGCGACTTCCCTCGCACTGTCCGAAGCGGGGCTGAACGACTTCGTCGAGAACATCGACTTCTACCGCGACCACATCATGTTGCGGCCGCAGGAGATCAGCAACCACCCCGAGATCGTCCGCCGACTCGGCATCATCGCCATGAACGGCATGCTCGAAGCCGACGTGTACGGCAACGTCAACTCCACCCACGTGATGGGCACCCGCATCATGAACGGCATCGGTGGCTCCGGCGACTTCGCGCGCAACGGCTACCTGTCGATGTTCCTGAGCCCGTCGACGGCCCGCGACGGCGCGATCTCGTCGATCGTCCCGATGGTGCCGCACGTCGACCACACCGAGCACGACGTGCAGGTCATCGTGACCGAACAGGGTCTCGCCGATCTGCGCGCACTGTCCCCCCGCCGTCGGTCGCGGGTCGTCGTGGAGCGCTGCGCGCATCCCGACTACCGCGCCGAACTGCTCGACTACATCGAGCGCGCAGAAGCCACCCCCGGAGCAGGTCACACCCCGCACCTGCTCGGTGAGGCGTTCTCCTTCCACGAGCGCTACCAGCGCACGGGGACCATGCACGCATCCTGATCGACGCGGCGACGAACACGGTCGGCCCCGGCACCACACCACGGTGCCGGGGCCGACCTTTCTCGTCCGTCCGGCTCAGCGGATCGGCGCCGGATCGATCTCCTGCTGCGGGAGCGCCGCGGAGATCGTCGCCGTGATGTCCTGCAGCGGGGTCGGCCCAGATCCGTCGGGCACGGTCAAGGCCACGTAGACCGGACGGTCGACGGCGAACCACGTACTCGCCGGGATGCCCTGCTCGGCGCCCGACACCTCGAACCACTGCACGTCGTCGATCACCTGCAGCGCCGCCGCTCGGTCGAACTGGTCGGGCCGGTCGAGACCGCAACGCAGGACGACCTCCTCGCCGTCGTCGGACTGCCAGGCCGCAGCACCCACCGGTGCCGGATCGGCCAGTTCGGCGCGCGTGTAGTCGCCGAGCTCCTCCGGCAGCGCGTCGAGCAACTGCGAGCAGGATTCGGATTCCGCCTCCGGAGCGGGCACGGGACCGAGACCCACGGGTGTATTCACCGGTGACTGCGACACGATCACGGCCGCCACCACCACTCCGACCAGCAGGGCGACGGGCAGTGCGATCGCCGTGGCGATCAGAGCGGGACTGCGTCGCATCCCGTCCGATCCGGGTGCCTCGACGGCGACGTCGTCGGAAGGTTCGCGATCGGAAGCAGAGGTGTCGTTCATCGTGTCCAGCATCCGGGCTCGGGGACAGGGGGCGGTAGCGTGATCGAACGTAGCAGGGCACGTGCCGGCTCTCTCCCACCGCCGACCGAGAAAGAGGCGACCGTCACCGTGACGAACCCGAGCGGACCCACCGTCGCCGACATCGGCGAATTCCCAGTGATCGAGCGCGCGGTGAGAGCACGGCGGCAACCCGACAGCACACTCGTCGGGCCGGGCCACGACGCAGCGGTCGTGACAGCATCCGACGGGCGCATCGCGATCTCGACCGACATGCTGGTCGAAGGACGTCACTTCCGGTTCGACTGGTCGAGCCCGGAAGAGGTCGGACGCAAGGCGGTCGCCCAGAACGGAGCCGATGTCGCCGCGGTCGGCGCCCGCCCCACGGCCTTCGTCGTCGGCCTCGGTTGTCCGCCCGAGACTCCCGTCGCCGTGCTCGACGGCATCTCGGCGGGCATCGGGGAGGCTGCGGAGGAGATCGGCGCCGGAGTCGTGGGAGGCGATCTCGTGCAAGCGGGTCAGGTGATCGTCTCGGTCACCGTGCTCGGCGAACTCGACGGACGGCCACCGCTGCTCCGCTCCACCGCCTGCCCCGGCGACGTCGTCGCCCTCGCCGGTCGCATCGGTCGTTCCGCGGCGGGTCTGGCCCTGCTGCTGGCCGGCAACCGGGACTTCCCCGAACTCGTCGCGGCGCATCGTGTGCCCACTCCGCCCTACGCCGCAGGTCCTGCAGCGGCCGCAGCAGGCGCCCACGCATGCACCGACATCTCCGACGGTCTCGTCGCCGATCTCGAGCACATCTGCACGGCTTCGGAGGTCGCGATCGACCTCGACTCCGGTGCGCTCGCTCCCGACACGCAACTCCGCGAGACCGGTCGGGTGCTGGCGGCCGACCCGTGGGAATGGATCCTCACCGGCGGCGAGGACCATGCCCTCGCAGCGTGCTTCCCTCGCGAGGTCGCACTGCCGGACGGATGGCGGCCGATCGGCGTGGTCCTGGAAGGCTTCGGCGTCACCGTCGACGGGCAGCGCCGCGACGGATCCGGAGGCTGGGAGAGCTTTGCGGCGGGCGCTGGTCACTAGGGCGACCACTTCGGGTGGGGTTCGCTCGAGATAGGTTCTGCAGTCATGGCTGTCTACGCACTCGGCGAGCGTGTCCCCGATATCCATCCCGACGCGTGGGTTCACCCCGACGCGGTCGTGATCGGCAACGTCACCCTCGGTGCCGGTGCCTCCGTGTGGCCCTCGGCGGTGCTGCGCGGGGACTACGGCACGATCACCGTGGGGGAGAAGACCAACATCCAGGACGGCACGATCATCCACTGCACCGCGATCGAGGCCACCGTCATCGGCGCGCGGTGCGTCGTCGGGCACAACGCGCACATCGAGGGCTCCACGATCGGTGACGGCGCGCTGATCGGCTCGGGTTCGCTCGTCCTCAACGGATCGGTCATCGGCGCCGGAGCGCAGGTCGCCGCCGGCGCCCTGATCCCACCGCGCTTCGAACTTCCGCCCCGCCGCATGGCGATGGGCATCCCCGCGAAGGTCCGCGAGGGCTACGAGATCCCCGAGAACAAATTCGACCCCAACGCCGAGATGTATGCGGCGAACGCCGCCTACTACCGGACCGCTCTCCGCCGCATCGACCAGGAGTGACAGGTGGCCGACACCGTCGACACACAGTCCGCGGACGGGGGAGCGGACGAGCCCCGTGCCGGTCGGCCCCTGTCCGAACTCGTCGACCCGGGCTGGGCGCGAGCACTCGAACCCGTCGCAGGTGACATCACCGCGATGGGGCAGTTCCTCCGCGCCGAACTCGCCGCGGGCCGCAGTTACCTGCCGTCCGGTCCGAACGTGCTGCGTGCCTTCACACAGCCGTTCGAGTCCGTCCGCGTCCTGATCGTCGGGCAGGATCCCTATCCCACTCCGGGTCACGCTGTGGGACTGAGCTTCTCGGTGGCTCCGGCCGTCCGGCCGATCCCGCGCAGTCTCGCCAACATCTACCGCGAGTACACCGACGATCTCGGTCTGCCGCAGCCCTCCACGGGCGACCTGTCGTCGTGGACCGAGCACGGTGTCCTGTTGCTCAACCGGGTCCTCACCGTCGCGCCGGGCCAGCCGGCCTCGCATCGCGGCAAGGGCTGGGAGGCCGTCACCGAGCAGGCGATCCGCGCGCTGGTCGCGCGCGGTACCCCGCTCGTCGCGATCCTGTGGGGCCGCGACGCGGCGACCCTCGAACCCATGCTCGGTGGTGTGCCCACCGTGAAGTCGGCGCACCCGTCCCCGCTGTCGGCCTCACGCGGATTCTTCGGGTCGCGTCCGTTCAGCCGCGCGAACGCCCTGCTCGTCGAACAGGGCGGCGAACCGGTGGACTGGCGACTGCCCTGACCACCGATCCGCCGCCCGGATGTCAGGCGCGGGCCGAATCCCAGTCCGGACGCCGCTTGGCGACGAAGGCGTCGACACCCTCGATACCTGTGGGCGTCGTCGCGGCCGCGGAGATCGAGGCGGCTTCGGCATCGAGGTGGTCGGACAGCGATCGTCCGGCCGAGCCCGCCACGAGCGAGCGGATGGCGGCGTAGGACTGCGTGGGGCCGTGCGCGAGGGTTCGTGCGAGTCGCAACCCTTCGCTTTGGATCTCGCCGTCGGCGACGAGCCGGCTGAGCAGACCCAGGCGCACGGCTTCGTCGGCGCCGATCACGGCGTCGGTCATGATGATCTCCCGTGCCCGCGACGGGCCGACGATCCGCGGCAGTGTCCACGACATGCCGCCGTCGGGGGAGAAGCCGATCGACGGGTACGCGGCGCGCATCTTCGTGCCGGGGCCGGCGAGCGCGATGTCGGCGAGCAGCGCCAGGCTCATGCCGGCGCCGGCGGCCCAGCCGTGCACGGCGGCGACGACCGGCACGGCCGCCTTCTCCAGTGCGCGCACGAAGTCATGGAAGAGGTTCGCGATCTCGAGCAGGTGGGCGCCACGGTCCTCGGCCGCGGCGAATCCGTGGACGTTGCCGCCCGCGCAGAAGTTCGCACCCTCACCGACGAGCAGCACGGCGCCGATCTCCGGGCCTGCCGCACGCAGGGCTGCGATGCCCTGCTCCATACCTGCGGGGGACAGGGAGGTGCCGTGCTCGGAGGTCGCCACGGCGATCCGCAGGACGCGGTCCTCCACGCTCACCAGTGAACGGAGAGAGTCGCTGTCGGGGAAGGAAACTTGGTTCTCGGTCATTCCCGCACGATATCGGGCCGCAGGATCGAACGGCGAAGGCCCCCTGCGCAATCAGCGCAGGGGGCCTTCGCGACGACTCGACCGGGAATCAGCCGCGGACGACCTTGCCGGCCTTGAGGCAGGAGGTGCACACGTTCATCTTGCGGGTGTTGCCCGGTGCAACCTGAGCGCGCACGCTCTGGATGTTCGGGTTCCAGCGACGGTTGGTACGCCGGTGCGAGTGCGAGACCGACTTCCCGAAGCCGGGGCCCTTGGCGCATACGTCGCAGACGGCAGCCATGTCGCGAACTCCTTGTGTCTAGTGGATAGATCTTCTGTCTGTTGTTTCGCCTTGCGAACACGGGGAACGAGCCGCCCGTGCGAGGCAACCCGGCAAGCTTAGCGAACTCGAGGGCGGTTGGCCAAACCGGACGGTGCGACGACTCGCGGCTAACCTGTTCGCCAGGGCTCGGCACCGTGCGCAACGGTACCGATCGCAGAGGTGGACGATGCTCGCAGGACGAGGCGAAGGGGGTGGAATCGTTGCTCGGAGCCGAGGACACGGTGGACGGGCGGGCGCTGCGCCGGTGGGTCGAGTTCGGTGTGGAAGCGCTCGAACAGCGCCGAGCGGAGATCAACTCGCTCAACGTCTTCCCGGTGCCCGACGGGGACACCGGAAACAATCTGCTGATCACCCTGCAGGCCGCGGCGGCCCGGATCGGCGGGCCCGTGGACGGCGCGCTCACCGCATCCGACGTCGCCGAAGGGCTCGCGCGTGGTGCCTTCGCCGGGGCGCGGGGCAATTCCGGGATCATCCTGGCACAGGCACTCCGCGGTCTCGCCGACGCGATCGCGGGACTGACGACGGTCGGCGCCCGGGACCTCGCCGCCGCCTTCTCCCACGCCGCGACGCTCGTGACCGGAGCGCTCAGCGCACCCGCGAAGGGCACCATCGTCAGCGTCCTCGAAGCTGCGGCCGAGGGCGCGACCCGCGTCGCCTCGGAGACGGATGCGACCGTGTGCGATGTCGCCGTCGCGAGTGCCGACGCCGCCGCCGACGCGCTGCAGCGCACCACCACCCAGCTCGACGTCCTCGCCGAGGCAGGGGTCGTCGACGCCGGCGGCCTCGGCCTGCTCGTGCTGCTCGACTGCCTGGTGGAGGTCACCACCGGAATACGGCCCGATCGCCGGATGGTGCTCGCCGGCACCTCGCGGCCTGTCGTCGAACCCGAGATCGTCGACGAACGTCACGACAGCGACCAGCAGGAGTACGAAGTGATGTATCTCGTCGGGAATTCCGACGACGCGCGCATGGATGCCTTGAGGTCCTCCCTCGACGCGCTCGGCGACTCGGTCGCGATCGTTTCCGGGGGATCGGGGTGCTGGTCCGTTCACGTGCACTGCTGCGAGCCCGGAGCTGCCGTGGAGGCCGGTCTCGCGGCGGGTTCGCTGAGCCGCATCGACATCACGTGCTTCGCGCTCGAGTCCGCGCGTCGCGGCTGCGGCGACGGTCCCGTGGCGCTGGGCACGGCTCTCGCCCGGGTCCGTGCCGAGTCGGCGGAGGAACAGTCCCGGGCGGTCCTCGCAGTGGTGGGCGGCGAGGGCGCGGCCGAACTGTTCGAGGCGGAGGGTGCCCGGGTGCTGCGGGCCGAGGAGATCTCAGCCCCGGACGAACTGCTCGAGGCGATCCGGGCACTGCCGAGCCGGGACGTCCTGGTGCTGCCCAACGGTGCGCTCTCCGCGCAGGACGTCGTCGCCGTGGGCGCCCGGGCGCGGCGGGACGACCGTGACGTGATGTTCCTGCCGTCCTCCTCCGTCGTCCAGGGGCTGGCCTCGTTGGCCGTGCACGATCCGATGCGCGCGACGGTCGACGACGCCTTCGCGATGTCGGAGGCGGCGTCGTGTGTGCGGTGGGGGTCGCTGCGGTACGCGAACGAACGTGCGCTGACCTGGGTCGGAACGTGCGAACCCGGCGACAGTCTCGGACTGGCCGGCCATGATGTCGTAGTGATCGAGCATGATCTGGTGACAGCGGGAGCGTCACTGCTCGACAGGATTCTCGCCGCGGGCGGTGAGCTCGTGACGATGCTGGTCGGTGCCGACGCCCCCGACGGACTCGTCGAGCAGCTGGTCGCTCATCTCGATCACCGTCACCCGGAGATCGACGTGGCGGTCTACCAGGGCGGTCAGCGCAGCGACCTGCTGCAGCTCGGCGTCGAGTAGCCGGTGCGCCGCGAGGCCACCGCAGGAGTAGCGGAAGGGACGGCAGTGGCGACACTCGCGGACCGGCTCGATCATGTCCTCGGCCGCAAGACGGCGGACGCCTTGCACGACGCGTTCGGGATGACCACCGTCGAGGATCTGCTGAGGCACTATCCGCACCGCTACGCCACCCAGGGCGCCGAGCTCGGCGAGAGTCAGCCCACCGAGGGCCAGCACATCACGATCATCGCGCGGGTCGAGTCGGCGCAGGAGGTGCCGATGAAGTCCCGCGCCGGCAAACGCCTCGCGGTGCGGCTGCGCTCCGATCGTCACAGCATCGACGTCACCTTCTTCAACCCGCACCGGGTCAAGCACAACATCAAGCCCGGCGTGCGTGCGATGTTCTCCGGCACCGTGAAGTACTTCCGCGACAAGTGGAGCCTGACCCACCCGAGCTATCTCGTGTTGCCCGAACCGCGCGACGCCGAGGACCTGGTCTCGGCGACACCGGCGCGGGTGCGGGGCGCCGGAGCCCTGGCGGGTCTCGCACGCACCGCGCAGGACGGCTCGGGGGTCGACATGTCGGTCTTCGACCGTGCGCTGATCCCGATGTACCGCGCGACCCGCGAGGTCGAGTCGTGGACCGTCATGCGGTGTGTGCGGCAGGTGCTCGACCAGCTCGACCACGTCGACGACCCGCTGCCCGAGTGGGTGCGCGACGAGCACGGCTTCGTGGGGCTCGACGAAGCGTTGCGCTCGATCCACCTGCCCGACACGAAGCAGGAGATCGACCGGGCGCGCGACCGCCTGCGGTTCGACGAGGCCGCCGCGGTGCAGCTCGTGCTCGCCGGACGCCGGCACGACGTCGAGGTGCGGTCGGCGCCGTCCTGCCCACGCCGCGAGGGCGGGATCGCCGACGAGTTCGACCGGCGGCTGCCCTTCGAGCTGACGGCCGGGCAGCTGTCGGTGGCCGACGAGATCGCGGCCGATCTCGCACGCGAGCACCCCATGAACCGGCTGCTCCAGGGCGAGGTCGGTTCGGGCAAGACCATCGTGGCGCTGCGGGCGATGCTGCAGGTGATCGACTCCGGCCGGCAGTGCGCGCTGCTCGCGCCCACCGAGGTGCTCGCGGCCCAGCACGCGCGTTCGCTCACGAAGATGCTCGGCGATCTCGCCGCGGCGGGCGAACTCGGCGCCCACGAACTCGCGACCCGCGTGACCCTGCTGACCGGCTCGATGGGGGTCGCGCGCAAACGGGCCGCACTCAACGAGGCGGTGACGGGCGATGCCGGGATCGTCATCGGCACGCACGCCTTGATCGAGGACACGGTGCAGTTCTTCGATCTCGGCCTGGTGGTGATCGACGAGCAGCACCGCTTCGGTGTCGAACAGCGCGATGCCCTGCGCTCGCGAGGTCGCGACGGCGCGTCCCCGCACGTGCTGGTGATGACCGCGACGCCCATCCCGCGCACCATCGCGATGACGGTGCTCGGCGACCTCGAGGTCTCGACCCTGCGCGAGTTGCCCCGCGGGCGGTCGCCGATCGTCAGCCGCGTGGTCCCGGCGAAGGTGCATCCGAAGTGGGTCGACCGCGCCTGGGAGCGTATCCGCGAGGAGGTCGCCGAGGGCCGGCAGGCCTACGTGGTGTGTTCCCGTATCGGCGACGGTGATTCCGACGACGATGCGCTCTTCGATCCGGACGGGTCCGAGCCGTCGGGGTCGGGGAAGGGCAAGCAGGCCCCGCCCGAGACCGTCTCGGTGCTCGAGCAGTTCGAGTTCCTCACCTCCGGTCCGCTGCGGGATCTGAGGGTGGGGCTGCTGCACGGTCGCCTCCCCGGCGACGAGAAGGACGCGGTGATGCAGGCCTTCAACGCCGCGGAGCTCGACGTGCTCGTGTGCACGACCGTCGTCGAGGTCGGTGTCGACGTGCCGAACGCGACCGTGATGGTGATCGTCGACGCCGACCGGTTCGGTGTCAGCCAGCTGCACCAGTTGCGCGGTCGCGTCGGTCGTGGCGGCCACCAGGGTCTGTGCCTGCTCGTGACCGACGCGAAGCCCGCGACCCCGACGATGATGCGGCTCGAGGCAGTCGCCGGCACCACCGACGGTTTCGAACTCGCCCAGCTCGACCTGCAGTTGCGCCGGGAGGGCGACGTCCTCGGTGTCGCCCAGTCCGGCACGGTGTCGACGCTGCGGCTGCTCTCGCTCGTCGACGACGCCGACGTCATCGAGGCGGCCCGCGACTTCTCCCGGACGGTGACGGAGAAGGATCCCGGCCTCGAACACCACCCGGGGCTCGCGAGCATGGTGCGGGCCGCGCTCGACGCCGAGCGTGTGGCCTATCTCGACAAGTCCTGAGTCACGTCCCGTACCGGGTTACGTTCCGTACACCGTGCCCCAGAACCCGCGGTGAGGTTTCGGTGGCCGTGCCCGGCGTGTTGACGCCGTGTTACGGCGGAGCCGACTGCATCGTTCCAGTCGTGCCATCCGGACGCCTCGTCCCACGATGTGGAACGCGCGTCCGAGTCGGCATGTTACGGCGCGGTACCGTCGACCAATGTTCTCGAAAGTGCTTGTCGCCAACCGTGGCGAGATCGCGATCCGCGCGTTCCGTGCCGCCTACGAACTGGGTGCCGGGACGGTCGCGGTGTTCCCGTACGAAGACCGGAACTCCCTGCACCGGTTGAAGGCCGACGAGGCCTATCAGATCGGGGAGGAGGGGCATCCGGTCCGCGCATACCTGTCGGTCGAGAAGATCGTCGAAGCGGCCGTGTCGGCCGGCGCCGACGCGATCTACCCCGGCTACGGCTTCCTCTCCGAGAACCCGGACCTCGCTGCAGCGTGCGCGGAAGCGGGCATCACCTTCGTCGGTCCGTCGGCGGAGATCCTCGAACTGACGGGCAACAAGGCCCGCGCGATCGCCTCGGCGAAGGCCGCCGGCCTCCCGGTACTGGCGTCGTCGGAGCCGTCGTCGGATGTCGATGAGCTGCTCGCCGCCTCGGAGACGATGAACTTCCCGGTCTTCGTCAAGGCCGTCGCCGGTGGTGGCGGACGCGGCATGCGCCGGGTCGCCGAGCCCTCCCAGCTGCGCGAGGCCATCGAAGCTGCTTCCCGTGAGGCCGACGCGGCCTTCGGTGATCCCACCGTCTTCCTGGAGCAGGCCGTGGTCAACCCGCGGCACATCGAGGTGCAGATCCTCGCCGACAAGCACGGCAACGTCATCCACCTGTACGAGCGCGACTGCTCGGTGCAGCGCCGCCACCAGAAGGTCATCGAGCTCGCCCCCGCCCCGAATCTCGATCCCGAGCTTCGCGACCGCATCTGCGCCGACGCCGTCGCCTTCGCCAAGGAGATCGGCTACCAGTGCGCGGGCACCGTCGAGTTCCTCGTCGACGAACGCGGCAACCACGTGTTCATCGAGATGAACCCGCGTATCCAGGTCGAGCACACGGTCACCGAGGAGATCACCGACGTCGACCTCGTGCAGTCCCAGCTGCGCATCGCCGCAGGCGAGTCGCTCGAGGAACTGGGCCTGTCGCAGGAGGGCATCACCATCCGCGGCGCGGCGCTGCAGTGCCGCATCACCACCGAGGACCCGGCCAACGGGTTCCGTCCGGACACCGGCCGCATCACCGGCTACCGCACTCCGGGCGGTGCCGGTATCCGTCTCGACGGCGGCACCTCGGTCGGCGCGGAGATCTCCGCCCACTTCGACTCGATGCTCGTCAAGCTCACCTGCCGCGGCCGCAACTTCGAGACCGCCGTCGCCCGCGCGCGCCGCGCGGTCGCCGAGTTCCGTATCCGCGGTGTCGCCACGAACATCCCGTTCCTGCAGGCGGTGCTCGACGACGAGGACTTCCGCGGCGGCAACGTCAACACCTCGTTCATCGAGGAACGCCCGCACCTGCTGACTCTGCGCTCGTCCGCCGACCGCGGCACCAAGATCCTGCGGTACCTCGCCGACGTGACGGTGAACAAGCCGCACGGCGAGCGCACCACGACGGTCTACCCGCACGACAAGCTGCCCGCGATCGACCTGAACGCCGAGCCGCCGGCCGGTTCGCGTCAGCGTCTGCTCGAGCTCGGACCCGAGGGCTTCGCCCGTGCGCTGCGTGACCAGAAGGCGATCGGCGTCACCGACACCACCTTCCGCGACGCCCACCAGTCGCTGCTCGCGACCCGCGTGCGCAGCAAGGACCTGCTGACGGTGGCCGGGCACGTGGCCCGGATGACGCCGCAACTGCTGTCGATCGAGGCGTGGGGCGGCGCGACCTACGACGTCGCACTGCGCTTCCTGCACGAGGATCCGTGGGAGCGGCTCGCGGCGCTGCGCGAGGCGATCCCGAACATCAACCTGCAGATGCTGCTGCGCGGACGCAACACCGTCGGCTACACCCCCTACCCGGAGGCCGTCACCCGCGCCTTCGTGCAGGAGGCCACCGACACCGGCATCGACATCTTCCGCATCTTCGACGCGCTGAACAACGTCGACCAGATGCGTCCGGCAATCGACGCGGTGCGCGAGACCGGCACCACCCTCGCCGAGGTCGCGATGTCCTACACCGGCGACCTGTCGAACCCGAACGAGTCGATCTACACGCTCGACTACTACCTGCGTCTGGCCGAGGAGATCGTCGAGGCCGGTGCGCACGTCCTGGCCATCAAGGACATGGCTGGTCTGCTGCGCGCCCCGGCCGCCGCGACGCTCGTGTCGGCGCTGCGGAGCAACTTCGATCTGCCGGTGCACGTGCACACACACGACACCCCGGGCGGTCAGCTCGCCACCTACCTCGCGGCCTGGCACGCCGGTGCCGACGCCGTCGACGGTGCGTCCGCGGCGCTGGCCGGTACGACGAGCCAGCCCGCCCTGTCGGCGATCGTCGCCGCCGCGGCGAACAGCGAGTTCGACACCGGTCTCGACCTGCAGGCCGTGTGCGATCTCGAGCCGTACTGGGAGGCGCTGCGCAAGGTGTACGCACCGTTCGAGTCGGGGCTGCCCGCACCGACCGGCCGCGTCTACACCCACGAGATCCCCGGCGGTCAGCTGTCGAACCTGCGCCAGCAGGCCATCGCGCTGGGCCTCGGCGACCGCTTCGAAGAAGTCGAGGCCGCCTACGCCGGCGCCGACCGCCTCCTGGGCCGCCTGATCAAGGTCACGCCGTCGAGCAAGGTCGTCGGCGACCTCGCGCTGCACCTCGTGGGCGCGGGCGTCTCGGTCGACGACTTCGCCGCCGAGCCCGGCAAGTACGACATCCCCGATTCGGTGATCGGCTTCCTGCGCGGCGATCTCGGGACCCCGGCCGGCGGCTGGCCGGAGCCCTTCCGCAGCAAGGCGCTGTCGGGCCGCGCCGAGCCCAAGCCGATCACCCCGCTCGCGCCGGAGGAGGAGAAGGCCCTCGGCGGTTCGTCCGACGAGCGTCGCCGCATGCTCAACCGCCTGCTCTTCCCGGGCCCCGCGAAGGAGTTCGAGCAGCACCGCGAGACCTACGGCGACACCACCGAGCTGTCGGCCAACCAGTTCTTCTACGGTCTGCGGCACGGCGACGAGCACCGGGTGCGCCTGGACAAGGGTGTCGAACTGCTCATCGGCCTCGAGGCGATCTCCGATGCCGACGAGAAGGGTTACCGCACGGTCATGTGCATCCTCAACGGGCAGCTGCGCCCGGTGTCGGTGCGCGACCGCTCGGTGGCCGCGGAGACCCCTGCCGCCGAGAAGGCCGACCGCAACCATCCCGGTCACGTCGCGGCGCCGTTCGCCGGCATGGTCACCCTCGTCGTGTCCGAGGGCGACAGCGTCTCGGCGGGCGACACCGTCGCCACGATCGAGGCCATGAAGATGGAGGCCGCGATCACCGCGCCGCGCGGCGGCCGCATCACGCGCGTCGCGATCGGGCCGGTGCAACAGGTCGAAGGTGGCGACCTGCTCGTCGAGGTGTCCACGGGAGACAGCGCCGAGTGACACGGATCGTCGCCGGCCGGGCAGGGGGGCGGCGCCTGAAGGTGCCGCCCCGCGGAACCCGGCCCACCTCCGAACGGGTGCGCGAAGCCCTGTTCAGTTCGCTCGACGCACGCATGGACATCGACGGGGCCGCCGTCCTCGACCTCTACGCGGGGTCGGGGGCGCTCGGCCTCGAGGCGCTGTCCCGCGGCGCCGAGCACGCGATGCTCGTCGAGTCCGACGCGAAGGCGGCGGGCGTGATCCGCGAGAACATCGCGACGGTCGGACTGTCCGGTGCGGTGCTGCGCACCGCACCGGTATCCGCGGTGCTTGCGGGCACCCCCGACCGCGTCTACGACCTCGTCCTGGCCGACCCGCCCTACGCCGTGACCGAGGAGGCCGTCACCGGCGTGCTCGGGACGCTGATGTCCGGAGGTTGGGTCGAGGACGGCTCGATCGTCGTGGTCGAACGGTCGTCGCGATCACCGGAAACGGTGTGGCCGCAGGGATTCGAGGTCGGCAGGTCGAAGCGCTACGGCGAGACGAGAGTGGAGATCGCCACCTGCTACGGTGCTGGGTCATGAGCCGCGCGGTCTGCCCAGGATCCTTCGACCCGGTCACCAACGGACACCTCGACGTCATCGGCAGGGTCTCGGCCCAGTTCGACGAGGTCGTCGTGACCGTCACGATCAATCCCAACAAGCAGGGGATGTTCACGATCGACGAACGCCTCGAGATGCTCACCGAGGCCACGTCGCACCTGCCGAACGTCACGGTCGACGCCTGGCAGGGCCTGCTCGTCGATTACGCCCGCGAGCGGGGGATCACCGCGATCGTCAAGGGCCTGCGCGGCGCCAACGATTTCGACTACGAGCTGCAGATGGCGCAGATGAACCACAAGCTCACCGGCGTCGACACGCTGTTCGTCGCCACCAACCCGGTCTACAGCTACCTTTCGAGCTCGCTCGTCAAGGAGGTCGCGACCTACGGTGGCGACGTCTCCGAGATGCTGCCGGGCTCCGTGCACGATCGTCTGCTCACGCGCCTGGCCGAGCGGGCCGCCGCGAAATAGACCGGACCCTCCGCACGGCCTGTGACGGCCGTATCCCGACACACCGAGCGCAGGGCACACGAGCGTGCCCTGCGCTGCGGCAGACTGGACGGCGGCGCGGCCGCACCGGTCGTGTCGAGCGAGTGATTGGGGTTGGGCGTGTACCGGGTATTCGAGGCACTCGACGAGCTGGTCGCAATCGTCGAAGAGGCACGTAGCGTTCCGATGACGGCGAGCTGCGTGGTACCGCGCGGCGATGTCCTCGAATTGCTCGACGATGTGCGCGATGCGCTGCCGCCCGAACTCGACGACGCGCAGGACGTCCTCGATCACCGTGACAAGCTGATCAACGACGCGCGGGCTCAGGCCGACAAGACGGTCGGGGACGCCGACGAGGAGGCACGCACCCTCCTCGAGGACGCGCGCGCCGACGCCGACCGCATGCTCGCGGACGCGAAGGCCCAAGCGGACCGGATGGTCAAGGAGGCCCGCGCCCACGCCGAGGAACTGGTGCGCGATGCGCAGGCCGAGGCCGACGATCTCGTCGCCGAGGGCAACAAGCAGTACGAGAGCGTGACCGGGCGTGCCCGCGTCGAGGCCGACCGTCTGGTCGAGTCCGGGCAGGCGTCCTACGAGCGTTCCGTGGCCGAGGGCGAGGCCGAGAAGGCACGTCTGGTGTCGCAGACCGAGGTCGTGCAGGCCGCACACGCCGAGTCGGCGCGTGTCATCGATTCGGCCCACGCCGAGTCCGACCGTCTCCGGACGGAGTGCGACGAGTACATCGACGGCAAGCTGGGAGAGTTCGAGGAACTGCTCGGCACCACGCTGCGGTCCGTCGGCCGCGGCCGGCAGCAGCTGCGGCTGTCGGGTGCTCCCGACTTCGCGGAGGCCGACCACCGGGCGAGCCGTCGCCGCTGACCCGCGGGATTTTCGCTCCTGCCGCCCATCGCGTATCATGGAGCGGTTGCCCTATCACGACCGAGTCGTGTCCTGCGTCGTCCGAAGAAGGTGAGTTCCCCGTGTCCACCCGTGATTCCAGCACGTCCCGTTCCGGCCGGGACTCGGGGCTGGTGTTCGACACGCTCTCCCTGGGTCGCCGGCCCGGTTCGATGCGTACGGTCGAGCGGAAGGTGCCGTCACCCTCGCGCATCGGGCTCGATCTGATCGCGATCGAGGAAGGCTCCGAGATCGATCTCGATCTCCGCCTGGAGTCGGTGTCCGAGGGCGTCCTGGTCACCGGTAGTGTTCGTGTCGACGCCCTCGGCGAGTGCTCTCGATGCCTCGAGTCGTTCACCGAGCCGGTGGACGTGTACCTCACCGAGCTGTTCGCCTACCCGAACAGCGTCACTGAGCAGACCACCGAGGACGACGAGGTGTACCGCGTCGAGAACGATCTGATCGATCTCGAACCGGTCCTCGTGAACGCGGTTGGTCTGGAACTTCCGCTGCAGCCGTTGTGTAGTGACGACTGTGCGGGATTGTGCCCCGAATGCGGCATTCGCCTGGCGATTGCAGAATCCGGGCACCGTCATGAGACAATGGATCCTCGCTGGGCTGGGTTGGCAGCCAAGTTCGGCGCGGGCTCCGAAGAACCCAGCAGTCAAATCGACAGCTCGAACAACGAGGAGAAGTAGACGTGGCCGTCCCCAAGCGCAGAATGTCGCGTTCCAACACCCGGTCGCGGCGCAGCCAGTGGAACACCACTGCGCCGACGCTCGTCACCTGCCCGAACCGGGGTTGCGGAGAGAAGAAGCTGCCCCACGTGGCGTGCCCGTCGTGCGGCACCTACAACGGCCGTCAGGTGACCGCGCCCGTCTAATCGGTATTCACGTGACGAGCAAGTCCTCCGAAACAGCTACCGAGGGCGGCGAAGAGAGCCACGAGTCTCTCCTCGCCGCCCTCGGCGTGCCTCTGGACGCAGAACTCCTGTCCTTGGCGCTCACCCACCGCTCGTACGCCTACGAGAACGGCGGATTGCCCACCAACGAACGTCTCGAGTTCCTCGGCGATGCCGTCCTCGGGCTCGCGGTGACCGAAAAGCTCTACCTCACCCACCCGGACAAGTCCGAGGGCGAACTCGCCAAGATCCGCGCGAGCGTTGTCAACATGCACGCGCTCGCCGAGGTGGCGCGCGGCCTCGGAGAAGGCGGGCTCGGAGTGCATCTCCTGCTCGGCAAGGGCGAGGAACTGACGGGCGGACGCGACAAGGCCAGCATCCTGGCCGACGGAATGGAATCGCTCCTCGGCGCCGTCCATCTCGCGCACGGCATCGACGTCGCGCGCGAAGTGGTTCTGCGCCTGTTCGCCGCACTGCTCGAACGCGGCCCGCGCCTCGGTGCCGGTCTGGACTGGAAGACGAGTCTGCAGGAACTCACCGCCGAGCGCGGTCTCGGTGTTCCCGCCTACGAGATCACCGCCACCGGTCCGGATCACGACAAGGAATTCACCGCCACCGCCCTCATCGGTGGCAATCCCTACGGCACCGGTGTCGGACGCACCAAGAAGGAAGCCGAGCAGAAGGCCGCGTCGGCCGCATGGAACGCGCTGACCGAGGGCACTGCTGCCGAGACCGGTGATGCCGGGGCTTCCGACCAGCAGTCCGGATCCGCCGACACGCCCACCGAGGACAACTGACCGCAGGTGCCCGAACTTCCCGAGGTCGAGGTGGTCCGTCGCGGACTCGACGCGCACGTCGTCGGCGCGACTGTGGACTCGGTGCAGGTGCTGCATCCGCGTGCCGTCCGACGGCACGAGCCCGGTCCGCGCGATCTCGCACTGCAGGTGACCGGTCAGAAGGTCGCTTCGGTCGAGCGCCGCGGCAAGTACATGTGGCTCGTGCTCGAACCGGCCGATCTGGCTCTCGTGGTGCATCTGGGGATGAGCGGGCAGATGCTCGTGCAGCCTCCGACCGTGCCGGACGAGAAGCATCTGCGTATCCGCGCCGTCCTCGACAACGGTGCCGATCTGCGTTTCGTCGACCAGCGCACCTTCGGAGGCTGGGCCCTGGCCCCGCTCGTGGAGGTGGACGGTGATCGTCTGCCGCTGCCGGTCGCGCACATCGCCCGCGACCCGATGGATCCCCGGTTCGACCCGGATGCGGTCGTGGCCGTGCTGCGCACCAAGCACACCGAGATCAAGCGTGCGCTGCTCGACCAGACCGTCGTCTCCGGCATCGGCAACATCTACGCCGACGAAGCGCTGTGGCGCGCAAGGATTCACGGGAACCGGCCCACCGACGCGCTGTCGCGTCCGAAGCTCCGGTCGGCTCTCGATGCGGCCACCGAGGTGATGGCGGAGGCCCTCGAGCAGGGTGGTACGTCGTTCGACGCCCTGTACGTCAACGTCAACGGGGAGTCCGGCTACTTCGAGCGTTCCCTGAACGTCTACGGACGCGAGAACGAGCCGTGCCGACGCTGCGGCGCGCCGATCCGCCGCGAGAAGTTCATGAACCGCTCGTCGTACAGCTGCCCGAAGTGTCAGCCACGACCGCGAACGACCCGGTAGCGCACGCGCATACCGGGCCGTTCGGAAAGGTGGTGGTTCAGATGTCGAAGAAGACCGTCTCGGCGCCACCGTCCGGAGTGTCCTGCAGCCGGATGTCGATCGTGTAGACGGTGCGTCCGTCGCGCTCGGAACGCGACGCGATCAGGGTGTTGCGCCGCACCTCCCATTCGATGCCCTTCAGGACGGGATCCTCGGCGTTGAGCCCGGCCTCGTCCTCGAAGTAGACCCGCGTGTGCAGCCCGAGGTTGATTCCGCGCGCGAAGATCACCAGCAGGATGTGGGGTGCCGAGACGGAGCCGTCGGGGTTGGTGACGGCCCCGGGCTTGATCGTCTCGATCGTGAACACGCCCGTCTCGAAGTCGCCGCCGGTGCGTCCCCAGCCGCGGAAGTTCGGATCGAGATCCTTGTCCTGTGCGTCGTCCGGATGTGCGTACCGGCCGTGCGCGTTCGCCTGCCAGCTCTCGAGCAGGGCGTCGCGCACCGGGGTGCCGGTGCCGTCGATGACGCGGCCCTCCAACACGATTCGCTCGCCCTCGGTCTCGTCGGTGACGAGGACGTTGCCGAAGTTGTTGTCGAAGATGTCGAAGCCGGCCTGCTGCGACGCGAGCCCGATGTGGACGTACGGGCCGCCGGTCTGCGAGGGCGTTTCCGGGAAACGCGTGACCATCGCGAGGGGGAGCAGCGGGGGCACGGGCCGGTAGGGATCGGTGGGCAGGCTCATCGCGGGGCTCCCGGGAGGTCGGTGTTCTCGAAGAAGGTGGCGCGGCGACCGCGCAGGGTGATGTCCCAGCGGTAGGCGCGGGCGTCGAACGGCGCGTTGGAGGCGGGGTCCTCCTGGGCGATCAGGCTGCGGAGCTGATCCACGGTCGGGATCGTCCGCGCGATCGGGCACTTCTCGATGAGCGGGTCGCCCTCGAAGTACAGCTGGGTGATCAGGCGCTGGGCCCACCCACGGCCGAGGATCGACACGTGGATGTGCGCCGGGCGCCAGGCGTTGCGGCTGTTGCCCCACGGATATGCGCCGGGTTTGATCGTCCGGAACTGGTAGTAGCCGTTCGCGTCCGTGAGCATCCGCCCGCAACCGCCGAAGTTCGGATCGATGGGAGCGAGATAGGTGTCCTTCTTGTGGCGGTACCGGCCACCGGCGTTGGCCTGCCACACCTCGACGAGTGCGCCCTCGACCGGATTGCCGAACTCGTCCTTGACGAAGCCGTGGACGATGATGCGCTCACCGATCGGCAGGCCGTCCTTCGAGAAGTTCAGGATCAGGTCGTTGTCGAGGGCGCCGAGCTCGTCGCTGCGGAAGACAGGTCCGGTGATCTCCGACAGGGTCGGCTTCGGCGTGATGAGCGCGTTGCGCGGTGCGCGCAGCACCGACGTGCGGTAGCCGGGGGTGAGCGCGGGTGGGTGCAGTGTGTGGTCGCGCTCGACGTATTCGCCGGTGGACATGCGATCTCCGATCTCTGAGCTGTGGACACAACCATACGGTGAATAAAAACTCATGTAAATTGACAAAACGGCAGTTGATTCATAACTTTCAGTAATGCAATCCGCGTTCGGTCCGTCCTCGTCCGTCCCGGAGCAGGTGCGACGCATCCGCCTCCGGCACCTGAGATGTTTCGTCACCGTCGCGCGCGAGGGTCAGGTCGGTCGGGCCGCCGAGCTGTTGCAGCTGAGTCAGCCGGCCGTCACGAAGACACTCAACGAGCTCGAGGTGCTCGCCGGAGCGAAACTCCTCGACCGCGGCCGACACGGTGCGCGCCTCACCGCGGCGGGTCACCGCTTCCTGCGATACGCGCAGGACGTCACCACCTCACTGGACGCAGCTGTGGCCGCACTGGCGGGAGCGGCCGAACCCGCCCGCGNCTACCCACCGTGGCCGGGTACGTACTCCCCGAAGCTCTGGCGGAGCTGCGCCGCGTGCGCGCCGATCTGGACATCCGGATCCGCACCGACCCCAATGCCGTCCTGCTGTCGGCGCTCGCCGCCGGCGCCCTCGACGTCGTCCTCGGGCGCATGGCCGAACCGTCCCGGATGGTGGGGCTGTCGTTCGAGCTCCTGTACGCCGAGACGCTGATCCTCGTCGTCCGGCCCGGCCACCCCCTCGCCGGGCGTTCCGTCTCCGTCGCCGACACGCTCGAACACCCCCTGGTGGTCGCGACCAGCGGAACCGTACCGCGCCACGCGACCGAGGCATTGTTCGAACGTCACGGCCTGCGACTGCCGGTCGGGCTGATCGAGACACTCGACCTCGCCGTGGCACGCGGGGTGGTGCGGCGCAGCGACGCCGTGTGGATCACCACCGAACGCGCGGCCCGGGACGACCTCGCCGACGGCGTGGTCCGGCGCCTGGACCTACCCACCGCGGGCACCGTCGAACCGGTCGGAGTGCTGCGACGCAGTGCCGACGCGTCGTCCGCCGAGGTCGAGGACTTCGTGACCATCCTGCGCGACATCCCGGTCGACGGGACATGGCAGGATTTCCTCCATGGCTGACCAGACTTCCGACCTTCCCACCACCGAGCTGTGGGTCGAGCGCACCGGCACGCGCCGTTACACCGGACGCAGCTCCCGCGGCGCCGAGGTGCTCATCGGCTCGGAGAGCGTCGAGGGCGTCTTCACCCCGGGCGAGCTGCTCAAGATCGCGCTCGCCGCGTGCTCCGGCATGGCTTCGGACTTCCCGCTGTCCCGCCGGCTCGGCGACGACTACGACGCGACGATCCGCGTCTCCGGTGCCGCCGACCGCGAGAACGAGGTCTACCCGCACCTCGAGGAGGAGATGGTCCTCGACCTGTCGGAGCTCGACGCAGACGCACGGGACCGCCTCATCGCCCTCGTCGAACGCTCCGTCGACAAGGTGTGCACGGTGGGCCGCACCCTCGAGGCGGGCACCGAGGTCTCGCTGACGATCACCCCCGAGGACTGATCGATGAGCGCCCCCGCAGACGTCGAACGGCTCACGGCGTGGGTGCACGGCCGCGTCCAGGGGGTCGGTTTCCGCTGGTTCACGCGTGCCCGCGCACTCGAACTCGGTCTCGTCGGGCACGCGACGAATCATCCCGACGGTCGCGTCATGGTCGTGGCCGAAGGCCCCCGGCCGGCACTCGAACAGCTCCTCGCGTGGCTGCGATCCGGCGACACCCCCGGTGAGGTGCGGCTCGTCGTCGAATCGTGGGATCCCGCGCGCGGCGACCTCGACGGTTTCGTCGAACGCTGACATCCGTCCTGTTTGTCCGTTCGGCTTGGTATCCTGCCGCGATCGGGTGCAAGCGGCCGGGGGGTCGCGGTCGGCGAGGAGGAGACATATGGGCAGGCGTGCACGTTCGACGATGGTGGCGGCAGCAGCCGCCGCTGTGGCAGTGGCACCCCTGGCCGCAGCACCGGCGGCGGCCGGTCCCACTGCCGCAGCACCGGCGGCGGCCGGTCCCGCTGCCACAGCACCGGCGGCGTTCGTTCCGGCTGCCTGCGCACCGCGGTCCGTCACGACGGTCGCGTCGGGGCTCGGTGTCCTCGAGAACCTGGCGTTCGACGAGCGGGGCGGTCTGCTCGTCTCGGACACCTCCTTCGTCGGCCCCGGAGCGCTGCGCCGGATCACTCCCGACGGCAGCGTGACCACCGTGCTGTCCGAGGTGACCGGTCCGGGCGGCATCGTCGTCGACGTTCCCACCGTGTACCTGAACGTGGGCAACACGACCGTCTCGGGGTTGGCCGGGATCGCCGACGGCACGATCGACACGCTCGACCTCGACACGGGTGAACGCGGCACCCACGGCACCGGGCTGGTCATGCCCAACGGCCTCGGCCGGCTGTCGGACGGATCGATGCTCACCTCACGCGATCTCGGCGAGGTCGGACTCACCCTCGTGCCCGCCGGCGGTGGCGAGGCCCGCGTCGTCCGTACCGATCTCGGATCCGTCAACGGCATCGCCGTCGACGGCGACACCGTCTACACCGTGACGACCTTCGAGAACGTCAACCGGCTCCACATCCTCGACGCACGCGACCTCGAAGGACCCGTGCGCAGCATCGACCTGCCCGGGCCGGGGCTGCTCTCTATGCCCGACGACCTCACGATCGGTCCCGACGGCGCGCTGTACATCGCGCTCAACCTCGCCGGCGCGGTCCTGCGGGTCGATCCGGCGACCGGGCACAGCTGCCGCATCGCCGAGGGCATCCCACTGATGTCCTCGCTCGCCTTCGGTTCGGGACCGGGCTGGGACCCGAACGTCCTGTACACGACCGGTTTCGACGGGACGGTCCGCGCGGTGCACCCGGCCTAGGAAAGCGGTCACAACCCGCCGGTAGAGTTCTCATCCATGTACCTCAAGAGTCTGACGTTGAAGGGCTTCAAGTCCTTCGCCTCGTCGACGACTCTCCGTTTCGAACCGGGTATCACCTGTGTGGTGGGCCCCAACGGGTCCGGCAAGTCGAACGTCGTCGACGCACTCACCTGGGTGATGGGGGAGCAGGGCGCCAAAGCCCTGCGCGGCGGCAAGATGCAGGACGTCATCTTCGCCGGAACCGCCGGCCGCCCGCCGCTCGGACGCGCCGAGGTCACGCTCACCATCGACAACTCCGACGGTGCGCTGCCCATCGAGTACTCCGAGGTCTCCGTCACTCGCCGCATGTTCCGCGACGGCGCGGGCGAATACGAGATCAACGGCAGTTCCTGCCGTCTCATGGACGTACAGGAACTGTTGTCCGACTCCGGTATCGGCCGCGAGATGCACGTCATCGTCGGTCAGGGCCGCCTCGCCGCGATCCTCGAATCCCGCCCGGAGGACCGACGCGCCTTCATCGAGGAGGCCGCCGGCGTCCTCAAGCACCGCAAGCGCAAGGAAAAGGCGCTGCGCAAGCTCGACTCGATGCAGGCCAACCTCGCGCGCCTCACCGACCTCACCGCCGAGCTGCGCCGCCAGCTCAAACCGCTCGGCCGGCAGGCCGAGGTCGCGCGTCGCGCCCAGACCATCCAGGCCGACCTGCGCGACGCGCGGTTACGTCTGGCCGCCGACGACCTCGTCACGCGCCGCGCCGAACTCGCCGGGCACGACGAGCAGGAAAAGATGGTCCGGGAGCGGCTCGACACCGTGCTCGCGGCCTTCGACGACGCTAACGCCGAACTCGCCCGCCACGAACAGGCCCTCGCGCAGCTCACTCCCGGTGCCGAAGCGGCGTCGCAGACCTGGTTCCGCCTGTCCGCCCTCGCCGAGCGCGTCTCGGCGACCGTGCGGGTCGCGCAGGAACGCGCCCGGCACCTGCACGCCGAACCCGAGGACCGTTCCGGTCAGGATCCCGACGAGATGGAAGCCCGCGCCGACCGGATCGCCGCCGAGGAAGCGGAACTGGTCGAGGCCGTCGAGATCGCGCACGGAGCCCTCGAGGCGGCCCGCGAGCAGCTCGCCGCGCAGGAGGAGGCTGCAGCGGCCGCCGAACGCGCACATCTGGCCGCGGTGCGTGCCGTCGCCGACCGGCGCGAGGGCCTCGCGCGTCTCGCAGGCCAGGTCGAGACGATGCGCACCCGCGCCGAATCGATCGACGCGGAGATCGCACGCCTGACCGTCGCCATCGAGGAGGCCCGGCTCCGCGGCGTCGCCGCACAGGCCGAGTTCGAGACCGCTCAGGCACGCATCGACGATCTCGACGCCGGTGAGATCGACGCCGACGCGCAGCACGAACGAGCGCTGGAAGCACAGCGGCTCGCCGACGAGCGGGTCACCGAACTCCAGGAGGCAGAACGCGCCGCGGGCAAGGTGGTCGCCTCGCTCGGCGCCCGTATCGAAGCCCTGTCGCTGGGACTCGAACGCACCGACGGCGCGGTCTGGCTGATCGACACGCGTTCCGGCGACGGACTCGTGGGGCGCCTCGCCGACCGGCTCCGGGTGTCCTCGGGATACGAGGCCGCCGTCGCAGCTGCCTTCGGCGCCGCGGCCGACGCCCTCGAGGTGGAGTCGGCCGACGCCGCGATCTCGGCGGTCGCAGCGCTCGCCGAAGCCGACCAGGGCCGGGTGGCATTCGTCCTGCCCGGCACTGCCGGTCCCACCGACACCGGCGACCTGCCGTCCGGTGCCCGATGGCTCCGCGAGGTCGTCGAGTGCCCCGCAGACCTGCGCGGAGGCGTCGACGGCCTGCTGGCCCGCACCGTCGTGGTCGACGACCTGCCCATTGCCCTCGGGGTCTGCGCTGCCCGGCCCGATCTGCGCGCCGTGACGCGCGGAGGAGACCTCGCCGGTGCGGGCTGGGTGGTCGGCGGCTCGCACCGCGCCCCGAGCACCCTCGAGATCCAGGCGGCGATCGATACTTCCCGTGCCGGCCTCGAACAGGCCGAACGTCGCTCCGAGGAACTGGCCGCAGCCCTCGCGGGCGCACTCGCGGAACAGGCCGAACGCGCCGAACACGTCGAACAGACCCTTGCCGCGCTCAACGAGTCCGACGCGGCGATGTCGGCCGTCTACGAACAACTCGGTCGGCTCGGCCAGGCGGCACGCACCGCTCACGCCGAATCCGGACGCCTCGCAGCCCAACGCACGGAGGCAGAGAAGGAACGCGACGCGGCACGGGAGAAGCTGGTCGAGCTCGAGGAGCGACTGCGCCTGGCCGAGGACGACTCGGCCGGAAGTAGCGACGGTGCGGGCACCGATCACACCGCCGCCGAGCGGGAGATGGCCGCGACCGCGCTCGCCGAGGTCCGGGCCGTCGAGGTCGAGGCGCGACTCGCGGCACGCACGGCCGAGGAACGTGCCGAAGCGCTTCGGGGCAAAGCGGATTCGCTCCGCCGCGCCGCGCAAGCCGAGCGCGAGGCCCGCGCTCGTGCCGAACGTGCCCGCGTCGCGCGTCGTCAGGCGGCGGCCGTCGCCGCGGCGGTGGCCGAATCAGGGCAGCGACTCGCCGAACAACTCGAGGTGGCCGTGACGACGGCACTCGCACAGCGCGACGACCTGAACCGGCGCCGCGCCGAATGCGCCGAGCAACTCGAACGGGCCCGCGAACTCGTCCGCGAACTGTCCGTGCAGCGCGACCAGCTCACCGACGCGGTGCATCGCGACGAAGTGGCCCGGGCGCAGGCCTCGCTCCGGATCGAGCAACTCGAACAGACCATCCTCGAGCAGCACGGCATCGCCCTCGACGACCTCGTGGCCGAGTACGGCCCCGACGTGCCGCTGCCGCCGACGCCGCTGGAGATGGCCGAGTACGAGCAGGCCCGCGAACGCGGCGAACAGGTCGTCGCTCCCCAACCGATGCCCTACGACCGGGTCACCCAGGAGCGGCGGGCCAAGCGCGCCGAGAAGGATCTCGCGACGCTCGGACGCGTCAACCCGCTCGCACTGGAGGAGTTCGCGGCGCTCGAGGAGCGGTACAACTTCCTGTCTACCCAGCTCGAGGACGTCAAGAGCGCCCGCAAGGACCTGCTCGCTGTCGTCGAGGAGGTCGACGCGCGAATCCTGCAGGTGTTCACGGAGGCGTACGCCGACGTCGAGCGCGAGTTCGAACAGGTCTTCGCGAAGTTGTTCCCCGGCGGTGAGGGGCGGCTCGTGCTCACCGACCCGAGCGACATGCTCACCACCGGCATCGAGGTCGAGGCCCGCCCGCCGGGCAAGAAGGTCAAGCGCCTGTCGCTGTTGTCGGGCGGCGAGAAGTCCCTGACCGCGGTGGCGATGCTGGTCGCGATCTTCCGGGCCCGTCCGTCGCCCTTCTACGTGATGGACGAGGTCGAGGCCGCGCTCGACGACACCAACCTGCGACGGTTGATCGGGCTGTTCGAGCAGCTGCGCGAGAAGTCCCAACTCATCGTCATCACCCACCAGAAGCCGACGATGGAGGTCGCCGATGCGCTGTACGGCGTGAGCATGCGGGGCGACGGCATCACCCGGGTCATCTCGCAGCGACTGCGCGGACGCGAGATCGCGACACCGGTCCCCGAACCGGAGGAAGAGCTCCAGGCCTGACAGTATGGGTGCGTGAGTACCGGAGCCTGGATAGTCATCGCCGCCGCGCTGGCGGTCGTTCTCGTCGCGCTCGTCGTCGGTCTGACCCTCTACCGGCGGCGGCAGGTGTCGCTGAAGGCGCCCGAGACCCCGCAGCTCGATTCCGCCGAGACAAAGGACCGCTCGGGCGGTTACAAGGCGCAGAGCGGATTCAGTTTCTCGCAGGGCACGGCCGCGCCACCGGCGCCGGCCCCCCGACCTGCGCCGAAACCGGCACCGAAGCCTGCGGTGAAGCCGGAGCCGGCGCCCCGCACGGTGCCGTTGCCGGAGGAGATCACCGAAGCTCCGCCGAGCGCACCCGCACCCGCCGAGCCGAAGGCGGAACCTGCGCCTGCGCCGAAGGCGGAACCGAAGCCCGAGCCGAAGGTCGAACCGAAGCCTGAGCCGAAGGTCGAGCCCAAGCCCAAGCCCGAGCCGGAGCCTGCGGAGCCGAAGCCTGCCGAACCGGAGCCGGTCGAGCCCGAGGTCGCCCCGGAGCCGGAGCGTCCCGCTCCCGAGCCCGTCGAGCCCGAGGTCGAGCCCGCCCCGGCGACAGAGACCGTTGCCGAACCCGAGGTCACCGAACCCGAGGTCGTCGAACCGGAAATCGTCGAACCGGCCGGACCGGCCGCTGTTCCTCCGGCAGCCCCGATCGAGGAGATCGAACCCACCGCAGGTCGCCTTGTCCGCCTGCGCGGCCGTCTGGCCCGCTCGCAGTCAGCGGTCGGCAAGAGCCTGCTCGGCCTGCTCGGTGGTGGCGATCTCGACGAGGACTCCTGGGAGGAGATCGAGGACACGCTGCTCGTGGCCGACCTCGGTGCCGCGACGACCACCAAGATCGTCGACCGTCTGCGTGAGGAGATGGTCGTGAACAACGTGCGCAGCGAGGCCGACGCCCGCGCCGTGCTGCGCAGCGTGCTTGTCGATGAGCTCCGCCCCGAGCTCGACCGCTCCATCCGGGCCCTCCCGCACGAGGACCATCCCGCGGTGCTGCTCGTCGTCGGTGTCAACGGCACCGGAAAGACCACGACGACCGGCAAGCTCGCCCGCGTGCTCGTCGCGGACGGACGCCGGGTGCTGCTCGGTGCCGCCGACACCTTCCGTGCCGCGGCCGCCGACCAGCTGCAGACCTGGGCCGAACGCGTCGGCGCCGAGGTCGTCCGCGGCAAGGAGGCCGCCGATCCGGCCGCGGTGGCGTTCGATGCCGTCGCGAGGGGCATCGACAACGGTGTCGACGCGGTCCTCGTCGACACCGCCGGCCGCCTGCACACCAAGACCGGCCTGATGGACGAGCTCGGCAAGGTCAAGCGCGTCGTGGAGAAGAAGGCCGCCGTCGACGAGGTTCTGCTCGTCCTCGACGCGACGATCGGCCAGAACGGTCTGATGCAGGCCCGCGTGTTCGCCGAGGTCGTCGACATCACCGGTGTGGTGCTCACCAAGCTCGACGGAACCGCCAAGGGCGGCATCGTCTTCCAGGTGCAGCACGAACTCGGCGTCCCGGTGAAGCTGGTGGGTCTCGGTGAGGGCGCCGACNGAAACATCCGGGCAGCAAGCTTTCCCTCGACAACGCGCCGCTCGGCGCGGCCTACAGGGAGGTTGCAAGTGGAGGAAGTGGTGAACACCGGCGACGCAGCGTGGATGCTGATAGCAGCGTCGCTCGTGCTTCTGATGACCCCGGGCCTGGCGTTCTTCTACGGCGGGATGTCCCGTTCCAAGTCCGTGCTCAACATGATGATGATGTCCTTCGGCGCGATGGCCGTGATCGGGGTCATCTACGTCCTGTGGGGCTGGTCGATGTCCTACGGCAACGAGAGCGTACTCGGGATCTTCGCGAACCCCTTCGAGCAGTTCGGTCTGCAGGGAGCCATGTACGGCGAGGATGGTGAGTTCCTTGCAAGTGGTTCGGGCAACTACCCGCAGATCATCGACATCGGTTTCCAGGTGACCTTCGCGATCATCACTACCGCTCTGATCAGCGGTGCGCTGGCCGAGCGCGTGAAGTTCGGTACGTGGATGGCGTTCGCGGCCATCTGGGTCACCTGCGCCTACTTCCCGCTCGCCCACATGGTGTGGGGTGGCGGCCTGCTCTCGGGCTCCGAGGACAGCATCGCAGCGGCCATGTTCGGCACCGTCGAGGACGGCGGAGAGGTCAGCGCTGCGGTGGAGCCGATCGACTTCGCCGGTGGCACGGTCGTCCACATCAACGCCGGTATCGCCGCTCTCGTCCTGGCCGTCGTCATCGGCAAGCGTGCCGGCTTCGGTCGCACCGCCTTCCGTCCGCACAACCTGCCGTTCGTCATGCTCGGTGCCGCGCTGCTGTGGTTCGGATGGTTCGGCTTCAACGCCGGTTCGGCCTTCGCCGCCGACGGTACTGCCGGCCTGGCCTGGGTCAACACCACCACCGCCACCGCCGCCGCCATCCTCGGCTGGCTCCTCACCGAGCGCATCCGTGACGGCAAGGCCACCAGCCTCGGTGCCGCGTCCGGTACCGTCGCCGGCCTGGTCGCCATCACCCCCGCTGCAGGCTCGCTGAGCCCGGTCGGATCGATCGCCCTCGGCGTCATCGCCGGTGTCCTGTCCGCCCTCGCGGTGGGTCTGAAGTACAAGTTCGGTTACGACGACTCGCTCGACGTCGTGGGTGTCCACCTCGTGTCCGGCCTGTGGGGCACGGTCGCCATCGGCTTCCTCGGCACCGAGACCGGATTGTTCTACGGTGGCGATTACAAGCAGCTCGTCATCCAGATCGTCATCGCAGTCGTCGCCCTGGTGTTCACCGCCGTCGTCACCGCAGTGATCGCCTTCGCACTCAAGCCCATGGGCTGGCGTGTGAGCGACGAGGAAGAGGCCCGCGGTATCGACGAAGCCGAACATGCGGAATCCGCATACGACTTCGCGCCGGCTCTCAAGTGATAAGAAGACCACGACAGTGAGCAGGGATGACAGCGGCCAGCGGGCTCTGGGAAGGATGAGGATATGAAGCTGATCACGGCGATCATCAAGCCGTTCACGCTCGAGGACGTCAAGGCAGGCCTGGAGCAGGCCGGTGTGCTGGGAATGACAGTCAGCGAGGTGCAGGGGTACGGCCGCCAGAAGGGCCACACCGAGGTCTACCGCGGAGCCGAGTACTCCGTCGACTTCGTGCCGAAGGTCCGTGTCGAGGTCGTCATCGACGACTCCGCTGTCGACAAGGTCGTCGAGACCATCGTCGAGGCCTCCCGTACCGGCAAGATCGGCGACGGCAAGGTGTGGGTCACGCCCGTGGAAGCCGTTGTCCGGGTCCGCACCGGAGAACGAGGTTCGGATGCGCTCTGACCCCCAGGGGTCCGGCACTCGAGGCCCTGATCGCGCTGCTTCGGCAGCGGGATCGGGGCCTTCGGTGTCCTCGGCCCGCACAACCGCACCGGCGGGCGCCGCCGATCTGNGGCCCCCGCAGCCGCCGCCTCGACACCGTGGCCCTGCGCCACGCCCTCGTGGACCTGCACGAATTCTGGTTGACGACGAAGGGCTCCGAACTCGGCATCAAGCGCGAGGGAGGCTTCGCCATCGTCGCCGTCGGGGGTCTCGGACGCCGCGAGATGCTCCCGTACTCCGATCTCGATCTCATCCTCCTCCACGACGACATGGCGCCGTCCGTCGTGTCGAAGGTCGCCGACGAGCTCTGGTACCCGCTGTGGGACGCGCACATCAAGCTCGACCACAGTGTCCGGACGGTGCCCCAGGCCCTCCAGGTGTTCTCGTCCGATCTGACGGCCGCGTTGGGAATGCTCGAGGCGCGGCACATCGCGGGCGACGCCCAGCTGAGCAATCTGCTCATCGGTGGTGTGCGACGGCAGTGGCGCACCGGCATCCGGTCCCGCTTCGACGAACTCATCGAGACGACCGAGGTGCGATGGCAGCGCAGCGGGCAGATCGCCCACCGGGCCGAACCCGACCTCAAGAGCGGTCGCGGCGGGTTGCGGGACGTGCAGTTGCTCAATGCCCTGTCCGTTGCGCAGCTCACCGACGGCATGCCAGGACTCGGACCCGACGTCCCGGGCGGCGGGCTCGCGGCCGCCCACCGGCGACTGCTCGATGTACGCACCGAGCTGCACCGCGTCGCCGGCCGCTCCCGCGACCAGCTGCGCGCGCAGGACGCCGACGAGATCGCCGCGGCGCTGCGGATCGGCGACCGTTTCGATCTTGCGCGGGTGCTCACCGAATCGGCCCGCACGATCAGCTATTCCGTCGACGTCGGTCTGCGCACCGCGGCCAATTCGCTGCCGCGCAAGGGTCTGTCGCGTCTGCGCCGCGGACCGGTGCGGCGTCCGCTCGACGAAGGGGTCGTCGAGCACGGGGGAGAGGTCGCCCTCGCACGCGACGCGCATCCGCGTCGCGATCCGGGCCTGATCACGCGGGTCGCGGCGGCCGCTGCGCAGGCCGGACTGCCCGTCTCGGCGGCCACGCTCACCCGACTCGCCGATCACGCACCGGAGCTGCGCGAACCCTGGCCCCGGGAAGCCCTCGACGACTTCCTGGTGCTGCTCGGCTCGGGACGTCGCGCGGTCGACGTCATCGAGTCGCTGGACCGCACCGGACTGTGGGGGAGGTTGCTCCCCGAATGGGGTGCGGTGCGCGACCTGCCGCCCCGCGACGCCGTCCACACGTGGACCGTCGACAGGCACCTCGTCGAGACCGCCGTGTACGCGAGCGAACTGACGACGCGGGTCTCCCGTCCGGACCTGCTGGTCCTCGGCGCGTTGCTGCACGACATCGGGAAGGGACGCGGCGGCGACCACAGCGTGGTCGGTGCCGAACTGGCCCTGCAGATCGGGCGGCGGATGGGCCTGTGGCCTTCGGATCTGGCGCTGCTCACCTCGATGGTGCGGCACCATCTGCTCCTGCCGCACACCGCGACCCGCCGCGACCTCGACGATCCGGAGACCGTGGCCGCGGTCGTCGGCGCCCTCGACGGGGATCCGGTGCTGCTCGACCTGCTCCACGCCTTGGCCGAGGCGGATTCGCAGGCCACCGGCCCGGGGGTGTGGGGGGACTGGAAGGCGTCGCTGATCCGGGAACTCGTGCGCCGCTGCCGCATGATGATGGCGGGGGACGAGCTGCCGGCACCGGATCCGATCGATCCCGCCCTCGCGAACCTCGCCGAGGACGGCGCCCTGCACGTCGCGCTCGAACCACGCGAGGACGGCCGCAGCTTCTCCGCGACCTTCGTCGCGCCCGACGAGCGGGGCGTGCTCTCCGACGAGGCCGGTGTGCTCTCCCTGCACGGTCTGCGGGTGCTGTCGGCCTCGATCGGCAGTCACGCCGGCAGCACGGTCAACAGCTTCGTCGTGGCTCCGAGATTCGGTTCACCGCCCGAAGCGGCCCTGCTCCGGCAGGAACTCGTGCGGGCGCGCTCCGGCGATCTCGACCTCCTCGGTGCCCTCGAGGCCAAGGACCGCGCCGAACGGGAGAGCCGGCTTCCCGAGCGAACGGCCCGGGCGGTTCCGGTCAGCGCCGCTCTCGCGCCGCCGCGGATCATCTGGTTCGAAGGATCCGAATCGGACCAGGTCGTGCTCGAGATCCGGTCGGAGGACCGGATCGGTCTGCTGTGCCGTCTCGCGGACGTCTTCGAGCGTGTCGGAGCCGACGTGCGGTGGGCGCGGGTGAGCACGCTGGGTTCGACGGTGATCGACTCGTTCTGCGTCGATCTCGCTGGTGCCCACACCCGTGTCTCCCGGGAACATCTCGAGAAGGAACTGTTGTCGGTCCTGCCTGCTCCCGAGCCGCCCGCACCCGTCGACAGAGCGTGACCGACGGATCGTGACAGCGCGGGTGGCCCGCGCTGTGGTGTGGCCACCCGCGATCGCGAGGGATCGGGAGCGGTTACCCTGGTTCGCAGCAATGTCCGCATCTTCGTCAGAGCTCAGGAGCGCATTCGGTGTTCGAATCCCTTTCCGACAGGTTGACAGGGGTCCTGAAGGACCTGCGCGGCAAGGGGCGGCTGTCCGACGCGGACATCGACGCGACCTGCCGTGAGATCCGCCTCGCCCTGCTCGAGGCCGACGTCGCGCTGCCCGTCGTGCGCGAGTTCATCAAGAAGATCAAGGTGCGCGCCAAGGGCGCCGAGGTGCATGGCGCGCTCAACCCGGCCCAGCAGGTCGTCAAGATCGTCAACGAGGAACTCGTCGGGATCCTCGGCGGCGAGACCCGTCGTCTGCAGTTCGCGAAGAACCCGCCGACGGTCATCATGCTCGCCGGTCTGCAGGGTGCCGGTAAGACCACGCTCGCGGGTAAGCTCGCGAAGTGGCTCAAGGCGCAGGGGCACACCCCGATGCTGGTCGCCTGCGACCTCCAGCGCCCCGGCGCTGTGACCCAGCTGCAGGTGGTCGGTGAGCGTGCCGGCGTGTCGGTCTTCGCGCCCCATCCCGGCACCTCCATCGGCGGAGGCGAGAACGAACTCGGAGTCACCGCCGCCGACCCGATCGCCGTGGCCGAGCAGGGCATCGCCGAGGCGCGCAACAAGCAGTACGACGTGGTCATCGTCGACACCGCCGGTCGCCTCGGTATCGACCAGGAACTCATGGCGCAGGCAGCGGGCATCCGCGACGCCGTGCAGCCCGACGAGGTGTTGTTCGTCCTCGACGCGATGATCGGTCAGGACGCCGTGAGCACAGCCGAGGCGTTCCGCGAGGGCGTCGGCTTCACCGGCGTGGTGCTCACCAAGCTCGACGGCGACGCTCGCGGAGGTGCCGCGCTCAGCGTCCGCGAGCTCACCGGCCAGCCGATCATGTTCGCCTCCACCGGTGAGAAGCTCGAGGACTTCGACGTCTTCCACCCCGAGCGCATGGCCAGCCGCATCCTCGGCATGGGCGACGTGCTCACCCTGATCGAGCAGGCCGAGCAGGTCTTCGACGCCGAGCAGGCCGAGGCCACCGCCAACAAGATCGGTTCCGGCGAGCTCACCCTCGAGGACTTCCTCGAGCAGATGATGGCCGTGCGGAAGATGGGCCCCATCGCCAATCTCCTGGGCATGCTGCCCGGAGCCGGGCAGATGAAGGACGCCCTCGCCAACGTCGACGAGAAGCAGCTCGACCGCATCCAGGCGATCATCCGCGGCATGACGCCGGAGGAGCGCGCCAACCCGAAGATCATCAACGGCTCGCGGCGATTGCGCATCGCCAACGGTTCCGGTGTGAAGGTCTCCGACGTCAACCAGCTCGTCGACCGGTTCTTCGAGGCCCGGAAGATGATGACGGCCATGGCCGGCCAGATGGGCATGCCGGGCGCACGCAAGAATCAGCGCAAGAAGGGCAAGAAGGGGAAGAAGGGCGGTCGCGGACCGACGCCGCCGAAGGTGCGGGGCGGTATGCCCGGCGGCTTCCCCGGTCTCCCGGGTGGCATGCCCGCCGGGATGCCCGACCTGTCGAAGATGCCGAAGGGCCTCGACGAGCTTCCTCCGGGACTCGAGAACTTCGACCTGTCGAAGCTGAAGTTCCCCAAGAACTGAGCCGGGCCGGGGGGATGACCGTGACCGAGGGTGATGCGCGTTCCTTCGTCGTGTGAGGCCGGTCGTTGGCCGACGGCGAACCCGTCGAACTGTTCGTCGGGGCCGACGGAGCGTTCACGGCCGAGCCCGGCCGCGACGCCGAGGTGCTCTGCGCCGACGGCTGGATCCTGCCGGGCCTCGTCGACGCGCACTGCCATGTCGGCCTCCGGTTCGGTGGGGGAGCGGAGGACGAGGAGGGTCTGCTCGCGCAGGCCGTCACCGAACGCGACGCGGGTGTCCTGCTGCTCCGCGACGCCGGGTCGCCTGTCGACACCCGGGCCCTCGATCAGCGGGCGGACCTGTCCCGGATCATCCGGGCCGGCCGGCACATCGCCCTGCCCAGCGCTCGCTGATGTAGCCCGCTAAAGTAGCCGATCCCTCGATGATGGGAAGGGCGGAAGTACATCCCTGACCGGGGGAGGCCCGTGTATGGGTCCGCACACGTGTTCTGCGGATGGGCGGTCATGTCCCGCACTCGGCAACTGGGGCCTTTCGTGACTTCACAATGGTGGTTTCGCCTCGCTGGTGATGAAGCACCGGTGCTGTGGGAATGGCGCTCGATGGGTGCCCCGGATCCGAGATCGCTGGTGTCGGTGCGGCGGCCGCGGTCGTCGGTGCGGCACTCTTCAACACCGACCGACGCACCGGCGAGTACCCGTTGATCGACTGGGGGTGGTCACGCGCCGACGTGATCGACTACACCCGCTCGATCCTCGGCACCAGCGTCGGCAAGAGCGCGTGCACATTCTGTCCGTTCAGCTTTGCCAACAAGAGCAGTCGCGCCGAGAACTTCGCTCGTTATGCCGAAGCACCCGAAGTCGGCGCGAGAACCCTGTTGATGGAACACCTCGCACTCGCGCTCAATCCAGCGCAGGGCCTCGTCGGCGGCCGCCGCCTGATCGAGATGCTCCGCGAGCACCAGCTCGACAACGTCCTGGATGCCGTCGAGGCAATCCTCGAGAGCCACGAGCACGCTATCTACGAGATTCGCCGCATTCTGCGGCCCCGCAAGACCGACCCGACCGAACTCGGCGATGCCGCCCGCTCGGTCCGCATCCGCGGCCGCGGCTCCCGGGCCAGCATGCACAACATCCTCGGTCGCCTCGCGGCCGACGGAGCCGCACAGAACAAGGTTCGCCCGGACATCGGGGACGATGGAAATCGTGCGTGTCTACCAGCACGAACGTGGCCCGGTGTTCCCGACCGTCGAGCGGTACTTCGTCGTCGCCCCGGCCCTGGCGTTACCGAAAGAGCACGCCAACGTCGACCAGTGGTGGACACAAGCCTTCGCCGCCGAGGCGATGCAGCCGGCAGTGTAAGGCGCAGGGGACGTGCCATTTACGCATGTCAGTGGGGGTGTACCGGGTGGGCCGCCGGTCAACGGTCCAAAGATGGTCACATCTTCCACAGAGCCAGCACCGCGGCGCGCAGGCTCGCAGAGATGATGCGGTGGTCGCGGTGCAGGCGCGGGTTCGAGTGACCGCGGTCGGTGAGGATGCGCGTGGCGTCGGATATGGCGATGGGGTCGAGGTCGGCGCGGGCGTGGCGGGTGTGGGGGATGCGGTGGGGGCCGGTTGCGACGACGGCCGGTGGGTCCAGCCGGGTGTCGTCGTTGCTGATCCGGATCACGACGTCGCCGGGCTGGAGACGGGTGCGGCGGTCGGGACCGGGGTTGTCCTCGCGGACCCAGTGGGTGCGATAGCCCGGGTCCGATCCCGGCCAGGGGTACGACGCGGCCGATCTGCCAGATGGCGGTGGCGCTGTCGAGGAACACCTCGTCGACGACGGTGTCCTCGAGACGGTCGAGGAAGGCATGTGCTGCTGCGATGGCGCCGGGATCGTCGGCGATCAGCGCGGTTTTGTCGGCGACGGTGGAGGCGTGCGAGGCGCTGGCCGGGCCGACGATCACCTTCTCTGCGGTGACGATCAGGCCGGTGTGCAGGTTCGCAGTCGACAGCACCTGCACGCCGGCGTCGAGGAAGTGGGCGAGGGTGGTGGGGAGGTGGCGTGTGCGCGCACGGCGGCGCGGGCGGTGTCGACGATCAACTGGCCCTCGCTGCGCAGCGGCAGCAGGTCTGGCGCGGTGTGGTCGAGGTAGGCGATGGCGACGCGCCGGGGTCCGGGCCGGCGCAGGGCCGCGGTGATGGCAGGCCAGGGGTGAGGTGCGTGCAGGGTCGTGCCCATGCTTCGGCACGGTAGCGAACAACGACGTCGTGCACGATGCAGACATGGACCGAGAGAGGCGCTGTCGGCGGCGGTGCGGATCGGGTATCGACCCGCCCTCGTCTCGGCAGGACTGTGGAGGCGACACTGTGCACCTGCAAGTGCAGACCGGAGACGGCCCGGCTCCGGTCGAGTCCGTGGAGCGAGGAGCGGGGATGTACGGAATGCGGACGAGCCGGGAGCACTTCTCGGTACCCGGATCGAATCCGGTGGCAACCTCGGTCGATGTGCACGCTCTCGCCGAGACCGCGCGCCGCATAGGCGGTGTCGGTCGGGGTCCGGCGCCGGTGATCGCCGAACTCGTCACCGGCGACTGGCAGCTAGTGCACTTCGCCGAGGCGGACCGGTTGCGGGAGATCACCCGCGCCCAAGGCCGCAAGTATGAAGGGGTGCGCGCCGGTCGGCTGCGGTGGTCCTCGACCGTGCGCGCTGTTCCCCCGGTGACGGAAACCGCCGTACCGCCCCGTGATCTCGATGTCCCTGCTGCGTCCCGAGCCCATCCGGAACCGTGGTGATGCCCACCGACGATGTGACGCCGCTCCGGCCGCGTACCGCCACCGGAATGATGATCGCGGTGCTGTAGGTCGCCTTCGCGATGTGGTTCGCCGCTTCCGGTCAGGCAGGTCCCGGTGTCGGCGCGGGTCTGCTGACCGTGATTCGGCTCATCGCCGTGGCGTGCGGGTGCCGCGCACGCGACCGCACTGCCACCGTCGATGGCGCGGGGACGTGTCATCGATGCAGTTAAATGGCGTTGCATTATGAATGTACTGCGCTTCATGATGTCGTCTCCCCGGATGATCATCTTCCCCGGTGTCCAGCGATTCCGGCCGGTACGAGTTCACGACTCGTGCGTGGGACCCCTACAAGCCGGCTCCAGAGGTCGGGATCGCTCAACGGGCACCCGATCGAACAGTGCTCCGCCGGTTTCGCGATTTTCAGAGGTACCGTGACTACTCCGACCGATAGTCCGCTTGCTCCTGGGTTATCCCGAGAATGACAGCTCCGGTACGGCTGCGGGGACGGTGGGAGGAGCCGGGAAGGAACCGGACGTACGTTCCTGCGGGATGACACCGATTTCCTTCGAGGATTTCGCCCCGAAGAACGTAGTACCATTCCTCCCGGTGTGACAACCGACCTCGGGCCAACAACTGCCGGGGGCGAATTCGATCAGCCAACTCGACGCGAAATCCGAACGATGAATGCGCCGCCGCAGAATGCCGTCGGTGACCGGTTCGGCCTCGATGTCGAACACGGACAGCACGTGGCAGAGCGGCTCGTTGGTCATCGTGGCATCACCTTTGCTGCGGACACGTCCTCCGACACCCTGACGGCGTGAGCCCGCCGGTGAGGTCGGACCACGCGGAGAACTGCACAGGCGAAGGCAGCAAAAGCGACAGCACAGACGACAATCATCCCGTCGCGATAGTCGGCGGGTGTGGCTACGACACCGACCGAAGTTCCCTGCGGGAGCCGGAGTGTCACGACCGCCAGCACAAGCGCTGAGCCCAACTGATAGCCGGTCTGGGCAACCGCGGCAGCCACGCCCTGGTCCCGATCGGGAACTCCGGAGGTGGCTTGCACATAAGCGCCGGTAAAACTCATCGGGAAAGCGAAACCGACAAGCACCACAGTGGGAAGGACGAGATCCCAGAACGAACCCCCACCGCCGATTCGCAGGAACAACAGGTACGCGACTGCATAGATGCCGAAACCGGTAGCGATGACGAGGCGGGTTCCCACAGCGCTGATCAATACGCCGACCTTAGGTCCGATGATTGCCACCAGGACACTCAACGGGAGGAACCCAAGCGCCATCTGCAGCGGTGACCAGTGCAGGTTCTGCTGCAGATATAGCGCACTGAGGAACTGAAAGCTTGTGTAGGTTCCCATGATTGCAGCGCTGAACAGAGCGGCGGAGAGCAAGTCCCCCCCGCGGAACAGGTGCCGGGGGAACAGAGGTGCGACGCTACGCCGTTCCGTGTATGCGAACCCTGCGGCGAGAACGAGCACACCGGTTGCCAGGGCGAGTGTCGACGTCGAGGTCCAGCCTGCTTGTGGCGCTTCAACCACGGTGTAGACAAGCAGCAGCATCGTCGCAGTAAGAGCGAGCGATCCGGGCAGGTTCAATGTTCTCCGCTCGGTGCGGATTGGTCGATCAGGGGGGACGAAGGTCACTGCGCCGGCCCAGACTACAGCGGCCATCACCACTGACAGCGCGAATACCCAGCGCCACCCGACACTGCTGAGCAGGCCGCCACCGAGAAGGCCGGCCGAGAAGCCGACGGCTCCGCAGGCCGTGTAGATGCCGACGGCACGATTTCGGGCTGGTCCTTCAGGGAAAGTCGTGGTGATGATCGCGAGCCCGGCTGGTGCGGTCAGCGCTGCGCCCACACCCATACCGAACCGGGCAACGATGATCAACTCGACGGTGGTAGCGAACGTTCCGAGCAGAGATCCAGCAAGCAGGATCGCCACGCCGACGAGCAGGACCACACGGCGGCCGATCGCATCGGCGAGCCTGCCGGCGAACAGCAGCAGACCGCCGAAGCTGAGAACGTAGGCGCTGACGGTCCACTGCACGGCGCTGGCTGATGTCGCAAACTCGGATTGTATCGACGGTACAGCCACACCGATCATGGCGCTGTCGAGGCCATCGAGGAACAACGCACCACACACCACGACGAGGACTGCCCATAAACGTATGTCCCAGCCGGACTCGCTTGGTTCGATGGTCCCGGATGACGCGGTCGGTTCCGAATCGTTCATGCGCGGCCTCCGGCCGTGAGGAGATCCAATCGAGGACCGCACACGGCTCGGGCCAGAACCTTCAAGCCGCGGTCGAGATCTACGGGAGGCCGAGCGATGGCGACACGCAGATACCCGGGCCGATCGAACACCTCCCCGGGGATGACGAGTACACCCTCATCAAGCGCCCGTCGGGCCACGGCGAGACTGTCGAGGGACTTGTCGATCCGAAGCCACGCGAATGGCAGATCGTCCCGAGCATTGACGATGCTGACCTGCGGGAGCACAGACGCCCATTCCTGCAGAGTGCGAGCACCACTTCGACAGAGGGTGCGGGCTCGGGCGAGAAACCGGTCGCCGTCGCGCAGGACGGCCGTCGCGATGGACTCGCACAGTACCGAGTTGGAGATGGTGGTCAGGTGCTTCCGCTGCGTACAGCGGTCGACCAGGTCAGCAGTGGCGATACACCAACCGATACGAAGCCCCGGCAGACCGTGCAGCTTCGACAACCCGCTGATGACGGCAACGCAGTCGGAGATCCCCGCCGCCGACATATCGGGATCGCAAACATACTCCTCGTCGACCACGAGCACGGCGTCGTAGGCATCGGCGATGTCGGCGACCGCTTCGATGAAGTCGCGGGACGCGGTCCAACCGGTCGGGTTCTCCGGTGTGGCGACGACGATGACCTTCGTTCGCCAGGTCACGGCCTCCGCGACCGCAGCCAGCAGAGTGTGCTCACACGGATCGAGTGCGACCGTCACAACCGAGAGCCCGACCTCGGCCGGATAATAGGTGTGCTGGCTCCAGCCCGACCCGATCACTACCGCTTCGCTGCGATCGGTGATTTCGAGGCTGCGGACCAGAAGGGAGAATGCCTCTTGGGCACCGTGGCAGACAAGAACGTCTGCCGGGTCGACATTGTGGTAGCGCGCAGCGATAGCTGCACGCAGTTCGGGCAGCCCGGCCTGGTGACCATATCCGAGTGGCACGGTGGTGATCTCGGCGAAGCCCGGGACAGTGGTAATGTCCGCGAGTTCGACGTTGCTGTCACCAAGATCGAGGGTGTAACGACCGTAGCTCTCGACGAAGATCCATTGCTGCATCGTCAGTGTCATGCTGGTGTGATCCTTCGTTGGACGATAGCGAGGTCCTTCCGGACACCTTCGAGGTCCGCCACCCCCGTGCACATGCCGACGCGATCGAAACCGAATCTGGCGAACAACTGGACGCTCGCAGCGTTGTCGGCGAACATGCTGGTGACGACCGTGCGGATGCCTAGGCGAGGAGCGTCGTCCAGGAAGGTGCGTAGCAACGTCGATCCGATCCCGCGACCTTGGAAGGCCGGATCGAGATAGACGCCGCAGTCTGCGGTGACGCGGTAACCGGGACGATCGTTCCAAAAATCGGATACGGACAGATATCCGGTGACCGTGCCATCGTCGACAGCCACATAAATAGGTCGGGACCCGAAATCTCTTCCGGAGAACCATCCTTCGATATCGTGCACGCCACGCGACTCGAGGTCACACGTACTGGCACGCGATTCGATTGCGTGATTGTAGATCTCGCATATGCGCTGCGCGTCGGCGACTGTGGCGTGACGGACAGTCAGTGTGGTCATAATGCAGCTACCGCCTTCGGGGAGGGGGGTCGGACGGTGCCCGCGAACACATGGTGCGCTCGTCCGGTCTGCCAAATTTGTGTGCCGCGCCGATCGACGGTGAGCTGGCCACCGGGCATCCGAACGGTCACCGGGGCGGTGGTCGAACCGCGCGACAGTGCGGCCGCCGCGGCGGCGCACGCGCTGCTACCCGAGGCGAGAGTACGGCCGGATCCACGCTCCCAGATGTCGATGTCCATCCCGGCTGCGTCGATCCGTGCGACGAACTGGACGTTGGTGCCGGAGGCGAACAGAGGATGAGTGGCGATCTGCGGTCCGAGGGTGTTCTGGATATGGGGCTCGACCGGGGTGAACACGACCGTATGTGGATTTCCGACGGACAATGCGGTCACGTCGAGAGCGCCGGCGGAAGTATCGAGCACGAACCGCTGTGGATCGATCGAGGGGTCGGTCAGCCCGATCGCGTGGGGCTCGAACACCGCCGGTCCCATTGCCACAGTGAGCGTGCCATCGTTGTTGACCTCGACCGGGGACGTTCCGGCGAGGCAGTCGATCTCGAATCGATCGCGATCGACTGCGCCGATATCGAGCAGCCACTGAGCATAGATGCGCAATCCGTTGCCGCTGCGCTCGCATTCGCTGCCGTCGGAATTGAAGATGCGCACTCGGAACGGCCCGCTCGCCAGGGACGGGCAGTGGACGAGAATACCGTCGGCGCCCACACCGAATCGGCGATCGCACAGCCTGACGATCTGCTGTACGTCCAAGGTCGTGCCGAAGTGACCGCCGTCGAAGACGAGGTAGTCGTTGCCCAGCGCGGTGTACTTCGTGAAAGGGAGATGCTCAGTGCTGGTCATCGATACCGAGCCCTTCCGGGTAGCCGAACATGATGTTCAGATTCTGAATTGCGGCCAGCGACGCGCCCTTGCCGAGGTTGTCCAGGTGGCACACCAAGGTCAGGTCGGTGCCGTCGTCGAAGCAGTAGACGGCAGCGTTATTGGTGCCCACAACGTCGTCGACCATGAGCAGGCCGTTCGGGTCATCCGGTTGCGCGGTGCGCACCTGGACGAATTGCTCGTCCGCATAGGACTGTTCGTACTGCTTCAGGACGGCGACGGCGTCGGTCTCGTCGGTCAGGGCTTCGCGACCGAGGGTGATCGTCACCGACATCCCGCGTTCGAAGGCACCGACGGACGGTACGAACTGTGGCTTGCGGCCGAGTGGGCTGTGTCTCACGATCTCGCGCACGTGCTTGTGCTCGTGGTCGTGGGTGTAGCTGCCGGTGCGCAAGGTCTCGCCGGCGCGTTCGAAGCGCTGCAGCATCGCGCGACCGCCTCCGCTGTAGCCGGAGATTCCGAAGATGGGAACGTGCGCATTCCGGCGGAGGAGACCGGCGCGCGAGAGCGGGTTGAGCAACAGGAGCGCCCCAGTGGCGTAGCACCCGGGGTTGGCTACCCGCCACGCACCACTGATCCGATGTCGCTGGGCACCGCGGTCCAGTTCGGGCAGCCCGTATGCCCAACCGTCCGACACCCGGTGTGCACTGCTGGCGTCGAGCACGCGCACACCCAGTTCGTCTGCCAGAGCAGCGGATTCCATCGCAGCGGCGTCGGGAAGGCACAGCACCGCACATTCGGCCTCGGCGAGGAGAGCGCGCTTGGCGGCGAGATCCTTTCGATCGTCGTCCGACAAGTGCAGGATTTCGAACTCGGGGTGATGGCGTCGCAGCAGGTCTTCGATCAGAAGACCTGTGGTGCCGGCTGCCCCGTCGAGGAACAAGGAGATGCTCATAAGTGATGTCCTCGCCGGCCGATCACATCCGGCCCGGGACAACGTGCGGTTCGAGCACGGCCGTGTCGTGCTCGTCGCCGTACCACCGTTCGTCCCACCGTGAGTAGGCAACGATGAGGATGTCCCGGGTGCCGCGGACATCGGTGGCCGCCTGGATGTCGGTCACATCATGCAGGACCGCCCGATCGTCGAGCAGTAACGTTTGACCGGGGGTCATCGTGTGTTCCCATAGCGGCTGTCCGGCCTCCTCGTCACTCCACACCCGAGTGCAGCCGCCGGTGACGTTCGAACGGGCGAACGCGCTGATGGTGACGAACTCGTGACCGTCCTTGTGCCGGCCTTCCGGAGTCAGCTGGCCGGAGCGCCGGGGTTCGGCGATGCTCCGGTTCTGGTGCACGTTGATCTGCCAGGCGGTCGTGCGGTCGAGGCCGAGCTGGTCCGCCAGTTCGGTGACGATCCCGCTGAAGTCCACCTCGAGCGGCTCGTACGGGCGCTTGAATCCGCCACCGACCGGGTTGAACTCCTTTGGCGCGGTGTAGGCGCGTGCCGGCAGCAACTCGGTGCCCCAACCATCGCTATCGTGGACGAGCTTGAACTGGGAAAACCGCTTGTATCGGGTGCCGTTGCCCATGAACGGATCGTGCGGACAGTTCTCATAGGAGATCAGTTGCTCGGCGGTGGCGAACAAGCCGTCCACGAGTGCGTAGCCGCGCTGTGCGAGATCTGTGTTCATCGGGCACTTCCGTAGGTCAGGGTCTGCAGGGTGGAGTCGAGGTAGCGCTGCGACGAGTTGAGGCGCGCCACGGCGCCCCAATAGATCTCGGGTGCCACCTCGGGACGTTCCTCGACCAAGGGAATGATGACGTTCTTGAAGAACCCCGACGCATGGCGCGCATCGATGCCGATGTGCTCGCGGTGGTACTCGATTCCCTCGACGGAGAGCGCGTTACGCCGCCACGCCTCGAGCAGCTGCGCGCACCGGCGCGGAAACAGGAATTCGGTCACGGCGAAGCTGCCCACGGCACGGAAGATCAAAGGCCTGCGCAATGCCAGCATGGCTGAGAGGTTCCCGCATACCATGGCGTCGACACTGAGATTCTCGCGGATGAAGTCGTCGGTGGCACCGACCTCGTTGAGAGCGTTCTGGAACATCACGGTGTGCACGCGCGGTTCGGTACCGTTTCCCATCTCGTCCCAGTAGTTTCCGGCCAGTTCGAGTTTCGGGCGTACGGACATCCCGATTTGCATCAGAGCGATGAAGTCGTCGAACCGCGGATCCAGCGCCGACTCCTGCGCAAGGTAGTAGGCGATGTCGCCGATTTCAGCACTGTCGGGCAGGAATTCGATGTAGAACGGGTGCCGGTTCGCTGGGTGCTCGCGAACGATCGATTTCAGACTGCGCACGAATTCGAGCCCGCCCCCGGACGTTGACGGGCATGCGGCGTGGTCGATGAATCGGTCCTCGTATGAGAGCATGCGCTCTTCGATCTGCAACGCACAGTGCAGGTCGGAACGCAAGGTGTCCAAGCCGGTCCGGGGCACGGAAGAAGGAATTTCGAACGAACGCGCATGAACGTCCGCAAGGCGCTGCTGAACCCGCAGCAAGGCGTCACTGTCGCCATACGTGTATGCGCGGTCGAGGAGTTCGGGCAGGTCGTTGATTTCGGCGGGCTGCTCGAGCAGGCCAGAAGAGAGTGATGCCATGAGATCTCCGAAGGTCGCTAAGGGATCAGCCGAGAACAGCAGTGGACATGGAGCTGGAAACGAATTGCATTGCACGAAGATCGAACTCGTACATCTCGGGAACGGGACGGAACTGGGACGGCAGTCCGAGGATTGCGCACACGGCCTGCATCGACCCCCACGAGGTGGCCAGCAGGCACGAGGCGCTCACTGAGGCGACCTTGTGGTTCTCGAAGTCGAGATTCGGATCGTCGAGATAGGCGCGATGCAAGGCGTTCGGAGCGAGTGTGTTTCCGAAGTTCTCGAGGTTCTGCTGCTCGTCGTTCGAATCGGACTGGTGGAACAGGACGTCGAAGTCGATTCGATCGTTCTCGTGATAGTTGAAGTAGTGCCCCGTCACGCCGTACGCGACCGGGCAGCACAACACGGTGGGCACCTTGTGAATGAGAGCCTGACGGTGCAGCATCCGACGCTCGTTCATGGCGAAGAAGTCGATGGTGTCGCAGAGCGCCGAGGCGCCGGCGACGAAGTCGGAGACATTGTCCTCGTCGATGTCCGGGAACCGCGTGACGGTGATCTCCGGATTGATCGAGCGCAAGCGCTCTTCCAGCACCTCGGACTTCAGACGTCCGACGGTGTCCACTGTCGCACCGAATTGGCGATTCATGTTCTCCGGCCCGAAACGGTCCGTATCCGAGAGGCGGAAGTTGCCGATGCCCATCCGTGCGAGGCACTCCGCATACGTGTATCCTGTTCCGCCGCAACCGGGTATCGCCACTGTGGCCTTGCCCAGTGCGCGCAGCTGTTCCTCTGTAACCAACCCCAGCATGCGCCCGAACAGCACTTCCCGTGGATACACATTTCCCCCTCTGATCACGTCGAAGGCAAAGAACCCGGCATCGACCAAACCTGCGTCGAGACGTGCACGAGCAGGCGGAACAGATGCTGTGGTGATGGCCCTCGGATATCGAAAAGAAACCATCCGAGCGGTTTCTTTCGGGCAACTATAGCGCCCGATCGGGGCTTCGCAAGTCCAACAAAACGGATCGCTAGGCTCGGGCTTTCGCCCTCAGTTGTAGTTGGTGACTCGTCACGGATCGCTGACCGGATAACCCACCGGACTCAAGGTGAGGCGCCCGACAGGCTGTTTCCGAGACAAAGGCGCACCCACCAGATGACGGATGCAGAACAGTGTCGCGAGTCGCTCTTCCACTCTGATCCGCCGACTGAACGCGTCCGGGATCACGACACAGAACACCTTCCCGCGCGCGTCGTATGTTCGGTGGGGGAACCACCTGGCACGAAGCGCTCAGGGGACTGCTGCTGACCTACAACTCGTTCGGTCGCAACCGAGCTGCACGTGACACCCATAGCCATGGTTGGGTCGGCGGGCATGCGGCGGTGGCTGTAGGCACCGCGAGGGGCGACGTGGATCTCCCGGATCAAACCGGGCGGCTAATGCCGGTGCAACTCGGCTGCCGACGCGGGCCGCCACCTGGATCGACAGGGGCCCCGCTGGGATACTCCGAGCGCTCTGCAGCATATGTCGAGGGGAGTCCCGACGTCGGTCGATGAGCGGGTCGATGCGGAGAGCTAGGTGTGTCCCTGGCCCAGGAAACTCGATGCCTGTCGAATGATCGTCAGTTCGGTTCGAGTTCCGAGGTTCGCTTGCGTACAGCCCGTACCTAGGCATTACAGGCGGTCGGACCCACTCACGATTCCATTCGTCTTTCGCGGACGTTTCTGCCCTAACCGCCGTGACCTCCCTGAAGGTCACAGCGCCGTCCGCACTGTGGTCTGCCATGAGGATGGGACCAGTGTGAGCTGATTCTGCCAGGGTGATGGGACCACCTGGATTGCCAGTTATGGGACCACCGGCGCGCCTTGCCGGTGGTCTCGTCATTTGCTCGTTCGATCGTCTGTGACAGCTCAATCGAGGTCACGGAGGTTCGACGGGCATGGCTTTTCGGGAGATCAGTGTGAACGAGATCAGAGAAGTACTGCGATTGTGGCTCGGGACGGCCGCTCTGCCGGCGCCTGGGCTGCGCACGATCGCAGGGCATGCCGGGGTGGACCGCAAAACCGTCCGACGCTACGTCGCGCCGCCCAGGTTGCCGGGTTGACGAGGGGCGGCACTGCAGCCGACATCGACGACGAGTTGATCGCTGCGGTCGTCGATACCGTGCGGCCCGACCGGCCTCGCGGCCACGGGGCGGCGTGGGAACAGTTGCTTGCGCATGAGGAGCAGATCACCAGGTGGGTGGCAGGAGACGATGGTCGGAAGCCACTGACGATCACCAAAATCGAAGTGCTCCTCGCCCGTCAAGGCTGTGTGGTGCCCTATCGGACGCTGCACCGCTTCGCTACCGAGCGGTGCGGATTCGGCCGCAAGGACCTCACCGTTCGGGTCGTCGACGGAGATCCGGGTGTCGAATGCCAAGTCGACTTCGGGTATCTGGGGATGCTCACCGACCCCGAAGACGGTCGGGCCCGGAAAGTTCATGCCCTGATCGTCACCGCCGTGTACAGCCGGCACATGTTCGTGTGGCTGACCTACTCGCAGACGCTGGCGGCGGTGATCGCCGGATGCGAGGCGGCATGGACGCTCTTCGGCGGGGCCTTCGCGGTCTTGATCCCGGACAACCTCAAACCCGTCGTCACGACCGCGGCGGACCCGATCACCCCGCGTTTCAGCGAGGGGTGGCTCGNCCACGTGGGATTCATCACCGATCCTGCCCGGGTGCGGTCACCGAAGGACAAACCCCGTGTCGAACGCATCGTGCAGTACGTGCGCGGAAACTTCTTGGCCGGTGAACACTTCACTGATCTTGCCGAAGCTCAAGAGTCCGTTGTCCGCTGGTGCATCCACACTGCGGGCATGCGTATCCACGGCACCACCTGTGCACGGCCGCTGGAGGTCTTCGGCACCGCCGAACGACCCATGTTGTTGCCGATGCCGGCGGTCTACGATGTGCCAGTCTTCAAGGACGTGAAAGTGCACCGTGATCTCCACGCAGAAATCAGGCGGGCGTTGTATTCGTTGCCGCACCAGTGGATCGGATCGACGCTGTCGGTGCGCGCCGACACTGAACTGGTGAAGTTCTATCACCGCGGGACCCTGGTGAAGATCCACCCCCGCACCCCACCTGGTGGCCGGAGCACCGACCGTGCTGACCTGCCCGAACACAAGTCCGACTACGCGCTGCGTGATGTCACCTCCCTGATCGCGAAGTGCACCGCGCACGGGCCGAACATCGGCATCTACGCCGAACGCATCCTCGACGATCCGCTGCCGTGGACGAGGATCCGCAGCGTCTACCGTCTGCAAGGACTGGTCCGCCGCTACGGAGCCGAACGGGTCGAGCAGGCCTGCACCCTGTCGCTCGACCTCGACGTCGTCTCGGTCACCAAGATCGCCTCGATGCTCGAGCGCGCCACCGAAAAGACCTCGCCGGATCTTCCGAAAGCATTCGGACACACTGCATCACGATTCTCACGTGATCCTTCCGAACTCAACACTGCCGCAAATGCACCTGCACTGTCAGTCGTCGGCGACAATGCCGAGAATGCGGAGACCCACTAACGAACGCCAATGCTCGCACCATAGCCACCGAACCTGTCGGCACCGACATGATCCGCCTGCTCAAAGCCCTCCAACTCGGGGCGTTGGCCGACACACTGCCCGAACGCGCCGCTCTGGCCCGTCAACACAAGCTCAGCCACATCGGGTTCCTCGAAGTGCTCCTCGCCGACGAGGTGAACCGGCGTGAATCACGTTCGGCGACAATGCGAGCCACCAAAGCAGGACTCGATCCGGCGATGGTGTTCGATACCTGGAATGCACTCGACGATCTGCGCTACGACCGGACACTCCTCGGGGATCTGACCTCGTTGCGGTTCCTCGACAACCAGCAGTGCGCGATCGTCCTCGGCCCGGTCGGGGTCGGCAAGACTCACCTGGCGACCGCATTAGGGCACATGGCGATTCGTTGGCGGCACAGCGTTCTGTTCGCACGCTCGACAAGCTGTTCACCCGGCTCCGCGCAGCCCGATTGGATGACACCGTCGACGCCGAGATCCGCCGGTTGACCGCGATCGACGTCCTCATCATCGACGACTTCGCGCTGCGACCGCTCGACGCCACCGAAACCAACGACTTCTACGAACTCATCGTCGAACGACACAAGAAGAAGACCACGATCGTGACATCCAATCGGGAGCCGTCGGAGTGGCTGACGATGACCGCAGACACCCTTCTTGCCCAATCCGCAATCGACCGGCTGACCTCCAGCGCCCACACCCTCGTCGTCGAAGGGCCGTCCTATCGTCAACGCACCCGGCCCGGAACAGTTGACGCCGGCATCGACAACGCGCATCCTCAATAGCGCGCCATGGTGGTCCCTACCCTCTGGCAATCAGGTCGTCCCATCAACCTGGCAAGCGACATCGATTGCCTCGAATCACTTCACGCAGCCCTGGACCAGCGCTATCCGGGTCTTCCTGGCGACACCCTTCTCGACATCGTGAAATTCAATCTCCCAGCTGCTCCGCCGGAAGCGGACGCCGAGGTTCCATCAGTAGCGAACACCCCTACCAGACCTCACGGACTTCGTGAGATGTGGAGGGACCGCTTCGTGCGGGCCGACCGCAGTTACACCTGCGATTGCAGCACCGGCCGTTGCATCGGACCAAATAGTTCCCCGGTGGCGATGTCGTCCACCCCACCGCAGGGCGGCATGTCATCAGTGCAGCGCGGGGACATGCCGTCGGGCCAGGTCAACGCGTATGTCTCCGGTCCGCTCCGGAATCCGGTTCAGGCATCGGGGTGATCGCCGTGTGCGGTGCGCTCGGTGGCGCCGGCACCTGCTGTGACCGCTGAGACGGCCGCAGGCTCGAAGGACAGGATCGCCAGGCCCGAAATCTTGAGTCGTGGACACGGACCTCGTGGTGCCGGGCTCGGCGTCGGGGTGGGCCAGATCGCGCACCCGCACATCGAGGAAGCGGGCCAGCGCGACGGTCTGCTCCCAACTCGGATATTCGATGCCCGCCTCCCAGCGGTCGACCGCCGGCTCTTCGGCCAGACACGCGGCATCGACCTCGGGACCGAAGTGGCCTCCCAGTGACATCTGCGGCAATCGAGTACGCGTGGCCCGTTCCATGAGAACCGACCGCACAAGTGGCACAGGGAACATTTCTTGAACCTGCCCGGAGGTACACCGGGCACCATCGAGGTCGGGTTGGTGGCCCCGCCTGTCGCTCCGGGACAACGATAAAACGTTGTATGTGCAAGTGCCGTATGTGCAAGCGCTTCCCGAAATCGATCGTCCATTGACAGATTGCCGAATCGATGATGGAGCTCAGCTCGGCTGCATCGCCGGCTGCGGTGCTGCTACTCGCTGCTCTCGAATGAGCCAGGTCAGGACGGTTGACACGAGCAGGACCGCAGCGCCGCTGAGGAAAGAGATGCCATAACTGCCGGTGGCATCATGGAGCACGCCACCCATCAGCACACCGAGCGCAGCGAACAGTTGATGGATCAGCCAGGTCGAGCCGAGAATCCCGCCCATGGCGGTGCCACCGAAGCGATCCGCGATCAATCCTGTGGTCAGCGGGATCACGGGGAACGAGGACAGCCCGAAAAGGACGACGGCAACGGTGAGGAGCTGTCCGGTGCCGGCGAAAGCCAACACGAGGAAGCTCACGATGCGTACGAGATGCAATGCCAGCAGGGGGCGGCGCTTGCCCCACCGTTTGGCGGCCCATTGACCGGTAGCCCACATCGAGGCAGCACTGCACACTGCGACGAGCGCCATCAGCCATCCGGCGGCAGAGGTCCCGAGCCCCAGCTCCACCGCGAGTTTCGGCATGTGGGTGGTGAACATGTAGAGCGAATAACCGCATCCCGCGAAGCTGAGGCCGATCAGCCAGAACTGAGGATCTTTCAGTGCTTGATGAAGGCTGGTTGCAGCGAGCGTCGGAACGGGGGTTCTCTCCGTTTCCAGTCCCACATCGCCGGGGTCATTCCGGGCGCCGAACCAGGTGACCGGAACGACGATGGCGAGCATCACACAGCCGAGGATCGCGAAGGCGGTTTGCCATCCGAACGTGGGGATCAGGACTCCTGCGAGCGGAAGTAGCAGTAGTTGGCCGGCGTTGATGCCCATCGAGCTGATCGCCAGTGCCTGGGGGCGCCGGCGTACGTGCCATCGCGTCACCAGGACCGATGCGGGCATCGAGCTGCAGCCGGCGAATCCGATCGCGACGATGATTCCGAAGAGCAGGACGAACTGCCAGAACTCGGTGATGGCCGCGAGAAGAAGGTAAGCCAGGCCCATCAGCGCGGCGCTGGCGGTCATCACCGTTCGTGGACCCGACCGGTCGATGAGCCGGCCCATGACCGGCTGGGCCAGCCCCCACATGAGGGTGCTCGCTGCGACGGTGCCGCTCGTGGCTGCGAGTGACCACCCGAAGTGCCCCATCAAGGGCGGGATGAATTGGCCGATTGCCAGATTCAGTCCGAAGGCGCCGGTCAGCGATATGAACGCCACTGCGGTGATGCGTGTGCCCCAGCGGCTGTGCAGTACGGACCTGTCCATGAATCCCCCCTAAGCTAATGGATGTGTATTGCTTGGCCGTTAGTTAGGTATCGCAGCACGAGATCTAACGCAAGTCAAACGGGGATACCATTAGTTCTATGACGCGACAGCCCCATCCCTCCCCGACTGCACCTCTGAGCGGAGAACCCCTCGCCCTGGAATTGGTGAACACCACCTACATCGACGGAGGACTCCGGGGGCATCGTGTCGACGCACTGACCACCACGGACCAGCTCACCGCCTGGGCGAGCGAACATGCCGGTCAGTTCAGTGATGAACTACCCGCGGTTCTCGTGGAACGAGCCTGCACCCCGCGCACCCACGAACAGTTCCTCTCGCTGCGCGAGGCGCTACGCAGCTGCCTGCAGTCCGTTGTCGAGCACGCAGTACCCAACGGCGAGTCCCTCGCGGTCATCAACGGATTCAGCCGCTACAGCGCATCTCGCCTGGAAATCTCACCCGGGAACCCTGTAGTGGTGACGCGGCGGTGGCAGGTCGACGATCCGTGGTTGATCGCGCTCGGCGAAGTCGCGTCCGACGCGTGCCGACTGCTGATGCCGGATCTGATCGGCCAGGTGCGGGCATGCCCCGCGCCGGGATGCATCCTCTTCTTCGTCAAGTCCCATCCTCGGCGAGAGTGGTGCTCACCGGTGTGCGGGAACCGCGCCAGGGTCGCACGGCATGCCCGTGCCGGTAGGACGGCGCCAGGGACGGCCTGACTTTCTCGTCGCCAGTCTCGCGCCAGCGACAACTCCGGCCAGCGGCACCATCAGGTCTACCGACCCACCCCGGACCACAGCTCGCCGGCACCGCGATGCGTCAGCAGGGCGTGTTCACCATCGCGGGGAGTCGTCAATGGTTCAAGGACGGCCCCGGCTGGTCTTACAGGACCGACCCGCCGGTGCGCCGGCGGATGTCACCGCGCCTGCGGTGCGAGGAATGTGTCATCTGCGCAGCTCACGCGTAGGTGTTCGATGCCACGCAGCGGGTCGGTCGGGGCTGTGACTGTGTTGGTGGGCACGCCGGTAGGTGTAGGTGCGGGTGGTCAGCAGGATCGCCGAGCTCAGCAGGATCGATAGTTTCGCGGTCCAGGACGAGGCGCAGGCGAGCGCGGGCGCGGGCGCGGGCGCGGGCGCGCCGAGCATCAATGCGCCGCAGGCTTGGGACGGCGAGCGCGGCGATCTCGGGGGGCGGGTTCGGTGGCGGTGCGGGTTCCCAGGAATCCGGCCAGCAGCTACCAGCGCTCCGAGCATCAGCACGACGGTTACGATCACGGGGCCTCCTGGCAGATAGGGATCAGCGGCGGGTGTGCCGGGGCTGCTGGTACTCGGCGAGGACGAGCGTCACGGCGTCGTCACCGGTGTTCTCACTGCGCAGCCGACGGCAGGCGACGACGCTGCCGAGTGCGGGGCGGTGGCATCCGTCGCCGCAGCGCTACGCCGAGATCGCTTTGGACCTGATGGGAGAACGGCTATTACGAGACCGGTCTGGAGTGGGACGCGCGGCGGGCCCGCGTACAGGCTGCCGCCGACGGCGCTGCGAGCATCCAGGAGTTGCATGGCCCGTTGGCGGCGGCGGTGAAAGTGGCCGGTGGGAAGCACTCGGTCTTCCTCGATCCGGCGAAAGCGGCCCGGTCGTCCTCGGCTGCCACCGCCGAGCTTTCCGAACCTACGGTCACCACAGTGGACAGCATCACCACCGTGACGATTCCTGCCTTGGGTGCGGTGTCGGACGAGTTGCAGCAGCGCTACGCCGACGCCGCGGCGGTCGGCATTCTCGGCGCGGCGGATCGGACCTGCGGGTGGATTGTCGATCTGCGCGGCAACACCGGCGGCACGATGTACCCGATGTTGTCCGGCCTGACCCCGCTGCTACCGAACGGGACCGCGATGACCTTTCGCACCCGCGCGGGCGAGGACATGCCAGTGACCATCTTCGACGACGGTGCCGGGATGGGCGGGACCGTCATCTCGGTCGGTGCTGTCGCGAAGATCGCCGATCAGCCTGTTGTGGTGCTCCAGGACGGTGACACGGTCTCGAGTGGTGAGGCGGTGCTCACGGCGTTCCGTGGTCTCGACAACGCCCGGTCGTTCGGGGCGGACAGCGCGGGATACACGTCAGCGAATTCGGTGCACCCGCTCTACGACGGAGCACTGTTGGTTCTCACCGAGAGTACGTATGTCGACCGCGACGGCGTCAATCTCGCTGAGGAACCCGTCGCTGCCGATCACCGCACCTCCAGCGACGGCGCGGAGGTGGCCGCACTGGAATGGTTGCGCGATCACGGATGCAACTGAGCAACGACACCGCTTCGACCGCGTCGGAGGGGCCCGTGCCGTCGGGGCAGTTCAGCGCACATTCGACCAATCACGAGTGTCACACCCACGTCGATCGAGACACGGCGTGGAATCCGTAGGGGCTGATCGCGATGACACATTTCATGTTCAGAGTCGTTGCCTTCCAGGCAGGTTCGTCGAGACGAGTCGGGATCGACATGAGCCATGTTTCCCACGGTGTCCCGGCTGATCGAGGAGGGCGCGGTGCAGCTGACGTAGTAGTTCCACAGTTCCTGCTCACTGAAGACGAATTTCACCGGTGGATCGACGGGCGTATCGTCCGTTGCGGTCAGTTGTAGTTGGCCGGCATCGTCGAGTCCCATCTGATAGCCGGCGCTGCCGCCACAACGAATCACGGACTCGAGGACGTCGTCCATACCGGGATCAGGCCCGTCCACGACAACCTTCTGCGGTCTATTACGGTTCGCTCCATCCCAGCCAGGCGATGTCCGACGGTCGCGCCGGCGATCGCAATGTCGATCCGGGTCTCCGCCGACGGCCGCTTCCCTGCGCAGTGGTCCTCGATCCGCCGCGACCGACGCCGGATCGTCCCGCGCGGCCGCGGGACGGCCCTCGACGCCGTGACCACCGCCGAGGTTGGGCTCGTTTCTGTGTCCGCCGGCGCGCTCTCCACCCGGGGGTGCGGGGGACGTGTCATCTACGCAGAGCGCAGCGCATCCCGTACTGGTTCGCGTTCGTGCTGTAGGCGTCCGTCGATGCAGCGGGTCCGACGGGTCAGCGGATTTCTTCGATCACGCTCGTACCCTTTCCGGGGCGGGATTCCCAGGCCCAGTTCTCTTCTACGCGTAGGCGACCGTCGGTGAGCACTTCGATCCGACTGTCGCAGACTCCACTCGCGGTAGTGCCGTCGACACTGAGGTGGGTGTAGCGAAAGTGCAGCCGTTCACCGTCACGTGTCCCGACGAGGAAACCCCGCACTATCTCTCCGCCGTCGTAGTCGGCCCAGATGACAGCGTTGTCCTGGTGGTACCGAAAACGTGTGGCGCTACTGACCTGTCCGGTGGGCGAGTTGCTGACACCGGTGAACACTCTGCCCTCGAGGTCGATGGTGGAGGACGAGGGGTGCGCAGCATCGGTAGTGGTCATCTCGGCACCATAGCCAAGACCCACCCAGCCGTGTTGACAAGCAGACCCGTGTGGAGCATCCGCCGATCGTGGTGGACAAGCACTTCCGGGCGATCATCCGGTCGGGTTCGTCTCGGATCGTGGTGTCGCCGCTTCGAGGTTGTCGAGCATCGTGGCCAGCGTCCGCAGGACGGTCTCGTAGTCCTCGGCGGAGACGCCGTCGGTCAGGGTCTGCGCGGTGCGCGCTTGCGTGCGGCTCATCTGCTCGAGCAGCTCGCGGCCCGCATCGGTGATTCGCATGGCGGTGGTGCCCGGGGCGACCGGATCGAGGTGCAGCCAGCCGTTGTCGGTCAAGGAGGCGAGCAGGCGGTCGATCCGGGCGGGGGTATAGAAGGCGGCGGCTTCTACGGAGAACTGTTCGAGGGTCAGCTCGGGGTCGTCCTGTGCGGTGCGCAGGGCCTGCCAGTGGCCGCGGCCGACGCCGTGTGCTTGGTGCAGGGTGTGGTCGACGTAGCGGTGCAGGGCGTTGTCGACGGATTTGATCAGGTAGCCGAGCGGCGGGGTGGTGTTCACGCGCGTATTCCTTTTCGATGCTGATCGCGCCTTTCGACGCGGGTGCCGGGTGGTGATGGAGTCTGGGTCGTTGCGCGGCTGTGACGGTGATGGTGTGGCGCGCTGCCGGTGCGCTCACCGGCTGCGGCGAAGGTGCGCGCAGGCGGGTGCGTTCAGCGCTGTTCGTCGGTGACCAAGCGGTAGACCACGTATCCGACGAACCATGTGGTGAGAAGAACGCAGAACGCGAGAAGGACCTCGATTGCGAGGATCAGCATGCGGACTCCCTGGTTAGTGGGTACTCACTAACTATAATTGTAGGTTACCGTCAGGGCATGCCCGACCACGCCCCCACCGCACGTGATCGCATCCTCGACGCCGCGGCGAGCATCATGCGCGACCGCGGGATCGCCAAGGCAACCACCAAGCAGATCGCGGCGTCCGCCGGCTACTCGGAAGCAATGATCTACAAACTCTTCGACGACAAGGTCGACCTGTTCCTCAGCGTCCTGCGCGAACGAGTGCCCACCGTCGACATCCTCACCCGCACCGACCGCACCCCCGGTGACGCCGACACCCTCGACGGCAGACTGGGGGCGACGATCGAGCAGATCACCGCCTTCTACCTGCAAACCTTCGCGATCGGCGCTTCCCTGTTCTCCGACGCCGCCCTGCTCGAACGCCACCGCGAAGCCGTCATCGCGCACGGCGCCGGCCCGGCTCTGCTGCCCGCCGCCGTGGCCCGATTCCTCGAGCACGAACAGCGCGCCGGCACCGTGGCCGCCGACGCCCCCATCGACGGAGTCGCCGCATCGATCGCCGGTGCCTGCTACCTGCGGGCGTTCCTCGAACAGTTCTACGGACCCGACCATCCCCAGCAGCCGATGACCGAGTTCGCCGCCTCGATCATGGCCACGGTCCTGCCCGCCCTGACCACACACCCCGCCGCGTCCACCCCCAGCGACTGACTCACAGCCACACAGACGACGATCTGCGGTTGGAGTCACCGCAGAGCCGCGTCCACGCTGGTGAGGCATGGCCTGGAATCCGTAGGCGTTCAGCGCGGTGACACATTGCATGTTCACAGTCGTTGCCCGCGCCGTACTCGGCGAAGCTCGCACGGACCGACACTCGAAGAATCAACCCTGAACAGTCACTCGAGGTGGGAACTTCAACGGCATCAAGACTGTGATTTACCCTGTGATCAGGAGGTGGATTGTTATGACAGCCGCACACCCACGCCCTGACCTCGCCGCCTCCAACGACGCCGCCCACATGGCCCAATCACAGCTGGTCACCGCACTGCGCGACCTGCTCGGCGCCAAGCTCGTCGCCTACCTGGGGAAGGTCAAGGAAACCCGCGCGGTCCGCCAGTGGGCCGAGGGCACCCGCACTATCAATAACGACACCGACGTCGAACGCCTGCGCATCGCCTACCGCGCCGCCCGGCTGATCGCCGAACGCGACACCCCCGCCGTAGCGCAGACGTGGTTCCAGGGCCTGAACTCGATCCTCGACGACCGCCCGCCGGCGCTGCTGCTGCGCGAAGGCGAGCTGTCCGACGTCGGCCCGAAGGTCCTCGCCGCTGCCCGGCAGTTCGCGACGGTCGGATGAGTGCACCGGACCGCACGCTGATCTCCACCTCGCGCGGGGATGTCCGCTGCGTCGTGCCCGGCGATCCCGAATCGGTGGCCACCCTGCGCACCCTGTCCGGCCCCATGCGATCCGACACGGTCTGCTCGACCTCGACACCGCGGCGATCCGCAATGCCCGCCCGCGTGCCCTGACCCGGGCGATCTCCCAGTGGATCAACACTCTCTCCGATCCCGGCGGTGAGCTGGTGGCCGGCATCGAGTTCGAGTCCTGGCACGGTGACGGGTTGGTGCTCTGGGCGCTGTACGAGCGTCCCGGTGACGGGCCGGTCAGCAAGAACGTCACGGTGCTGGATTACGGCCCTGTCGAGGAGCACGATTCCGATCTGATCGAAGCGATGCGTCTGCACAAACTGGTCTGGGAGGACGACTGAATCATCGGCTCGCCCCGTGGCCGCCGCGGTGTTCCTGCGCCCGACCTGCGTTTTCCCGCGTGCTGTGAACGTGCCACGGTCTATGTAGGAGCGTAGCCCCCTCGAACCACTGGTCTGCCTTGCGGAGCAAGGAGAATGGAGGTGGGCGGACGCGGCCGGACCGGTGATCGGGCGGCGTGCGTACACGGACCTGCGCCTCGTGAGTGTTCGGCTACCGGAGGCGGGAGCGGTCGAGGAGTTCGGCGACATCGAGCAGTTCCGGCGGGTTCATGTGCTGGTGCGGCAAGGAATGCACGCCCGCAGCGGTGACCCACACGGTGCCGGCTCCGTCGATGGTGACGTCCGGGCGGGGACTGCGGATCGGGATGCTGGCGATCGGCTCCCAGGTGACCGGATCGAGGCGGGTGAACAGCCAGTATTGGTGGTGATCGGCCGGATACACGGCCGGCCCCGGCAGTGGCCACCACTGCCCACGGCCGGAACCGTCCGGGGGATGGCCGACGATCCAGAGCAGGTCATCGATCTGTCCGCCGCCGAGGACATGATCAGGCAGCGAGTTCGGCTGGGCGAGGGTGAGATCGTCGAGTATCCGGTATGCGGTGGTGCCGTCGACGATCGTCGGTGGAAGGCCCGTCAGAAACGGCCGATAGGACATCATCGCGGTCTCCAGCGGCGGACCGACGGTCACGGCGGCGTGCAGATCGACCCGGACCAGGCGCGCCGCTCCGAGCGCGCCGGTGCTCGGGTCACGCCGGCGAAACAGCAGGACAAACCCACCTTCGCAGGTGGTCATCGATTCGAGGTCGCCCCACGGCTCGGGTCCGTGCGTCACCGGGTCCTGGCCGGGGCGAGCGAGGATCAGCTCGGCGGTGCCGCGCTCCGGGACCGCCACGGCGAGCAGGGTCTGGGCATGGGCTGCGCCGTCTCGAATCGGTGTGTCGGTGATCGCCTCGACGGTGCCGCCCCGGGTGCAGTGGAAGATTCCGTCCCAGCCGCCCACCCAGCAGCCGTCGGCGTGTGCCCACACCGAACGGGTGCGATCGGCCGGCGGAGTATCGAAGATCTGCCCGGGCACGGTGTATTCGCGCACGCGCCGGTCGGCGTCGAGATGCACGACCAGGGGCAGTTCACGGTCGGCGATCCACAGGTCCGACTCGTGCGCGGATATCGCAGCGGGGATCATGCTCGGCCGCAGCGGCGGTGGTGGCACCTCGGTCAAGTCGAGATCGACAAGCACGCCCACCTCGTGAGTGCGCTCGACCAGCGGGTCGGGGCCGGGGGGCCGGGCAACATGGGCGAACGATCGTGGGGAGGTGGTGACCTGCCGATAGCGGCGGGNCGGCTGATCGACCTCGCGCCGGTATCGATCGGATGCGACGTGGATGCGCCGGACCCGACCGCGGATCTGCCCGGTGGTGGCGTAGGACAAATCGCCGATCAGCCGGCCGGTGACCTCGACCTGACCGAGCACCGGACGACGGGTGTACCAGGTCGCCGTCCATCCCACACCGCGCAGCAGCACCGTCCAGTCCCACCACTGCCGTCCGTCCCCGGGCTGCTGCAACGCGGGCTTTCCCGAATGCAGGGGCTCGGCCACAGCGCCAAGCGTGACGATCGACGGATCCGCCGGATCGGCGGGCATCTCCTCGAACAACAACGGAAACACCGCGACGGCACCGACCTCCGGGGGCGGTGTCTCCCCGTCTTCGATCGACACGGTGGTCACCAACACCGGTAGCCGAGTCTGCGGACGCCACACCTGGTCAGGCTCTGTCACCCTGCCAGCGTGCCCGACACGCTGCCGCCGCGCACGATCGGCGCTGCGGTCGACCGAGTCGCGCATTTGCACGAGTACTGTTGACACACCCGGGATCTGTCGATGTGCAGCAGCGTGTCCGGCCAGTCTTCGCTGCATCCCTACACCCGTCGACCTCGAGGACGAGTCGTAGCTGCCCGACGAAGTGGCCCGTCAGGCCCGGGCCGGTGACGGCTGGGTCAAACTCATCGGCGACGCGATTCCCGGTGTATGCGGCGCACATGCGCACTCTGTACGGTACGCGCGCGTCGACGGGACCATCGGCGCTGCTGCCCACGAGGCCGGCATCCCGATCTACGCGGGCACCAGGTGCAGCACGGGCGCATCGCCGACGAGATCGCATCGCTCGTGCGCGTGGGTCTCGACCCGACCGAGGCGTACGCTGCGGCGAGTTGGAAGGCCCGCGCATGGCTCGGGCACCCGAGTCTCGAATCGGGGACGTCGGCGGATTTCGTCGTGTACCGGGAGGATCCGCGCAGCGACCCCGCGGCCGCGCGTCCCGATCTTGTGGTGCTCCGCGGCCGGGTGGTCTCGGGGCGCCCCGCGGCTGTAGAGAGGGTGCGCGGAGTCACCGGGTGCCGGTTTCGTCCTGGCTCGCGCGTCTGGCAGAATGGTTCGCTGTCGTCGCATCCGGTTACGTACCGCGCGGCGGTCACAGGCTAGAGGCAAAACCGGGCGTGCCAGAAGGGCGCGTCGTCCGAATTGCACGTGACACGCGCCTCGGCGCACCCCGAAGGAGAACACAGCAGTGGCTGTCAAGATCAAGCTCACCCGTCTCGGCAAGATCCGCAACCCGCAGTACCGCATCGTCGTCGCGGACTCGCGCACCCGCCGCAACGGCCGGGCCATCGAGACCATCGGCAAGTACCACCCGAAGGAAGAGCCTTCGCTGATCGAGATCGACTCGGAGCGTGCGCAGTACTGGCTGAACGTCGGCGCGCAGCCGACCGAGCCGGTCCTCAACCTCTTCAAGATCACCGGTGACTGGCACAAGTTCAAGGGCCTGCCGGGTGCCGAGGGCACGCTGAAGAAGGCGGAGCCGAAGCCGTCCAAGCTCGAGCTGTTCCAGGCCGCCCTCGCGCAGGCCGAGAACGAGCCGGCTGCCGAGGCCGTCACGCCCAAGAAGAAGAAGGCTGCCAAGGAAGAGACCGCCGAGGCGTCCACCGAGGCCGAGTCCACCGAGGCCGCCGAGTAATGAGCGCCGTGGTCGCCGATGCCGTCGAGCATCTCGTTCGTGGAATCGTCGCCCATCCCGACGACGTCCGCGTCGACCTGATCGCGGGCCGTCGGGGCCGCACCGTCGAGGTGCACGTCAATCCCGACGACCTCGGCAAGGTCATCGGCCGCGGCGGTCGCACCGCGACCGCGCTGCGGACCCTCGTCACCGGAATCGGTGGCCGAGGTATCCGTGTCGACGTCGTCGACACCGACCGCTAGGCGAGCGTTGATGGAGCTCGTCGTGGGCCGTGTGGCCAAGTCGCACGGCATCAGAGGCGAAGTCGTCGTCGAGGTTCGCACCGACGAACCCGAAGAGCGCTTCGCCGTCGGCGCGGTCCTGCGTGGCCGTAAGCCTCGCGACAAGCACCTGCACGAGTACACAGTGGAAGCCGCCCGGGAACACTCCGGGCGGCTTCTGCTGCGCCTGCAGGGCATCGACGGTCGCGACGCCGCCGACGCACTGCGCGGGGTGCTGTTCGTCGTCGACAGCGCCGACCTTCCGCCGTCCGACGACCCGGACGAGTTCTACGACCACGAACTCGAAGGACTCACGGTGCGGATCGTCGCCGGTCGCCCCGACGGCGGAACCGAGGTCGGCACCGTCCGCGAGGTCCTGCACACGGCCGCCGGCGAACTGCTGTCGATCCGGCCAGCCGGCCAGGAGCGCGGAGAGTTACTCGTCCCGTTCGTCACCGAGATCGTCCCGACGGTGTCGGTCCGGGACGGCGTGATCGAGATCGATCCGCCCGAAGGACTCCTCGACCCCGACTTCGGGGAACCGCCGTCCAAGAAGAAGAAGTCGACCGAGGGGAAGCAGTAGTCCGTGCGGCTCGACGTCGTCACCATCTTCCCCGAATATCTCGAACCCCTGCGCGTCGCCCTGCTCGGCAAGGCGATCGACAAGGGGCTCATCTCCGTCGGTGTGCACAACCTGCGCGACTGGACGCACGATGTGCACAAGGCCGTCGACGACGCGCCCTACGGCGGCGGACCGGGCATGGTCATGAAACCCACCGTGTGGGGACCGGCGCTCGACGACGTGCTCGCCGGGCCCGACGGTGAAACCGATCCCGACGTACTGCTCGTCGTCCCGACGCCCGCCGGTCGCCGCTTCGATCAGGCCACCGCACAACGGTGGTCGAAGGAGAAGCGGATCGTCTTCGCCTGCGGCCGCTACGAAGGAATCGACCAGCGCGTCTTCGACGATGCCGCGCGGCGCGTGCGCGTCGAAGAAGTGAGCATCGGCGACTACGTCCTCATCGGTGGGGAGGTCGCCGTCCTCGTCATGGTTGAGGCCGTCGTCCGTCTGCTGCCCGGTGTACTCGGCAATCAGGCGTCGCATCAAGAGGATTCGTTTTCCGACGGACTGCTCGAAGGGCCGAGTTACACTCGGCCGGCGGTGTGGCGCGACCTCGAGGTGCCACCGGTGCTGCTGTCCGGCGACCACGGCAAGGTCGCTCGTTGGCGTCACGAGCAGTCGCTCGAACGCACCCGCGAACGACGACCCGATCTGCTCCCGTCCGACGACTGACGCCGGGCCCGACGGTCCTCAGGGCCGGTGCGCGCTTCCGAGCGTCGTCTCGACCGCCAGCGTGACGGTCTCGCGCGCGTGTTGCGCGCTCCCGTCGTCCGTCGCGTCGTACATCGCCGTGTCGGGCAGGAAACCGGTGTCGTAGAAGGGATCCGACTCTTCGTAGGTGACGGTCTCCCGCGCCGCGACCACGACCGCGTACCGGTGGTCGTCGCCGAAGAACCCGGTGGACAGGTGCAGCCATTCACCGGCCGGGCAGCACATCCACCCCTGCTTCACACCCAGGTCCGTGGAGTCGCCGAGACCCTCGGGAAGCCCGAAACGCTGGTCGTATCCGTCGATGCCCTCGTCGGTGAACTCCACCAGATTGCCGACGATCCGGGCCGCGCTCTCATCACCGGAGGCACTGTCGCCGAGCAGATCGTCGTACCAGGTCAGCAGGTCCGACGCCGTCGTGGTCGTGTTCCACCACCAGGACCCCGGATCCGGGGGAGTTGTGCCGGTCAGGTTGTGCCGCTCCACGACGTGCTCGACGATCTCGGGACCACCGTAGGTCTCCCACAACAGCGTCGCCGCGTTGTCGTCCGACGACCGCAGCATCGACCGGATCAACTCGTGGTCCTCGTCGGCGAGCGTCGCCTCGCCCGTCACCTCGCGGTACAGGACCTCCTCGGCGATGAACAGCTTCACCGTCGAGGCGGTCTCGAAGGGTTCGTCCGAACCGCCGAGCACGCGGGTCCCGGATTCACGGTCGAGCACGGCGACAGTCAGGCGCGCTCCGCGGCTGTCGGCGAGCGCGACGGCCGCGTCGATCTGTCGGGGCAGTTCGGCCGTCGACAGCGTCACGGTCGATTCGTCGGAATCGGTGTCCGTCACCGAGGCGAGACCGAGCGCCTCGTGCGGGAGCGGATGGGAGTCCATCGATTCGCAGCCGGATACGGCCAGTGCGGTGGCCACGCACAGCATCATCGCGCCCGATCGTGCGCGTCCGCGCCCGTGCTTCATGTCCGGTTCCTGCATTCCATTGTGCTGTGGACGATAGCGCCGGTCCACCCGGCAGCCTGCACGGACCCCGCTCGCGAGCGCGAGTGCCGTTACGCGCGCGGGCGCCCCACGGTCACAGGCGCGGGCGGGGGACGGCAACTGTAGGGTCGTTCGACGTGACGACCGAACTCGACACCGTGAACCAGCGGATCGCCCAGGAACTCGACGTCCGCGAAGACCAGGTCGCTGCGGCCGTGGGACTGCTCGACGGCGGCGCGACCGTGCCGTTCGTCGCGCGCTACCGTAAGGAGGCGACCGGCGGGCTCGACGACGCCCAGCTGCGCACCCTCGAGGAACGCCTCCGCTATCTGCGTGAACTCGACGAGCGCCGTGTCGCGATCCTCGAATCGATCGAGGCGCAGGGCAAGCTCGACGACACGCTGCGCGGACAGATCATGCTCGCCGACACCAAGGCGCGGCTCGAGGACATCTACCTGCCGTTCAAGCCGAAGCGGCGCACCAAGGCGCAGATCGCGCGCGAGGCCGGTCACGAACCTGTCGCCGACGCGCTCATCGGCGACCCCACCACCGACCCCGCCGGATACACCTCCGAGCAGCTCGACGGTGCGCGCGCCATCCTCGTCGAACGCTTCGCCGAGGACGCGGACCTCGTCGGCGAGCTCCGCGAGGCGATGTGGACGCGCGGCAAGGTGAGCTCCACCGTGCGGTCCGGCAAGGAGAACGACGGCGCGAAGTTCTCCGACTACTTCGAGTTCTCGGAACCGTTCACCCAGCTGCCCTCGCACCGCATTCTCGCCCTCCTGCGCGGCGAGAAGGAGGAGGTGCTGTCACTGTCGTTCGATCCCGAGATCGACGAGCCGGTGCCCGGTGAGCGCACCTACTACGAGGGCCGGATCGCGACGCGCTTCGACATCGCCGACGAGGGACGCGCCGCCGACAAGTGGCTGCTCGACACTGTGCGGTGGGCGTGGCGCACCAAGCTGCAGATGTCGCTGTCGCTGGACATCAGGATGCGGCTGCGGCAGTCCGCCGAGAAGGACGCGGTCGACGTCTTCGCCGCCAACCTCAAGGACCTGCTGCTCGCCGCACCGGCCGGAACGCGACCGACGATGGGCCTCGACCCCGGCTACCGCACCGGCACGAAGGTCGCCGTCGTCGACGCGACCGGCAAGGTCGTCGACCACGCCACCATCTATCCGCATCAGCCGCACAACAAGCGTGACGAGGCCCTCGCGGTGCTCGCCGCGCTGGTCGCACGGCACGGTGTCGAACTGATCGCCATCGGCAACGGCACGGCGTCGCGTGAGACAGACGCTCTCGCAGCCGAACTCGTGTCGCTGGCGAAGGTGCCCGGGCTGACGAAGATCGTGGTGTCCGAGGCGGGCGCGTCCGTCTACTCGGCCTCCGAGTACGCCACCAAGGAACTCCCGGATCTCGACGTGTCCATCCGTGGTGCGGTCTCCATCGCGCGCCGCTTGCAGGATCCACTCGCCGAACTGGTCAAGATCGACCCGAAGTCGATCGGGGTCGGCCAGTACCAGCACGACGTGTCCGAGACGATGCTCGCGCGGTCGCTGGGCGCGGTCGTCGAGGACGCGGTGAACGCCGTTGGCGTCGACGTCAACACGGCATCTGTCCCGCTGCTGTCGCGGGTCTCGGGGATCACCGGCTCGCTCGCGGAGAGCATCGTCGCCCACCGCGACCAGAACGGTCCGTTCCGTGCACGGCGAGCGCTCGAGGACGTTCCGCGACTCGGCCCGAAGGCCTTCGAACAGTGCGCGGGCTTTTTGCGCATCCCCAACGGCGACGACCCGCTCGACGCGTCCGCGGTGCACCCCGAGGCGTATCCGGTGGTGCGGCGGATCGTCGACCGGACCGGCAGCAGCGTCCGCGAACTGCTCGGCAACATCGCGACCCTGCGGAAGCTGCGCGCCGACGAGTTCGCCGACGACCGCTTCGGTGTCCCGACCGTCACCGACATCATCTCCGAGCTCGAGAAGCCCGGCCGCGACCCGCGTCCGGAGTTCAAGACCGCGACGTTCGCCGCCGGTGTCGAGAAGGTCGCCGACCTGAGGCCCGGCATGGTCCTCGAAGGAGTGGTCACCAACGTCGCGGCCTTCGGTGCGTTCGTCGACGTCGGTGTGCACCAGGACGGCCTCGTGCACGTCTCCGCGATGTCGCGCAGCTTCGTGAAGGATCCGCACGACGTCGTCCGGTCCGGTGAGGTCGTCAAGGTGAAGGTTCTCGAGGTCGACGTCGCGCGCCAGCGCATCGGTCTGACGCTGCGCCTCGACGACGAGGTCCCCACCCCGGGCGCCGAGAAGTCGGGCGGCCAGCCGCGCGGAGGTGGCCGTCGCCCCGGAGGTCAGGGCAGCGGCAACCAGGGCGGCGGTCGTGGACGCAGCGGTCAGGGCAATCGTGGGCAGCAGGGGCGTGGCGGCGACCGCCGTTCGACGCCGGCCGCCTCCGGATCCTTGGCCGACGCCCTGCGACGCGCCGGTTTCGGCAACAACTGACGCGAATCACCGGGTCACTCCTGCAATGCTGTGGACATGAGATCCACGGTGGCCGGGGTGATCCGGTGATGCTCGACTGGATGCGGCGCGAGATCGTCGATCAGGGGCGCCTGCCGCTGCTGTTCTTCCTGCTCGGTTTCGTGGCCGCGTTCGTCTTCATCCGGATCAGCGTGCGGTTGATCCGCGCGCAGGTGCGCTGGTGGCCCGGCAACATCACCCCGGGCGGTCAGCACGTGCACCACGTGGTGTTCGGTGTCGTCACGATGGTGATCGCCGGTGGGGGACTGATCGCGATCTCGGAGGACGCGAACCGCGTCGCCGCGTGCATCCTCGCGGCGCTCTTCGGAGTCGGCGCCGCACTGACACTCGACGAGTTCGCGTTGATCTTCTATCTGAACGACGTGTACTGGGAAGAACAGGGACGGGTGTCCGTCGACGCCGTCTTCGTGGCGATCGCCGTGACCGGGATGTGGTTGCTCGGTCTGCGACCGTTCGAACTCGGGGACACCACGAACTTCGAGGACAGCGGTGATTGGGCCGGACGGGCCGCACTGGTGGTGGCTGTGCTCGTGAACCTCCTGCTCGCCGCGATCGTCCTGGCGAAAGGAAAGATCTGGACGGGCCTGGTGGGGCTGTTCGTCGTTCCGCTGCTGTGGGTCGGCGCGATCCGGCTCTCCCGGCCCGGCGCGCCCTGGGCTCGCTGGCGGTACGGCAAGCGGCCCCGTCGCATGGCGCGCGCGCTCGAACGCGAACGTCGACTGCGGCGCCCGGTGATCCGCGCCAAGATCTTCGTGCAGGATCTCGTCGCGGGCGCACCGACGCTCGAAACCGTGCGGGGCAGTGTCGAGCACTCGCGCACCGCGACCGAGGCCGAACTGGACCGTCGCGTCAAGCCGGCGCCACCGCCGATTTCATCGATCGATGTTCCGTCTGGCACAATGGACGGGTTGCCCCGTTCGGGCACGCCTACCTGACCTGGGCACGAACCGGTCGAGCCCGCCACACGGCGGTCGCCGCCAGGTTCCTCTGCTCGAGCGAACAAGAGGATGAAAAACCGATGAACACCCTGGACTTTCTGGACGCCAAGTCGCTGCGCGACGACATCCCGGACTTCCGTCCCGGCGACACTCTCGACGTGCACGTCAAGGTCATCGAGGGCAGCAAGGAGCGTGTGCAGGTCTTCAAGGGCGTCGTGATCCGGCGCCAGGGCGGCGGCATCCGCGAGACCTTCACCGTCCGCAAGGTTTCCTTCGGCGTCGGCGTGGAGCGCACCTTCCCGGTCCACAGCCCCAACCTCGCCAAGATCGACGTGCTGACCCGTGGCGACGTCCGTCGCGCGAAGCTCTACTACCTGCGTGAGCTGCGCGGCAAGGCTGCCAAGATCAAGGAGAAGCGCTGATCTTCGGCCGCTGACCAGCCCCTCGGGCTGCTCGGCACGGCTCCCGAGCCACCCGATACAGCATCCGACGACCCGGCCCGGACTTCCGTCCCGGCCGGGTCGTCGTCGTTGTGGGCAGCGGTCTGTCCCTCTCCCGTCCGGTCGACGGTCGTCCTCGGCGGGCCGCCGTGCCGCAGACGCTAGTCTGTCGAGGTGGCAGATTCCCCGCACGATCCGGCTCGACCGGATGTGAACCGCAACGATGTTCGAGGTTCGGCTCGGAGCGATCGAGCCGACGGTGCACACCACCGGCGCGAGGACCCCGCAGCGAAGGACACCGCCCCGAAGGCGAAGAAGCAGAAGTCGTTCTGGCGTGAACTGCCGATCCTGGTCGTCGTCGCACTGGCCCTGAGCTTCCTGCTGCAGACCTTCGTGGCGCGGGTCTATCTCATCCCCTCGGAGTCGATGGAGCCGACACTGCACGGCTGCCCGGGCTGCACCGGCGACCGCATCGTCGTCGAGAAGGTGGGATACCGCTTCACCGACCCCCGTCCCGGCGACGTCATCGTCTTCGAAGGCCCCGACTCGTGGTCGGCCGGCTACACCTCGACCCGTTCCGACAACGTCGTCGTGCGGGGACTGCAGGAGATCGGTTCGCTCGTCGGCGTCGTGCCGCCGGACGAGAACGACCTCGTCAAGCGCGTGATCGCGACCGGCGGGCAGACGGTGGAATGCTGCGACGACCAGGGCCGCGTCCTCGTCGACGGTGTCCCGCTCGACGAGCCGTACGTGACCATGGACTTCCCGTTCACCCCGGGTGTCGTCACCTGCGAGACCGAAGTCCCCTCCGGGCGTTGCTTCGGGCCCGTCACCGTGCCCGAGGACCACGTCTGGGTGATGGGCGACAACCGCAGTAACTCGGCCGACTCGCGCTACCACGTCGGGGACGAGCACCAGGGCTCTATCCCGCTGGACAATGTCATCGGAAAAGCCCGCTTCATCGTGCTGCCTCCCGGCCGATGGGGCCTCATCGACTCACCGGAGATCCTTCCCTCGTGACTGCCTGGCCACCTCGACCCGTGATCCGTCGCTCCTCCGGACTGCGCACCATGGAGTCCGCGCTCGCGCGGTGCGGTCTCGGTCCGGTCGCGGGGGTCGACGAAGCCGGCCGCGGTGCCTGCGCCGGGCCGCTCGTCGTCGCCGCGTGCGTGCTCGGCGACCGGCCGCACGCGTCGCTCGACCGGCTCGACGATTCGAAGAAGCTCACCGAACGCATCCGCGAGGAGTTGTACTCGGTGATCGTGCGACGCGCCCGGGCGTGGAGCGTGGTGGTGATCCCCGCGGAGGAGGTCGACGCGATCGGCATCCACGTCGCCAACATCGAAGGCATGCGACGCGCGGTGGCAGGTCTGTCGACTCCGCCCGGTTACGTGCTGACCGACGGCTTCCGGGTGCCCGGACTGCCCGCGCCGTCGCTGCCCGTGATCGGCGGCGACGCGGCGGCCGCGTGCATCGCGGCGGCCAGCGTGCTCGCGAAGGTTACACGCGATCGCATGATGGTCGACCTCGACGGCGAGCTACCGGAGTACGGTTTCGCAGTACACAAGGGCTACAGCACTCCGACGCACATGGCGGCGTTGGCCGAGCACGGCCCGTCGCCGCAGCACCGGCGGTCGTGGGCCAATGTGCGCTCGGTGTGCGGAGTGCCCGCAGTGCGACGTCGGCTGTTCGCCGACGACCTGGTTCGTCGATCGTATGCAGACGACCTGGGGCGTCGATTGTTCACCGACGAGGCGGATGCGGGATGATTGCAGGACACACCAGACTGGGAGGACACCGAGACCGATGAGTGCCGAGGATCTCGAGAAGTACGAAACCGAGATGGAACTCTCGCTGTACAGGGAGTACCGGGACATCGTCGGTCAGTTCGCGTACGTCGTGGAGACCGAACGCCGGTTCTACCTGGCGAACGCGGTGGAATTGCTGCCGCACAACGCCAACGGCGAAGTGTACTTCGAAGTGCGCATGTCCGACGCCTGGGTGTGGGACATGTACCGTCCCGCCCGCTTCGTCAAGCACGTCCGTGTCATCACCTTCAAGGACGTCAACATCGAAGAGCTCGACAAGCCCGAACTGAGACTGCCCGACAAGCTGGGCTGACGCCCTCGGGGATGACCCTGCGCACAGCGGCCGCATCCTAGCCGGGGCGCCGACACCGAGCCGTTCTCCGTGGCTCGTCGCCCGCCGTTGTGCACAGGCACCGCACTCATCCACAGTTTCCCCGATCTTCGTGCTCGGACCCCGATTCCGCGTGCCCCGGTCCTCCACAGTGGGGGCATGCAGGGGACCAATCGGACATCACACAACCGGGATCTGGGCGCGCGAGGCGAGGATCTTGCCGCCGAATACCTCGAGTCGACCGGCATGGTCGTGCTCGAACGGAACTGGCGCAGCCGATACGGCGAACTCGATCTCATCGCACAGGACGGCGCGTCCGTCGTCTTCGTCGAGGTCAAGACCCGCACCGGCACCGGCTACGGCACCCCCGCCGAGGCGGTGACGCCCGCGAAGGCCGAACGGATCCGTCGCCTCGCCGGACAGTGGTTGTCCGAGCAGACGCGCCGCTGGTCGCACATCCGCGTCGATGTGGTCACCGTCCTGCTCGCGCGGGGACACGCCCCGGAGATCACCCATCGCAAGCAGGTCCTCTGATGGCGCTCGGCCGTGCCTGGTCGGTCGCCGTCTCCGGGATCGACGGGCAGGTCGTCGAGATCGAAGCCGACATCGGGCGAGGTCTGCCGGGCGTGACGATGGTCGGGCTGCCCGACACCGCGCTCCAGGAGTCGCGCGACCGGGTGCGCGCCGCCGTGTCGAATTCCGGTGCCAAGTGGCCGGATTCGAAGGTCGTGCTCGCACTGTCGCCGGCCACGCTGCCGAAGGTCGGCAGTGTCTACGATCTCGGACTGGCGTGCGCGGTGCTCGACGCAGCGGATGTCGTGCCGACCGAGGCCGTCTCCCGGACGGTGCTGCTCGGCGAACTCGCGCTCGACGGGCGCGTCAGGCCGGTGCGCGGTGTGCTGCCCGCCGTGCTCACGGCGAAGAAACACGGCTGGTCGCGCGTGGTGGTGCCGACCGCGACGATGACCGAAGCGGCGCTCGTCGACGGCATCGACGTCTACGGCGCCGAGACACTGCGCGAGTTGGTGCTCTGGCTCCAGGGCGACGGTCCGCTCGAACGGCCCGATCCGCGCGCGCTGCCACCGCGGGCGGTGCGCGGCGATCTCAGCGAAGTGGTCGGCCAGCACGAAGCGCGTCGCGCGATCGAGGTCGCTGCGGCCGGCGCGCACCACCTGATGTTGACCGGCCCGCCGGGAATCGGGAAAACAATGCTCGCGCAGCGACTTCCGGGGATCCTGCCGGACCTGGACGAAAGTCACGCCCTCGAGGTGACGGCCATCCATTCGGTGGCGGGCACCCTCACCAGCGACCGGCCGCTCGTGACGGAACCGCCCTTCATCGCGCCCCATCACACGGCGTCGGTGAGTTCGCTGATCGGAGGCGGTACCGGCATGGCGAAACCCGGCGCGGTGAGCCGGGCACACCGTGGCGTGCTGTTCCTCGACGAGGTCGCCGAGATGGGGACGAAGACACTCGAAGCGCTGCGGACGCCGCTCGAGGACGGGGAGGTGCGCATCGCCCGCCGGGACGGTGTCGCGCGATATCCGGCCCGCTTCCAGCTGATCCTCGCCGCCAACCCGTGCCCGTGCGCACCACCACGCGACGCCGACTGCGTGTGTGCGCCGACCGCACGTCGCCGCTATCTGGGGCGTCTGTCGGGCCCGCTCCTCGACCGCGTCGACCTGCGGGTCCGGATGCAAGCCGTCGCGACCAGCGCGTTGATGGGGGAGACCGGCGAGAGCACCGACGACGTACGGGCGCGCGTCGCCCGGGCGAGAGCCGCGGCACGCGAGCGGTGGGCCGAGCACGGCTGGGCCACCAACGCCGAGGTGCCCGGGCCGGCTCTGCGGCAGAAGTTCCGTCTTCCACGTGCTGCGCTCGAACCCGTCGAATGGGCGCTGCGCAAGGGCGCCATCACCGCGCGAGGAGCGGATCGGGCACTGCGGGTCGCGTGGACGCTGAGCGACCTCGACGGTTCTGATTCGCCGACGGCGACGCACGTCGCTGCCGCACTCGACTTCCGGGATCGGGGTGTCGCATGAGCGGGCACGGCGACGAACGGCGCCTGGCCTGGGCCTATCTGTCGACCGTCGCACAGGGTGCGTCGCGTTCGTTGTCGGCGGCAGTGGAAGCGGAGGGTGTACTCGAGGTGGCAGCCGCCATCCGGTCGGGTGGGGGCCTCGACGAACTCACGTCGCGGTACTCGGTGCGGGCACACCTCGATACCGCGGCACGGGATCTCGATCGTTTGGGACGGGCCGGCGGGCGACTGGTCACGCCCGACGACGACGAATGGCCTGCCTGGCAGATGCTCGGCTTCGGCACTCTCGACACCGCGACCGACGCCGAAGGGCCACCCCTCGCGCTGTGGGTGTGGGGGAGCCGGCGGATCGACGACCTCGCCGAACGCGCGATCGGCATCGTCGGGACCCGCGCCGCGAGCGGTTACGGGGAGCACGTCACCGCCGAGATCGCCGGGGATCTCGCCGCCGACGGATGGACGGTCGTGTCCGGCGCGGCCTTCGGCGTCGACGCGGCCGCACACCGCGCGGCGCTCGGGGTGGGTGGCACCACCGTCGCGATCCTGGCCTGCGGTGTCGACCGGGCGTATCCGGCGGCACACGCGACGATGTTGCGGCGGATCTCCGAATCGGGTCTGGTGGTGAGCGAGTATCCCCCGGGCACGACTCCGGCGCGGTACCGGTTCCTCGCCCGCAACCGGCTGATCGCGGGGTTGTCCGCCGGCACGGTCGTCGTCGAGGCGGGCTGGCGCAGCGGGGCGCGCAACACCGCGGCGTGGGCGCGACGACTCGGGCGGCCTGTCATGGCGGTGCCCGGACCGGTGACCTCGGCGGCCTCGCAGGGCTGTCACCGCATGATCAGGGAGGGCGAGGCGCGTCTGGTGGGCGCGGCGCGCGACGTCGTCGAGGAGTGCGGTCCGCTGCTGGCGGGCGGGGACGACGACCTCGACGGCCTGTTCCGCCGCGACCTGGACGGATTGTCGGGCGACATGGCCCTGGTCTACGAGGCGCTTCCGGCGTCGGATGTCTGTGATCCGGCGATGGTGGCCGAGTCCGCGGGGCTGCCGATCGAGCGGGTGCGGGCGGCGCTGCCCCTGCTCGAACTCGACGGTCTGGTGGTGGTGACGGACGGAGGGTGGCGGCGGACGTGACGGCGGATCGACGCCCGGGGCGGTCTACCCCCGGTCGGGAGGGGTGCCGAACATGCGGTCGCGCAGGCTGTCGTAGATGGGCGGGACCCGCGTGGAATACGCCACGACGACGGCGCAGATCGTCGCGGCGAGCATCGGGACCGTCACTCCCGTCGCCGCGGTCATCTCTACGACGAGGACGACTCAGGTGATCGGGGCCCGCACCGACGCGCCGAAGAGAGCGGCCATCCCCGCGATGGCCATCGGCACGGCCAGGGACGACCCGATCCCGGGGACGATCGCGGTACAGATCCCGGCGCACAACAGACCCCAGAGAGCGCCCAGTGCGAGGAGCGGCGCGAACAGTCCGCCCGGTGTCCCGGCCGCGTACGACAGCGGGCCGGCGACGAACCGCAGCAGGACGTACCAGGCGACCACCGGCAGTGCGAGCGCACCACCGCTCACCACGTGCTGGACGAGGGAGTCGCCGCCACCGCCGGCCCACGGTGCGACCACGGACAACAACCCGACGAGTCCGCCGATGATTGCAGCCTTCATCACCGGGGAGAGCGACCGGACCGACTCCACCACGCTCAGCGAGCCCAGGACCATCCGGTTGTAGGCCGCGCCGAGCAGTCCGGTGAGCAGACCGAACACCACGAACACGGGCAGCAGGACGATCGACGGGGGAGCGATGGGGTCCACGGCGAAGTCGGGGGTGTCGCCGACGATCGTCCGCGAGCACACCACCGCGGCGGCCACCGACAGGACGACGGGTACGACCGTGCGGAAACGGAAGCTGCCGGTGACCTCCTCGAAGACGAACAGCGCACCGCCGATCGGGGCATTGAACGCGACCGCGAGTCCGGCACCGGACACCGAGGTCTGCAGCAGACGTTCGTGCTCGGGACGCCGGGCGCAGCGTGCGGTCTCGGCGCCCACCGCGGCACCCATGTGCACGATCGGGCCCTCCCGTCCCAGGACGAGACCCGACCCGATCGACAGGAGCGCCCCGACGAATCTGGAGGGCAGCACCGACAGAGGTGGGGGCTCGGCCTGCCCGCGGTCGACGGCTTCGACGTGCTGGATTCCGCTACCCGAGGCGAGGGGGACCATCCGGACGATCAGCGCTGCGAGCAGAGCGCCAAGGATCGTGATTCCCACCGGCACGAGCCATCCCGGACCGGGAAGTTCGTGCGCCCACTCCGCGGTGTGGATCCGCCATCGCTCGAGCCGTTCCAGGCACCAGCGGAAGGCCCCGCCGACGACGCCGATGACGGCGCCGGCCACGATCGCCAGCACACAGATCGTCGCCAGTTCGCGAGCGGGAACGGTAGGTTCCCGCACGTTCTCGATGTCCACCCGGCGCCCTCCGACCTGCCGCCGACGCGCCGATCCGCCCGGCGGTGCCGGAGACGGTCGCGCGAAGGAGTCGTGACCGTATGTTCACAGACTCCGAGACGTTTCGCGGGGACGCGCGAGGGTGAATTCGGAGGAGGACCGCCTACTCGGCCGAGGTGTCGGCGGTCGGCTCGTCCTCGACGTACCAAGCGCGGTCCTCGCGGTCCCATTTCACGGCACCGCGGTGGGCCTTGCGGAACTCCTTGAGGACGGCGCGGTCGATCGAGGGGTGGCCGTTGTCGTTCACGTAGATCCACTCGGAGCCGAACTTGGCCTCGATCGCGTCGACCATGTCGGTCTGGGTGACCCTGCGTTCGGTGGTGATGATGTCGGTCATCCATGTGGCGATGTCGGCCGCGGTGGTGCTCATGTTCTCGAGCCTAGAGCCTCGCCGATCGTGACCTCCCCGCCGCACCCCGCGACAGAGTACGGTGACGCGAGATAGGTAACCCTAATAGGAGGTTCGGTGGCACGGAAAGCGCCCATGGGGACGACACTCACGGTTCTGCGGACCGAGGCGATCGGCGAGCACTTCGTCCGCGTGGTGCTCGGCGGAGACGGCTTCGGCGAGTTCCAGGCCCGTGCGGAGACCGACAGCTACGTGAAGATCGAGCTGCCCGCGGGGGACGAGACGGTCGTCCGCACCTACACCGTCCGGCGCGTGGACCCGGACGCCGGGGAGATCTGGATCGACTTCGTCGTGCACGGCGACGAGGGTGTCGCGGGGCCGTGGGCTCGCTCGGTGCAACCGGGCACGCAGGTCGTGGTGCGGGGACCCGGCGCGGGATACCGGCCCGATCGCTCCGCCGACTTCCATCTGCTCGCCGGCGACGAGACCGCGATCCCTGCGATCGCGACTGCGCTCGAGGACCTGCCCGCCGACGCGCGGGGCGCGGTCTTCCTGGAGGTCATCGGTCCAGGCGACGAACTGAAACTCGACGCGCCGGCGGGTGTGGACATCACGTGGCTCCATCGCGGTGTCGCGGCCGGTGACGCCGGTGCCGACCTGATCGACGGCAACTCGCCGCTCGTCGCAGCGGTGAAGGCCCTGCCCTGGCCGGGCGGCGACGTGCAGGTCTTCGTGCACGGTGAGGCCGAGGCCGTCATGAAGCACCTCCGGCCGTACCTGCGGAAGGAACGGGCCGTACCGCCGGCACGCGCGTCGATCTCGGGTTACTGGCGTCGCGGACGCACCGAGGAGGGCTTCCGCGTATGGAAGAGCGAACTGGCGGCCGTCGAGAGCAACTGACGGCGGCGGTTCGCGTCAGCTCGAGGACTCGCGCGCCGGCACCGCGGCCGAGTCACGCGCCAGCACCGCAGCGGAGGTGAGCGCGAGTCCCGAGCACACGACGATGGCGACGGCCATCGGGATACCTGTGCCTTCGCCGCCGAGCCCGACGAGGGGGGAGACCACGGCGGCGAGACCGAACTGGGAGGCGCCGATCACGGCGGAGCCCGTACCGGCCGCCTTCGGGACCTGCGACTGGGCCAGCGCGGTGGCGTTGCCCAGCGTCAGGCCCATCATGCTGATCGCGACGAACAGCAGCGGCAGGATCAGCGCCGCGACGTAGCCGACGACGACCATCGTCAGCAACAGCAGGGCGCCCGCCGTGAACATGGTGGTCACACCGAAGAGCAGCAGTGTCCGCACCTCGAACCGGCCGATGAGGCGGGTGTTGACGGCATTGGCCAGCACGAGACCGGCCGAGTTCACGGCGAACACCATCGAGAACTGGCCGGGGCTCAGACCGAGGATGTTCTGGGTGACGAACGGCGAGGCCGAGATGTACGAGAACATCGCGCCGAAGCCCAGGGCCATCGCGGCGGCGTAACCCACGAAGCGTCGCTGCCGGAGGACGTACCCGAAGTTGCCGGCCATCGTCTTCAGACCGCCGCCGTGCCGCTCCTCCGGCGGCAGGGTCTCCGGGACGAACGCGAAGGCGCCGACGGCCATCAGGACGGCCAGGCCCGTGAGCACCCAGAAGATGCCGCGCCATCCGATCGGTCCAAGCAGCACACCACCGAGCAGAGGAGCGGCGACGGGCGCGATGCCACCGATGATCATCATCAGGCTGAACAGCTTGGCGGCCTGATTGCCTCGCGCCCGGTCGGCGATGACCGCCCGGGCGAGGACGATGCCGGTGCCGCCGCTGAAGCCCTGGACCAGACGCGCAGCGATCAGGATCTCGACGGTGGGTGCCATCGCGCAGATCGCGCTGCTCACCGCCAGGACGATCGTGCCGGCGAGGATCAGCCGTCGACGGCCCCAGCCGTCCGACAGGGGACCCACGAGCAGCTGGCCGAGTCCGAGACCCGCCATGAACGTCGTGAGTGTGAGCTGGACGCCGACGGTCGAACTGCCCAGGCTCTCCGCCATGACGGGAAGTCCCGGGAGGTACATGTCCGTGGCGAGCGGCGCGATCGCCGACAGCAACGCCAGGGCGCACAACATCGGTACCGGGATCGTCTTGTTCACGAAAGCACCTTAGTCGGCGCGGGCCGTTGCACCCGAGGCGGTCGTGCCGCACGGTAGACCCATGCGAGGCAAGGAATCCGACATGCTCCCCGCGACGCTGGACGTGCACCTCGAGGACTTCGTCGACCACCTCCGCCTCGAAGGCAACCGCTCGGAACACACGATCCGCGCCTATCGCGCCGACATCCGTTCGCTGTTGCAGCACCTCGCCGACCGGAATCCCGATGCGCGCATCACCGACCTCGACCTCGATCTGCTGCGATCCTGGCTCGCCGGGATGGTGGCGGCGGGAGCGGCCCGCACCACGCTCGCGCGGCGCACCTCGTCGGCACGCGTCTTCACGGCATGGCTCGTACGCACCCGCCGACTCGACGCCGATCCGGCGACGCGTCTGGTCTCGCCACGTCCGCACCGCTCCCTGCCCGCCGTGCTCCGCGACGACCAGGCACTGGAGATCATGGAGGCCGCGAAATCCGGTGCGCGTGAACTCGATCCCGTCGCACTGCGTGACCGGGTGATCGTCGAGCTGCTCTATGCCACCGGAATCCGGGTCGGTGAGCTGTGCGCGGTCGACATCGACGACGTCGACGCCGAGCGGCGGGTCGTCCGGGTTCTCGGCAAGGGCGACAAGGAACGGATCGTTCCCTACGGAGGTCCCGCGGCAGAGGCGCTCGACGCGTGGCTGCGTCACGGACGCCCGCATCTCGCACGACCGTCGTCGGGTGCGGCGCTGCTGCTGGGCAAGCGTGGTGGCCGGATCGATCAGCGGCAGGTCCGGTCTGTGGTGCACGACGCCGTCTCGTCGGTGCCGGGCGCACCCGACCTCGCACCGCACGGCCTGCGGCACAGTGCTGCGACGCACCTGCTCGAAGGGGGAGCGGACCTGCGCGTGGTCCAGGAGGTGCTGGGCCATTCGAGTCTGGCCACCACGCAGCTCTACACCCACGTGTCGGTGGCGCGTCTGCGCGCCGCGCACGATCAGGCTCATCCCCGCGCCTGATCGGCCTGCCCGAGAAGCCGTCCCGGTTTGATAGCGTGCGCCGGCACCATCGAATCGGGGGAACAGATGAGACGCAACGAACCGGGTCCTGCCGTGCCCGCCTGGCTGCAGGACCCACCGGAATCCGGAACCGACCACGCGCGCCGCGGCCTCCGCCGCGCGGCCAGAGTCGCCGAGACGCTCGGCTCCTCCACTTCGCCTGGCGACGGTGCGATTCCGCCCACTGCCTCCGCTCCGATCGAGATGACGGCCTCCGTGCCTCTCGGCATGGCGTTGCGGCCCCGGATCAGCGCAGACGACCCGGAGCCGGAGGCGTCCGAACCGCTCGTCGCGCACAAACCGGCGCGACCCGAGAATCCGGTGCTCCCATCGTCGGAGCCCGAGGCGGCGGTCTCGGCAGCGACCGATGCGGTGGTTCCGGAAGCCGTGACCGAACCCGAGCCTGAGCCCGTCTTCTCGGAAGCGGCACCCGAAGCCATGGAGACGCAGCCCGACACTGTGGCACCTGCACCTGCACCTGAGGTGTCGGGCCCGGAGACTACGGAGGTCGCTCTTGGACCGGTCGAACCCGAGGTCTCGGGCCCGCTACCGGCGCGAACGGACGCTCCGGTCGACGACCTGCAACACGAGGCCCAGCGGTTCGACCATCAGCCGTCGAATGTCGACCTCGCGTCGGGAGTGCTCGTCCGCAGGTCACGACGTTCCACGCGGCGGTGGCGGGAGCGGGTCGACCGGCTGACCGGCGGCAGGCTCGACGGAGGAGGCAGTGAGCGCCGCGAGGAGCTCGTCGCCCGGATCCGCCAGCCGATCCCGGGCGACTACCGGATCGCGGNGCTGAAGGGCGGGGTGGGAAAGACCACCACGACCGTCGGGCTCGGGTCGACGTTCGCGTCGCTGCGCGGCGACTGCGTCATCGCCGTCGACGCGAATCCGGACTTCGGCACCCTCGGGCAGAGAACTCCGCAGCAGACCACCTCGACGGTGCGGGACCTGCTCGCGAACGCGTCGAACATCCGCCGGTACTCGGACGTGCGTGCCCACACCTCCCAGGCGCCGAGCCGGCTCGAAGTGCTCGCGAGCGAACGCGATCCCGCTGCCTCCCAAGCGTTCAGCGAGGAGGACTACCGCCGCGTCGTCGGCATTCTGCAGGTCTACTACAACGTGATCCTCACCGACTGCGGGACCGGGATCATGCAATCGGTTATGCGGGGCGTGCTGGACCTGGCGAACACCCTCGTCCTCGTCGCCTCACCTGCGGTCGACGCGGCCCGCAGTGCGGCGGCGACCCTCGACTGGCTGCAGGCGCACGGCTACTCCGACCTGGTCGAACGCACGGTCGTGGTGATCAGCTCGCCGCGCCCGGGTGCGGCGAGCATCGACATGGACGCGCTGACCGCGCATTTCCTCGCGCGGTGCCGGGCGGTGAAGGTGCTGCCCTTCGACGAGCATCTCGCCGAGGGAGCCGAGATCGATCTCGAACGCCTCCGCCCCGCGACACGCACGGCGTTCGTCGAACTCGCCGCGATGGTCGCCGACGACTTCCCTGCACTGTCGGGTCGACACGCGGGGCGCTAGTCGGGTCGACACGCGGGGCGCTAGTCGGGTCGACACGCCGTGCGCCAGGCGGGGCGCACGGGCCCCGGGACGTCTCATACCGGCAGCAGGCGGATCACCGGGCGCTCGACGAGGGGCAGCGGGTCGAGATAGTCGTCGCGGCCGCGTCGGAGTCCCCAGTGCAGGCATGCGGGGGAGGCGCAGCCATCGTGACCGGCGACGACGGTGCCGATGGGATCGCCCCTCGTCACCCGGCGACCCGCGGCGACCGCCGCCTCCACCGGCTCGTAGGTGGTGCGCAGCCCGCCCTCGTGATCAACGGAGACCACAGGCTTCCCGGCCACGACACCGGCGAACGCGACGACGCCGTCACCGGCGGCCACGACGGTCTGCCCCACGTGTGCGTCGAGGTCGACACCGCGGTGACCGGGGAGCCAGTTCTGCTCGGGCGGGTCGAACTGCCGGCTCACGACCGGCCGGGGATCGAGCGGCCACACGAACCGTCCGGCGTCGGCCGATCCGGGTCCCGGCGCAGCGGTGAGTACGACGACCGCGGCGATCACGACGGCGAGCGACCGGAGGGGAGCGGTGAGGAGCATGCCCGCCAGCCTCGTGAATCGGAGTCGCTGCGCACCAGGGGGGCGACGCGATCTGTGGACAACTCCGGATCCGTCCACAGGTCCGGTGACTCCCGGTTAGGGATCCGCGCCTGCTCCGCGTACACTTGTCGGGCGGTCTGTATACGCAGATCGACTTCGCGCGTCCGCGCATCGATGCCGACCCGTTTCTTCGGGCCGCATCGGAAATGGCCGTCGGCCGGTCCCGCAAGGGTTCGACGGGCATGTGGGCGCCAGGGCGGGGATCGGAAGATCCACCGCGGAAACCGACACGAAAGAGAGAAACAGGCATGCCTGTTGTGACTATGCGGCAGCTGCTCGACAGCGGCGCCCACTTCGGACACCAGACCCGTCGCTGGAACCCGAAGATGAAGCGGTTCATCTTCACCGACCGCAACGGCATCTACATCATCGACCTGCAGCAGACCCTGACGTACATCGACAAGGCGTACGAGTTCGTCAAGGAGACCGTCGCTCACGGTGGAACCGTGCTGTTCGTCGGCACCAAGAAGCAGGCTCAGGAATCCATCGCCGAAGAGGCCACCCGCGTGGGCATGCCCTACGTGAACCAGCGCTGGCTCGGCGGCATGCTCACCAACTTCTCGACCGTTCACAAGCGCCTGCAGCGCCTGAAGGAGCTCGAGTCGATGGAGCAGACCGGCGGCTTCGAGGGACGCACCAAGAAGGAAATCCTCATGCTCACGCGTGAGAAGAACAAGCTGGAGCGCACCCTCGGCGGCATCCGCGACATGGCGAAGGTTCCGTCGGCGATCTGGGTCGTCGACACCAACAAGGAGCACATCGCCGTCGGTGAGGCCCGCAAGCTGAACATCCCGGTCATCGCCATCCTCGACACCAACTGTGATCCGGACCTCGTCGACTACCCGATCCCGGGCAACGACGACGCGATCCGTTCCGCGGCGTTGCTGACCAAGGTCGTCGCTTCCGCTGTCGCCGAGGGCCTGCAGGCCCGCGCCGGCAAGAGCAGCGACGCGGAGGCCAAGCCCGAGGCCGGTGCCGAGCCTCTCGCCGAGTGGGAGCAGGAGCTGCTCGCGCAGGCCACCCCCGCCGCCGACGCCGAGGCGCCCGCAGCGGACGTAGCCCCCGCAGCAGACGCGGCCCCCGAGGCCTGATTCGTTGCCCGGCCCCGACCTTCCGATCGAGAGATCCGGGTCGGGGCCGTCGCATCGCGGCCCGAGCTCATCCGCGCGACAGGGCCGCCCCCAGAGACTTTTCCACCACAGACACAGGAGGCTCGCTTCCATGGCGAACTACACCGCCGCCGACGTCAAGCGTCTCCGTGAGCTCACCGGCTCCGGAATGCTGGACTGCAAGAACGCTCTCGCCGACAACGACGGCGACTTCGACAAGGCCGTCGAGCAGCTGCGCATCAAGGGTGCCAAGGACGTGGGCAAGCGCGCCGAGCGCTCCACCGCCGAAGGCCTCGTCGTCGCCAAGGACGGCGTTCTCGTCGAGCTGAACTCCGAGACCGACTTCGTCGCCAAGAACGACGAGTTCCAGGCTCTCGCCGACAAGGTCGTCACCGCTGCCGCACAGGCCCGCGCGAACGACGTCGAGGCGCTCAAGGCCGTCGAGGCCGACGGCAAGACCGTCGACGCCCTCGTCCAGGAGCTGTCCGCGAAGATCGGCGAGAAGCTCGAGCTGCGTCGCGTTGCCGCTTTCGACGGTCAGACCGCCGTCTACCTGCACAAGCGTGCTTCCGACCTGCCGCCGTCCGTCGGCGTGCTCGTCGAGTACACCGGTGAGGGCGACGCTGCTGCAGAGGCCGCTCGCGCTGCCGCCATGCAGATCGCCGCTCTGAAGGCCAAGTACGTCACCCGTGACGAGGTTCCCGAGGACATCGTCGCCAACGAGCGTCGTATCGCCGAGGAGACCGCCAAGGCCGAGGGCAAGCCGGAGCAGGCTCTGCCGAAGATCGTCGAAGGCCGCGTCAACGGCTACTTCAAGGATGTCGTCCTGCTCGAGCAGGCGTCCGTGACGGACTCGAAGAAGACCGTCAAGGCGATCCTCGACGAGGCCGGCGCGAACGTCGTCCGCTTCGTGCGTTTCGAGGTCGGCGCCAGCTAGTTCTTCCACTCCACGACCCCGTCGGTGCTGCTACCGGCGGGGTCGAGGTGTGTCGGGCCACGCCGCCTCGGGGCCCGGAGGCGCCCGCGCGTGCTGCGCGGTGACAGGTGTGGCGTGTCTATCCGCCCGATCTCGGTTCCCGCGAGCGGATGAGGCAGGATGATAAGGGCCGATTCATGCGCAACCAGAGGAGAGTCATGTCCGACCACGCCCACGATCGGCCCGGATTCCGCCGGGTACTGCTCAAGCTCGGCGGCGAGATGTTCGGCGGCGGCAAGGTCGGACTCGACCCGGACGTGGTGACGACGGTGGCCCAGCAGATCGCGGAGGTCGTGCGCGGTGGCGCCGAGGTCGCGGTCGTGATCGGTGGCGGCAACTTCTTCCGCGGCGCCGAACTCCAGCAGCGCGGTCTCGAACGCGCGCGATCCGACTACATGGGCATGCTCGGCACGGTCATGAACTCCCTTGCGCTGCAGGACTTCCTGGAGAAGGAAGGCATCGACACCCGCGTCCAGACCGCCATCACGATGGGGCAGGTCGCCGAGCCCTACCTGCCGCTGCGTGCGCGCCGCCACCTCGAGAAGGGGCGTGTGGTCATCTTCGGTGCCGGCATGGGCATGCCGTACTTCTCCACCGACACCACCGCCGCGCAGCGCGCACTCGAGATCGGCGCCGAGGTCGTCCTCATGGCGAAGGCCGTGGACGGTGTCTATTCCGACGATCCCCGCACGAACCCGGATGCGGTGCTGTTCGAGGAGATCACCCATCGCGAGGTCATCGAACAGGGCCTCAAGGTCGCCGACGCGACCGCCTTCAGCCTGTGCATGGACAACGCCATGCCGATCATGGTCTTCAATCTGCTGACCAAGGGCAATATCGCCCGAGCCATCGCCGGTGAGAAGATCGGAACACTCGTACGGTCATGAACGGACAACGGAACATGGAGGAACTGCCGTGATCGATGAAGCCCTCTTCGAAGCAGAAGAGAAGATGGAGAAGGCCGTCACGGTGGCCCGGGACGATCTGGGTGGCATCCGGACCGGTCGCGCGAACCCGGGCATGTTCAACCGCATCGTCGTCGACTACTACGGGGCTCCCACGCCGATCACGCAGATCGCCAGCATCAATGTTCCCGAGGCGCGCATGGTCATCGTCAAGCCGTACGAGGCCTCGCAGCTGAACGCGATCGAGACCGCCATCCGCAACTCCGATCTCGGTGTCAATCCCACCAACGACGGCAACATCATCCGCATCTCGGTCCCGCAGCTCACCGAGGAGCGTCGCCGCGAACTCGTCAAGCAGGCAAAGGCCAAGGGCGAGGACGCCAAGGTCGCCGTGCGCAACGTCCGCCGCAAGGCGATGGAGGAACTCGGCCGCATCCAGAAGGAGGGCGAGGCCGGCGAGGACGATGTGAACCGCGCCGAGAAGGAACTCGACAAGACGACCGCCAAGTACGTCGGTCAGATCGACGAGTTGATCAAGCACAAGGAAGCCGAACTGATGGAGGTCTGACAGTGGGTCGAGCCGACGGGTCCTCCGACCCGCAGCTTCCACTCGGTGCCGGAGCCGACTCCGGTGCCACCCCTGCAGACCCGGCACCGGCCCCCGACCCTGCGTCGGAGCCGGTGAAGAAACCCTCACGGGCGGGACGCGACCTGCCGGCCGCCTTCGCGGTCGGCGGGGGTCTGGGTGCGCTCGTCATCGGGATCCTGCTGTTCGCCCCGAAGGCGTGGCTCGCCGTCGTCGCGATCGCCATCGGCATCGCGACCTGGGAGGTCACCAAGCGTCTGCGTGAAGCCGACGTGCTCGTCCCCAGACTGCCGCTGCTGGCCGGTGGTCAGGCGATGATCTGGCTCGGGTGGCCGTACGGCACAACGGGTGTGCTCGGCGCGTTCGCGGGCACGGTCGTCGTGACGATGCTGTGGCGCCTGTTCGACCACGGTCTCGTCGCGCAGCCACGCAACTACCTGCGCGATACCGCTGTCGCGGTCTTCGTCGCCGCCTGGTTGCCGCTGCTGGCGTCGTTCGCGACCCTCATGGTCCTCGAGGATCAGGGCGCGCAGCGCGTGTTCTGCCTGATGCTCGTGTGCGTGGCGTCGGACATCGGTGGCTACGCAGCGGGCGTGCTCTTCGGTAAGCACCCGATGGTGCCGGCGATCAGCCCGAAGAAGTCCTGGGAGGGATTCGGCGGGTCGCTCGTGGCGTGCGTCGCCGTCGGCGTCCTCACGGTCATGCTTCTGCTCGACGGCCCGTGGTGGGTCGGTGTGATCCTCGGTGCGGTGCTCGTGTTCACGGCGACGGCCGGAGATCTGATCGAGTCGCAGGTCAAACGCGACCTCGGTATCAAGGACATGGGCACCTTGCTGCCCGGTCACGGCGGCATCATGGACCGGCTCGACTCGATCCTGCCGTCGGCCTTCGTCACCTGGCTGATCCTCACGGCCTTCGTGTAGTCGGCCGATGGTGCGTCCGTCGAAGCTTCGTGCGCCGAAGTCGGGAAGTGGTGTGATCGCCAGCCCCAACATCTGGCACTGGCCCGAGGTGTACGAGGAGGAGAACCGCGCGCAGGACCCCCGCGGCGCCGTGTACGCGGCGCTGCGGGAGGCCGCGGACTGGATCGGCCGCCACGTCGTCGACGTCGGGTGCGGTTCGGGTTTCCACCTTCCGATGTTCGCGTCCGACGCACGCACGGTGACCGGAATCGAGCCGCACCCGCCGCTGGTCGCCGCGGCCCGCACCCGCGTGAAAGGTCTTCCGTCGGTCACCGTGACGGAAGGCTCCGCCGCGGACATGCCGCTGCCTGACGCCTCGGTCGATCTCGTCCACGCCCGCACCGCCTACTTCTTCGGCCCCGGGTGCGGCGCCGGAATCCTCGAGGCCATGCGGGTGCTGCGTCCCGGCGGGGCGCTCGCCGTCGTCGACCTCGACGCCACCGCCCATCCCTACGGCGACTGGATGCGCGACGACCTCCCGTACTACGACCCGGCCGCGGTCGAGGCGTTCTTCGAGGCGCAGGGATTCGATCTGCGCCGCATCGACACGCTGTGGGAGTTCCCGGACCGCGCGACCCTCGAGCGGGTGCTCGGCATCGAGTTCGCACCCCGCGTCGCGACCCGGGCGATCCGGGAGACACCCGGCACGACGCTCACCGTCCGCTACCGGCTGCACGTGCGCCGCAGACCCATCGGCCTGGAACTGAGCTGAGACCGGTCAGCGCTACCGGCCGATACCGAACATCCGCGCCAGCTCGGTGATCTTCTTCGCCTTCGCGAGGTTCGGCAGGTCGCTGCCGTCGCGGACGTTGCGCCCGTCCTCACCGAGCTTGTCGATGATGCCTTCCGCCCAGTCCACGTCCGTGCTGTTCGGGCTCAGAGCCACGTTCGCGTACGACGCGCGTTCGCCGGTCATGCACAACTTGCCGGTCATCCCCATCGAGCGCGTCAGCTCGGCCTCACGTTCGAGGACCTCGGGGTCGTCGCTGAGTGTGGGTCCGTCGATGGGTCCCGGCAGGCGCGCGGCGCGGCTGGTGATGACCAACCGGGATCTCGCGTATGCCATCGCCATCGGGCTGTCGCTCATGCCGGTGTCGCGCCGGAAGTCGCCGCTGCCGAAGACCAGGCGGAAGGTGCCCTCCGCGCGGGCGATCTCGGGAGCCGCCTCGAGACCCATCGCCGACTCGATCAACACGAGGATGCGCGTGCCCTCCGGCAGCAGGTCGGCGGTGGCCTCGACCTGGTGACCGCTCTCCGCCTTCGCGAGCATGACGCCCTGCAGGCCCGATAGGCCGGCGAGCGCGGCGAGATCGTCGGCCCAGAACGACGTGGTGGCGTCGTTGACCCGCACCCAGGCCTTCCCACCCTCGCGCAGCCACGCCACGATGCCGTCGCGAGCGGCGGGTTTGGCCGCGGCGGGTACGGCATCCTCGAGGTCGAGCACCACCGCATCGGCGGGCGAGTCGGCGGCGGCGTCGAAGAGATCGGGGGAGCGGCCCGGAACGAGCAACCACGAGCGTGCGACTTCGGGAGCGACGAGACCGGTCATGATGTCCATGCTCCCGTATTCCCCCTCCGCGCCCGGGTGACTCGGCGTGAGGGAGACCGAGCGGTGACACCGGCACAGGAATGGGGGCGAGTATCACAGCGACGCCCGGACCCATCCGTCCCGGATCATGGGATAATAGGTGATTATGGCTTCTTCCCTGCCCCTGGTCTTCGATGCACCCAAGCGCGGTCTTCCGCCGCGCCATCTTGCCGACCTCGACGCCGATCAGCGTCGTGATGCGGTGCGCGAACTGGGGCTTCCGGCCTTTCGCGCCGACCAGCTCGCCCGCCAGTACTACGGGCGGCTCGAGGCGGATCCGGTGAAGATGACCGATCTTCCCGCCGCCGTGCGCGACAAGGTGGGGGAGTCGCTGTTCCCGCCTCTGCTCAGCGCGGTCAAGCACATCGCGTGCGACGGAGGGGAGACCCGCAAGACGTTGTGGCGCGCGCACGACGGCACCCTTCTCGAGAGCGTCCTCATGCGCTATCCCGACCGCGCCACGCTGTGCATCTCGAGCCAGGCGGGGTGCGGCATGGCGTGCCCGTTCTGCGCGACAGGCCAGGGCGGCCTCGACCGGAACCTGTCCACGGCGGAGATCGTCGATCAGGTGCGTGCGGCTGCTGCGGCGCTGCGCGACGGTGACGTCGCCGGCGGACCCGGACGGCTGTCGAACGTCGTGTTCATGGGCATGGGGGAGCCGCTCGCGAACTACAAGCGGGTGGTCGCGGCGGTGCGCCGCATCACCTCACCTGCCCCCGAAGGGCTCGGCCTGTCGCAGCGCTCGGTCACCGTCTCCACCGTGGGACTGGCACCGGCCATCCGGCGCCTCGCCGACGAAGGTCTGAGCGTCACCCTCGCGGTGTCGCTGCACACCCCGGACGACGAACTGCGCGACACCCTCGTCCCCGTCAACAACAGGTGGTCGGTCGCCGAGGTTCTCGAGGCGGCGCGATACTACGCCGACAAGACCGGCCGGCGCGTCTCGATCGAGTACGCCCTCATCCGCGACGTCAACGACCAGCCGTGGCGCGCCGACATGCTCGGCAAGAAGCTCCACAAGGCGCTCGGGTCGCTCGTGCACGTCAACTTGATCCCACTGAACCCCACACCGGGCAGCGAGTGGGACGCCAGCCCGAAGGACGTCGAACGTGAGTTCGTGCGGCGCGTGCAGGCCCAGGGCGTGTCGTGCACCGTGCGCGACACGCGTGGCCAGGAGATCGCGGCAGCCTGCGGGCAGCTCGCCGCCGAAGGCTGAGGCGGCACCGAATACACGACAGGGCCCGTCCGGAGAATTCCGGACGGGCCCCGAACGTTCGTGGAACTAGCGCAGACGGCGCCGGCGCACCGCGTCGCGCGCGACGATGAACACGAGCAGGGCCGCCGAGCCGATCAGGTACAGGCTCTCCACGTGTCCTTCGTGGTTGCCGATGAGCATCAGCAGCAGGAACGCCGCGACGATCAGGGCCATGACGCGGAAGAACCTGGGGGCTTCCCCGCTCCAACCCCACTCGGCGGACGGCACTTCCGCCGCCACATCACCACGAGTGGACTGCAACTCGGTACCGGCCACGGTTTCCTCCTGCTCACCAGATGCTGCTGTTGCTGCTTATCGTGACATACGACCCCGCGTCGTACGAAGCGGGGCATGCGTGCGGTGCGTTCCGACGGGTGGAAGCCGGGCGGTTCAGGAACCGTTCAGGTGCGTGGGGAACAATGCTCGCGTGGCCGAGACTCGATCTTCTTCCCGCACCCGGGTGCTCCTGCTGGGCAGTACCGGTTCCATCGGTACCCAGGCACTCGACGTGATCGCCGCCAATCCCGACGACTTCGAAGTCGTCGGTCTCGCCGCGGGCGGAGGCAAGACGGACCTACTCGCCGAACAGATCCGCGCGACCGGCGTCCGCGAGGTCGCCGTGGCCGACCCTGACGCTGCCGCACGTCTCGACCTGCCGGTCCGGAGCGGCCCGACCGCCGTCACCGAACTCGTACGCGAAGTCGAAGCCGACGTCGTGCTCAATGCCCTGGTCGGTTCCCTCGGTCTCGAACCAACCCTCGCGGCGCTCGACACCGGCGCGCGACTCGCATTGGCGAACAAGGAGTCGCTGGTCGCGGGCGGGTCGCTCGTCACGAAGGCGGCGGGGCCGGGCCAGATCGTGCCCGTCGACTCGGAGCACTCCGCGCTGGCGCAGTGCCTGCGTGGCGGCAGCGGCGACGAGGTGGCGCGTCTCGTGCTCACCGCCTCGGGCGGTCCGTTCCGCGGCTGGACCGCCGATCGCCTCGAATCGGTGACGCCCGAACAGGCCGGCGCCCACCCCACCTGGTCGATGGGGCCGATGAACACCCTCAACTCGGCGACCCTCGTCAACAAGGGACTCGAACTCATCGAGACCCACCTGCTCTTCGGTGTGGACTACGACCGGATCGACGTGACGGTGCACCCGCAGTCGATCGTGCACTCGATGGTCACCTTCGTCGACGGATCGACCCTTGCCCAGGCATCGCCGCCGTCGATGAAGCTGCCGATCGCGCTGGCCCTCGGCTGGCCGCACCGCGTCCCGCACGCCGCCCCGGCACTCGACTTCTCGACCGCGTCCACCTGGGAGTTCGAACCCCTCGACGACGACGTCTTCCCCGCCGTGCGGCTCGCGCGCCAAGCGGGCGTGGGCGGCGGATGCCTCACCGCCGTCTACAATGCGGCCAACGAGGTCGCCGCCGAGGCATTCCTCGCGGGGACGCTGTCGTTCCCGCGGATCGTGCAGACCGTCGAGGCCGTGCTGAACGACGCACACGAGTGGTCCGCCGAACCCAGTACCGTGGACGACGTGCTCGCCGCCGACGGCTGGGCCCGCGACCGGGCGCGCACACTCGTATAGGAGGATCGGCCACTCATGATGTTCGTACTGGGCGTGGTGGTGTTCGCCCTCGGCATCGCCGTCTCCATCGCCCTGCACGAGGCCGGCCACATGTGGACGGCGCAGAAGCTGGGCATGAAGGTCCGGCGCTATTACATCGGGTTCGGTCCCCGTGTGTTCGCCTTCCGCCGCGGGGAGACCGAATACGGTCTCAAAGCGGTTCCGGCCGGCGGGTTCTGCGACATCGCCGGCATGACGGCCCTGGACGAACTCGCGCCCGACGAGGTCGAGCGCGCGATGTACAAGCAGAAGACGTGGAAGCGTCTCGTCGTGATGTCGGGTGGCATCGCGATGAACTTCCTGCTCGGCATCGTGCTCATCTACGGCCTCGCTGCCAGCGCGGGACTGCCCAACACCGACAACCGTGCGGTGGTCGGCACCGTCGGCTGTGCCGCGCCGACCCAGGACGGGCCGCCCGACTACACCCCGGCCGACTGCTCGGGTCCCGGCCCGGCCGAGCAGGCCGGCATCGAACCGGGCGACGTGATCGTCGCCGTGGACGGGCAGTCCGTCGAGACCTTCGACGACCTCGTCCGGGCCACGCAGCCCCTGTCGGGCACCGTACCGTTCACCGTCGAGCGTGGTGACGAGACCCTCACCGTGCCCGTCACGGTCCAGCAGGTCCAGCGCTGGGTCTACGAGAGCGAGTCGCTCGACGCCGAACCCGTCTCCCGCACCGTCGGTGCGATCGGGGTCGGGGGAGAGCCGGGCATCATCGAGTACACGCCGCTCTCGGCGATCCCCGCGACCTTCGACTTCACCGGTTACCTGGCGGTCCGCACGGCCGAGGCCCTCGTGAGCCTGCCGAGTAAGGTCGCCGACCTGTGGACGGCCGTCACCGGGGGAGAGCGCGCGGTCGACACCCCGGTCAGTGTCGTGGGCGCCAGTGTCATCGGCGGCCAGTTCGCCGAGCGCGGCATCTGGGAGTCGTTCGTGTTGTTGCTCGCTCAGCTGAACTTCTTCCTCGGCGCGTTCAACCTCCTCCCGTTGCTGCCGCTCGACGGTGGGCACATGGCCGTCGCGATCTACGAGAAGGCCCGCAACTGGCTGCGCGGCCTGCGCGGACTGCCGGTCGGCCCTCCCGTGGACTACATGAAACTGCTGCCGCTGACCTATGTGGCGGTGGTCATCGGTGGCGCCTACATGGTGCTCACCCTTACAGCAGACATCGTCAACCCCATCAAGCTGTTCTGATCTGCGCCGGTAGACTTGCCGAGTAGCGACGAAAGAAGGCGAACTGTGACCAGCCCCGTCGGATTGGGCATGCCCGAAATTCCTGCGGTCCTCGCACCCCGACGCAAGACCCGCCAGCTCATGGTCGGAAATGTCGGCGTCGGCAGCGATCATCCGGTGTCCGTGCAGTCGATGACCACCACGAAGACGCACGACGTGAACGCCACCCTCCAGCAGATCGCGGAGCTCACGGCGTCCGGCTGCGACATCGTGCGTGTCGCGTGCCCGCGTCAGGAGGACGCCGACGCACTCCCGATCATCGCGAAGAAGAGCAAGATCCCGGTGATCGCCGACATCCACTTCCAGCCGCGGTACATCTTCGCCGCGATCGACGCCGGTTGCGCGGCCGTGCGCGTCAATCCCGGCAACATCAAGGAGTTCGACGGTCGCGTCAAGGAGGTCGCCAAGGCGGCCGGAGACGCCGGGATCCCCATCCGGATCGGCGTCAACGCCGGCTCCCTCGACCCCCGGCTCCTCGCCAAGTACGGCAAGGCCACCCCGGAGGCGCTCGTCGAGTCCGCCCTGTGGGAGGCGAGCCTGTTCGAGGAACACGGCTTCGGCGACATCAAGATCTCCGTCAAGCACAACGACCCCGTCGTGATGGTCGAGGCCTACCGGCAGCTCGCCGCCCAGTGCGACTATCCGCTGCATCTGGGCGTCACCGAGGCGGGTCCGGCCTTCCAGGGCACCATCAAGTCGGCGGTGGCCTTCGGCGCACTGTTGAGCGAGGGCATCGGCGACACGATCCGCGTCTCCCTCTCGGCACCGCCCGCCGAGGAGATCAAGGTCGGTACCCAGATCCTGCAGTCGCTGAATCTGCGTCCCCGCAAGCTCGAGATCGTCTCGTGTCCCTCGTGCGGACGCGCCCAGGTCGACGTCTACTCCCTCGCGAACGAGGTCACGGCGGGCCTCGAGGGGATGGAGGTGCCGCTGCGGGTGGCGGTGATGGGCTGTGTCGTCAACGGCCCCGGCGAAGCCCGCGAAGCGGATCTCGGTGTGGCATCCGGAAACGGCAAGGGACAGATATTCGTCAAGGGCAAGGTCATCAAGACCGTGCCCGAGGCTCAGATCGTCGAGACCCTCATCGAGGAAGCGATGCGGATCGCCGAGGAGATGGAGGGCGACGCTTCCGGCAGCGGTCCCGTGGTGTCGGTCGGCTGAATCCGATGGGACCTACGGGGCGGCGCCTTCCTACTGTCCGGGTAGCCGGTTTCCACGCCGCCGCCCGGCATGGCACCCTGATCTCGTATCGGCTTGTCGACGGGTGGTGAGCGAGTGCTCAAGCTTCTGGGTGTCCGGTCGTTGGGTGGGCGAGACACCGCTGCGGTGCTCAGGGTGCTCGCGCGCGATCCTGTGGCCGCGTGCATGGTGGCCGGCCGCGTCGAGGAGTACGGACTCGACGGCCGCGCCGTCGGTGGCGAGATGTGGAGCCGCGGAGGCCCCGAGACCTCGCTGTGCTTCTCCGGCGCGAACCTCATTCCGCTGCTGGGCAGTCCGGACGACATCCAGGCGTTCGCCGAGCGCGCGAGTCGCGGGCCGCGACTGTGTTCGTCCATCGTCGGTCGCGCCGAGTACGCGCTGCCGATGTGGGAGCGGCTCGAATCGGTGTGGGGCGCTCCCCGCGAGGTGAGGGCCGAACAACCCCTGCTCGTTCTCGACCGCGAGCCGCTCGTCGAGCCCGACCCGCAGGTCCGTCCCGTGCGGCCCGACGAACTGGATGTGTATCTGCCGGCCGCGATCTCGATGTTCATCGAGGAGGTCGGCATCGACCCGCGCACCGGCGACGGCGGTGCGGGTTACCGGCGCCGCGTCGCGAGCCTGATCGCGGCGGGACGCGCCTGGGCGCGGTTCGAGGACGGACAGGTCGTGTTCAAGGCGGAGGTGGGTTCGCAGTCGTCCGCGGTGGGCCAGATCCAGGGCGTCTGGGTCGATCCCGCGCATCGTGGCTCGGGCCTCGGCACGATCGGCACGGCCGCCGTGGCCTGCGCGGTCGCTCGCAGCGGTCGCCTGCCCAGCCTCTACGTCAACAGCTTCAACGCCCCGGCTCGTGGAGCCTACGCCCGCGCGGGTTTCCGTCAGGTCGCGACGTTCTCCACGGTGCTGCTCGACTGATTTCCCGTCGGCTCTGCCTACGATGACGGGCGATGAGACCTCGAAGTTCCACCCCGGCATCCCCGTACGCACGCGCTCTCCGGATCGGCGCTGTGTGGTCGGCGGCCGTCGTGCTCCTCGGCCTGGCCGTCGCGTGCACGCCGCGGCCGGCCGGGCCGGAGGCCGCCGCCCAGGCGTTTCTCGACTCGTTCGCCGCGCAGGACGTCGCGTCGGCGGCGGATCGCACCGACCGCCCCGACGACGCGGCCGTCGCGATGCAGGAGGTCCTGGATGGGCTTCAAGCCGAATCCTTCATCGCCACAACGACATCCACCCGGATCAGCGGCGACTCCGCGACCGTGGGCTACAACTACGAGTGGCACCTGCCGAAGGAACGGGTATGGCAGTACACTGGTGAGCTCAACATGGGGCGCAGCGGGAACGACTGGATCGTGCGGTGGGCGAAGTCCGCGCTGCACCCGCAGCTCGGCGAACGGCAGACCATGCAGCTCCGCAGCAGCCCGGCGCCGCGTGCCCGGGTCAACGAGCACGCAGGCAGCGACATCCTCGTCCCCGGCACGGTCTACGGCATCGCCTTCGACGCCGCGCAGACCACCGACGTCGCCGGCGCCGCACGACAGCTCGCGTCGACGTTGTCGGAGTTCGATTCCTCGCTCACGGCGCAGGCGATCGCGGAATCGGTGACGGCCTCCTCCGGGCCGCGCTCGGTGATGCGACTGCGCGAGGACGACTACGAGCGCGTCGCCCCACGTCTCGCCGGGATCGACGGTGTCGTGGTGACCGAGCAGGCCGACCTCGTCGCGACCGATCGCAACTTCGCGCCGGATCTCGTGGGTCAGATCAAGAAGACCGTCATCGACGAGGTCGACGGCACGGCCGGGTGGAGCGTCGTCGTGGTGAACCAGTACGGCGTGGACACCGGGGTGCTCACCGAGACGCCGCCGCAACCGGTGCCGTCGTTCTCGGTCAGTCTCGACCGTCCCCTCCAGCTCGCGGCCCAGGCGGCCGTCGATGCCCGCACCGAGCAGGCGATGACGGTCGTGATCGAGGCGTCCACGGGTGCGGTGCTGGCGGTGGCCCAGAACAAGGCCGCCGACCGGGACGGCCCGGTCGCGCTGGCCGGCCAGTACCCGCCGGGCTCGACGTTCAAGATCGTCACCTCGGGTGCGGCGATCGCCGAGGGGAGCGCGACCCCGAACACGATGGTGCCGTGCCCGGGCCGCATCACGATCGGTGAGCGCAGCGTGCCGAACTACAACGAGTTCGAGCTCGGGACGGTCTCTCTCGCTACCGCTTTCGCCCGATCCTGCAACACCTCCTTCGCCAAGCTCGCCTCCGAGATGGCCCCGGACGCGCTGACCGTCGCCGCTTCGCAGTTCGGTATCGGTGTGGACTACGAGGTGGTCGGGATGCCGACCTTCACCGGATCGGTTCCGCCCGCGGAAGATCTCGTCGAACGGACCGAGGACGGCTTCGGTCAGGGCAAGGTGGTCGTGAGCCCGTTCGGGATGGCGCTCACCGCGGCGACGGTCGCCGCCGGCCGTACCCCGGTGCCCTATCTCATCGCGGGTCGCGAGACCGTTGTGAGCGGTTCGCCGCCGCCGGTGACGCCGGAGATGGTGGAGGGTCTGCGCGAGATGATGCGCCTGGTGATCACGAGCGGTACCGCCGACCGCATCCGGGACCAGGGCGACGTCTACGGCAAGACCGGCGAGGCCGAGGTCGAGGGCGGGTCGCACTCGTGGTTCGTCGGTTACCGCGGTGATCTGGCGTTCGCGACGCTCGTCGTGCGCGGCGGCAGCTCCGACAACGCGGTCGCGGTCACCCGCGACATGTTCGCCGCCCTGCCGCCGGAATACGACGAGGGAGCCTGAGCTCAGGTCGTACTCGCGGGCCGACCGTCGCGCCGGCCCGCGAGTCGCGTCACCAGCCACAGCACCACACCGATCCCGAGCAGCACCCCGGCCGTCCGGTACTGGGTCACGGGCCGGTCGACCCACGGCAGGACGAGGAACAGGCAACTGGCCGCCCCGAGCACCGGAAGGATCGTCGGCGCGCGGAAGTGCCGGTGCTCCACGTGGTCCCGGCGCAGGACCAGGGCGGCGACGTTGACGATCGCGAACACCCCCAGCAGGAGCAGCGCCGTCGTCCCTCCGAGTTCGGGCACCCCGCCGACGAAGACGACGAGACCGACCGCGAGCAGCGTCGTGAACGCGATCGCGACATAGGGCGTGCGGCGCGTGGGGTGCACCCGCCCCAGGACGGCGGGCAGGACGTCCTCGCGGGCGATGCCGTAGACCAGCCTGCTCGCCATCAGCATGTTGATCAGCGCGGTGTTGGCCACCGCGAACATCGTGACGAAGGCGAAGATCCCGACCGGGAACGCCGGCGCGCCGACCTCGACCACCCGCAGCAAGGGCGTCTCGCCCGCCCCGAGCTCCTCGGGCGCGACGAGCGCGATCGCGGTGATCGATACGAGCACGTACACCAACGCGGCGAGACCCAGGCCGAGCAGCAGCATCCGGGGGAAGATCCGGGTGGGCTCCTTGCACTCCTCGGCCATGTTCACCGAATCCTCGAACCCCACCATCGCGAAGAAGGCCAGGGCCGTCCCTGCGACCACCGCGGAGAAGACGGACCGGTCGCCGGGATCGATCTCGACCACACGCGAGAAGTCCCCGCCGCCGAAACCCAACGCCCACATGCCGATCGCGACGATGATGAGCAGGCCGCCCAACTCGACCATCGTGAGCACCACGTTGGTCTTCACGCTCTCGCCGACCCCGCGGAAGTTGATCACCGCCAGGACGAGGACGAAGACCAGCGCGATCACGGTGATCCCGGCCGTGCCGGCCAGGTCGAGTCCGAAGGCCTCGGCGAAGTTCGCGGCGAACGCCCGCGCAGCAGTGGCGGCAGAGGTGATGCCCGAGGACATCACGGCGAAGGCCACCAGGAAGGTCAGGAAATGCACGCCGAACGCCTTGTGCGTGTAGAGCGCCGCTCCGGCCGCCCGCGGATACTTCGTGACCAGCTCCAGATAGCTGAACGCGGTCACCGTCGCGACGGCGAACGCGACGAGGAACGGCAGCCACACCACGCCGCCGACCTCGTTCGCGACCTCCCCGGTGAGAGCGTAGATGCCGGTGCCCAGGATGTCGCCGATGACGAACAGCAGGAGCAGACCCGGTCCGAGGACGCGGACGAGCTGGGGTGAGTCGGTCGTCTCGGCCACCGCAGGCCCCCTTCCGCACCCTGTCCGCCGATGGGGGACCGGCCGGATATCAGGGCAGCAGACCCGATTTTCGCGCGGCGACGACGGCCTCGTGGCGGGAATGGACGTCGAGCTTGCTCATGGCGCTGCGCAGGTAGCTCTTGACCGTCTCGGCACCGACCGACAGGCGCTGGGCGATCTCGGCGTTGCTGCACCCCAGCGCCACATGGGACAGCACGTCGGTCTCGCGCGGGGACAGCACGACGTCCGTCGGTTCCGGTTCCGTTCCGTCGAGCACCCCGGCGAGACGGTCGGACAACGAGCGGAGCTTCTCCTGCAGCGCCGGATCGGTCGTGCCCTGCGCGAGCACCCGCAGCTCGGCGTGGACCTCGCGGACCTGCGCGGTCGCGACGGGATCGCGGTCGCCGGACGACCGCTCGAGCATCGCGAGTCGCCGATCGACCTCGTCGCGCACCTCGATCTCGTGCGCGAGACGTGCGGCCGCCTGCGCGAACGCCGTCACCGCCCGATCACCGACCGGCGCGCACTCGCGCGCGGCGCCGTACAACACCGCGCGGGCCTTGCCCTCGACGAGTACCGGCACGGCGAGGATGGACCGCAATCCCTCGTACAGAACGGGACGGTCGAAGTGGTGCGTGATCGACGCAGAGCGACCGTAGTCCGACACCGTCACCACCCGCGACTCCGCGAGGACGCGACCGCCGAGACCGGCCCGCGGAGGCACCACGACCCCCGCCAGGCTGTTGGTGCGGGTGCCGAAGAATTCGCTGAGCTGCAGCGATCCCTGCTGGACCTCGCCGGCGAAGACCACCGGCAACTGTGCCTGCGCCGCGGTGCGGCGGAGTTCACCGCGCAGGGCGTCACCGTCACGGGGACGCAGCAGCGCCGACGAGGAGGACGACACGAACGCCACCCCTTTCCGGGGGTATCGGGGAACATGGTGTGACTCGAATCATAGACGTCGAACGGGTGTGCTCCACAGATCAGGAACACCCTGGCCGGTACGGACGAAAGGACCACAATGGGCGACACAGCGAGCCGCGTGCGGACACTGCTCGAGCGGTACGACACGGCAGACGCCTGCGCAGCCCGACTGCTGTGCGACGACCATCCCGCCGACGCGGTGGCGTTCACCGTCGTCGACGCGGACCTGAGCTCCACCGATCTCACCTACGGCGAGCTCCGCGAACGGTCGATCCGCTTCGCCGCGGCGCTGGCGGATCTCGGTGTCGAACCCGGCGACCACGTCGCGACGCTCATGGGCAAGTCGGCAGACCTGGTGGTCGCGGTTCTCGGTATCTGGCGTCGCGGCGCCGTGCACGTGCCGCTCTTCACCGCCTTCGCCCCGCCGGCGATCGCCTTCCGGCTCGACGCGAGCGGCACCAAGGTGGTCGTGGCCGATCGTGATCAGGCCGGCAAGCTCGCCGCCGGATCGGATCTTCCCGCCGAGGTGCCGTGGCAGGTCGTCGTGGCCGGTGAGGGAGACGCCGACGCGTCCGGGCGTGGGGCCCGCGACTTCGGCGAGCTGGTCGCCGCGCAGTCGGCCGACGACCCGCGTGGCGAGGCCGTCGCCGTCGGCGCCGAGGGGCGCCTGGTCCAGCTGTTCACCTCCGGCACGACCGGCACTCCCAAGGGTGTTCCCGTCCCGGTGAAGGCGCTGGCGTCCTTCCACGCCTACCTGGAGTTCGGCCTCGACGTGCGCAAGGACGACGTCTTCTGGAACGCGGCCGATCCGGGATGGGCGTACGGGCTCTACTACGCGCTACTAGGGCCGCTCGCGGCCGGTCGGCGCAGCCTCCTGCTGCACGCCGGTTTCTCGCCCGCGCTCACCTGGCAGATCCTCGACACCTTCGGGGTGACCAACTTCGCGGCGGCCCCGACGGTCTACCGCAGCCTCAAGGCCGACACCGCCGAGCACCCGCCGGTGCGGCTGCGTCGTGCCTCCTCGGCCGGTGAGCCGCTGACCCCGGACGTCCTCGAGTGGTCGAAGGAGACCCTCGGTGTCGTGGTGCGCGACCAGTACGGACAGACCGAACACGGCATGTTCGTCGTCGACGCGTGGGCGGACGAGCTGCGCGAGGACACCCCGGCGCGTTCGATGGGCAAGCCGCTGCCGGGCTGGAGCTGCGCGGTGCTGCGCGAGGACAGCGACGAGATCGCCGAGCCCGGTGAGGTCGGACGCGTCGCGATCGACGTGCACGCGAGCCCGCTCGTGTGGTTCACCGGCTACGTCGACGCACCCGAGAAGACCGCCGACCGGTTCAGCGAGGACGGCCGCTGGTACCTGACCGGCGACGCCGGCAAGGTCGACGAGAACGGCTTCTTCTTCTTCTCGTCCCGCGACGACGATGTGATCATCATGGCCGGTTACCGCATCGGCCCGTTCGACGTCGAGTCGGTGCTCGTGATGCATCCCGACGTGATCGAGGCTGCCGTGGTGGGTCTGCCGGACGAACTGCGGGGGGAGGTCCTCGAGGCGTTCGTGGTGCTGCGGGAGGGTGTCGAGGGCGACGACGCGGTCGAGGCGGAGCTGCAGAAGCTCGTGAAGCAGAAGTACGCCGCCCACGCCTACCCGCGCGCGGTGCACTTCGTGCCGCACCTGCCCAAGACGCCGAGCGGCAAGGTCCAGCGCTTCAAGCTGCGCCAGGCGGGCGCTGTGGGCTGATCGGCGCACGACGGCCCGATCGGTGAATGACAGGGGAGCGGGGCGCGGCGGCTAATCTGGAAGTCATGGCTACCCGCGCTCCGCTCGTCCCCGGCACTCCGACTCCCGTCCGGGAGGTGCCCGCATCGATCGAACGGCCGGAGTACGTGTGGAAGCCCACGGCGAAGGAAGGCAACGAGCCGTGGGTGCAGACACCCGAGACGATCGAGAAGATGCGACTCGCGTCGAAGATCGCCGCACAGGCCCTCGTCGAGGCCGGTAAGGCTGTCGCGCCGGGCGTGACCACCGACGAGATCGACCGCGTCGCGCACGAGTACATGTGCGACCACGGCGCCTACCCGTCGACCCTCGGTTACCGCGGCTTCACCAAGTCGTGCTGCACCTCGCTCAACGAGGTCATCTGCCATGGCATCCCCGACTCGACCGTCGTCGAGGACGGCGACATCGTCAACATCGACGTCACCGCCCACATCGACGGCGTCCACGGCGACACCAACGCCACCTTCCTGGCCGGCGACGTCTCCGAGGACGTCCGCCTGCTCGTCGATCGCACCCGCGAGGCCACGATGCGCGGCATCAAGGCGGTCAAGCCGGGCCGGGCCCTCAACGTCATCGGCCGGGTCATCGAGTCGTACGCCAACCGCTTCGGCTACGGCGTCGTCCGCGACTTCACCGGCCATGGTATCGGCGAGACCTTCCACAACGGCCTGGTGATCCTGCACTACGACCGGCCCGACATCGACACGATCATCGAGCCCGGCATGGTGTTCACCATCGAACCGATGATCAACCTCGGTACGCCCGACTACGAGATCTGGGACGACGGCTGGACGGTCGTCACCAAGGACCGCAAGTGGACCGCGCAGTTCGAGCACACCATCGTCGTCACCGACACCGGCGCCGAGATCCTCACCCTGCCGTGACCTCCGCTCGCTGAGCGAGCACGGAGTTCGGCCCCGACCCGGAAAGGGTCGGGGCCGAACCTGTTCCGGAAGGCGGCCGGCCTGGGGTGCCGCGTTGCGGGCGACCTGTCAGGTCGCGCCCACGCACACCGCGGCCACCAGCAGGGGGAGCACCACAGGGTCGTCGTCGGCGACGCGTCGACGATCCACGACCACAGCGACGACCACGACCGGGTCCACGTGACGAGGGTCGCGGCGAGACCGCCGATCACGACGACGGACGCGGCGGCCGTCAGCAGACCCGTTGCGCGCCAACGGTGCTGGATTGCCCCGACGAGCATCGACAGCGCAACGATCAGGAGCATGGTGGCGAAGAAGCCCAGGAACTGCACCACGGAACTGTCGGTGACGAAACGCAGGATCCCGAACATCCGCATGTCCACTCCCCAGCCCGTCGTCGATACGGCAAGAGGCGGAGCACGGACTGCGGCCATGTAGCGTTTGCCCATGGAATCGAGGACGGTGACCACGCCCGGTGGGGACGTGCAGGTTCGGATCGGCGGCCCCGAAAGTCGTTACACGGTGCTGCTCTTCCCCGACGCGGGGGAGGACGCAGGTGTGTACGACGTCGTGTGCGAGCGGCTGCACACGTCCGACCTGCGGACGATCGTGGTCGAGAAGATCGACGGACTCGCGCCCGCCGACGTGTTCGCCCTACTGGACGCCCTCGCCCTGCCCTGGGTTCATCTGGCGGGCAGCGGCGCGGGAGCCGAACTGGCCTGGGCCGTCGCCGCAGGACGCTTCGGACGCTTCGCGAGCCTGGTGGTCGCCGACCGCGGCCATCCCGCGGTCGCGGATCGTGACGGCACGGTGCGCGACGCGTCGGCGCCGCCCGCGGAGGTGCCCACCACGATCGTCGTGGGCGATGCCTCGCGTCGACCCGAAGCGGACGCATCGATGCGCTACGTGACGGGAGAGTTCCGGGTGGTCGAACTCGCCGGGGTCGCCAACGTGCCCGCCGAGGCGCCCACCGACTTCGCGTCCGCGATCGCGCTGCGCACCGGAAGCTGGTGAGACGCGTGTGGCCTGCGGCCCGGAGAGGGCAGCAGGCCACACGGCGCTGGTGAAGGTGCTCGGAGACCCCGAAGTTCAGAGACCCAGCAGGGCGTTCTCGACGAGTTCGGGCAGCGCGGGGTGGATCCAGTACTGCCCGGTCGCCATCTCCCGCGCGGGCAGACCGAACGACATGGCCTGGATGAGCGGCTGGATGACCGTCGACGCCTGGGCCCCGATGATGTGGGCGCCGAGCAGCAGACCCGTCGACCGATCGGCGATCAGCTTGCAGAAACCTTCGGTGTCCTCCATGGCCCAGCCGTAGGCGACGTTGCCGTAATCCTGGATCTTGACGGAGATGTCGAATCCCACCTCCCGGGCCTCGGCCTCGGTGAGACCGACCGACGCGATCTGCGGATCGGTGAACACCGCGGAGGGGACGTAGCGGTGGTCCGTCCGCTGCAGACCCGTGGTGTCGCCGCTCCACGCGTCGTGCAACAGGTTGTGCTGGACGACCCGCGCCTCGTGGTTGGCCACGTGCTTGAGCTGGTAGGGCGACGACACGTCGCCGAGGGCGAACACACCCGCCGCGGACGTGCGCTGGAACTCGTCGACCACGATCCGGCCCTTCGCATCGAGTTCGATGCCGGCCGCCGCGGCGTCGAGCAGGTCACCGTTGGGCTGCCGACCTGTCGCGACGAGCAGGGCGTCGCCGCTCACGACGGTGCCGTCGGCGAGTTCGACCTCCACGCCGTCGCCGACCGGACGGAACGCCCGGGCCGGATTGGCGAGGTGGACGTCCCACTTGGCCGCGGCGAGCGCCGTGAACCGCTCGGAGACGTCGGCGTCGAGGTGCCGCAGTAGACGGTCGGTCCGCGCGATCACCGACACCCGCGTGCCGAGCGCCGAGAAGACGTGGGCGAACTCCATCGCGATGAAACCCGTCCCGAGGATTACGAGGGACTCGGGCAGTTTAGGCAACCGCATGATGCCGTCGCTCGTGTGATATCTCACACCGGAATCGAGTACCTCCTGCGGGATCGCGGGCCGCGAACCGGCCGCGACGACCACCTGGTCCGCGGTGATCACCTCACCGGTTCCGGTGTCGATGCGGCGCTCGCCGACGAACCGCGCGTGACCGTCGTAGACGGTGACGTTCGCGCAGTCCTCGCGGCGGTAGCGCTCGCCGCCCGCAGCGATGGGATCGATGCGACCGAAGACCCGGTCGACGATGTCGTTCCACCGCACTCCGTCGATCGACGCGTCGACGCCGTACTTCGCCGCGGTGCGGACCGTGTGGGCGACCTCCGCGGCGTAGACGTACATCTTCGTGGGGATGCAGCCCACGTTGAGGCAGGTGCCCCCGAAGGTGCCTTCTTCGAGGAGAGCGACGCGCTTCCCGTCGTACCGCTCGTCGAGGATCGAATTCCCCGATCCTGTGCCGATGATCGCGAGGTCGTAGTGGGTCACGCGTGCTCTCCCGTGAGTCGGTGCAGTACGGAAACGGTGGCGGAGTCGTCGGAGTCGTCGGCCTCGGTTCGGGAACCGGAGGTGTCCGCCTCGTCCGCTCCGTCCAACCATTCCAGCCACAAGTCCAATTCCCGGAAGGCCTCCGCCAGGGGACCGGGTGTGGACAGGAACACGTCGTGACGGGCACCGTCGATCGGCACGATCGTCGTGCGGTTGCCGAGGCATCCCGCCCATCGGGCTATCTGGCGGACGTCGAGGACCGCGTCGACGGTGTCGACGCTCGCGTCGTACCGCGGAGCGAAGCGCGAGGCACCGGACCGCAGGATCAGCGACGGCACCCCGATGTCGAGCCCGCGGTGCAGGACGGCCTGGCCCCGCCGCACGGCACGTAACCAGCCGAAGCGGACGGGGAACCCGGTCAACGGCTTCCAGTCGAGGTCGTAGCGCCAGCCGTCGCACTGCAGGCTGCGGCCGTAGGCCTCGGTCTTCGGCAGCGGTATGAGCGCGCGCGGGCGGAGGCGGCCGACGATGTCGACGGCCGCCGTGCCGACATTGCGCAGGTAGGACGGTCCCTGCAGGTCGAACCACGGACTGTTCAGGACGAGACCCACGATGCCCGCCGCGGCAACCCCGCCGGGCCGGCGACGGAGACGGTCGAGCCACAACGGCAGGACGAGCCCGCCCGTCGAGTGGGCCGCCAGCAGCACACCGCCACCGACCTCCTCGCGCACCACGCGCAGCGCCTCGTCGAGTTCGGCGTCGTAGTGGGAGAGATCGGTGACGAAGTGAGGGGTGTGCCCGGGTGCCCGCGAACGACCGCACTTGCGCAGGTCCAGCGCGAAGAAGCGGTAACCGCGCGCCGCGAAGTGCTCGGCGAGGTGCTGCTGGAAGAAGTAATCGGTGAAGCCGTGGACGTAGAGCACCGCCCGGTCGGGGAGATCGGTAGACGGAGGCTGGTAGCGCACCAGGGTCGCCGAGATCTCGCCTTCGCCGTCGGGGTCGATGCCCAGCGGCAGTTCGAGCTGTTCGTAGCCGTCTCCGAGGACGTCAGGACGCCAAGTAGTCACTATCACACCCTAGGTGTGTTCGCCGACCACCGCTCATGGGTACACAATGAGGTGAAATGAAACGCCGGACCACGCGCGGGTAACCTGTCGGTCGCATTCGCGCGCCGCGTTGACGGGACACCCACGCGAGACGGTACCTCCGTACTTCGGCGGCGCGTGCGAACCAGACAAGGAAGTCGATTTCCCAGTGTCAGAGAACGTAGTAGCGAAAACCGATGTAGTGCTCGTGGGCGCGGGCATCATGAGCGCAACCCTCGGTGCGTTGTTGCGTCAGGTGCAGCCCGACTGGTCGATCACCGCGTTCGAGCGCCTCGACGCCGCGGCCGCCGAGAGCAGCGACCCCTGGAACAACGCCGGTACGGGCCACTCCGCGCTGTGTGAGCTCAACTACACTCCTGAGAAGCCGGACGGTTCGGTCGACATCGCGAAGGCCGTCAACGTCAACGAGCAGTTCCAGGTCTCGCGCCAGTTCTGGGCGTACGCCGTCGACAACGGCATTCTGTCCGACCCCAAGAACTTCATCAATCCGGTTCCGCACGTCAGCTTCGTACACGGCGCCGAGAACGTGAAGTACCTGCGTGCCCGCTACGACGCCCTTGCCGGCCATCCCCTCTTCGAGGGCATGGAGTACACCGAGAGCCCCGAGGTCTTCACCGAGCGTCTGCCGCTCATGGGCAAGGGCCGCGACTTCTCCGACCCGGTTGCCCTGAATTGGACGCAGACCGGCACCGACATCGACTTCGGTGCCCTCACCAAGCAGCTCATCAACCACGTCGCGGCCTCCGGCGGCACCGTCTTCTTCGGCCACGACGTCACCGACGTGTCCAAGCAGTCCGATGGCAGCTGGATCGTGAAGGTCCGCAACCGCCGCACCGGCGAGTCGCGCAAGGTCCAGGCGAAGTTCGTCTTCGTCGGCGCCGGCGGCGGCGCGCTGCACCTGCTGCAGAAGTCGGGCATCAAGGAGATCAAGGGCTTCGGTGGCTTCCCCGTCTCCGGTGCCTTCCTGCGCTGCACCAATCCCGAGGTCATCGCGCAGCACAGCGCCAAGGTCTACGGCAAGGCCGCGGTCGGTGCCCCTCCGATGTCGGTGCCGCACCTCGACACCCGCGTCATCGGCGGCAAGCAGGGTCTACTCTTCGGTCCCTACGCCGGCTGGTCGCCCAAGTTCCTCAAACAGGGCGGCATCATGGACCTGCCCAAGTCCGTCAAGCCCGGAAACCTGATGTCGATGCTCGGCGTCGGCGTCACCGAGCTCGGCCTGGTCAAGTACCTCGTCGGTGAGCTCATGCAGTCGCCCGCCGACCGCATCGGCACCCTCGCCGAGTTCGTGCCCGAGGCGCGCCTCGAGGACTGGGAGCTCATCGTCGCCGGCCAGCGTGTGCAGGTCATCCGCCGCAAGGGTGCGGGCGGTGTCCTCGAGTTCGGTACCGCCGTGGTCAACGCGGGTGACGGTTCGATCGCCGGTCTGCTCGGTGCGTCGCCGGGTGCCTCGACGGCCGTTCCGGCCATGCTCGACGTCCTCGAGCGCTGCTTCCCGCAGCAGTGGGCGGGCTGGCAGTCCAAGCTCCGCGAAATGGTCCCGTCGCTCGGTCTGAAGCTGTCCGACAACCCCGACCTGTTCCGCCAGGTATGGGACCACAGCACGAAGTCGCTGCAGCTCGACGTCGTCTCCGACACCGTGGCCGAGGCACCCGCAGAGGCCGCCGCGGTCTGATCCGATCACTGCACCTGTGGCCCGGGGCGATGCCCGGGCCACAGGTGTCCCGAAGGTGGGTCCGATCGGATTCGCCCCGACACGAGAGATGGGGAGATGCCCGTGTCCGCTGCCGCTGAGGACGAGACCAGTTACCTGGTCGGACTCGATCTCCGTGGACGCCGCGTCGTGATCGTCGGAGGAGGCAGCGTCGCGCAGCGGCGTCTCGGTCTGCTCGTCGCGTCCGGTGCCGACGTCCACGTGGTCGCCCGGGCCGCGACCCCCGTGGTCGAGAGCATGGCGACGAAGGGCCGCATCTCCCTCGACCTGCGCGACTACCGCGACGGCGACCTCGACGGCGCGTGGTACGCCATGGCCTGCACCGACGAACCCGAGACCAACGCAGCGGTCGTCGCCGAAGCCGAACGCAACAGGATCTTCTGCGTCCGCGCGGACAACGCCCGTCACGGCAGTGCCGTCACCCCCGCCACGGCCCGCTACGAGGGTCTGACCGTCGGCGTCCTCGCCGGTGGCGACCACCGCCGGTCCGCCGCCGTGCGCACCTCGATCCGTGACGCCCTCGCCGGAGCGGCCGTCGCCGAGTTCGCCGAGACCGCGCCGAAGCCGGTCGGCGTCGCCCTCGTGGGCGGAGGACCGGGCGATCCCGACCTGATCACCGTGCGCGGTCGACGCCTCCTCACCCGCGCCGACGTGGTCGTCGCCGACCATCTCGCCCCGCAGGAACTGCTCGCGGAACTCGACTCGCACGTCGAGGTGATCGACGCGGCGAAGCTCCCGTACGGACGGGCCATGGCCCAGCAGGTCATCAACGAGACCCTCATCGACCGCGCAAAGGCCGGCAAGTTCGTCGTCCGACTCAAGGGCGGCGACCCGTACGTCTTCGGTCGCGGTTACGAGGAGCTCGAGGCGTGCACCGCGGCCGGCATCCCGGTGACCGTCGTCCCCGGCATCACCAGCGCGATCTCCGTGCCGTCTGCGGCCGGGATCCCCGTCACCCACCGTGGGGTCACCCACGAATTCGTCGTGGCCAGCGGCCACGTCGCGCCCGGACATCCCGACTCGCTCACCGACTGGGACGCGCTCGCCAAGCTGCGCGGCACCCTGGTCCTGCTCATGGCCGTCGAACGCATCGAGCAGTTCGCCGACGCCCTGATCGCCGGCGGACGTCCCACCGACACCCCCGTGGTCGTCGTGCAGGAGGGCACGCTGAGCAGCCAACGTGTGGTGCGTGCCGATCTGTCGACCGTCGCGCAGCGTGTCCGGGACGAGGCCGTGCGCCCGCCCGCGATCGTCGTGATCGGGCCGGTGGCCGGATTCGGACTCGATCCGCGGACCGGCTCCGACTCGGACGGTGGGTAACGTTGGATCACGTGTCAGCCACTTCGCATCCGTCGGCCACCCGCGCGGTCGCTCTGGCCATGCTGGTCCTCAGCGGCCTCCAGTTGATGGTCGTGCTCGACGGAACGGTCGCGAACCTCGCGCTCGCGCCGCTGCAGAGTGATCTGGGACTGTCGGATGCGGGTCGCAACTGGGTCCTCACCTCCTACGCCCTCGCCTTCGGCGGGTTGATGCTCCTCGGCGGCCGTCTCGGCGACAGCTACGGACGTAAACGCACGTTCATGGGCGGAGTCGGCCTGTTCACCCTGGCGTCCCTGCTGTGCGGTCTGGCGACCGGCGAGGCGATGCTCATCGGCGCCCGCGCCCTGCAGGGCGTCGGCGCCGCGGTCGCGTCCCCGACCGCCCTCGCGCTCGTCGCGACGACCTTCGCCGCAGGTCCGGCACGCAACCGCGCCATCGCGGTCTTCGCGGCCATGACCGGTGTCGGGTCCATCGCCGGACTGATCCTCGGGGGTGCGCTCACCCAGCTTTCGTGGCGCTGGATCTTCCTCATCAACGTCCCTATCGGCGTCCTCATCGTCGTGCTCGCCGCGATCGCGCTGCGTGAGACCGCCTCCGAACGCCTCGCGCTCGACGTGCCGGGCGCGATCCTCGCGACACTCGGATGCACCGGCCTGGTCTTCGGTCTCACGGAGGGTCCCGAAGTCGGTTGGTCGAGCCCCTCGGTCATCGGCGCGATCGTCGCCGGCTTCGTGCTGCTCGGAGTGTTCCTGCTCGTCGAGCGGCGGGCGGAGAACCCGCTGCTGCCGTTCGTGCTGTTCCGCAACAAGGACCGCGTCGCGACCTTCGTGGCGATCTTCTTCGCGGGCGCCGTGATGTTCAGCCTCGCGGCCTTCGTCGCCCTGTTCGTGCAGGACATCCTCGGCTACAGCCCGCTCGCCGCGGGTCTGGCCTTCGTGCCGTTCGCCTTCGGTCTCGGCGGTGCCGCCGCGGTGTCGTCGAAGCTGGTCGCGCGGATCGAACCGCGCTGGCTCGTGGTCACCGGCTCGGCGATCATGACTGTCAGCCTGCTCTACGGCTCGACCATGGACGGCAGCGTCCGCTACTTCCCGACCCTGTTCGTGCTGGTGCTCGTTGTCGGCTTCGGGGTCGGCCTGGCCGTGGTCCCGCTGCCGCTGTGCGCGATATCCGGGGTGGGACCGCACGAGATCGGACCGCTCTCGGCGATCGCGCAGGTCGCCCAGACTCTCGGAGGTCCGGTCGGCCTCGGGGTGATCGGTGCGATGGCCACCTCGCGGACGATGTCGCTCGGTGGTGTCTCCGGAGCCGTCGCCGACATGACCGACGCCCAGCTCGTCGCCCAGGGCGAGGGATACATGTTCGCGCTCGTCGGCTGCGCGGTCTGCGCGGTGATCGCCGGTGTCGCCGCGCTGTTCATCCGCTTCACTCCCGAAGAGGTCGCGCAGGCGCAGGAGGCCGAGAAGGCCGCGCAGACCTCCTGACCGTCGGACCGTCACCGTGGCGGACGAGCGACCGCTGCGGCGGATGAGTTTGCTCACGCCTGCCACGCACGACCCCCGGGTACCCGACACTCATGCAGGTCGGTGTTCTCGAACGGGGCAGATTCGTCGGATCGTGGATGGTCCGCGCGGTGCGCGAGGCCGGACACGAGCGGTACGTTGCCCTCCAGGCGTTCCGGTCCACGCTCGCCGCGGTCGTCGCGTGGCTCGTCGTGACCGAGGTCTTCCACTTCCAGCAGGCCTTCCTCGCGCCCTACGTCGCGGTCTTCCTCGTCGAGGCGACACTCGTGCGCTCGCTCCAGCAGGCGGTGGTGCAGGTCGGGGCGGTGGTTGCGGGTCTGCTGGTCGCGGTCGTGGTGACGCGGCTCGTGGAGTCGACGACCGCTGCGATCGGCATCGCCGTGGCGATCGGCTACTTCGCGGGTCGCTGGCGACGGTTCGGGGCCAGTGGAATCTGGGTGGCGATCACCGCGCTGCTGGTGATCGCGACGGGCGCCTCGGACAGCCCGATCCTGCTCGGTGAACGACTCGCGGAGACGGCGATCGGCGCGGCGATCGGCGTGGCCGTGACGGCGCTGGTCTTCCCGCCGGTGTACTCGGCGGGCAAGGAGGCCCGCGAACTCACCGGTGAGCTGCGCGACCTGCTGCGGGACATGGCGTCCGGATGCCGTGAGGGATCGTCGGGGGTGCGGGACTGGGTGCAGCGCGCGCGGGGCGTCGACAGCCTCGTGCAGCGCGCCTTCGAGGAATCACGGTGGGCGCACGAGAGTGCCCGGATGAATCCACGCCCCGCCGCTGCACGGGCCGGGGAATGGGCACGTCGCTGGGACCGGACCCTCGACGACCTCTCGTCGGTGTCCAGCGCTGTCGAGGAACTCGCGCACGCTCTGGACCCCGTACTCGGCGACGACGTCGCCGAAGCCGACCGTCGCCGCCTGCGGACGGGGATCGCAGCGATGCTCGACGCCCTCGCCGAGATGGTCGATGCCGTGGGGGCGGGCCGGGAGGTCGACCCCGACGGGACGTGCCGCAGCAATCTCACCGACCTCGAACGGTTCGCCACCGAATCGGACGACCTGGTCCTGACCGCACGACTCGGCGCCGTCCTGCACACGGCTCGCCGGATCGTCGCGGCGATGGGACTCGAGGTCAGGTGAGCACGACCAACTCGGTCGGCGACTCCACCTCGACCCTCAGTCCCGCCTTCGTCGCGACGCGGGCGAGCGCTCCGATATCGCTCGGCTCCGCGCGGGTGAGGACCAGCGCGCGGGCCAGCAGGCCCTTGTGGTGCTTGTTGAAGTGGCTGACGACCTTGCGGGTGCCGTCGGGCTGCTCGGTGAGCACGGTTGCGGTCACCGCACCCAGCACGGGACCGAGCTGCTGGTAGATCCCGGAGCGGAGATCGACCACGAGGTCGCCGCCGGCTTCGGCCACCAGCGCGTCGGTGAGCTCGTTCCGCCACACGGACTTCACGGTGCCGAAGCCGGGCAGTTTCGACCCTCCGGAGAGGCGGTAGGCGGGGATCGGATCCGCAGCCCGGACCGCGCCGAACAGCGCCGACCCGATGCCCAGGCGTCGATAGGCCTTGTCGCGCTGCGCCTTCGTGAAGGCTCCTGCGTCGAGAGCGTCGTACAGCACGCCGGTGTACCGCTCCAGCGCCGGGCGGGTGGGGGAGACCCACAACTTCGCGTTGCGTTCGATCTCGTCGGCGCCCTTCGTACCCAGCCCGAGTGCGCGGCTCGACTCCTCGGGGTCGGCGGAGAGGTCGACGAGGGCCTGCACGAGCATCTCCCGCGTCTCCGTCAACTGCGGCATCGACAGGTCGGCGAGATCGAGCGGTCCGCCGTCGCCGCCGTCGGACTTGGTTTCGGAAGGGGGGAGAAGCACCAGCACAACCGGTAACCGTACCGACGTCGCGGAAGGTGGCCACGGTAGGCTGCACGGTCGTGATCACCCGCATGTCGCACCTGTTCCTCCGCACCCTCCGAGACGACCCGGCCGACGCCGAGGTCGCGAGCCACAAGCTGCTGGTCCGAGCCGGATACGTGCGACGAATCGCGCCAGGTGTGTACTCGTGGCTGCCTCTGGGGCTGCGGGTGCTGCGGCAGATCGAGCGGGTGGTGCGCGAGGAGATGAACTCCATCGGAGCGCAGGAGATCGCTCTGCCCGCGCTGCTGCCGCGCGAACCCTACGAGGCCACCAACCGGTGGACGGAATACGGCGACAGCCTGTTCCGGCTGAAGGACCGCAAGGGCGGCGACTACCTCCTCGGACCCACCCACGAGGAGCTCTTCGCGCTCACCGTCAAGGGCGAGTACAACTCCTACAAGGACTTCCCGGTCACGCTCTACCAGATCCAGACGAAGTACCGCGACGAGGAGCGCCCCCGCGCCGGCATCCTCCGCGGTCGCGAGTTCGTCATGAAGGACTCCTACAGCTTCGACCTCACCGACGAGGGCCTGGCCGACTCGTACAAGGCTCACCGCGACGCCTACGAGCGCATCTTCGCGCGTCTCGGCGTGAAGTACGTGATCGTCTCGGCCACCTCCGGTGCGATGGGTGGCAGCGCCTCCGAGGAGTTCCTGGCCGACTCGCCTGCGGGTGAGGACACCTACGTGCGGTGCCTCCAATCCGGCTACGCGGCGAACGTCGAAGCGGTGAAGACGCTCGCGCCGGAACCGCTGCCGATCGACGGACAGCCCGAGGCGGTCGTGCACGATACCCCCGGCACCCCGACGATCGTCTCGCTCGTCGCCGCGGCGTCGGAGGTCCTCGGCCGGGAGGTCACCGCGGCCGAGACGCTCAAGAACGTCATGGTCAAGGTCCGGCAGCCCGGTGGCGAGTGGGAGCTGCTCGGCATCGGCATCCCCGGCGACCGCGAGGTCGACGACAAGCGCCTCGAGGCCTCGCTCGAACCCGCCGAGGTCGAGTTGCTCACCGACGCCGACTTCGAGGCCAATCCCTTCCTCGTCAAGGGCTACATCGGCCCGAACGCGCTGCTCGCCAACGGTGTCCGCTACCTCGTCGACCCCCGCGTGGTCGACGGCACCAGCTGGATCACCGGCGCCGACGAGCAGGGCAAGCACGTCTTCGGGCTGGTCGCAGGTCGCGACTTCACCCCGGACGGCACGATCGAGGCCGCCGAGGTGCGCGACGGCGATCCGTCGCCCGACGGAGCCGGCCCGCTCCTCTCCGCCCGCGGCATCGAGATCGGCCACGTCTTCCAGCTCGGCCGCAAGTACACCGATGCCTTCGCGGTGGACGTCCTCGGCGAGAACGGCAAGCCCGTCCGCCCCACGATGGGCTCCTACGGCGTCGGCGTGTCACGCCTCGTCGCGGTGGTCGCCGAACAGCAGCACGACGAGAAGGGCCTGCGCTGGCCGTCGGAGATCGCACCGTTCGATGTGCACCTGGTCATCGCCAACAAGGACGAGCAGACCCGCGAAGGCGCCGAGAACCTCGCCGAGGAACTCTCGAACGCCGGCCTCGAGGTGCTCCTCGACGACCGCAAGGCGTCGCCCGGCGTGAAGTTCAAGGACTCGGAGCTGCTCGGCATGCCGCTCGTCGTCGTGGTCGGCCGCGGCTTCGCCGACGGCAAGGTCGAGGTCCGCGACCGTTTCTCCGGCGAGGCCGACGAACTGCCGATCGGTGAGGTCGTCCAGCGCATCGTCAACCGCTGACGCTCTTATTCGCCGATACAGGCGGAACCCGGTGTCCCTGCGACCTGCCGTCGCGGGGGCACCGGCGTATGTGGCAGAAGTCGCCGTGGTGCGCTGCGCGCCGAACCACAATGAGGTACATGGCCGACAACTGGAGTGCGACCGACAACTACCTCACCGACGTGCTGATCGGCGACGATCCTGCGCTGAGCTCAGCGCTCGAGGCGAACGCCGCAGCGGAACTGCCGCCCATCGACGTGTCCGCGCCGCAGGGCAAGTTCCTGCACCTGCTCGCACGGATCCGGGGTGCCCGCCGGGTCCTGGAGATCGGCACCCTCGGCGGATACTCGACCATCTGGCTTGCCCGGGCCGTCGGGGAGTCCGGCCGGGTGGTCACCCTCGAATACGAGCGCAAGCACGCCGAGGTGGCCCGCGCCAATCTCGACCGCGCCGGCGTCGGTGACCGTGTGGACATCCGGGTCGGCCCCGCCCTGGACTCGCTGCCGGGCCTGGTCGACGAGGATCCCTTCGACCTGGTGTTCATCGACGCCGACAAGGAGAACAACAGCAACTACGTGCGCGCGGCGCTCGGGCTGTCGCGACCCGGCACCGTCATCGTCGTCGACAACGTGGTGCGAGCAGGGACCATCGTCGATCAGGGCAGCGACGACGAACGGGTCCGCGCGTCGCGGGACGTGCTCGAACTGCTCGCCCGCGAACCGCGCCTCGACGCGACGGCGTTGCAGACCGTCGGATCGAAGGGCTGGGACGGCTTCGCGCTGGCGGTCGTGACCGGGTGACCCGTGCTTCGGAGTCGACCGGATCGAGGCCGACCGGATCAAGGTTGACCGGGGAAGGCCACCGACGGCACGACTCCGCGGCTCTGCCGCCACCGCGCCGCCCGCAGGGCCGCCTCGGTGAGTGCGTCCACGGCCGTGGCGCGGGTGGCCTCGCTGCGTGCCCGTTCGACGACGGACCGCCACGCGACCGCGGTGTCGCTCTCTATCTGTTCGGCGAGCTGCGCGGCGGACGCGGCGTCGATCACCGGGAACGGCACGGTGTAACCGGGTGCCGCGACCGGCGGCTCGACGCTCGCGGCGCGCAACGCCTCGATCGTTGCATCACGGCGTGCGCGGTGCGCTGCGGTGTCCTCCGCCACGGCGTTCGCGCGGGCGGGATCCGCGAAGGCCGCGACCACGCCGTATCCGAAGACCGCCGCGTGTTCGGCCTCGAGGGCGTCGACGAGGGCCTGCTGTTCGGAACCGAGTTCGGGTGAGCTCACGGCAACATCACCGCCGTCTGCACGGCGCAGGAGGCGCTGATCGAGGCGAGCAGACCCGCGCGGTAACCCGAGAGCGTGCGTGCGAGGTCGGCGGCTTCGCGCTGCGACCGGTTCAACCGCTCACGGAGCGCCTCGACGGTCGGCAGCTCACCGGTGGGAGTGGTCACGGTGGTCGACGGGGGAGTGAAACTCGTGGTGGCGCCCTCCATCCGGGCGATCTCGGCCTCGAGCGCGTCGGCGTGGGAGGTCCGCTCGGCCGCGATCGTGGTGAGCGGCGCGGACAGCTCCGGCGCCCGCGCGACCAGCGCGGTCGCGATCGCTGCGTCGGTGCGGGCGCGCGTCGCCTGACCCGCCAGCGGATCCGGTTCGGCGGCATCCTCGTCGGAGGCGCCGCACGCGGTGATCGTCGTGATTCCGAATCCACCGACGGCGACCGACGACCATCGCAGGAGGGTTCGTCGGGAGACGGTGGGACGGTCGAGTGGCATCGGCACCGGACCATCCTGCCAGTCGCGTCGTCCGACGAAGGACGCCGCCCTGGTCACAGCAGCAGGAGACGCGGGTTAGGCTTGATGTCTGCCGGTACGCATCCGTTCCGGCCCGCTGTCCGCTGCGACCACAACTGAACGAGGAGCCCGCCCGCCATGCCTGTGCCGCCCCCGGAGAGGATCGTCGAGCTCGTCTCCGATCTGCTCGCCAGAGAGGGATACGACCTCGAGGACGTGGTGGTCACGGCCGCCGGAAAGCACAGTACGGTGCGCCTCCTCGTCGACAGCGACGCAGGTCTCGGTCTCGACGAGGCGGCCCGCCTGAGCAGGATCGTCTCCGAGGCCTTCGACGGAGTCTCGGACTTCGGCGAGTCGCCCTACGTCCTGGAGGTCACCAGCCCCGGGATCGGCCGGCCCCTGACCGAGCCCCGCCACTGGCGGCGCGCTCAGGGTCGCAAGACGAAGGTGGAACTGGCCGACGAGACCCTCGTCGCACGCATCGGCGAGCTCGTCGGCGACGAGATCAGGCTCGTCCTGCCCGATCGGTCCGGGCCGGTCGTGCGTTCGGTCCCGCTCTCGGCGGTGCGCAGAGCGGTGGTGGAGGTGGAGTTCTCCCCGCCGCCACCGAGGGAACTCGAGCTCGCGGGCGGGGTTCCGGACGGCCGGGTCGCGGCCGGGGAGCTGGCCGAAGGGCCCGAGGACGACACGGGCAGCGACGACCACGACGAGACGAACGAAACGAAGGTGGACAAGTGAATATCGAGATCGCCGCCCTGCGCATGCTCGAGGCGGAGAAGAACATCCCGTTCGACGAGCTGATCGCGACGCTCGAGACGGCCCTGCTCACGGCGTACAGGCACGTCGACGGACACCAGCCGCACGCGCGGGTCGTGGTCGACACGAAGACCGGCGCCATCCAGGTCCTCGCCGAGGAGCGCGACGCCGACGGCAACCTGATCGCCGAGTGGGACGACACTCCCGAGGACTTCGGCCGGATCGCGGCGACCACCGCGCGTCAGGTCATCATGCAGCGCATCCGCGACGCCGAGCACGAACAGCGCTTCGGTGAGTTCGCGACCCACGAGGGTGAGATCGTCAGCGGCGTCGTGCAGCGCGACTCGCGTGCCAACGCCCGCGGCATGGTCGTCGTGAAGATCGGCGGCGAGACGAACAACGCCGAGGGACTGATCCCGCCGGCCGAGCAGGTGCCGGGGGAGTCCTATGAGCACGGCGACCGCATCAAGTGCTACGTCGTGGGCGTCTCCCGCGGACAGCGCGGCCCGCAGATCACCCTGTCGCGGACGCATCCCAATCTGGTGCGCAAGTTGTTCGCCCTCGAGGTCCCGGAGATCGCCGACGAGTCGGTGGAGATCGTCGCCGTCGCCCGCGAGGCCGGGCACCGCTCGAAGATCGCCGTGCACTCGACCGTCCCCGGCCTCAACGCCAAGGGTGCGTGCATCGGACCGATGGGGCAGCGGGTGCGCAACGTGATGCGCGAACTCGGCGAGGAGAAGATCGACATCATCGACTACGACGAGGACCCCGCGAAGTTCGTGGGCAACGCACTGTCGCCGTCGAAGGTGGTGTCGGTCACGGTCGTCGACCCCGACGCGCGCGCCGCCCGGGTGGTCGTTCCCGACTTCCAGTTGTCCCTCGCGATCGGCAAGGAAGGGCAGAACGCCCGGCTCGCGGCCCGGCTGACCGGCTGGCGGATCGACATCCGCAGCGACGCGGCACCGGCCGGGAACGACGATTCGCGCGGCGGCTCGACAGGCGCGTAGGAGTGGGATGCGGGATTCCGGGCAAATCAGCGGTACAGTGGTCGATGGTTCAGCATGACCTGTCCTCGACCGGCGGGGAACGCACCACTACGGTGCGGACCTGTGTCGGATGTCGGCAGCGAACGCTGGCTGCCGAACTGCTCCGGGTGGTGGCGCGCGAGAAGGAACCGTCAGGTTTCGCCGTGATTCCCGATCCCCGACGCAGGCTTCCCGGGCGAGGTGCTTGGTTGCATCCCAACCCGGAATGTCTGGGCCTGGCGGTTCGGCGTCGAGCATTCGGCAGGGCACTGCGCGTGACCGGGTATCCGGACACCACAGCGCTGGATCAGCTGGTCGGGTCCACGGCACAGTGATCACGGACGCATCGAGTCGGCCTCGGCCGGGTACGACGATCGTGGGAACGACGACGAGGAACACCAACAGTGACATCGCACTCTGAGAAGAACAGGCACGAACACTCATGAGCACACCGTGAAGCACCAGCGATGAACGTCCATCGGAGATAACCCGAGGTCGTGCGGGCAGTCGGCCGCTCGACCTCATCAGTGAGGAGAGCAGTGGCAGGCAAGGCCCGCGTGCACGAGTTGGCGAAAGAACTCGGTGTCACCAGCAAGGAACTACTCGCACGCCTGAAGGAACAGGGCGAGTTCGTCAAGTCCGCGTCGTCGACCGTCGAACCGCCGGTCGCGCGTCGACTGCGCGAATCGTTCGGTAAGACCGAAGGCGATGCAGCCGCGAAGGCTGCACCCAACCCCGCACCGAAGCCCGGTGCCCCCCGGCCGGGTCCCCGGCCCACCCCTGCGAGCCCGGCCCCCGCGGCCGAGACCGCGCGTCCGAAGCCCGGCGCACCGAAGCCGGCTGCTCCCAAGCCCGCTCCGGCACCGGAGGAGCCTGCGGCTCCCGCGCCGCAGGCCCCCGCTGCCCAGGCGGCACCGCAGTCCCCGGCTGCTCAGGCTCCCAGCGCGACGCCGCAGGCTCCCGCGGCCAAGCCCGGCCCCAAGCCGGCCGGTCCGCGTCCGGGTCCGAAGACCCCGCGCGTCGGTAACAACCCGTACTCCTCGGCTCCGGCCGAGCGTCCCGCTCCGCGTCCGGGTGCCCCGCGCCCCGGCCCGGGCGGACCGCGTCCTACCCCCGGACAGGGCGGCCCCCGCCCCACGCCCGGACAGGGACGTCCCGCAGCAGGCCCCGGTGGCCCGCGTCCCGGACCCGGCCAGGCCGGTCCGCGTCCGGCTCCCGGACAGGGCGGTCCCCGCCCCGCGCCCGGACAGGGCGGTCCCCGTCCGTCCCCGGGTTCGATGCCCCCGCGTCCCAACCCGGGTGCGATGCCTCAGCGTGCTGCGCGTCCGGCCGCATCCGGTCGTCCGGGTCGTCCGGGCGGAGCTCCCGGTGGACGTCCCGGTGGCGGTGGCGGCGGCTACCGCGGTGGCGGCGCCGGTGGCGGCGCACCTGCAGGTGCAGGTGCTCCCGGTGGTTTCCGCGGTCGCCCCGGTGGCGGTGGCGGTGGACGCGGTCGCGGCGGTGCAGCCGGCGCGTTCGGTCGTCCCGGTGGCGCTCCGCGTCGTGGTCGTAAGTCGAAGCGGCAGAAGCGGCAGGAATACGATTCGATGCAGGCGCCGTCGGTCGGCGGCGTGCGGTTGCCGCGTGGCAACGGCGAGACCATCCGTCTCGCTCGCGGCGCATCGCTGTCCGACTTCGCCGAGAAGATCGACGCGAACCCGTCGGCCCTGGTGCAGGCGCTGTTCAACCTCGGTGAGATGGTCACGGCCACTCAGTCGGTGAACGACGACATCCTCGAGCTGCTCGGCTCGGAGATGAACTACGTCGTGCAGGTCGTCTCGCCCGAGGATGAGGACCGCGAGCTGCTCGAGTCGTTCGACATCCAGTACGGCGAGGACGAGGGCGGCGAGGAAGACCTCCAGCAGCGTCCGCCGGTGGTCACCGTCATGGGTCACGTCGACCACGGCAAGACCCGCCTGCTCGACACGATCCGGAAGGAGAACGTCGGCGAGGGTGAGGCCGGTGGCATCACCCAGCACATCGGTGCCTACCAGGTGATGACGCACCTCAACGGTGAAGATCGCCTGATCACCTTCATCGACACCCCGGGTCACGAGGCGTTCACCGCGATGCGTGCCCGCGGCGCGAAGGCGACGGACATCGCGATCCTCGTGGTCGCAGCCGACGACGGCGTCATGCCGCAGACGGTGGAGGCGATCAACCACGCACAGGCCGCCGATGTCCCGATCGTGGTCGCGGTGAACAAGATCGACAAGGAGGGTGCGAACCCTCAGAAGATCCGTCAGCAGCTCACCGAGTACGGGCTGGTGGCGGAGGAGTACGGCGGCGACACCATGTTCGTCGACATCTCCGCGAAGCAGAACCTCAACATCGACCAGCTGCTCGAAGCGGTGCTGCTCACCGCCGACGCAGCGCTCGATCTGCGGGCCAACCCGGACATGGAGGCGCAGGGCGTCGCCATCGAGGCGCACCTCGACCGCGGTCGCGGTCCGGTGGCCACGGTGCTCGTCCAGCGCGGCACTCTGCGGGTCGGCGACTCGATCGTCGCCGGCGACGCCTACGGCCGCGTGCGCCGCATGGTCGACGAACACGGCGAGGACGTGCTCGAGGCACTGCCTTCGCGTCCGGTCCAGGTCGTCGGCTTCACGTCGGTGCCCGGCGCCGGGGACAACCTCGTCGTCGTCGAAGAGGACCGCATCGCGCGTCAGATCGCCGACCGGCGTAATGCCCGCAAGCGCAACGCGCTCGCAGCACGTAGCCGTAAGCGCATCAGCCTCGAGGATCTCGATGCCGCTCTCAAGGAGCACAACGAGCTCAACCTCATCCTCAAGGGCGACAACTCGGGTACCGTCGAGGCCCTCGAAGAGGCGCTCATGGGTATCGAGATCGACGACGAGGTGCGCCTGCGGGTCATCGACCGCGGTGTCGGTGGCGTCACCGAGACCAACGTCAACCTCGCTGCCGCGTCGAACGCCGTGATCATCGGCTTCAACGTCCGCGCCGAGGGCAAGGCCACCGAGCTCGCGAACCGCGAGGGTGTCGACATCCGCTACTACTCGGTCATCTACCAGGCGATCGACGAGGTGGAGAAGGCCCTCAAGGGCATGCTCAAGCCGATCTACGAGGAGGTCGAGCTCGGCCGCGCCGAGATCCGCGCCATCTTCAAGTCGTCGAAGGTCGGCAACATCGCGGGTTGCCTCGTGCAGTCCGGCATCGTCAAGCGCAACGCGAAGGCCCGCCTCATCCGCGACAGCAACGTCGTGGCCGAGACGGTCACCATCTCGTCGCTGCGCCGCGAGAAGGACGACGTCACCGAGGTCCGCGAGGGCTTCGAGTGCGGTTTGACGATCACCTACTCCGACATCAAGGTCGGCGACGTGATCGAGGCGTACGAGTTGCGCGAGAAGCCGCGCGACTGATCCACCCGCACCCGTGGCGGTGAACGATTCGTCGTTCGCCGCCACGGGTGTGTCGGGACGCCCGACCCGGCCGGCACGGAGCCGACCGGACGGCCGACCGGAGTGTCCTCGAGGAGAGAAGCGAATGTATCTGGGAGCGCTCGAACTCGACCTGCTGCTCGGCGACGTGCATTCGCTCAAGCAGAAGAGATCGGCGATCCGTCCGGTGGTCGCAGAACTGCGCCGGCTCGGGGTGTCCGCCGCCGAAACCGGGGAACACGATCTGTACCGCCGGGCGCAGGTGGGTGTGGCGGTCGTCGCCCCCGACCTCGCGCACGTCGGAGAGATACTGGACAAGTGTGAGCGGCTGGTCGCCCAGCGGCCCGAACTCGACCTGCTGTCGGTCAGACGCAGGCTGTACGGGCCCGAGGACTGATCCCGGCCGCACGACAGGCCGCCTGCCGGCGGCTACAGAAGGGAACGAACGACATGGCCGATCCAGCACGGGCTCGCCGACTCGCGAAGCGCATTGCCACCATCGTGGCCACCGCCATCGACCTCGAGATCAAGGATCCGCGCCTCGAGTTCGTGACGATCACCGACGCGAAGGTCACCGCGGATCTGCACGACGCCACCGTCTACTACACGGTCCGGGGCGCGGATCTGAACACCGAACCCGATCACGAGGCCGCTGCTGCCGGCCTCGAGAAGGCCAAGGGCGTGCTCCGCTCGAAGGTCGGCGCCGGCACCGGTGTGCGGTTCACCCCGACGCTGACGTTCGTCACCGACACCGTGCCCGACACGGCACGGCACATGGAGGAACTCCTCGCGCGCGCTCGCGCGGCCGACGACGAGGTCGCACGCGCCCGTGAGGGCGCCGTTCCGGCCGGCGATGCCGATCCCTACAAGGAATCCCGTGAGCGCGACGCCGGTGACGACGACGAATAACGCACCGGTGCCCGACCCGACTCCTCCGGTGGTCCCGTCGCACCGGGACGATGCCGGCGTCCCGTCCGGCCCGGCAGGATCCGTCGACCTGCACGGTGCCGCCGCACTGCTCGACGCGGCGGCCACCGTGACGGTGCTGTGCCACATCAACCCCGACGCCGACACCCTCGGCAGCGGGCTGGCCCTCGGGCTGGCGCTCGAGCGACGCGGTGTCACCGTGCAGGTCGCGTTCGGTTCGCCCGCGAACATGCCGGACTCGATGCGGTCGCTGCCGGGCGCACACCTGGTCACGCCGGTCGCGGAGGTACGCCGTGAGGCCGATCTCGTGGTGACCGTCGACTGCGGTACCGCGGGCCGTCTCGGTGTCCTGCGCGACCGTCTGAAGACCGCCCCGAACGTCCTGGTGATCGACCACCACCTGTCCAACACGCGGTTCGGCACCCACAACCTCGTCGACCCGGAGTCCGAGGCCACCGCGATGGTGCTCGCCGACCTCTTCGACGTGTGGGGTGTCGAGATCGACGCCGCACTCGCGCACTGCCTGTACGCGGGACTGGTAACCGACACCGGATCGTTCCGCTGGGGTCGCCCGCAGGCCCACGGACTTGCCGAGCGCCTGCTCGCCACCGGTATCGACGGCACGTCGATCACGCGGGCCCTGCTCGACACCCATCCCTTCGGGTGGTTGCCGATGCTGTCGTCGGTGCTGGCCACCGCCACACTCGAACGCGACGCTGCTCAGGGCAGGGGACTGGTCTACGCCTTCGTCCGGCGCGCCGACTCCGCGCATCTCGGTCCGGAGGAGGTCGAGAGCGTCATCGACATCGTGCGCACCACCGCCGAGGCCGAGGTCGCCGCGGTGTTCAAGGAGGTCGCTCCCGAGGAGTGGACCGTCTCGCTGCGCGCGAAGACCTCGGTGGACGTGTCCGCCGTCGCCACCGCACTCGGCGGCGGAGGACACCGCCTGGCGGCGGGGTACACCGCCCACGGCGACACCGATCGGATCGTCGCCGCCCTGCGCGGCGTGCTCGGTTGACTGCGTCCGGCGGGTCGCCCGCCTCCGAGACGCCCGGCGGCTCACGCGCCTCTGAGACGCCCGGCGGCTTACGCGCCTCTGAGACGCCCGGCGGCTCACACGCTTCCGACGTCACCGGACGGCGGATCCTCGGGCTCGTCCTTCCCGCCCTCGGGGTGCTCGCGGCCGAACCGCTCTACCTGCTGTTCGACATCGCCGTCGTCGGCCGGCTGGGGGCGCTGCCCCTGGCCGGTCTCGCGATCGGCGGGTTGATCCTCGCGCAGGTGAGCACCCAGCTCACCTTCCTGTCGTACGGCACCACCGCGCGCGCGGCGCGTTTCCACGGTGCGGACCGGCACGACGACGCTGTCGGCGAGGGCGTGCAGGCGACCTGGCTCGCGATGATCGTCGGACTTGCGATCCTGCTCGTCGGCCAGGCGCTGGCCGGTCCCGTCGCGCGGCTGCTCGCCGGCGATGCCGAGATCGCCGACGCCGCCGTCTCGTGGCTGCGCGTCGCGCTGTTCGGGGCTCCCCCGATCCTCGTCGGCCTGGCCGGGAACGGTTGGATGCGCGGCGTCCAGGACACGATGCGGCCGCTGCGATTCGTCATCGCCGGCCTCGCCCTGTCGGCGGTGCTGTGCCCGGTACTGGTCCACGGACTGCTGGGCGCTCCCCGGTGGGAACTCGTCGGTTCGGCCATCGCCAACGTGATCGGGCAGTCCGTGACGGCCGTCCTGTTCGTCGTGGCGCTGCTGCGGTCCGGGGTTCCGCTGCGACCGCGACCCGCCGTGATCGGGGCACAGTTGCGGCTCGGNCGCGCAGCCTCGCATTCCAGGCCTGCTTCCTGTCCGCGGCGGCGGTGGCGTCGCGTTTCGGTGCGGCCGCGGTGGCCGGTCATCAGGTCGTGCTGCAACTGTGGACCTTCGTGACCCTCACTCTGGACTCGCTGGCGATCGCTGCGCAGGCCCTCGTCGGCGCCGCGCTCGGTGCGGCCGACCGCCGGGGCGCGACTCGCCTGGCGTGGCGGTTGTCGGCGTGGTCGGTGATCTTCGCCGTCGTCCTCGCGGTGGTCTTCGTGGCGGGGAAGGATGTGATTCCTGATCTGTTCACCACCGATACCGAGGTGCTCGACCAGATCGGCGTCGCGTGGTGGTTCTTCGTCGCGATCATGCCGCTCGCGGGAATCGTCTTCGCACTCGACGGTGTTCTCCTCGGTGCGGGGGACGCCGCCTTCCTGCGCACCGCGACGCTGGCCTCGGCGCTGTTCGGCTTCCTGCCGTTGATCTGGTTGTCGCTCGCGTACGACTGGGGTCTGGCGGGTATCTGGACGGGGCTTACGGTGTTCATCGTGTTCCGGATGATCGCCGTCGTGTGGCGCACGCTCTCGGGACGATGGGCGGTGACGGGCGCGGACCGGCAGGTGCGCGTCCAGGACGAGTCGGGAGGTTAGTGCGTGGCAGCGAAGCTGTGGGCGATCAGCGACATCCATGTGGGTCATCGGGGCAACCGGCCGGTCACCGAGGACCTGTATCCGGAGTCGCCCGACGACTGGTTGATCGTCGCGGGCGACGTGTCGGAGAAGACCGACGACATCCGGTGGGCGCTGTCGCTGCTCCGCAGCCGGTTCGCGAAGGTGATCTGGGTGCCCGGCAACCACGAACTGTGGACGACCGCCAAGGACCCGGTGCAGATGTTCGGGGTCGCGCGCTACGACTATCTCGTCACTATGTGCCGCGAACTCGACGTGCTCACCCCTGAGGATCCGTATCCGATCTGGGAGGGCGAGGACGGGCCGGTGGTGCTCGTGCCGATGTTCCTGCTCTACGACTACTCGTTCCTGCCGGAGGGCACCACGACGAAGGCGGACGGGCTCGCGCTGGCGCGCGAACGCAACGTCGTCGCGACCGACGAGTTCCTACTGAAGCCGGATCCGTACATCACGCGCGACACCTGGTGCCGGGTACGCGTGGATCAGACCCGCGCCCGTCTCGACGCGCTCGACCCCGCCCTGCCCACCGTGCTGATCAACCACTTCCCGCTGGTGCGCGAACCCACGCGGATGTTGTTCTACCCCGAGTTCGCCCTGTGGTGCGGTACCACCGAGACGGCCGACTGGCACCTGCGCTACCGGGCGCTGTGCAGCGTGTACGGCCACCTGCATATCCCGCGGACCACCTACTACGACGGGGTGCGCTTCGAGGAGGTCTCGGTCGGCTACCCGCGCGAATGGCAGCGACGCGGCATGCCGGAGCAGCCCCTGCGGCAGATCCTCCCCGTCCCGGAGTATCCGCCGGGCAGCCTGAACAAGTGGGGCGGTCATTTCACCGTGACCCCCGAGATGGAAGCCGAGGCCGAGAAGATGCGGGCTCAACGAGAGAAGGAGTTGCGGTGACCGAACCGGACACCGGGCAGAAGACGGACACGCGTGGCGCGCTGATCGGGCGCATCGTGCCGGACGGCGTCGCTGCAGCCGAGTTGTTCGAGGACCCACCGGGACTGCGGCCGCATCCCCAGGAGGAGCCGCTCGTGGCGCGGGCCGTGGAGAAGCGGCGCCGCGAGTTCGCCGGTGCCCGTCATTGCGCCCGCCAGGCCATGCGCACCCTCGGCGTCGACCCCGCGCCGGTACTGCGCGGAGAGATGGGCGATCCCGTCTGGCCTCGCGGCGTCGTCGGCAGCCTCACCCACTGCGACGGCTATCGCGGTGCCGTGCTGGGCTATTCGCTGCAGATCCGATCGCTCGGCATCGACGCCGAACCGCACGACGTGCTCCCCGACGGGGTGCTGCCCGCGGTGAGCCTCGAACCCGAACGCGAGTGGCTCGCCTCGGCCGGCGACGACCTGCACTGGGACCGTCTGCTGTTCTGCGCCAAGGAGGCCACCTACAAGGCGTGGTTCCCGCTGACGAAGAGGTGGCTGGGCTTCGAGGACGCCCACATCACCTTCGAGCGCGACACCACCTCGGACGTGGTCACCGGCACCTTCCACTCGCGACTGCTCGTCCCCGGCGACACCCTCGACGGGCAGCCGCTGACGGGCTTCGACGGACGGTGGCTCATCGCCGACGGTCTCGTCCTCACCGCGATCACGGTGCGCTGATGAACGACGCCGCACCCCCGCAGGAACATCCGGCACTCGCCCGCGCAGGCCTGCTCGTCGTCGACAAGCCGGCCGGCATGACGAGCCACGACGTGGTGGCGCGCTGCCGCCGACTGCTCGGCACCCGCAAGGTCGGGCACGCGGGCACTCTCGACCCCATGGCGACGGGCGTGCTCGTCCTCGGCGTCGAGCGCGCCACCAAGCTGCTCGGGCTGCTCGCACTGACGACCAAGTCGTACACCGCGACGATCCGTCTCGGGCAGAGCACCGTTACGGACGACGCGGAAGGCGAGACCGTCGCGACCACCGATGCGACGCACGTGACCGACGAGCAGATCGGCGAGGGCGTGGCCGCGCTGACAGGCGACATCCAGCAGGTGCCCGCCAGCGTCAGCGCCATCAAGATCGACGGCAAGCGCGCCTACGCCCGCATGCGCGAGGGGGAGGCGGTCGAGTTGAAGGCCCGGCCGGTCACGGTCTCGCGGTTCGACGTCCTCGCCCGCCGCGATGTGCCCGGGAGCGGCTTCGTGGACGTCGACGTCGACGTGGACTGCTCGTCCGGCACCTACATTCGGGCGCTCGCACGCGATCTCGGCGCGGCCCTCGGAGTGGGCGGTCATCTCACGGCGCTGCGTCGCACGAAGGTCGGCCCGTTCGGCCTCGAACATGCCCGCACGCTCGAACAGCTCGCCGACGACCCGACGCCGAGCCTCGACATCGACGCGGCCGTGCGCACGGCCTTCGAGTGCCGCACCATCAGCGACGAGGAGGTGGGGCTGCTCGCGAACGGCCGCTGGCTCGAGCCCGTCGGGATCCACGGCGTCTACGGCGCCGTGGATGCGCAGGGTCGGGCCGCGGCGCTGCTGCAGGAGAGGGGCAAGCGGGCTGCGGCGGTGTTCGTGGTGCGTCCCTCCAACATGTGAGCGGGCTCGGACGGGCCGGATCGCAGCCGGCTCAGACGAGCCAGATCGCTTCCGCCGCCGGGTGACCGAGATCGATCGTGCGGCCCTCGGTCCGGCCCAACCGGACCGAGATGGTTCCGGCGAAGTCGCGACGTTCGAGCACGGTGATGTCGGTGTCGAGGGCGATCCCGACCTCGTCGAAGTAGCGCAGCATCGCGGGGTCGGAGTCGGAGATGCGGGCCACGCGGCCGTGGTCGCCGTCGTTGAACTCGCTCAGGGCGCGGGCGGGTGGTGACGGGATCGTGCCGTCGGGCGCCGGGATCGGGTCGCCGTGCGGGTCGCGTTCGGGATGACCGAGTTTGGTGTCGATCGCTGCGACCATCCGTTCGGAGACGGCGTGCTCGAGGATCTCGGCCTCGTCGTGCACTTCGTCCCACCCGTAGCCGAGCTCGCGGACCAGGAAGGTCTCGATGAGGCGGTGGCGCCGGACCATCGCCACGGCGGCCTGCCGGCCCTCGTCGGTGAGGGAGATCGCGCCGTAGCGCTCGTGGTCGACGAGTCCCTGGTCCGCGAGGCGGCGTACCGCTTCGGACACCGTGGACGCCGACACGCCCAGCTTCTCGGCGAGCAGCTTGGTGGAGATCTTCTCCCCGGACCACTCCTGGACCGTCCACATGATCTTGAGATAGTCCTGTGCGACCGAGGACAGCAGCTCGGTCGCGGTGGTCTCGTTACTCTCAGGCACGCGTCCAGCTTAGGTAACCGTCACCCGGGAATCACGCTCTCCGTCGGCTCGCTGGTCCTTTCGCTCTCCGGCGCGCGGCGACGCATCACGAGCCGGGTGACGACACCCTGACGCGGAGCGAACAGGTACGCGAGGGTGAAGACCACGGCCTGGGCGAGCACCACCACGCCGCCGGTCGCGGCGTCGGTGTAGTAGCTCGTGTACACACCGACCACCGAGGCGATCACTGCGAGTACCGGTGCGATCACCAGCATCCGGGCCATCCGGTCGGTGAGCAGATAGGCGGTCGCGCCGGGGATGATGAGCATCGCGACGACGAGGATCACGCCGACCGCCTGCAGCGCGCTGACGATCGTCACCGCGAGCAGCGACAACAGCAACGCCGACAGCGCGGCGGGGGACAGGCCGAGGGTGTGCGCCTGGACGCGGTCGAAGGCGAACAGCGTCAGATCGCGGCGCTTCGCGACGAGGACGGCCAGCACGACGGCCGCCAGGATCGACACCTGCCAGACGTCGCCCGTCGCGAGCCCGAGCAGGTTTCCGAACAGCACGTGGTGCAGGTCGATCTGGCTCGGGTTCTTCGAGATCAGCACCACGCCCAGGGCGAACAGTGTCGTGAAGACGATGCCGATGGTGGCGTCCTCCTTGACGCGGCTCGTGCCGCGGACGAGCCAGATCAACGCGACGGCGATGCCGGCGAAGACGAGGGCTCCGAGCGCGAACGGCACCCCCACCAGATAGGCGAGGACGACACCGGGCAGCACGGCGTGCGAGACCGCGTCGCCCATCAGCGACCAGCCGATGAGCACGAGCCAGCAGCTGAGCAGCGCGCACACGATCGTCGCGGCGACCGCGACGAGCAGCGCGCGCTGCATGAAGCCGTACTGCAGGGGTTCGATCAGCACGTCGATCATCGTCCGGCCTCCTGTGCGTATGTCTCCCGTGCGACGTCCTCGGCTCGTCCACCGTTCGCAGGTGGGGGAGCGCCGAAGGCGCGGGCGAGGTTTTCCGGGAGGAGGACCTCCTCGGGGGAGCCGTGCACGAGCACGCGCCGCTGCAGCAGTACCGCCTCGTCGCACAGTTGCGCCAGACCTGCAAGATCGTGGGTGGCGACGAGGATCGCGTGGCCGCTCGCCGCCAGTTCGCGGATGACGCCGGTCAGCGCGTGCTCGGTGGTGGTGTCGACCCCCGCGAACGGCTCGTCGAGCAGCAGCAGCGGCGAGCCCTGCGCGATCGCCCGTGCCACGAAGACACGCTTGCGCTGGCCGCCCGAGAGCTGCCCGATCTGCCGGCCGGACAACGCGGTCATGCCCACGCGTTCGAGCGCGGCGTCGACGGCCTCGTGGTCGGCGGGGCGCGGGCGGCGCAGGAAGCCCTGGTGGCCGTAGCGGCCCGTCATGACGACGTCGCGCACGCCGATCGGGAAGTTCCAGTCGACGGCCTCGGACTGCGGCACGTAGGCGACCTGCGTGCGGCGACGCGCCACGGCGGTGGTCGTCCCGCCGATGGTGACGCGACCCGAGGTGGGTCGCACGAGACCCATGATCGTCTTGAACAGCGTCGACTTACCCGAGCCGTTGGTTCCCACGAGTCCGCAGACGCGGCCGGGTGCGAGTTTCAGGGTGACGTTCTGCAGGGCCAGGACGGTGTCGTAGCGCACCGTCACGTCGTCGACGAACAGTGCCGGTGTGTCGAGTGTCGAAGTCATGGCCTCAGTCCCGTCGTGATGACGTCGATGTCGTGTCGGAGCAGATCGAGGTAGGTGGGGACGGGACCGTCCGCCTCGGAGAGCGAATCGACGTAGAGGATTCCGCCGAATTCCGTTCCGGTATCGGCCGCGACCTGCCGTTGCGCCTTGTCCGAGACGGTCGATTCGCAGAACACCGCCGGAACCTCGTTGGTGCGCACGAAATCGACGGTCCGGGCGATCTGCTGCGGGGTGCCCTGCTGGTCGGAGTTCACCGGCCACAGATAGGCCTCCTGCAGCCCGGCGTCGCGCGCGAGATAGCTGAACGCGCCCTCACAGGTGACGAGTGCGCGCCGGTCGGCGGGCACGCTGTCGAGGGCGGTGACGAGTTCGGTGTGGAGACCGTCGAGTTCGGCCTTGTACGCCTCGGCGCGGGCCGCGAAGTCGTCCGCGTGCTCGGGGGCGAGGTCGGCCAGTGCCGCGGCGATGTTGTCGACGTAGACGCGGGCGGCGAGGGGGGACATCCAGGCGTGGGGGTTGTAGGGACCCGTCGTCGCGCCCTCACCGATCGGCAGTGGGTCCACACCCTCGCTCACGACCACGTGCTCGGCGTCGACATCGGCGACGAACTGTTCGAACCACCGCTCGAGACCGAGTCCGTTGTCGAGGACGAGGTCGGCCTCGGTCGCGAACCGCAGGTCGCCCGGCGTGGGCTCGTAGCCGTGGACCTCGGCGCCGGGCTTGGTGATGGACTCGACCCGCACGTGGTCGCCGCCGACGTTGCGCGCCATGTCGGCGAGGACGGTGAAGGTGGTCAGGACCAGGGGCCGATCGTCGGCGGAACCGGTGGTCGAACATGCCGCGAGGGCGGCGGCGCAGGCCGTGGCCGCGAAGGTGGCGATCATGCGACCGGCACGGGAGGATACGGACCGTGTTCTGTGGGCTCTCGACGAAAAGTTCGGCACACCGAAATTATGCATTCGCCGAGCCGTCACCGTCATGTGGGGCGCTCTGGGAGCCATCCGGGCGTGCCCGACCCGCTCACGGGCCGTAGGCTGCCGATGTGCAGAGATGGCGAGGTCTGGACGAAATTCCTGCGGACTGGGGTCGGTGTGTACTCACGATCGGCGTGTTCGACGGCGTACACCGCGGCCATCAGCAGCTCATAGCGCGTGCCGTCGAGGCCGCGCGGGCACGCGGTGTGGCCGCCGTGCTCATGACCTTCGATCCCCACCCCATGGAAGTGGTCCGCCCGGGCAGCCACCCGGCGCAGCTGACCACCCTCGCGCGACGCGCCGAGCTCGCCGAGGAACTCGGTATCGACGTTTTCTGCGTCATGCCGTTCACCCCGGAATTCATGAAGCTCTCGCCGGAGCGGTACGCCCACGAGATCCTCGTCGAGCGACTGCACGTGGCCGAGGTGGTCGTGGGGGAGAACTTCACCTTCGGAAAGAAGGCGGCCGGCACCGTCGACATGCTGCGCTCGATCGGTGAGCGTTTCGGGTTCGCGGTGCAGGGGCTCACGCTGGTCGCCGAGCACGCCGTGACGTTCTCGTCGACCTACATTCGTTCGTGCGTCGACGCCGGGGACGTCGTTGCGGCCGCGGACGCACTCGGTCGCCCGCACCGGGTCGAAGGCGTGGTCGTGCACGGCGACGGTCGCGGTCGCGGACTCGGATTCCCGACCGCCAACGTCGCACCGCCGATCTACGCGGCGATCCCCGCCGACGGCGTGTACGCGGCCTGGTTCACGGTGCTCGACTCCGGTTCTCCCGTCGAGGGACTCACAGCTGGTCAGCGCTACCTCGCAGCCGTGTCGGTGGGCACCAATCCGACCTTCTCCGGACGCAAGCGCACGGTGGAGGCGTTCGTCCTCGACGAGAAGGCCGATCTCTACGGCCAGCACGTGGCGGTCGACTTCGTCGAGCGGCTGCGGGGCATGGAGAAGTTCGATTCCGTGGAAGCGTTGATCTCCGCGATGCACCGCGACGCCGAACGGGCGCGAGAGGTTCTCACGAAGACTCCCCAGTGACACCGACTTCGAGTGACACCGACTCTCGAGTGACGTGGGTGTCCGTCGACCGTCCGGTGTCGTCCGAACGAACGCAACTGCGAGTTCGGTACGAAAAAGGTCTTGTCCGCCGTCTTCTCCGAGGACCGGGGGCGCACCCCGGACCGCGAGTCGATTCTGTCGTTCTTCGCCTCCCGCATGCACCTGGTCAGTGCTCTGGCACGTCGGATCGCCGACGCGCCGGGCTCACTGGACTATCCCTACTGGGTGAAGGCCGACCTCGCCGTCGACGACGGTGTCGCTCGCGATCGAGCGCTACTACCGCGAGCGCGGGGAGGATCTGCCCTCGGAGTACGCGGCGGTACCCGTGGCGCTCGGCGGTCACCGTCCTGGCCCCGGCACGGGACGACCTCCGTCCCGACCGCGACATCGACCGGTACGTCGAGTTGCTCGACCAGGTTTTCGCCGAGGTGTCGGCCGCGGTGGGCCGCGCGGGTGCCGGCCGGCGCTGAACCCGATCGTGGTTCGGCGGCAGAAGTCGGCTCTGATAGGCTGGACCGTCGGTGCGCGCTGCGGTTCGCGGTGGCCGTACCGGGCGGACTCCGGTCCGTCTACCGTCACGCGGACGTCAGTTGTACAGGAGTGACCCAGTGGCTCTGACCACCGAACAGAAGAAGCAGATCCTCGGCGAGTACGGCCTCCACGAGACCGACACCGGCTCCCCCGAGGCGCAGGTGGCACTGCTCACCAAGCGCATCGTGGACCTCACCGAGCACCTCAAGCAGCACAAGCACGACCACCACTCCCGCCGCGGCCTGCTGCTGCTGGTCGGTCGTCGTCGCCGCCTGCTGAAGTACGTCGAGAAGGTCGACGTCGAGCGTTACCGCTCGCTCATCCAGCGTCTGGGTCTGCGTCGCTGACGCGGACAGGACACGACCTGATCTGCATTCGCTGATCTTTTCCGGCAGCCGACGGGGTACCCACTACACTGGGCCTCGTTGGCTGTCGGTGTTTGTGCCGGTTCGGCCGGCGACTTCCATCGCCTCCAATGGTGATGATCCGTATGCACCGACGGTGTCGGTCCTCGGTAGTGACCTTCCGGTCCCGTCGGGTGTCGTATCCCGAATCCGCCGGAGGGTTTCGATCGACGACCGCCTCCGTGAGTCGGTGCGCAGCCGTGGCCACGGGGGTCGCGGCGCCCGCGCGGGTACGGCGAAGACGAAGAGGGAAGAGAAGACATACAGATGACAAGCACTACCGCAGTCGAGATCGACGAAGGGGTCTACGAGACCACCGCAACGCTCGACAACGGTGCCTACGGCACCCGCACCATCCGTTTCGAGACCGGCCGCCTCGCACGCCAGGCCGCCGGTTCGGTCGTCGCCTATCTCGACGACGAGACCATGCTGCTCTCGGCCACCAGCGCCTCGAAGCAGCCCAAGGACCAGTTCGACTTCTTCCCGTTGACGGTGGACGTCGAGGAGCGCATGTACGCCGCGGGTCGCATCCCCGGCTCGTTCTTCCGTCGTGAGGGACGCCCCTCCACCGACGCGATCCTGACCTGCCGTCTGATCGACCGGCCGCTGCGCCCGTCCTTCGTCGACGGTCTGCGCAACGAGATCCAGGTCGTCGTCACGGTTCTGAGCCTGAACCCGAACGACCTCTACGACGTCGTCGCGATCAACGCCGCGTCGGCCTCCACCCAGCTCGCCGGCCTGCCGTTCTCCGGCCCGGTCGGTGGCGTGCGTGTCGCGCTCATCGTCTCCGACGACAACAAGTCGGGCCAGTGGGTCGCGTTCCCGACCGTCGAGCAGCTCGAGAACGCCGTCTTCGACATGGTCGTCGCCGGTCGCATCGTCGGTGGGGGAGACAACCCCGACACCGCGGACGTCGCGATCATGATGGTCGAGGCCGAGGCGACCGAGAACGTCATCGCGCTCGTCGACGGTGGCGCCCAGGCGCCCACCGAGTCCGTCGTGGCCGAGGGCCTCGAGGCGGCGAAGCCGTTCATCGCCCGCCTGTGCATCGCGCAGCAGCAGCTCGCCGCCGCCTCCGCGAAGCCCACCGGTGAGTTCCCGCTATTCCCGCCCTACCAGGACGACGTCTACACCGCGGTCGAGTCCGCCGCGTCGGAGAAGCTCGCCGAGGCGCTCACCATCGCCGGCAAGCAGGAGCGCGACGACCGCACCGACGAGATCAAGGTCGAGGTGCTCGCGCAGGTCGCTCCGAACTTCGAGGGTCGCGAGAAGGAGATCGGCGCTGCCTTCCGCTCATTGACCAAGAAGCTCGTGCGCCAGCGCATCCTGCGCGACCAGTTCCGCATCGACGGCCGCGGTGTCACCGACATCCGTGCCCTCTCCGCCGAGGTCGCGGTCGTTCCCCGCGCCCACGGTTCGGCGCTGTTCGAGCGCGGCGAGACCCAGATCATGGGTGTCACCACGCTCGACATGGTGAAGATGGCGCAGCAGGTCGACTCGCTCGGTCCCGAGACCAGCAAGCGCTACATGCACCACTACAACTTCCCGCCGTACTCCACCGGTGAGACCGGTCGTGTCGGCTCGCCGAAGCGTCGCGAGATCGGCCACGGTGCCCTCGCAGAGCGCGCGCTCATCCCGGTTCTGCCGAGCCAGGAGGAGTTCCCCTACGCCATCCGTCAGGTCTCCGAGGCCCTCGGCTCGAACGGCTCGACGTCCATGGGTTCGGTCTGCGCCTCGACGCTATCGATGCTCAACGCCGGTGTGCCGCTCAAGGCCCCGGTCGCCGGTATCGCCATGGGCCTGGTCTCCGACGAGGTCGAGCTCGAGGACGGCACCCGCGAGACCCGCTACGTCGCCCTCACCGACATCCTCGGTGCGGAGGACGCGTTCGGCGACATGGACTTCAAGGTCGCCGGCACGAAGGACTTCGTGACCGCCCTGCAGCTCGACACCAAGCTCGACGGTATCCCGTCGCAGGTCCTCGCCGGTGCGCTCTCGCAGGCCCACGATGCCCGCGCCACGATCCTCGAGGTCATGGCCGAGGCCATCGACACGCCCGACGAGATGAGCGAATTCGCTCCGCGAATCACCACCATCAAGGTCCCGGTGGACAAGATCGGTGAGGTCATCGGCCCCAAGGGCAAGATGATCAACTCGATCACCGAGGAGACCGGCGCCAACATCTCCATCGAAGATGACGGCACCGTCTACGTCGGTGCAGCGGACGGCCCGTCCGCGCAGGCCGCGATCGACAAGATCAACGCCATCGCCAACCCGCAGCTGCCGAAGGTCGGCGAGCGCTTCCTCGGCACCGTGGTCAAGACCACGGCGTTCGGAGCGTTCGTCTCCCTGCTCCCCGGCCGCGACGGCCTGGTGCACATCAGCAAGCTCGGCAACGGCAAGCGCATCGCCAAGGTCGAGGACGTCGTGAACGTCGGTTCGAAGATCCGCGTCGAGATCGCCGACATCGACAACCGCGGCAAGATCAGCCTCGTCCCCGTCGAGGACGAGTCGGCCGAGGCTGCTGCGACCGGCGAGAACGCCGAGTCCTGATCACCCCACCCGCCTGCCGGTTCCCGGTGGGCGCGTGAACCCCGCACCCGTGGCGCCCGACATCCGGTCGGGCACCACGGGTGCGGCGTTTCCGGCAAACCATGGTTACCGGGGTGCAACGGCCGGACGTCATCCGGGTGAGGTTCCGCCGAACCGGCTCCGGACCGCGCCCAGGAATGGTTCCCTGAATATGTGAGAACGGGCATGCAGACGGATCTCGGGAGGTTGCGCGGAGCGAATCTGGCTCTGGCAACCTGGGTGTCCGCCATCAACTTCTGGGCCTGGAACATGATCGGGCCGCTGTCGACGACCTACGCCACCGACATGTCGCTCAGCAGCACGGAAGCGTCGATGCTGGTGGCTACGCCGATCCTCGTGGGCTCCCTCGGCCGCATCGCGGTCGGGGCGATGACGGACCGGTACGGCGGACGGGCGATGTTCATCGCCGTCTCGCTGTCGTCGATCGTTCCCGTCGTCGCGGTCGGATTCGCCGCCGAGGCCGGCTCCTATCCGCTGCTCCTGGTCTGCGGGTTCTTCCTCGGCATCGCCGGCACGATCTTCGCGGTCGGGATCCCGTTCGCCAACAACTGGTACGAACCCGCCCGCCGCGGCTTCGCGACCGGCGTGTTCGGGGCGGGCATGGTGGGCACGGCCCTGTCGGCCTTCTTCACCCCGCGTTTCGTGAACTGGTTCGGGCTGGTGCCCACCCACATCGTCGTGGCGGCCGCCCTCGCCGTGACCGCCGTGGTGTGCATCCTGGTGATGCGCAATGCTCCCGATTTCCGTCCCAACACCGACCCGGTGCTGCCCAAACTGACAGCCGCGGCGAAACTCGGTGTGACCTGGGAGATGTCGTTCCTGTACGCGGTCGTGTTCGGCGGATTCGTGGCGTTCAGCAACTATCTGCCCACCTACATCAAGACGATCTACGGCTTCTCCGCCGTCGACGCCGGTACGCGCACGGCGGGTTTCGCGCTCGCCGCCGTCCTCGCCCGGCCCGTGGGCGGAGCGCTGTCGGACCGGGTGCCGCCGAAATACGTGGTCCTGGCCTCGTTCACCGGCACCGCCGTGATGGCGGTGATCGCGACCTTCCAGCCCCCGCCCGACCTGTGGTCGGCGCTGACGTTCATCACAATGGCGATCTTCCTCGGCATCGGCACCGGCGGTGTCTTCGCGTGGGTGGCGCGCCGCGCCCCGGCGCACACAGTGGGCAGTGTCACCGGCATCGTCGCCGCTGCCGGTGGGCTCGGCGGCTACTTCCCGCCACTGGTGATGGGCGCGACCTACGACGCCGAAGGCAACGACTACACCGTCGGTCTGCTCCTGCTCGCGGCGACGGCACTGGTGTGCCTGTTCTACACCGCATTTCGGCTGCACGCCCATGAACCGCCCCCTGTCGCACGATCCGGAACCCGCGACGTACGTGAGGAGAAGCCGTGACGGACACCGCCGGAGTCGGGAACCGGATCGAGGAACTGCTCGTGCGCAGCGGACGGTTCTTCACCTCCGGCGAGCAGTCCGACGACACACGCACGGTCACGCGGCGCGGTGGCCGCGAGGGCGACATCTTCTACCGGGACCGCTGGAGCCACGACAAGGTCGTCCGCTCGACCCACGGGGTGAACTGCACCGGCTCGTGCTCGTGGAAGATCTACGTCAAGGACGGCATCATCACCTGGGAGACCCAGGAAACCGACTATCCGACAGTCGGTCCCGACCGTCCCGAGTACGAACCGCGCGGATGCCCGCGCGGCGCGGCCTTCTCCTGGTACACCTACTCGCCGACGCGCGTGCGCTATCCGTACGCGCGCGGGCTGCTCGTCGAGATGTACCGGGAGGCGCGGCAGCGACTCGGCGATCCGGTGCTCGCCTGGGCCGACGTCCAGAACGATCCCGAACGGCGCCGCCGCTACCAGCGTGCCCGCGGCAAGGGCGGACTGGTGCGCGTCACGTGGGCCGAGGCCACCGAGATGATCGCCGCCGCGCACGTCCACACCATCAAGGAGTACGGACCCGACCGGGTGGCCGGCTTCTCGCCGATCCCCGCCATGTCGATGGTCTCCTTCGCCGCCGGATCCCGGTTCGTCGAACTGCTCGGCGGCGTGATGACGTCGTTCTACGACTGGTACGCCGACCTACCGGTGGCGTCGCCGCAGGTCTTCGGCGATCAGACCGACGTACCCGAGTCCGGGGACTGGTGGGACGCCTCCTACCTGATGATGTGGGGTTCGAACGTGCCCGTCACCCGCACCCCGGACGCGCACTGGATGACGGAGGTCCGCTACCGCGGCACCAAGGTCGTCTCGGTGAGTCCGGACTACGCCGACAACACCAAGTTCGCCGACGAGTGGATGGCGTGCGCGGCCGGTACCGACGGTGCCCTGGCGATGGCGATGGGCCACGTGCTCCTCACCGAGTTCTATGTGCGGCAGCGCGTGCCGTTCTTCGTCGACTACGTGCGCCGGTACACCGACCTACCCTTCCTCGTGCGGGTCGAGGAACGCGACGGAAGGCTCGTGCCGGGCAAGAACCTCACCGCCGCCGATCTCGGGTACAGCGTCGAGAACGCGGCCTTCAAACCGGTCTTCGTCGACGGTGCGACCGACACCGTCGTCGTACCCCCGGGCTCCCTCGGCTTCCGCTACGGCGACGACGGCATCGGAAAGTGGAATCTCGAACTCGGCGACCTCGTCCCGACCTTGACGGTCGCGCCCGGCGGCGGGGGAGCGGGCGAGACCGCGGCGGTGTACCTGCCGAGCTTCGACACCGTCGACGGGCACGGTGAAAGCATCGAACGGGGCGTGCCGGTCCGTCGGATCGGGGACCACCTCGTGTGCACCGTCTTCGACCTGATGCTCGCGCAGTACGGGGTGAACCGTCCGGAGCTCGACCTGCCCGGGCAGTGGCCGAGCGGGTACGACGACCCGGGCTCGCCGTACACCCCGGCCTGGCAGGAGGCCCTCACCGGGGTGCCCGCGGCCCAGGCGATCCGGATCGCGACGGAGTTCGCCCGCAACGCCGAGGAGTCGGGCGGGCGTTCGATGATCATCATGGGGGCCGGCATCTGCCAGTGGTTCCACGGCGACGCGACCTATCGCGCCGTACTTGCGCTGCTCATGCTCACCGGCTGCATGGGACGCAACGGAGGCGGGTGGGCGCACTACGTCGGCCAGGAGAAGTGCCGTCCCGTCACGGGATGGGCGGCCATGGCGATGGGGACGGACTGGTCTCGCCCACCTCGCCAGATGGCCGGCACCTCCTACTGGTACGTGCACACCGACCAGTGGCGCTACGACGGTTACCGTGCCGACGCGCTGGCCAGTCCGCTGGGACGAGGTCGTTTCCGCGACAAGCACACGATGGACGTCATGGCGTCCGCGGTCGCCATGGGCTGGACACCCTTCTATCCCCAGTTCGACCGCAACACCCACGAGATTGCCGAACAGGCACGGGCGGCGGGACGGGAGATCCCGCAGCACGTCGCGCAGCAACTCGCCTCGGGTGAACTGAAACTGTCGGTGACCGACCCCGACGACCCGCGGAACTGGCCGCGCGTGCTCAGCGTGTGGCGGTCGAACCTGCTCGGCTCGTCCAGCAAGGGCAACGAGTATTTCCTGCGGCACCTGCTCGGCACCGATTCCAACGTGCAGGCCGAGCCGACCGCCCCCGGCCTGCGGCCCGGTGAGGTGGCGTGGCCCGACGACCTGCCCGAAGGAAAACTCGACCTGCTCATGTCGATCGACTTCCGCATGACCTCGACAACGTTGTTCTCCGACATCGTCCTGCCCGCCGCGACCTGGTACGAGAAGGGCGACCTGTCGAGCACCGACATGCACCCCTACATCCACGCGTTCACCGCAGCGGTCGATCCGCCCTGGGAAACTCGTTCGGACTACGACGCTTTCGGCGCCATCGCGCAGACCTTCAGCACCCTCGCCCGGACCCACCTGGGAACCCGCACCGACATCGTGATGGGGACACTGCAGCACGACACGCCCGCAGCGATGGCGTATCCGTCCGGCACCGAGCGGGACTGGCGCTCGACCGGCGAGGTGCCGGTTCCGGGGAGGACGATGGGTCCGCTCACCGTCGTCGAACGGGACTACGGTGCGATCGCGGAGAAGTGGGCGACGCTCGGTCCGCTCGTCGAGTCCCTCGGGTTGAACACCAAGGGCGTCGTGACCCGGCCGGACCGTGAGGTCGCCGAACTGGCACAGAGATTCGGCGTGATGGATTCCGGTGCCGGACAGGGACGTCCGGCGATCACCACCGCCGAACGCATGGCCGACACGATCCTCGCGCTGTCGGGCACGTCCAACGGCAGGCTCGCCGTCGAGGGTTTCCGTGAACTGGAGAAACGCACCGGACGGCGACTCGTGCACCTCGCGGAGGGCAGCGAGGAACGGCGGATCACCTACGCCGACACCCAGGCCCGTCCCGTACCGGTCATCACGAGCCCGGAATGGTCGGGGAGCGAAACGGGAGGTCGCCGGTACGCGCCGTTCACGATGAACATCGAGGAGCTGAAACCGTTCCACACGTTGACGGGCCGGATGCACTTCTACGTCGACCACGACTGGCTCGAAGAGCTCGGGGAGCAGCTCCCGGTCTACCGGCCCCCACTCGACATGTCGCGGTTGTTCGGCGAACAGGCGGTCGGCTCCGGCGACGGTGTCGGTCTGACGGTGAGATACCTGACCCCGCACTCGAAGTGGTCGATCCACTCGGAATATCAGGACAACCTGTTCATGCTGTCGCTGTCCCGGGGCGGGCCGACGATGTGGATGTCGCCGGCCGACGCCGCAAAGATCTCGGTGAGCGACAACGACTGGGTCGAGGCCGTCAACCGCAACGGTGTCGTGGTGTGCCGGGCCATCGTCTCGCACCGGATGCCCGAAGGGGTGGTGTTCGTCTACCACGCCCAGGACCGCGTCATCGACGTCCCGCGCAGCGAGACCACCGGACGCCGCGGCGGCATCCACAATTCGCTGACCCGCATCCTCATCAAGCCGAGCCACCTGGCCGGTGGATACGCGCAGACGGCCTACGCGTTCAACTATCTCGGCCCGACGGGCAACCAGCGCGACGAGGTGACGATCGTGCGTCGCCGATCCCAGGAGGTCGTCTACTGATGCGTGAGCAGGAAGCGAGGCGATCGTGAAGGTCATGGCACAACTCGCGATGGTGATGAACCTCGACAAGTGCATTGGATGCCACACCTGCTCGGTGACCTGCAAACAGGCGTGGACCAACCGGTCGGGCACCGAGTACGTGTGGTTCAACAACGTCGAAACCCGCCCGGGCCAGGGCTATCCGCGCACCTACGAGGACCAGGAACGCTGGCGCGGTGGCTGGGTCCGGGATACCAAGGGACGGCTGCGTCTCCGCGACGGTGGACGCCTCGCGAAACTCGCCCGCATCTTCTCGAACCCGAAGATGCCGTCGATCCACGACTACTACGAACCGTGGACCTACGACTACGACAACCTGACGAACGCCCCGCTCGGCGACCACGTCCCGGTGGCCTCGCCGCGCAGCCTCATCTCCGGTGAACCGATGAAGGTGGAATGGTCGGCGAACTGGGACGACAACCTCGGTGGCTCACCGGCGATCGTGCCCGACGACCCGATCCTGAAGAAGGTCGGCGACCGGATCAAGCTCGAGTTCGAGCAGACCTTCATGTTCTACCTGCCGCGGATCTGCGAGCACTGCCTCAACCCGTCGTGTGTGGCGTCGTGTCCGTCCGGCGCGATGTACAAGCGGTCGGAGGACGGCATCGTCCTCGTCGACCAGGACCGGTGCCGCGGCTGGCGGATGTGCGTGTCCGGATGCCCGTACAAGAAGGTGTACTTCAACCACAAGACCGGGAAGGCCGAGAAGTGCACCTTCTGCTACCCGCGGGTCGAGGTGGGGCTGCCGACCGTGTGTTCGGAGACGTGCGTGGGCAGGCTCCGGTACATCGGTCTGGTCCTCTACGACGTCGATCGGGTCCTGGAGGCGGCATCGGTGGAGAACGACACCGACCTGTACGAGGCGCAACGCGGCCTGCTGCTCGACCCCCGTGACCCCGAGGTGATCGCCGGCGCCCGCGCCGAGGGCATCTCCGACGAGTGGATCGAGGCCGCGCAACGGTCCCCGGTCTACGACCTGATCAGCACGTACCGGGTCGCGTTGCCGCTGCATCCGGAATACCGGACGATGCCGATGGTCTGGTACGTGCCACCGCTGTCACCGGTCGTCGACGCCGTCAGCCGGGAGGGACACGACGGCGAGGACATCGGCAACCTGTTCGGCGCCCTCGACGCCCTGCGCATCCCCATCGCGTACCTCGCGGAACTCTTCACCGCCGGGGACACCGCGACGGTCGAGGCGGTGTTGCGACGACTCGCCGCGATGCGCTCCTACATGCGCGACATCAATCTCGGCCGCGAGACCCGCCCCGAGATCCCCGAGGCCGTCGGCATGACCGAGGAACGGATCTACGAGATGTACCGGCTCCTCGCGCTCGCCAAGTACGACGAGCGGTACGTCATCCCGACCGCCTACGCGGCCGAAGGACATCGGCTCGAGGAGTCGGCGACGGACTGCGCGCTGTCCTACGAAGGTGGCCCCGGCATGTACGAGTCGGGTCCGTTCGGGGAGGCCAGCGGCGTCCCGGTCCCGGTGGCGGTCGAGACCTTCCACGCCCTCGCACAGCGGCAGACCAGTGATGGGATGGCGGCGAACGCGTCGAACCCGTCGCGGGTGAACCTCCTGAACTGGGACGGCAAGGGCGTACCGACGGGCATGTTCCCGGGCGGTCACGACACGAGGGGGGAGAAGCAATGAGACTGCTGCGTCCACGGCGCGCCGGCGTCGATCGCGCCCTGCACCGTCGCCTCGTCCGTCAGGCCGCGTCGCTGCTGCTCGCCTATCCCGACGCCGGACACGCCGGACGGCTGGACGTCGCCGGGCAGCTCGTCGACCACATCACCGGTCCCGAGCAGGACATGCTGGGGACGGCGATCCGCGCACTGGACGAACCGGATCTGCTCGTCCTGGCCCAGCGGTACGTCGAGACCTTCGACCTGCGGCGACGCTCGACGATGTACCTGACCTACTGGACCGCGGGCGACACCCGGAATCGCGGCGCCGAGATGCACGCCTTCGCGAGTGCCTACCGCGCCGCGGGCGTCGAGCCGCCCGCCCACGAATCACCCGACCATCTGCCGGTCGTCCTCGAATTCGCGGCCACCGTGGATCCCGCCGCGGGCGAGGAACTCCTCACCCGGTATCGGGTGGCCCTCGACGTGCTGCACACCTCCCTGCACGAGGCCGGCTCGCCGTACGCGCAGGTCGTCGCAGCCGTGTGCGCGACGCTCCCGCCGGTCACCGACCGGGACGAGGAACGGGCCCGGCGCCTCGCGCAGGCGGGACCGCCCCGAGAGTCGATCGGTCTGCAGCCCTTCACCCTGACGGTGCCGCCCCGGCGAGGAGTTCCGGAATCATGAGTGCAGGAGAGATCTTCTGGGACGTGGTGCCGTACGTGACGCTCGCGATCGTCGCGGTGGGGACCTGGTGGCGGTACCGATACGACAAGTTCGGATGGACCACCCGTTCGTCCCAGCTGTACGAGGCGCGGTTGCTGCGCATCGCGAGCCCCATGTTCCACTTCGGGATCCTGGTCGTGATCGTCGGCCACGTCATCGGCCTGGTGATCCCGCAGTCGTGGACCGACGCCGTGGGATTGAGTCAGCACGCCTATCACGTGCAGGCCATCACGCTCGGCACGATCGCGGGTGTCTCGACGCTCGTCGGCATCTCCCTGCTCGTGTATCGCCGTCGCACCCGCGGTCCCGTCTTCAGCGCCACCACTCTCAACGACAAGGTCATGTATGTCGTGCTCGTCGCCGCGATCGTGGCGGGTCTCGCCACCACGCTGATGGGGTCGGGTGTCGTGGGCGAGGAACACAACTACCGGGAGACCGTCTCGCCGTGGTTCCGGTCGATCTGGGTCCTGCAACCCCGCGGCGACCTGATGGTGGAGGCGCCGTTCAGCTTCCAGCTGCACGCGCTGATCGGCCTCGTGCTCTTCGCGATATGGCCGTTCACCCGCCTAGTCCACGCCTTCAGTGCCCCCGTCGGATACCTGTTCCGGCCGTACATCGTCTACCGCAGCCGCGAGGAGGCACGTCCCGGCCGGCTCGTGGGTTCGCAACCGCAACGACGGGGGTGGTGAGCGCGACCGATGGTGGGGGACAGTCCCGGTGTACTGTGAAATGTTCCGCGCCCTCCGACCTTGTCAGGACCACCGAAGATCCCCATGGCTTCCAGTTCCCACGTGAAGAACGACGCTTCGACCCCCGCACCCGTCGCGGCCACCGGCGTCCGCCGCTCGGTCCTTCCCGGGGGAGTGCGGGTCGTCACCGAGCACGTCCCGGGAGTGCGCTCGGCGGCCGTCGGCGTGTGGGTCGGTGTCGGATCCCGCGACGAACAACCGTCGGTCGCAGGCGCCGCCCACTTCCTCGAGCACCTGCTGTTCAAGGCGACCCCGACGCGTACCGCTCTCGACATCGCCGAGACGATGGACGGGATCGGGGGAGAGCTCAACGCGTTCACCAGCAAGGAACACACCTGCTTCTACGCGCACGTCCTCGACGACGACCTGCCGATCGCCGTCGACGTCGTCGCCGACGTCGTCCTGCGCGGCCGGTGCCTGAGCGCGGACGTCGACGTCGAGCGTCAGGTGGTGCTCGAGGAGATCGCGATGCGCGACGACGATCCGGAGGATCTGCTCGGCGACTCGCTGCTCACCGCGCTGTACGGCGATCACCCCATCGGCCGGCCGATCATCGGATCCGTCGAGTCGATCGAGTCCATGACCCGGACCCAGTTGCACTCGTTCCATGTGCGCCGCTACACCCCGCCGCGGATGGTCGTCGCGGTCGCCGGCAACGTCGACCACGCGCACACAGTCGAACTGGTCCGCCGCGCCTTCGCCGGTCACCTGGACGACGCGGCCACCCCCGCGCCCTGCCGCGACGGACGGCTCGAACTGCGCACTGCACCGACGATGAGCATCGTCGAGCGCGACAACGAGCAGGCGCACCTGACGCTCGGCGTGCGGTCCTTCGGTCGGCACGACGGGCGTCGCTGGGCGCTGTCGGTGCTCAACGCAGCCGTCGGCGGTGGGCTGAGTTCGCGCCTGTTCCAGGAGGTGCGCGAGAAGCGGGGCCTGGCCTACTCGGTGTACTCCGGCACCGACACCTTCGCCGACACCGGCGCCTTCTCCGTGTACGCGGGCTGCCAGCCCGACAATCTCGGTGAGGTCGCCGCGGTGGTCCGTGAGGTGCTCACCGACGTGGCCGAACACGGCATCACCGACGCGGAATGCGCTCGCGCAAAGGGGTCGCTGCGCGGCGGTCTCGTGCTCGGACTCGAGGACACCGGGGCGCGCATGCACCGGATCGGCCGCAGCGAACTGAGCTACGGGCAGCACTGGGGCATCACTGAGACCCTCGAACGCATCTCGTCGGTGTCCACCGAGGAGGTGCGCAGCGTGGCAGCCGACCTGCTGCACCGGCCGTTCGCGGTCGCCGTCGCCGGCCCCTACCGGCGCACGCGTGATCTTCCGGCGGCGGTGCGCGCGCTCGTGTCCTGAATCGTCCTCAGCTGAGCCAGTCGGCTCCGGAGGCGTCCGATGTCGTGCGCGACGGGTCCCACCGCGGCAGCGAGTTCCGACGCCGCGACCTCCGAGACGAACACGACCCGCACGTCGCGGTCGTGGAGCACATCCACGAGATTGGCGAACCGCTGCGCGGGTTCGCGACCCACGGTCGTCAGATCCGGGATCTTGTCGACGACCCAGAACAAGTGGTCCGCCGCGAGCGCCAGATAGTCGGCCGGAGCCGTGGGATGCCCGCAGAGATCGCGGAAATCGAACCAGAGACAGTCCTTCTCGGCCCGTAGGGCGCGGAGTGGACGCCCCGCCGGGCGCAGAACCCGATGTTCGACCGGTGCCGGCCGCTCGAGACCGAGCCGTCGTAGCTGCGGATCGGACGGGGAGACGGCCCAGATCCCCGATGCGAATCCCTTCGCATGGTCGGAGCCGAGCCGGTGGTCGCGCGGACCGTCCAGAGCGACGATGGTCGCGCTCCGCTCGACGAGCTCGATCGTCGGGACGAAGCCGTCGTGGAAGAGCGGGTTGGGGAGCAGGTCGCGTGGAGGATAGTTCGAGGTCAGGACGAGACGCGTGCGGCGAGCGAGCAGTGCGGGGAACAGCCGGGCGACGAACGTGCCGTCCGCCGGATCGTGGACGTGGAATTCGTCGAAGCACACGAGTTCGGCGCGGCCGATCAGGTGATCGAGTGCGGCGTCGAGATCGAAGCGGTGCCGTCGCAGCTCGACGTGCAGGTCGCGGAAGAACTCGTGGAAGTGGACGCGCAGCTTGTTCCGTCCGGGATAGGCCGAGAAGTACACGTCGGCGAGCCAGCTCTTGCCGCGTCCGGGTGGGCCCCACAGGTAGACGTTCGGGCGCTCGGGATGACACAGCTGTTCGACAGCGTCGTGTTGCGCGGGATCGAGCACGAACCCCCGGCTGCGCGAGGCGTCCTCGAAGACCGTGCGGGGGACGGGGTTCGACGAGGCGGTGTTCGGCGACATGCGGTTTCTGCGTCGGCGCAACCTCACGGCCGTTACTCTATCATCGTAGAGTGACGACTTCACCCGAACGTCCCTCTCGGCGCACGGCCATCAGCGATGCCGCCCTCGAACTCGCCGCCCGCGGTGGCAACCACGCGGTGACGCACACGGGCGTCGACGTGCACCTCGGCCTGCCGAAGGGATCGACCTCCTACTACTTCCGCACCCGCCACGCGCTCGTCTCGGCTGCGATCACCCGCCTCGCCGAACGGTCGCGCGCGGATTTCGCCGCGCTGTTCGACGACACGACCGGCGACCCGAGCCCTCCTGCCGACCTGATCGCGCGCTATCTCGAACGCCTGCTCACTGTGCGTCGCACCGATGTGCTGGCCCGCTACGCGCTCGCGCCCGACGCGCGCCTCGAACCGGAGGCTGCCGAGGCGCTCGCGGCCTGCATGTTCTCGATCTCCGCGGCCACCGCTCTCGTGCGGGAGCTCGGTGCGCCGGACCCCGAGACCGCGGGGCGCGATCTGGTGACCCTGCTCGAAGGAGTTCTGTTCGACCGCACCCACGGCGCTCGTGCCCATACATCCTCGGATTCGGCCACGGCGTGCGTCGACGAGATCCGTTCGGCGGTCGCTCTGTGGCTCGACGCGCTCTGCGCGCAGCAGTAGGTGGCGTTCGACCCGCTCGGGACGTCTACGGGTGGTTGCGTAGGATTTCCGGGGGAGACGGCAACGAAAGGGCGTGACGACGCAAGTGGATGCAACAAAGGTTCGGGTGGGTGTACTCGGTGCTGCCGGCAAGGTCGGCCAGGCGATCTGCGCCGCCGTTGACGCCGCGTCCGATCTCGAGCTCGTCGCCACCGTCGACAAGGGCGACAGCCTCGACGCCTTCGTGAACTCGCAGACCCAGGTGGTCGTCGACTTCACCCACCCCGACGTCGTCATGGACAACCTGCACTTCCTCGTCGAGAACGGCATCCACGCCGTGGTCGGAACCACCGGCTTCGACGACGAGCGGCTGGATCGCGTGCGGAGCTGGCTCGCCGACCGCCCCGAGGTGGGCGTGCTCATCGCGCCGAACTTCGCGATCGGTGCCGTGCTGTCGATGCGCTTCGCTCAGGCCGCCGCCCGGTTCTTCGATTCCGTCGAGGTGATCGAGCTGCACCATCCGAACAAGGCCGACGCCCCGTCCGGCACCGCCTACCGCACCGCCCGTCTGATCGCGCAGGCCCGCGCCGAGGCCGGTGTGGCTCCGAGTCCGGACGCCACCACCACCGAACTCGACGGTGCGCGCGGCGGTGACGTCGACGGTGTCCGCGTGCACTCCGTGCGTCTCGCCGGCCTCGTCGCTCACCAGGAGGTGCTGCTCGGCACCCAGGGCGAGACCCTTACCATTCGGCACGACTCGATCGACCGTTCCTCCTTCGCTCCCGGCGTGCTGCTCGGTGTGCGGGAGATCGGTAAGCGACCGGGTCTGACCGTCGGAATCGATCCCCTCCTCGACCTGTGAGAACCGGCTCGCTCAAGGTCCTCGTCCCCATTGCGTTCATCGTGGTGGCGCTGGGGTTCTACTTCGTTCTGCTCGGCTCCACCGGCCTGGAACTGGTCCGGTCCGGTGAGGTCGCGGCGATCGGTCTCGGGATCGGCATCCTCATTCTCCCGATCGTGGGAGCCTGGATCGTCTACGCGACCCTCCGCGCAGGGCTGCAGCATCAGCACCTCGCGCGGCGGATCCACGACGAAGGCCTCGAACTCGACGTCGACGACCTGCCCCGCATGCCGTCGGGGCGGGTCGAGCGGGACGCCGCCGACGAACTGTTCGCGACCGTGAAGCAGGAATGGGAAGCCGACCCCGACAACTGGCGCAACTCCTACCGGCTCGCACGCGCCTACGACTATGCGGGCGACCGCAGTCGTGCGCGGGAGACGATGCGCCGAGCCGTTGCGCTCGAGAAGCTCGAACGGGACGGCCACGCCGGTTCCTGAACCGGCGAGCGGCTTTGACAACCTCGAGATGGTGCAGCAGCCTGCTGATGTGACGGACGAGGCTGTGGAAGACCGGGCAGGGGCGGGCGAGGCAGGGCGCGAGGACGGATCCCGCACAGTGCTGGTGGTGCATCACACCCCCTCGCCGCCGACTCGCGAGATCCTCGAAGCCGTCCTGGAGGGAGCACGGGACCCGGAGATCACGGGTGTCACCGTCCGGGTGGTCCCCGCGCTGGGCGCCACGGTGCCCGATGTGCTGGCCGCCGACGGCTTCCTGTTCGGCACGACAGCCAATTTCGGTTACATGTCGGGTGCGCTCAAGCACTTCTTCGACACGGTCTACTACCCGTGTCTCGATGCCGTGGCCGGCCGTCCCTACGGTCTGTGGGTGCACGGGAACAACGACACCGCCGGCGCTGTGGCGTCGGTTCGGCGCTTGACCACCGGGTTGGGTCTCGTGCAGGCTGCTGCCGATCTCGAGATCACCGGACCGGTCGACGCGAAGGTACGCGAGCAGTGCTACGAGCTCGGCGCCATCGTCGCGGCGACCGCGGCCGGTGACATCTGACGTCAGCGGAAGTTCTTCTCCGTGAACGACTTGAGGCCCTTTCCGGCGGTTTCGAGGGCCATCTTCTCGGCGCGCCGCACGAGGAATCCGGGGATGGGGACCTTCGGATCGATGGTCAGTGAGAACTCGGCCGTCGTGCCGGATCCCTTGGCGGTGAGGGTGTAGGCGCCGTCCTGCTGGCGCTGCTGGCTGCTCTCCACCAGGGTCCACGACATCGACCCGTCGCCGTTCCAGGAGTACTCGACGACCTGCTCGTCGGTGATGCCGACGATCGAGACGGTCATCCGTACGCGGTGGGGTCGTCCGTCGGGGTGGGTGGACTCGACGGTGACGGACTTGTGGGTCGACGACCACTCGGGCAGGCGTTCGACCGCGGCGAGCGCGGCCATCACCTGCTCCGGGGTTGCGTCGATGTCGAAACTCCTGGTGCTGCTGACTGCCATGCGCCCTCCGCGTCGCCCGATTGTGTGCGTCGGCACTCTATCGTGCGGTGAGGTGCCTTACGCGTCGCTGCGCGGGTTCGTGTCGTCGGGGCCCGCAGTGTCGTTGCGGCCGGCGGCGTCGTCCGGGCCCGCGGCGTCGCTCGGGTCGGACGGCTGCGGCTCGGTGGGTGCGGGCGGGGTGGGCTTCGCCCAGCCACCCTGACGGCGCCATTCGTCGGCGCGGCGCTGATAGCGCATCTGCTCCCGTAGGGCGCCCTGTACCGCCTGCGCCATCCAGGAGTTGAGTGACACTCCGCTCTGCTGCGCCGCTTCCTCGGCCTTGGTCTTGATCTGTTCGACGAGGCGCAGGGTGACCCGGCTGATGTCGCCCGTCATCTCCTCGAAGGACGGCGTCGGATCCTCGTGCGGGGGAGCGGGTTCGCTGTGGACGGCGAGGACGGCATCGGTGCCGTCGAGGCGCACCGTGACGGTGCGGTCGCCGAGTTCGTCGCTGATCTCGTTGGCCATGTCGGACAGTGCTGCCAGGACCGCGAGGCGGACGGGTGCGGCGATGGCGGTCGCGAGGGCTGCGGCGGTGCGTCGGGTCTGCTCGTCGCCGAGTTCGGCTGCGGAGATCACGGAGTCCGTGATGGCGGACGTGTACTTGTCGATGTCCATGACGCCAGTGTGACGTCACCGATGATGTCACGCAAGGTGTCATCGTGATGTCATCGATCGTCGCAGGTCGAGGCGCGTTAGTGTGCGGACGGAAGAGACGGCGCGTCCGGAGGATGCGCGACGACCGAGGCGAGGAGGAGACGATGGCGCCCGAACCCGCCGTTCCGAAGGTCCGGCTCATCGCCACGACGGAGTTCCACGTCCCCGACGACGTCGACTGGGACACCGACGCCGAGGGCGGCGAAGCGCTCGTCGAGTTCGCCGGTCGCGCCTGCTACCAGAGCTGGTCCAAGCCCAACCCCCGCACCGCGACGAACGGCGGATATCTCCGTCACCTGCTCACCGTGGGGCACCTGTCCGTTCTCGAACACGCGACGGCGACCTTCTACATCACCGGCATCTCCCGTTCGTGCACGCACGAGCTGATCCGGCACCGGCACTTCTCGTTCTCGCAGCTGTCGCAGCGTTTCGTCGCCGACGGTGAGGTGCCCGTGGTGGTTCCGCCCGCGATTGCGGGCGATGCCGAACTCGAGGAGTTGTTCTTCGCGGCCGCGGAGCGCAGCCGCGAGGCGTATGTGGCGCTGTTGGCGGCGCTCGACGAGAAGCTCTCGCATCTTCCCGCCGGTCCGTTGCGCGCCAAGCAGGTCCGGGAGGCCGCCCGGGCGGTGCTCCCCAACGCCACGGAGACCCGCATCGTCGTCACCGGAAACTACCGATCGTGGCGTCACTTCGTCGCCATGCGCGCGACCGAACATGCCGACGTCGAGATCCGGCGTCTCGCCGTCGAATGTGTGCGTCAGCTCGCGGATGCCGCACCGAACGCGTTCTCGGACTTCGCGATCAGGAAGCTGGCCGACGGCAGCGAGATCGCAGCTCCCACGCTTGCGACCGACCTCTGATCGACCACTACACCGATCTGTGATCCGTCTTCGGGGGGCAGGCATGTGTCGAGCCGGCCCTGCCACGCGGTAGCCTTCTGACCATGACCAACGGTGATTCCGCAACTGCTGTCGAGCTTCCGTTCGGCACCGTCGCCACAGCGATGGTGACCCCGTTCACTGCCGATGGCAAGCTCGACGTGGATGCGGGCGTGAGTCTGGCGAACTACCTCGTCGACGGTGGCTGTGACGCACTGGTTCTCGCCGGTACGACCGGCGAATCGCCCACGACGACCGAGAACGAGAAGATGGAGCTGATGCGGGCCGTGCTCGCATCCGTCGGCGACCGCGCCAAGATCATCGCCGGGGCCGGCAGCAACGACACCGCCCACAGCGTCGAGCTCGCCCGCGACGCCGCGCGAGCCGGTGCACACGGCCTGCTCGTGGTGACCCCGTACTACTCGCGGCCCCCGCAGGCCGGCCTCTACGCCCACTTCGTCGCGGTGGCCGACGCGACCGATCTGCCGGTCATGCTCTACGACATCCCACCTCGATCCGTCGTGCCGATCGAGACCGACACACTGCGTCTGCTCGCCGAGCACCCCCGGATCGTCGCGGTGAAGGACGCCAAGGGCGATCTGAACGCGGGCGCCGAGCTGATCGGTACCACCGACCTGAAGTTCTACTCGGGCGACGACCCCCTGAACCTGCCGTGGCTGTCCGTCGGCGCCGTCGGATTCGTCAGCGTCATCGGCCATCTCGTGCCCGGTCGCCTGCGCGAACTGCACACCGCTTTCGAAGCCGGCGATCTCGAACTCGCCCGCCGCATCAATTTGTCGATGGTGCCCATCTATCGCGCCGTCGCTCGGCTGGGCGGCGTGAGCGCCTCGAAGGCCGGCCTGCGGCTGCTCGGCATCGACGTCGGAGAGCCTCGTCTGCCGCAGGTCGCCCCGGTGACCGCGCAGATCGACGCTCTCGCGGCGGATCTCCAGGCTGCGGGGGTGCTGTGATGAGCCGCCCCGCACGCGGCCGGGGCCGCGCCACCCGCAACGCCGGTCCGCCCGCCCGCGTTCCGCGGCGTGTCGCGCAGAACTCGGCGAACCCCCAGCGTCCGGACGCCCGCATCGTCGATCCCACCGAGCGATTGGGTCTGCCGCCGAAGGCTCCTCGCGACGGTCTGCGGGTCGTCGCGCTCGGCGGTATCGGCGAGATCGGCCGCAACATGACGGTCTTCGAGCACCAGGGCCGGCTGCTCGTCGTCGACTGCGGGGTGCTCTTTCCCGAGGACCAGCAGCCGGGCGTCGACCTGATCCTGCCCGACTTCCGGTACATCGAGGACCGGATGGACGACGTCGAGGCGATCATCCTCACCCACGGCCACGAGGACCACATCGGTGCCGTGCCGTTCCTGCTGCGCCTGCGCCCCGACATCCCGGTCGTCGGGTCCAAGTTCACCCTGGCGCTCGTCGCGGCGAAGTGCCGCGAACACCGCCAGCGTCCCAACCTCGTCGAGGTCGTCGAGGGGCAGACCACCTCGCACGGTCCGTTCGAGTGCGAGTACTTCGCGGTCAACCACTCCATCCCGGACGCGATCGCCGTCGCGATCCGCACCGCTGCGGGCATCGTGCTGCACACCGGCGACATCAAGCTCGACCAGCTGCCGCTCGACAACCGTCTCACCGACCTCGCGGGCTTCTCCCGCCTCGGCGACGAGGGTGTCGACCTGTTCCTCGTCGACTCGACGAACGCCGAGGTCCCCGGCTTCGTCACACCGGAGCGCGAGATCGGCGGAGTGCTCGACACCGTCATCGGCAAGGCCGCCAACCGGGTGATCGTCGCGTCCTTCGCGAGCCACGTGCACCGCATCCAGCAGATCGTCGACGTCGCCGAGCGCTACAACCGGCGTGTGGCGTTCGTCGGCCGGTCGATGGTCCGCAACATGCAGATCGCGCAGGATCTGGGCTACCTGAACGTGCCCGACGGCCTCGAGGTCGACATCGACACCGCCGCGAGCCTGCCCGACGACCGGGTCGTGCTGGTCTCCACCGGTTCGCAGGGCGAACCGCTCTCGGCGCTGTCCCGGATGGCGCGCGGCGAGCACCGGCAGATCAACATCCGGGCCGACGACCTCGTCGTCCTCGCGTCGTCGCTGATCCCTGGCAACGAGAACTCCGTGTTCGCGGTCGTCAACGGCCTGGCCAAGCGCGGCGCGAAGGTCGTCACCCAGCAGAACGCGAAGGTGCACGTCTCCGGTCACGCGTCGGCCGGCGAGCTGCTGTATCTCTACAACGCGGTGCGACCCACCAACGCGATGCCCGTCCATGGCGAGTGGCGCCACCTGCGGGCGAACGCCGCACTGGCCGAGGCCACGGGTGTTCCCCGCGAGCGGATCGTGCTCGCGGAGGACGGTGTGGTCGTCGACATGGTCGACGGACTCGCGGAAATCGTCGGGCGCGTCCCGGTCGGTCACGTCTACGTCGACGGCCTGTCGGTAGGCGACGTGGGCGAGTCCACGCTGTCCGATCGTCTCGTCCTCGGCGAGGGTGGTTTCATCTCCATCTCAGTCGCGGTCGACGCCGCGACCGGCCGTGCGGTGAGCACCCCGGAGGTCTCCGGTCGCGGTTTCTCCGACGACCCGGACGCACTCGACGAGGCGGCGCAGCTCGTCGACAAGGCGCTCAACGAACTCGCTGCCGAAGGGGTCACGGAGACCCATCGCATCGCCCAGGGCATCCGCCGGGTCGTCGGCCGCTGGGTCGCCGAGACCTATCGTCGTCGCCCGATGATCGTGCCCACGGTGATCCCGGTCTCCTGATTTCGGTCCGCGCGGGCCCGCCGAACACGCGGGCTCGCGCGATGGGCGAGGGCAGGAGTGATCGCTAGAGTGGCGGAATGAGCCTCGCCCGAAGCGAACGACATGCCCTCGTCCGCACCATGTCCGAGGTCGGACCCGACGCGCCGACGCTCTGCGGCGACTGGACGGTCCGGGATCTCGCCGCGCACCTGCTCGTCCGCGAGCGCCGCGTGGACGCGATGCCCGGCATCGTCGTCCCGGCCCTGGCCGATCACACGGAGAAGGTGCGACGCTCCGCCACCGACCGACAGTGGGCACACGTGCTCGCCGACGTCGATTCCGGCCCGCCGAAGTGGTCGCCGATGTTCCTGTTCGACGCCGTCGCCAACGCGGCGGAGATGTTCGTGCACCATGAGGACGTGCGCCGCGCGCGGCCCGGATGGGAGCCGCGGACGCTGTCGGCGGACGATCAGGACCAGCTTTGGCGCATCGCGCGGATGATCGGACGCAACAGCTACGGCGGATGCGACGTCACGGTGATCTTCGAGAGGTCCGGTTCCGGCGAGCGGGTCGCCCTGCGCAAGCGCGGTCCGCGCACCGTCGTGCTGCGCGGCGAACCGTCCGAACTCGTGCTGCACGCCTTCGGCCGCGACCAGGTGCGGCTCGAGATCGAGGGCGACGAGTCGGCGGTCTCCGAACTGGCGGGATCGAAACGCGGCCTGTGAGCGCTCGCCCGGACGGCGTGTGACCAGTGCCGCCGACCGGTACCCGTGTTGCTGATGGTTCATGAGAGGTCCGTGCGGCTACCCTGGCGGATATGGCAGGAAAGTCGTCGGGCAGCCGCGGAACGTCGTCTACGACCTCTCGGTCGCGGACGGGGGCGCGGGGCTCGGGCGGCAGCACCTCCCGTGCTCGCAGCGCGGGTGCCTCCACCTCGAAGACCAGATCGACCGCGAAGACGAAGGCGTCCGGATCGACCCGGTCCACCCCTGCGCGTAAGCCGCGCGCCGCGGCCTCGACCGCGAACCGTCGCAGCGGCGGCACCGCACGTCGCGCTCCGGCCGCGAGTCGACGCCCCGCGCCCGCCCGTCCCCGGCGCAGTTCCGGGGGGATCCTCACCGCCGTGGGCCGCACCGTCGGCGCCGGTTGGATGATGACGGCCCGCGCTGTCGGAGCCACGACCCGCACGATGGGTCGCGCCACCGAGATCGAGTCCGGACACCGTCGCGACGGCATCGCGCTCGGATTGATCTCCATCGGTGTGATCATCGCCGGCACGGTGTGGTTCGGCGTCGGCGGCCCGGTGGGGGAGTGGGTCGAGACGGCCGTCCGCGCCATAACCGGTGGTGCGAGCGCGGTCCTTCCGCTCGTCGCGGTCGGCATCGCGGTGACGCTCATGCGCACCGAACCGCATCCCGAGATCCGTCCCCGGCTCGTCGTCGGCGGACTGCTCGTCGGTCTCCCCGCACTGGGCCTGTGGCACGTCGCCTCCGGTTCACCCACCGACGCGGAGGGCCGCTCGGAAGGGGCCGGTTTCGTCGGTGCCGCCGTGGGCGGCCCGCTCACTTCCGGGCTCACCGTCTGGCTGTCCGTGCCGCTGATGCTCCTCGCGGCGGGCTTCGGGATCCTGCTGCTCACCGGCACCACGGTGCGGGAGCTGCCCGAACTGTTCCGCGACTACTTCGGCCTCGGCTACCGCGCCGACGACGAGTACGGCGACTACGACGACGATTACGGCTACGACGAGCCGCCGATGTTCGACGCCGACGGCTACCCGATCGACGAGCCGCCCGCCCCCAAGCGGTCCCGCCGCCGGCGTACCCCGGTGGAGAACTACCCGCCTGACGAGTTCGACGGCGACGCGAAGACCGAGGTGCTCCCGCTGTGGGACGACCGCGCATCCGAACCCGAGGCGCCCGCCTCACCGCCGGCCACACTGGAGGTGCCCTCGGTCGCCGAGACCCCGGCCGCAGCGCCGGCCCCGGCTCCCGCCCGCAAGAAGCCGAAGGCCGCCCCGGTACCCGAGGTCGTCGACCAGACCTCCGAGCCGGAACCGGCCGAGACGTTCGTGCGCGACCGCGAGGTCGACGGCGACTACACGCTGCCCTCACTGGAGCTGCTCACCAAGGGCGACCCGCCCAAGACGCGGTCGGCCGCGAACGACCAGATGATCGAGGCGATCACCGAGGTCCTCGAACAGTTCAAGATCGACGCCGCGGTCACCGGCTTCACCCGTGGCCCGACCGTCACCCGCTACGAGGTCGAACTCGGCCCCGGCGTCAAAGTCGAGAAGATCACCGCGCTCGCCCGCAACATCGCGTATGCGGTTGCGACCGACAACGTCCGGTTGCTCGCACCGATCCCGGGCAAGTCCGCCGTCGGCATCGAAGTCCCCAACACCGACCGCGAACTCGTGCGGCTGTCGGACGTGCTCGCAGCACCGTCGACCCGCCGCGACCATCACCCCCTCGTCATCGGTCTCGGCAAGGACATCGAGGGCGACTTCGTCTCCGCCAACCTCGCGAAGATGCCGCACCTGCTGGTCGCCGGTTCGACCGGTTCCGGTAAGTCGAGCTTCGTCAACTCGATGCTCGTGTCGCTGCTCATCCGCGCGACGCCCGACGAGGTGCGGATGATCCTCATCGACCCCAAGATGGTCGAGCTGACGCCCTACGAGGGCATCCCGCACCTGATCACGCCGATCATCACGCAGCCGAAGAAGGCCGCGGCGGCACTGGCCTGGCTCGTCGAGGAGATGGAGCAGCGCTACCAGGACATGCAGGCCAACCGCGTGCGCCACATCGACGACTTCAACACGAAGGTGAAGTCGGGGGAGATCACCGCACCGCTCGGCAGCGAGCGCGTGTACCGGCCGTATCCGTACATCCTCGCCATCGTCGACGAGCTCGCCGACCTGATGATGACGGCCCCACGCGACGTCGAGGACGCGATCGTCCGCATCACCCAGAAGGCCCGCGCCGCCGGCATCCACCTCGTGCTCGCCACCCAGCGACCCTCGGTGGACGTCGTCACGGGTCTCATCAAGACGAACGTGCCCTCGCGACTCGCGTTCGCGACGAGTTCGCTCACCGACTCGCGTGTCATCCTCGACCAGCCCGGTGCCGAGAAGCTCATCGGTATGGGCGACGGACTGTTCCTGCCGATGGGTGCGGGCAAGCCGATCCGCCTGCAGGGTGCGTTCATCACCGACGAGGAGATTGCAGGGGTCGTCGACTTCGCCAAGAACCAGGCCGAACCCGAGTACAACGAGGGCGTCACCGCCCCGAAGGCCGGCGACAAGAAGGACGTCGACCCCGACATCGGTGACGACCTCGACGTCTTCCTTCAGGCCGTCGAACTCGTCGTCACGAGCCAGTTCGGTTCGACGTCGATGCTGCAGCGCAAGCTCCGCGTCGGCTTCGCCAAGGCCGGTCGCCTGATGGACCTGATGGAGACCCGAGGCGTGGTCGGGCCGAGCGAGGGCAGCAAGGCCCGTGAGGTGCTGGTCAAACCCGAGGAACTCGACGGCCTGCTGTACTCGATCCGTGGCGGCGGGGATCCGGTGGAAGTGCCTGCCGCAGAGCAGTGAGACATGCCCGTTCGACCGGCCGTCCCTGTTGCCTTCCGGCGGGAAGTGACGATGTGTGGCACAATCGTGGGAGCTGTGGAGGGGAGTATCCCCAGATCCGCGGCGGTCTCGTCAACACGTTCGGCACCGATGCCGTCCCGGGGCCGTCGGTCCGGCGATAGTCCGGGCGGGAGAGACCTCCGGCAGGTACGCATACCTACCGGAAGGCCTATGTGCCCATGCACGTAAACCTGACTACCTGGTTGATCACGATCGCCGTCATCATCGGGTTGTTCATCTTCGACTTCTTCGCCCACGTCCGCAAGCCGCACGCGCCCACACTGCGCGAATCCGGTTTCTGGTCGGCCGTCTTCGTCGCCATCGCGATCCTCTTCGGCGTGATCGTCTTCGTGGTCTGGGGACCGACCTACGGCGGTGAGTACTTCGCCGGCTACATCACCGAGAAGGCGCTGTCGGTCGACAACCTCTTCGTGTTCGTCATCATCATGGCCACCTTCGCGGTGCCCCGTGAGTACCAGCAGAAGGTCCTCACCATCGGCATCGTGCTGGCGCTGGTCATGCGCGGAGCCTTCATCGCGGTCGGTGCCGCGGCGATCAACGCCTACAGTTGGGTGTTCTACCTGTTCGGCTTCTTCCTCATCTACACGGCGGTCAAGCTCATCCGCGACCACGGTGAGGACCCGCAGGCCATCTCGGAGAACCGGATGGTCAAGCTGGCCCGGAAGTTCCTGCCGGTGCACGACGAGTACGACGGCGACCGCCTCGTCACCCGCATCGACGGCAAGAAGTTCGTCACGCCGATGCTGCTCGCGCTCGTCGCGATCGGCTTCACCGACATCCTCTTCGCGCTCGACTCGATCCCCGCGATCTACGGTCTGACCAACGAGCCGTACCTGGTGTTCACTGCGAACGCCTTCGCGCTGATGGGCCTGCGCCAGCTGTTCTTCCTCATCGGCGGTCTGCTCGAGCGGTTGGTCTACCTGTCCTACGGACTGTCGATCATCCTCGCGTTCATCGGCGTGAAGCTGGTGCTCCACGCCCTGCATGAGAACACGCTCGGCTGGATCAACGGCGGCGAGCACGTCGCCGTCCCGGAGATCTCCACCGGCGTGTCCCTGATCGTGATCGTCGGAGTGCTGGCCGTGACGACGGTGGCCAGCCTGCTCAAGACGCGCGGTGAGAAGGAATCCGTCAGGAGTTGAACACGCCCATCACCGGGTTCCACCCGGTGATGCGCACGGTATCGACGAGGTCGCGCTGCGCGAACGGGTCCTGGGCCATCAGTTCGCGCGCCGCGGCCTCGTCGGCCACGTCGACGAGGATGAGCGCACCCGAACCGTCGGTCCACGGGCCGGTCGCCCGCACGATGCCCTGTTCGACGAGATCGCCGAGCCATGCTCGGTGCTTCGGGCGGTGCTCGTCGCGCGCCGAGGCGGTCGCATCCGAATAGGTGTACTCGACGGCGAACAGGGCCATGCGGGCCTCGCTTTCGTGGGTCTCGATCAGAGGGTGAGGAGCATCCGGGTGTTCCCGAGCGTGTTCGGTTTCACGTAGCTCAGGTCCAGGAACTCCGCGACGCCCGTATCGTACGACCGGCACATCTCCGCATAGACCTCGGCCGTCACCGGAGTCCCCTGGATCTCCGTGAAACCGTGCCGCGCAAAGAACTCCACCTCGAAGGTGAGCACGAACAGTCGTTCCAGCTCGAGCTCGCGGGCGACCTCGATGAGGCGCTCGACGATCAGGTGACCTGCGCCGTGGCCCTTGACGGACGGGTCGACGGCCACGGTGCGCACCTCGCCGAGATCCGACCACAGCACGTGCAGGGCCCCGCACCCGACGACCCGACCCCCGAGTTCGGCCACCCAGAACTCCTGGACGGCCTCGTACAGGGTCACCAGATTCTTCTCGAGCAAAATCCTGCCCGCATAGATGTCGATGAGCCGCTTGATCTCGGGCACGTCGGAGGTTCGGGCGCTCCGTACGACCATTCGATCGTTCGAGTCGTGGTTCGTCGGCGGTGTCGTCATGCGGTGAACAGTAGCGCGTGCGGCTACCGATATTGTGGGGCACATGAGCACGCCCCGCCAGCATGTCACCGCGTCGGGCGGGAGCGGCGCCGCACCGGGACCGCACGCCGGGAGCCCGCACGATCCGGTGCCGTTGTGGAACATCGCCAACATCTTGACGGTGGGTCGGATCGCGTTGGTACCGGTCTTCCTGGTGCTGCTCTTCGTCGGCGACGGGCACGACATCGGGTGGAGGCTCGCGGCGACCGGAGTCTTCGCGATCGCCGCCATCACCGACCGGATCGACGGTCAACTCGCGCGAAAGCACGGTCTCGTCACCGATTTCGGCAAACTCGCCGATCCTATCGCCGACAAGGCCCTCATCGGTGCCGCGCTGGTCGGGCTGTCGATGCTCGGTGACCTGTCGTGGTGGGTCACCGGGATCATCGCTGCTCGGGAGCTGGGGATCACCGCCCTGCGGTTCGCCGTGCTCCGGCACGCCGTGATCCCGGCGAGTCGCGGTGGCAAGCTCAAGACGCTGGTGCAGACGCTCGCCATCGGTGTCTACCTGCTGCCGCTGCCCGAATCGGTGGCGCCGGTGGCGATCGGCCTGATGATCCTGGCGGTCGCCCTGACGGTGGTGACGGGACTCGACTACGTGGTCCAGGCGATCCGGCTGCGTACCGGGGTGCGCCGGAGCGAGAGCGAGACCGCCCGTGCGGAGGACGTCCTGGGGGTGGACGTCGCGGGGGAGGTCGCCGCGGGGGAGGGCGCCGCTGCCCAGGACATGCCGGGCGACGGCCGCACGGTGGGTGAGGACGCCCGGTAACCACGGGGCGGGACGTGCGGGATCCGGCTCGGTGCGGTCGACACCGCTGTGTCGGGACTACGCTGTGTCGGGACTACGCGGTGTCGGGACTACTCGGGCGTCTGCAACCGCCGTCGGCGTTGTAATGTCTGGACACCGCAGTATCGAGGTCCGATCGATCTGCGGGAACCTCGCAGCGTCGTCGTGCGTTGACGAGGTGTCGGCACGACGGACGAAGGAGGATGGGATGGCGCTGTTGTTGCGTGAGGCACTCGGTGACAGCCTTCGGCGCACCCGTGTTTCGCAGAGCCGCACCCTGCGCGAAGTCTCCAGCAGCGCCCGGGTCAGCCTCGGCTATCTCTCGGAGATCGAGCGCGGCAGGAAGGAGGCCTCGAGCGAACTGCTCGCGGCCATCTGCGATGCACTGGAGGTCCCGCTGTCCGACGTGCTGTTCGATGTGAGCGGTCTGCTGGCGGACGGCCTCGACCGTCGCACGGACATGGAGACCACCGCAGCCGACACGGCACCGGCCGAGCGGTCCGACGACGGCGCCACCGCTGAGCCCGGGTTGCTCGCGCAGGAGCCGCGCATGGTGATCCCTGCACCCGCCGCACAGGCGCTGGCAGCCGCCTAACATGGATCACGAACCGTGCCGGTCTCGCCGGATACGGTCGTAAGCGACATCGAGCCGGGGCGTGGTGCGTGCACGGACCCGGCCGGGGCAGGTGGGTCGTCGGGGGTAGCAGCGGACCGGCGATCTTCGAACCGGGGCGCGAGGGCCGCGTACCGGGTCGCGTTCGGCGCGGCGTACCAGATGGAGGCAGGATCACACCCATGGCTAATCCTTTCGTCAAGGGCTGGAAGTACCTGATGGCGCTTTTCAACTCGAAGATCGATGAGAAGGCCGATCCGAAGGTCCAGATTCAGCAGGCGATCGAGGACGCGCAGCGTCAGCATCAGGCACTCTCGCAGCAGGCGGCCTCCGTTATCGGTAACCAGCGTCAGCTCGAGATGAAGCTCAACCGTCAGCTGGACGAGGTGGAGAAGCTCAACGCGAGTGCCCGCCAGGCCGTCATGATGGCCGACCAGGCCACGGCGGCGGGCGACACCGAGAAGGCGATCCAGTACACGAACGCGGCCGAGGCCTTCGCGGCACAGCTCGTCACCGCCGAGCAGTCCGTCGAGGACCTCAAGGTGCTGCACGACCAGTCGCTCCAGGCCGCCGCGCAGGCCAAGAAGGCCGTCGAGCAGAACGCCATGGCGCTGCAGCAGAAGGTCGCAGAGCGCACGAAGCTGCTCAGCCAGCTCGAGCAGGCCAAGATGCAGGAGCGCGTGAGCGAGTCGCTGCGTTCGATGGATTCGACCCTCGCAGCTCCGGGCACCACTCCGAGCCTCGATGCCGTCCGCGAGAAGATCGAGCGTCGCTACGCCAACGCTCTCGGTTCGGCCGAGCTCGCCCAGAACTCGGTGCAGGGCCGCATGCTCGAGGTTCAGCAGGCCACCGTCCAGATGGCCGGTCACAGCCGACTCGAGCAGATCCGGGCGTCGATGAAGGGCGAGGCGCTTCCGGGCACCCCCACCAACCCTGCCGTCGACACGCGCAAAGAGCCCCCGAACGCTGCCGGTACCACCGGCCGCTGATCCGCACGCCTCGGAACTGATCCGCCGTGAACGTCTCCGGAGACGACCGGACCGGGAACATCCCCGGTTCGGTCGTCTCTGCGTTCCGCGATGCCACCGGCAACGCGATGGAGGCCGCGCGCCGCTGGCGCGATCCCGCCGCCCGCTTGCGGCGTAAGAAGCGTCGCGCGCGTCGGCGTGCCAGTTTCTTCGGTGCCGGCTCGGGCACCACGGCGATCGGCACCGCGACCCTGGCCGTCGCGTCGGCTCCCGAATGGACGCTCGTCGCGGCCGGGGGAGCGACGGCGGCTCTCGCAGTGCCTGCCGTCCTCGCCGTCCGTACCTTCCGTCGCCTCGATGCGGTGCCGCTGCCCCCACCGCCGCCGCGCCGCCGGTCGCTGCCACCGGCCGGTTCGGTCGCCCGCGCCCCGATGGAACGCCTCGCGGCGAACGAGGAGAGCCTGCGGCGCCTGCTCGGTGTGCTCGTGCGGTCGAACTCCGTGGCCCCCGACGACCTCACCGAGATCGACGACGCGGCCCGCGCAGCCGCATCCGCACTCGATGCCGTCGTCGAGGACGTCGTTGCCCTCGAATCCGCCGCGCAGGGCAGTGCGGCCGCCAAGACCCATCTGTCCGCGGCCATCGTCGACGCGGGCGAGCGTCTCGGGACGGGTGTCGACCAGTTCGAGGAACTCGTCGCCGCCGCAGCACGCCTCGCCGCGACCGCCGAGGGTAACCGGTCGCTGGCGATGCTCGACCAGCGACGCGCCGAGCTGATCGCCACGTCCGACAAACTCGAGAGCTGGGCGCAGTCCTGGCGCGAGTTGGGGCAGATCGAGCAGCGTTACCACCCCTGAGGGGTGGAACACCCCCATCATCGACACCGCGAGCCGAACACGTCGGTCGTCGACACCTCTCAGTCGTCGACACCGCGAGCGGCGAGGGCCTCGCCCATCGCCTCCGCGGTGCGGAGGGCTCCCACCACCACCGGAACCACCAGCGCCCGCAACGAGAATCCGAGACCGCGCGCCTTGCGTGCCTCGGTCACGCGGGTGACCACGGTGCCGATCAGCGGGATCGCGCGGACGGTCATCACCAGCACGAGTCCCACCCGGTCGGGATCGACCCCGACGCGCGCGAGGGGACGGGCCGCCCGCACGATCGCGTCGAGCATGTCGGTGGTCCGCGTCGTGAGGGTCACCAGGGCGGCCAGGGCGACCGCCACGAGCAGCGACCCGCAGATCACCACCGCCCGTTCCCACCCCGCCACGAGCACCTGGAACGCTGCAATGATCGCCAGCATCCACACCAGCGGCCGCAGCTGCACAACCGCCGGACGCGGAGGTATGCGCGCGGCCGCATACGCGAGCACGGCCAAGGCCAGGGCGGGAAGCACCTGCCAGGGTTGCCGGATCCACAGGGTCAGCGCAAGGATCAGTGCTGCGACCGCGAGCAGCTTCGCTCCCGCCGGAAGCCGGTGCAGGACGGAGCGTCCGGGATGGTAGAGGCCGAACGTGTTCACCCGATCAGATTCCGGTAGAACGCGAGCGCGGACGCCGGTTCGTCGTCGGCGACGACCCGCCCCGAGTCGACCACCAGCACACGATCGAAGCCCACGAGGAGTTCGAGATTGTGGGTCACCGCGATCACCTGCTGCGGAAGGCTCGCGAAGGTGCGCGCGATGAGCTTCGTATTGCGCAGGTCGAGCAGGGTCGTCGGTTCGTCCGCGACGAGCACCGCCGGGTCGGTCACCATGATCGCGGCGAGCGCGAGCAACTGCTTCTGGCCGCCCGAGAGCAGGTGGCTGGGGTGGTCGTGATGCCCCGCGAGCCCGAAGTCGGCGAGGACCTGCCCTACCCGGGCTTCGCGTTCCTCTTTGCCGAGTCCGCTGCGTCGCAGCGAGAAGGCGACGTCCTCGGCGACCGTCGGCATGACGATCTGATGGTCCGGGTCGGTGAAGACGAATCCGACCTTCTTGCGGACCTCCCGGCCCTTGCGCGCCGTGTCGAGGCCGTCGACGGTCACCGAGCCGGACGACGGGACGAGCAGGCCGTTGATCATGCGCGCCATCGTCGACTTGCCGCTGCCGTTCGCTCCGACGATGCCGACGCGTCGTTCGGTGAGGACCACGTCGACCCCGTCGAGGACGGTGCGGTCGCCGTAGGCGTGCCGCACCTCCCGGAATCGGATCTCGCTCATCGACGGTCGGACGGCGTCAGTGCGCGGGATCCGCAGCGGGGCGGTGCGCGATGCGCGGTGCCGCCAGTGCGGGATAGGCGCGATGCACCTGGGCGGCGACCGCTGCTGCGACGACCGCCTTGGCCAGATCGCCCGGCAGGAAGGTGACGTTGGCCGCGGCGGCGGCCCACACCGTGAGATCCGTGCGCAGGACCATGCCTGCGATACCGAAGGCGTAGAGGACGACGATGCCACCGAGGACGTTGACGGCCACACCGGGCAACGTGCGGTATCGCGGCAGCATCTTCATGCTCAGCCAGCCGATCACGGCGACGGCAGGGATCCAGCCGATGAGGAAGCCCACCGTGGGACCTGCCAGCGAGGTGAGGGTCGTGCGCCCGCCGGCGAGTACGGGCAGCGCCAGCCCCAGCACGATCACGGTGAGCACCGACAGGACACCTTTGCGTGCGCCGAGCAGTGCACCCGCGAGCATCACGCCCAAGGTCTGCAGCGTGATGGGCACGCCGGACGATCCGATACTGATCTGACCGGGCAGTCCCAGGGCGATGATCAGGGCGGCGAAGACGGCGATCTGCGCGAGGTCGCGCGCGGGGATACGGGGGGACGAGGACACGGTTACTCAGCCTTCTGGTATGGACGGCGAACCCGTAGAGCCTAAGCCGTACCGGCGTGCCGCGGGTCACCGACCCGTCTCCGGGTGCCCGTGGGCCACACCGGGGTGCGCCTCCGGGTGTCCCCTGATCTTTCCCTGATATCTGCGCTGACCTGCTGTTTTTCATTGCTCGAGCTGTCAGGATCGAGGCGTACCGAGCAAACGGAGTCCGACTCGGAAGGGGTCGGCATCGAGGGTGGGAGTACCCAATGTTCTGGAAGATCGTAGGAATCGTCGCGGTGGTGTGGGTCGGTCTCGCCGTCCTCGGCGCCCTGCTCGACAACCTGTTCGGCTTTCTCGTACTCGGCGCCGTGATCTTCGGCGGATACCTGCTGTACAAGGCAGTATCGGGAGGTGACAAGCACGACCTGACACGTCTGTAGACGAAGGGGGCAGCTGTGGAGGCGGTACCGGAGAACTGGCAACGCGGACTCGTCGTCGTCGCCCACCCGGACGACATCGAATACGGCGCGGCGGCGGCGATCGCGCGGTGGACCCGACAGGGCAAGGAGATTTCCTACGTTCTGGCCACCAGTGGCGAGGCGGGCATCGCCGGTCTGCCGCCCGAGAAGAGCGGGCCGGTGCGGGAATCGGAGCAGCGCGAGTCCGCGCGGATCGTCGGAGTGGATACCGTCGAGTTCCTCGGGCACCCGGATGGTCGACTCGTCCCGAGTCTCGATCTCCGTCGCGACATCGCTTCCGCCATCCGACGTCATCGTCCTGAGATGGTGGTCACGCTCGCGTTCGGGCTGTCGCCCCGGCCCGGCTGGGTCAACAGTGCCGACCATCGGGCGCTCGGGATCAGCGTCCTCGACGCCGTCTCCGATGCCGCGAACGAATGGATCTTCCCGGAACTCACCGAACGCGGTCTGGAACCGTGGCACGGCGTGCGATGGGCTGCCGTGTGTCCGGGTTCGCCTCCGACCCACGCGGTGGACGTGACCGATACGGTCGAACTGGCAGTCGAGTCCCTCGCGGCGCACCGTCTGTACCTGCAGGCTCTCGACGACAGGCCGGTGGAGGCACAAGCGCGCGAACAGGTGGAGCGCGCATCGGCGCCGCTGCCGGGATTCGCTGCCGAGCGCGCCTCCGGGTTCGAGTTGTACACCTTCGCGGGATAGGAAGCGTCCCGCCGTCGTTGGCCTGTGGCAGGCTGTGCGCGTGCGAGTGGCGGTGGTGGCCGGGCCCGATGCGGGTCATGCGATTCCGGCGATCGCGTTGTCGCTGCGGCTTGCGGATGCCGGGCACGACGCGGTCGTCCTCACGGGCGAACGATGGCTCGGCCTCGAGCTGCCCGGTGTGACGTTCGCTGAGTTGAAGGGGCTGGCGCCCCGGCTCGGGGACGACGACGGCGACGCGGGGGCGAAGATCCACGCCCGCGCCGCCCATATCGCGAGCGAGATGCTCCCGGATCTCGGAGCCCTGCTACCCGACCTCGTCGTGGCGGACGTGCTCACCGCCGGCGGAGGGATGGCCGCCGAGCGCCTGGGGATCCCGTGGGTCGAGCTCTCGCCGCACCCGTTGTACCTGCCGTCGCGCGGGCTCCCGCCGATCGGCAGCGGTCTCGATGTGGGCAGGGGCGTGCGGGGCCGGTTGAGGGATGCCGCGTTGCGAGCGATGACCGCGAGATCGCTGCGGCAGGGGGAGCGCGAGCGTTCTGCCGCACGCGTCGGGATCGGTCTGCCGGCGCGCGATCCCGGGCCCCGGGCCCGGCTGATCGCCACCCTGCCGGCACTCGAGGTGCCACGTCCCGACTGGCCCGGGCACGCGCACGTCGTCGGTCCGCTGCTGTGGGAACCCACCGTGGAGATCCTCGATCCGCCGCCAGGGGACGGACCTCTCGTGATGGTCGCGCCGTCGACCGCGGTCACCGGCGTGACCGGGATGGTCGAGACGGTCTGCGACGCACTAGACGGGGCCGGGATGCGGGTCGCCGCGACAATGCTCGACCCTCCGCCGCAGTCGCTCCCCAGCTGGGCCGTCTCGGGTCGCGGCAGGCAGGACGTCCTGCTCCGGCAGGCCGATGTCGTCGTGTGCGGGGGTGGGCACGGGATGCTCGCCAAGACGCTGAGTGCGGGGGTTCCGGCGGTGATCGTTCCCGGGGGCGGCGACCAGTGGGAGCTGGCGAACCGCGCCGCACGGCAGGGGAGTGCGGTGGTGGTGCGTCCGCTCGACGCGGATGCGGTCCGCTCCGCGATCGACACCGTGCTGTCGTCGCCGGACTTCGCCGCCGCGGCTCGTGCGGCCGCGGACGGTGCCGGCGACGTGGAGGATCCGGTCGCGGTGTGCGAGGCCGCAGCGGACTGACTGTCGCGCCACACCGCGCGCGACTACCGTGGTCGGGGTGCGGTTGACGGAGTTCTACGAGGTGGTCCGGGACGAGTTCGGACAGATGCACGGCGATGCCCTGCTGCGCGATCACGTGCTGCTTTCGCTCGGTGGACGGACGGCGGCCGAGGCGATCGAGGCGGGACAGGAGCCCCGGGAGGTATGGCGCGCTCTCTGCGACGAGTTCGACGTCCCACCCGTGCGGCGGTAGCCGCGGAGCCGGTCGGGGCTGTTCCCGACCGGAATCGGTGCAGGAGTAGATGCCGGAATCGATTTTCTGTCCGACCGGGATGAGACCATTCCTGGCGTACACGAAGCGACCGGATTTCGAACACGTGTTCGGCTATGCTGGGAACGCCGGGTGGGTTGTCCACAGGTGGTGATTCCATCCACAGATACGGCGTTTCCGCGGTCGCGACAGCGAACTTGTCGGTGCCGGGTTCTAACGTCGTCGACAACAAGGACGAGATTCTATTAAGGGGACCAAGATGGCAGCACAGGCTCACGACCGCGAGAAGGCGCTCGAGCTCGCCCTCGCGCAGATCGACAAGAGCTTCGGTAAGGGCTCGGTGATGCGCCTGGGCGAGGACGTCCGTCCGCCCATCGCAGTCATTCCCACCGGGTCGATCGCACTCGACGTGGCTCTCGGTATCGGCGGCCTGCCACGCGGGCGCGTCATCGAGATCTACGGCCCGGAATCCTCGGGTAAGACGACGGTGGCCCTCCACGCGGTCGCCAACGCGCAGGCCGCCGGCGGCATCGCGGCGTTCATCGACGCCGAGCACGCCCTCGATCCGGACTACGCGCGCAAGCTCGGTGTCGACACCGACGCCCTGCTCGTGTCCCAACCCGACACCGGTGAGCAGGCCCTCGAGATCGCCGACATGCTCATCCGCTCGGGTGCGCTCGACATCATCGTCATCGACTCGGTCGCGGCGCTCGTGCCCCGCGCCGAGATCGAGGGCGAGATGGGCGACAGCCACGTCGGTCTCCAGGCCCGCCTGATGAGCCAGGCACTGCGCAAGATGACCGGTGCGCTCAACAACTCCGGCACCACCGCGATCTTCATCAACCAGCTGCGCGAGAAGATCGGCGTGATGTTCGGCTCGCCCGAGACCACCACGGGCGGTAAGGCGCTGAAGTTCTACGCCTCCGTGCGTCTGGACGTGCGCCGGATCGAGACGCTCAAGGACGGGGGCGACGCGGTGGGCAACCGCACCCGCGTGAAGGTCGTCAAGAACAAGGTCTCGCCTCCGTTCAAGCAGGCCGAGTTCGACATCCTGTACGGCCAGGGCATCTCGAAGGAGGGCTCGCTCATCGACATGGGTGTCGAGCAGGGCTTCATCCGCAAGTCCGGCTCCTGGTACACCTACGAGGGCGACCAGCTGGGGCAGGGCAAGGAGAACGCCCGCAAGTTCCTGCTCGAGAACACCGATGTGCGCGACGAGATCGAGAAGAAGATCAAGGAGAAGCTCGGCATCGGTGCCGTTCTCACCGATCCGAGTGATGTCGAGGAGCCGGTCGACTTCTAGTCACCGCCCACGGCCCCACGGGGGCACGGACGCACGTCGTCCGTGCCCCCGTGGCGTATCCGCACCCGGCCACGCTGTCGGTGCGTCCGGCTACTGTGCGCGTCATGGACGACTCCGAGGAACGACGCCCCGACGCTCGGCGCGAACGACGCGGACGGCGGCGCTCGGCTCGCACCGAGCAGGAACTGCCCGGCGGCGGCACCGAAGCGCAGGCCAAGGACGTCTGTCTCCGTCTGCTGACCGATCGGGCACGCAGCCGATCCGAGCTCGCAACGAAGCTCGAGCAGAAGGGGTTCGCGTCCGACGTCGCCGAACGTGCCCTCGACCGTCTCACCGAGGTCGGGTTGATCGACGACGCGGATTTCGCCAACCAGTGGGCACGTTCACGGCATCTGCACGCGGGGAAGGGTAAGCGCGCGATCGCACTCGAACTGCGCCGCAAGGGAATCGACGCCGACGACGCGGCGGCTGCCCTCGAGCAGATCGACACCGCCGACGAACGGGAACGGGCGGTCGAACTGGTCCGCAAGAAGCTCCGCACCCAGCCGCCGCTGCCCACCGAAGGGGATCGGCGCGAGATCGCGGCCGAACGCGACAAGTTGGTGCGGCGGCTGGTCGGGATGCTGGCCCGGCGCGGCTACGCGCAGGGGATGGCGTTCGATGTCGTGCGGGAAGAACTCGCGACGTTCGGTGCCGACGCGAGCGACCTCCCGCACGACTGAGCCCGACTGCGAAACGCCTGGGCTCGACTGCGAACTTCGCAACCGCAGTGCTGCTGCTACTTGCGGCCCTCGCCGCTCAGGTCCAGGCCCGGCACCGACATCGTGGGCATCGTCTGCGGCTCTTCGGCCGCCACGGCACCCTTCTTCCGCTTCCCGGATCGCAGACGCTTCTCGAGCCAGATCGCGAACTGTGTCAGCGCACTGTTGAGGATGATCATGATCGCCGCGACCACCAGCAGCGACGGCAGGTAGTTCTGGAAGAACGCGCCGAGCTGCTGGCCGGAACGCACCACTTCGACATAGCCGATGAGGTAGCCGAGCGCGGAGTCCTTGAGCGCGATCACCATCTGCGACACGATCGCCGGGAGCATGACCGTCACGGCCTGCGGCAGCAGGATCAGTCGCATGAGCTGGTTCTTCCGCATGCCGATCGCGTAGGCGGCCTCGCTCTGACCACGCGGAAGCGATCGGATGCCCGCGCGCACGATCTCGGCGATGACCGAGCCGTTGTACAGGGTCAGGCCGGTGATGACCGCCGCGAGCGCGAGATATCCGGACTTGAAGACGCGGTACTCGGCGAACACCTGGTAGGCGAAGATCATCAGGATCAGCACCGGGACGGCGCGGAACAACTCGACGATCGTGCCGGCGATCCAGCGGACCCACCGGTGGTCGGACAGACGCGCGATACCCAGGACCGTGCCGAGCACGAGTGCCAGCACGATCGACGCGACGGCCGCGATGATCGTGCCGCGGATGCCGGGCAGCAGATAGGTGGTCCAGCTGGACGATTCGACGAACGGCTCCCACTTGGCGGCCGTCAGCTGTCCGTTGGCGTCGAGCGCGCGGTAGACGATCCAGCCGACCAGGACGAGGAGCGCGACCACGACCACCGACAGGATCCGGTAGAGCGCCTTGGCGCGGGGCCCGGGTGCGTCGTAGAGAACGGTTCCGTGTGCACTCATCGGGCGACCTCGTATCGCTTGCTGAGCCGGCCGAAGAGCAGGCCGGTGGGAAGGGTGAGGATGACGAATCCGAGCGCGAAGATGCCACCGACGACGAAGATGGCCGCTTCGTTCTCGATCATCGTCTTCATCAGCAGCGAGGCCTCGGACACGCCGATGACGGAGGCGATCGTCGAGTTCTTGGTCAACGCGATGAGCACCGAACCGAGCGGGGCGATGACCGCGCGGAAGGCCTGGGGGAGGACGATCAGGCGCAGATTCTGGCTGAAGGTCAGACCCAGCGAGCGGCCGGCCTCCGACTGTCCGAGCGAGACCGTGTTGATGCCCGAGCGGAGCGACTCGCACACGAAGGCCGCCGTGTAGACGCTCAGGCCGAGCACAGCGAGTCGGAAGTTGTTGTCCACCAGGAAGGTCGGCGACGACTCGGAGGCCAGCTTGATGCCGAGCGTCTGGGACAGACCGAACAGGCAAAAGATGATGATGAGGGTCAGCGGGGTGTTCCGGAAGATCGTCACGTAGGCGGCGCCGACGGCACGCGCCACCGGGATGGGGGACACGCGCATCGCGGCGAGGATCGTTCCGAGGATCAGTGCACCGATCGCCGAGATGACGGTCAACTGGATCGTGGTCCAGAACGCGTCGAGTAGCTGGCTGCTGTACTTGCTCAACAGATCCACAGGTCACTCCGGGATCGAGGGGACGGGTGGGAGTCCGGAACGGTCCGGCCGGTCCGTGGGATTACGGACCGGCCGCACCGCCGGACGTGACGGGTGGTACCCGTACTCGGTGACGATCGACACTCAGTAGCGATCGACGCTCGGCTGCTCCGGGAGCTCGTAGCCCGAGGCGCCGACCGTCTCCTGGAATGCGGCCTCCCACGCACCGCTGGCGATCATCTCCTCGATCGCGTCGTTGATCGCATTGCGCGACTCGTCGTCGCCCTTGGCGAGACCGATGCCGTAGCGCTCGGTGGTGAACGGCTCACCGACGACCTTGAAGTCGCCCGGGCTCTGCGCGGCGTAGCCGGCGAGGATGATGTCGTCGGTGGTCACCGCGTCGACCGCGCCGTTGCGCAGCGCCTCGACACACAGCGAGTAGGTGTCGAACTCCTGGAGCTGGACGTCCTGCGCGTAGTTGTCCTTCACGTTCTGGGCCGGGGTCGAACCCGCCACCGAGCACAGGCGCTTGCCGCCGTTGAGCGAGTCGGGTCCGGTGATCTCGGTGTCGTCCGCGCGCACGAGGAGCGACTGGCCCGCAATGAAGTACGGGCCGGCGAAGTCCACCTTCTCCTTGCGGGAATCGGTGATCGAGTAGGTCGCGACGATGTAGTCGACCTCACCGTTCTGGATGAGGGTCTCGCGCTGGGCGGACGGAGCTTCCTTGAATTCGATGTTCTCCTCGGACACACCGAGCTGACCGGCGACATACTTGGCGACCTCGACGTCGAACCCGCTGAACGAACCGTCCGGGTTGCGCAGGCCCAGGCCCGGCTGGTCGAACTTGATACCGACCGTCAGGGTGCCGTTCTCCGCGGACTGCGAGACACTGCGCGTCTCGTCGCCACCGCACGCCGTGGCGACCACTGCCACGGCGACGGCGCTGATGCCCAGGCGGATGGAGCGGGACAATTTCATCGAATACCTCCGGTGCGGTTCGGAACTACGTCCGACGGACCGGGTGGCCCGTCGGTGCGGGAATCAGGTCAGTGACTGAGGATCTTGCCGAGGAAGTCCTTGGCGCGATCGGATTTCGGTGCGGTGAAGAAGGTCTCGGGATCGGTGTCCTCGACGATGCGACCGTCGGCCATGAACAGAACGCGGTCGCCGGCCTTGCGGGCGAATCCCATCTCGTGGGTGACCACGACCATCGTCATGCCCTCTTTCGCGAGGGAGGCCATCACGTCGAGGACCTCCTGGACCATCTCGGGGTCGAGGGCGGAGGTGGGCTCGTCGAACAGCATGACCTTGGGATTCATCGCGAGCGCGCGTGCGATCGCCACGCGCTGCTGCTGGCCGCCCGACAGCTGCGCCGGGTATTTGTCGGCCTGATTGGCGATCCCGACCCGGTCGAGCAGCTGCATCGCCGACTCGCGGACCTTGTCCTTCTTGATCCTGCGCACCTTGAGGGGGCCGAGCATGACGTTCTCGAGGATCGTCTTGTGGGCGAAGAGGTTGAACGATTGGAACACCATGCCGACGTCCGAACGAAGGCGGGCGAGTGCCTTGCCCTCCTCCGGCAGCAGGGTGCCGTCGACGTGGATCTCTCCCGAATCGATCGGTTCGAGCCGGTTGATGGTGCGGCAGAGGGTCGATTTGCCCGAACCCGACGGGCCGACGACGATGACGACCTGTCCTCGCGGAATCTCGAGGTTGATGTCCTGCAGTACGTGCAGGGATCCGAAATGCTTGTTCACCCCGTTCATGGAGATCATGGACGAGCTGGTGTCCGACTTCTCGGACGGACGATCCGTTCCGGCGGCCGCTGATGTCATATCTGCAGACCCTATGCCGTCCGACGCCCGAGACTTCGCATTTCGGGACACCTTCGACACGCGCGTCACGGGATTTTTACTGCACGAGCAGTATCGGATACCTCGACGGGGCCCGCGCCGCCGGCGCGAGGAAAGGGGACCCGCCGAGGTGAGATACCCTGAGACGTGTCACTGATCGACGAAGAACCCCCCCGTACCGGTGCCCGGACCTACGAGGTCCGCACCTACGGCTGTCAGATGAACGTACACGACTCCGAGCGTCTGTCGGGGTTGTTGGAGGACGCCGGCTTCACCAAGGCCGCGCCCGGCGCGTCACCGGATCTGGTGGTCTTCAACACCTGCGCGGTGCGGGAGAACGCCGACAACAAGCTGTACGGCAATCTGAGTCATCTGCGTCCGGTCAAGGACGACAACCCCGACATGCAGATCGCCGTCGGAGGCTGCCTCGCCCAGAAGGACCGCGACACGGTCGTGAAGAAGGCGCCCTGGGTCGACGTGGTCTTCGGCACGCACAACATCGGCAATCTCCCCGCACTGCTCGAACGCGCGCGGCACAATCGCCGTGCCGAGGTCGAGATCCTCGACGCCCTCGAGGCGTTCCCCTCGACGCTGCCCGCCAAGCGCGAGTCGTCGTACGCCGGATGGGTGTCGATCTCCGTCGGCTGCAACAACACGTGCACCTTCTGCATCGTGCCGTCGCTGCGCGGCAAGGAGGTCGACCGGCGCCCGGGTGACATCCTCGCCGAGGTGCAGGCGCTCGTCGACGAGGGCGTGCTCGAGGTGACACTGCTCGGCCAGAACGTCAACTCCTACGGCCGGTCCTTCGCCGATCCGGAGCAGCCCCGCGACCGGGGCGCCTTCGCGTCGCTGCTGCGCGCGTGCGGCGACATCGAGGGCCTCGAGCGGGTGCGCTTCACGTCCCCGCATCCGGCGGAATTCACCGACGACGTCATCGACGCGATGGCGCAGACCCCCAACGTGTGCCCGCAACTGCACATGCCGCTGCAGTCCGGCAGCGACCGGATCCTGCGCGCCATGCGCCGCTCGTACCGCAAGGAACGCTTCCTTGGCATCATCGAGCGGGTTCGGGCCGCGATGCCGCACGCCGCGATCACCACCGACATCATCGTCGGTTTCCCCGGTGAGACCGAGGAGGACTTCCAGCAGACCCTCGAGGTCGTCGAGAAGGCGCGTTTCACCAGCGCGTTCACCTTCCAGTACTCGAAGCGTCCCGGCACGCCCGCAGCAGACATGGAGGGTCAGGTCCCCAAGGCCGTAGTGCAGGAGCGCTACAACCGTCTGATCGCGCTGCAGGAACGCATCACCCTCGAGGAGAACCGCAAGCTCGTCGGCACGGAGGTCGAACTGCTCGTCGCGGCGGGGGAGGGTCGCAAGAACGCCGAGACCGCCCGGATGAGCGGGCGTGCCCGCGACGGCCGCCTCGTCCACTTCCGTCCCGAGGGCGCGATCGACACCGCGGTGCGTCCCGGCGACGTCATCACGATCGTCGTCAGCGACGCCGCGCCGCACCACCTCGTCGCGGACACCCCGATCCTCACGCACCGCCGTACACGTGCGGGTGACCACTTCGAACAGGGCCGGTTGCCCAAGACACCGCCGATCGGTGTCGGACTCGGACTGCCGAGCATCGGCGTCCCCGACCCGCTGCCGCCTCAGATGGGATGCAACGCATGACCACCGACAAGCCGCACGATCACCACGCGACGGGTGACGTACGCGCCGAACTCGAAGCCGCCGAACGGAAGGTGGCGAGCGACATCGACCCGGGCGCCCGGGCGATGTTCGTCGCGATCGCCGTCCTGATCCTGCTGGCGACCTTCAGCCTGCCCCACGCCGGATCCGCCAACGGGTGGGAGGTGCTGTCCTTCGCCCCGGAGGCGACCACCGAGGAGATCGGTCTGCCGTCGCGGCTGTTCGTCGGCTTCGCAGTGGTCTTCGCCGGGCTGGGCTCGATTCTCGCGCTCGTCACCCGCAAGTGGGCGTTGGCGTGGGTGTCCCTGGCCGGCTCGGCGGTGACCATCGTCTTCGGCATGCTCGCGATCTGGTCGCGCCAGACCCTTCCCGTCGAGTCGTCCGCCGCGGGACCGGGATTCGGTCTCGTGATCGGATGGTTCGCCGTCATGGTGATCGTCTTCCACTGGGCCCGCGTGGTGTGGGCGCGGACCTCGGCCCAGCTCGAGGCCGAGGCCGAGTTGCGGAAGGTCGCAGCACAGCACGAGCGGCCCCGCCTGATGCGCGACGACCCCGAGGCCTGACGCCTCCGGCACGAACACGACGATCCCCCTCTCCGGGACCGGGAGAGGGGGATCGTCCGTCTCGGATGTCGCGGGGTCAGCGCTCGCCGACGGCACCTTCGGCCGCGTCGGCCCACTCGCGCCACTGCGCGGCCTGGGCGAGAGCCTTCTCGGCCTCCTTCGCCCGGCCGGCGGCGGTCGCCTTGGCGGCCTGCTCCTCGAACTGACGCACCCGCTCACGGAACTGGGCCGCACGCGCGAGGGCCTCGGGATCGGTGCGGCGCCACTCGGAATCCGCGGCCTCGCGCACCTTCTTCTCGATGGCCCGCAGACGGCCTTCGAGATCGTGCATGCGCTCGCGCGGCACCTTGCCGATCGCCTCCCACTGGTCCTGCAGCTCGCGCAGGCGCGCCCGGGCACCTTCGAGATCGGCCGACGGGTCGATCGAGGAGGCCACCTCGAGCAGGGCCTCCTTCGCGCGGGCATTCTCCTCGAACTCGGCGTCGCGCTCGGCGTTCGCGGCGTTGCGTGCGGCGAAGAAGACGTCCTGGGCGCCCTTGAACCGCTTCCACAGCTGGTCGTCGGCGTCCTTCGGTGCCCGTCCGGCCGCCTTCCACTCGGCGAGCAGGTCGCGGAAGGCCGCGGCGGTGGCACCCCAGTCGGTGGAGTTCTGCAGCTCCTCCGCCCGGGCGACGAGTTCTTCCTTGCGGCTCTTCGCCGCGGCGCGCTCGCGGTCGAGTTCGGCGAAGTGGGCTCCGCGACGCCGGTTGAACGCCTCGCGTGCCTTCGAATAGCGACGCCACAACACGTCGTCGACCTTCCGGTCGACCCCGCGGATGGTCTTCCACTCCTCGAGGATCTCGCGCAGCCGGTCGCCCGCGGCCTTCCATTGGGTGGATTCGGCGGCGATCGTCTCGGACTCGGCCGCGAGGGCCTCCTTGCGGGCCGTGCTCTCGGCGCGCCGACGCTCCTTTTCCTGCTTGGCGAGAGCCGCAGCCTCCTCGGAGTGCTCGATGATCGCGGTGAGCCGGGCGGCGAGCGCATCGAGATCACCGATGACGGCGGCGGTCGGCAGCGACTCGGCCAGTGCCTCGGCGGCCGCGTGCGTCTTCTTCACGTCGGCGGTGCCGGAGGTCAACCGGGTCTCGAGGATCGCCACCTCGGTGACGAGATCGTCGTAACGGCGTCCGAAGTGCGCGAGGCCCTCGGCGGCGTCGCCTGCCTGCCACGATCCGATGCACCGCTCGCCCTCGCTCGTGCGGACCCATGCGGTGCCGTCCTCGTCGACGCGTCCGAACCGACTCGGATCGCTCGCGGGCACCGCCGGTACGTGGGGGTGCGTCTGGGCCGCGACGGGATGCGGCTTCGGGGGTGCTGCGGTGGAACTGCCGTTCTCTCGGCCCGCGGGGCCGGGCGTCGCAGCATGGGCTCGGGGTGTGGCGGGGCCGGGACGCGGGGTCCGCTCCTGCGTCGACTCGCCGGTTCGGTCCTGTGCGTTCGGGTCGCTCATCGATACCTCATCTCTGCCGCGCGGCACGGCTGCCTGGTCGCATGGGTCTACCGCCGGTCGATCCCGGGGCTCCGCGATCGTGTCCGCTCACTATTGAAACAGGTCGTGTCCATGCAGGGCGCCGGGTCCGGTGGACTACGGTTGCCGATGTGTTGACCGCCGCGGCGTTCGTGCCGTCCCCACCGCTGCTCGTCCCCGAGCTCACCGGTCTCGCCGTCTCCGAGACCGACGATCTGCGCGAGGCGGTTCTCGAGGTCGGTCGCAGCCTGTCCGGTGCCGCGGAATGGGTGGTCGTGGGAGCCGAGACGGCCGAACAGACCGTTCCTTCCACCGCGCGCGGAACCTTCCTCGGGTTCGGTGTCGACGTCACGGTGCAGCTCGGTCCTGAGGCCGCCGGTGAACCCGATCCCGCGCTCGCGTTGACCGCGCTGGTGGCCGGCTGGATCCGCGACCGCACGGCACCCGGCACCCACGTGACGACCCACGTGGTGGCCGCCGACGCCGACGCCGCCCACTGCGCCGATCTCGGCCGCGACCTGCGTGCGGAGCTCGACCGCGACGATCTGCCGCGAGCACTGCTGGTCGTCGCGGACGGAGCGACGACCCTCACCGCCAAGGCGCCCGGCGCCTACGATCCGCGCTCGGAGGAGGTCGAGGCGGCCCTGGCCGCAGCGCTCGGCGCCGGCGACACGGAGGTGCTCGCGGCGCTCGACCCCGACCTGTGTTCGGACATCAAGCTGACCGGCCGCGCTGCCTGGCACGTCCTGGCGGCCACCCTCGGAGCGCGCCCGCGCTCGGCGTCCGTCACCTACTCCGCCGCGCCCTACGGCGTGGGCTACCACGTGGGGATCTGGACACCGTGAGCGCAGAAAGCACCGGTCCCGCCGACACGCTCGTACCGATCGCGGTGGTGGGCCCCACCGCCACGGGCAAGTCCGATCTCGGACTGGACCTCGCCGAAGCGCTCGGCGGCGAGATCGTCAACATCGACGCGATGCAGCAGTACCGCGGGATGGACATCGGGACGGCCAAGCTGGCACCGGACGAGCGTCGCGGGATCCCGCACCATCAACTCGACGTCCTCGACGTCACCGAGACCGCGACGGTCGCCCGCTACCAGCAGGCCGCGATCGCCGACGTCGAGGCGATCCTCGGCCGCGGCCGCCTCCCGATCGTCGTCGGCGGATCGATGATGTACGTGCAGGCACTGCTCGACGAATGGCAGTTCCCGGCGACGGATCCGCAGGTCCGTGCCAAGTGGGAGGCGGTGCTCGAGACCGAGGGGCCCGCCGCGGTCCACCGGGCGCTGCAGAGCGCCGATCCCGCCGCCGCGGCGACGATCCTGCCCACCGACGGCCGCCGCATGGTCCGCGCGCTCGAGGTCGTCGAGCTGACCGGGCAACCGTTCGCGGCGTCGCAGCCGACGATCGGTGAGCCCCGCTGGGGCACCGTGATCCTGGGCGTCGACCGCGACACCGCCGAACTCGACGACCGCATCGCGCGGCGCACCGACCTGATGTTCGAACGCGGCCTCGTCGACGAGGTGCACGGACTCCTCGAAGTCGGGCTGCACGAGGGCGTCACCGCACGTCGCGCGATCGGCTACGCACAGGTGCTCGCGTACATCGACGGGGAGTACGACCTCGACCACGCACGCGAGCGGACGTTCATCGGGACCCGGCGCTACGTGCGACGGCAACGCTCGTGGTTCCGCCGCGACCCGCGCATCCACTGGCTCGACGGCGCCGACCCCCACCTGCTCGACGTCGCGTTGCGGGCCGTCCGGGACGCACGCACATCACCGGCCTCACCAGCCCGATAAGGTAGCGCGCATGGAGTTCAGCAAAGGGCACGGAACCGAGAACGACTTCGTGATCCTTCCGGATCCCGACGCCCGCCTGGACCTCGACGCAGGCCGGATCGCGGCCCTGTGCGACCGGCGTCGCGGGCTCGGCGCCGACGGTGTGCTCCGCGTGGCCCGGGCCGGGGCACTGGTGTCGGCCGGCGCGCTCGGAGAACTGCCCGAGGGCACCGACGCCGACGACTGGTTCATGGACTACCGCAACGGCGACGGATCCATCGCCGAGATGTGCGGCAACGGTGTGCGGGTGTTCGCGCACTATCTGACCGCGCACGGGTTCGAGGACCGCCGCGAGTTCGTCGTCGGCAGCCGGGCGGGAGGCAAGCCCGTCACCGTGCACGAGACAGGACCGGTCCTCGGCGAGGTGACCGTGGACATGGGGACGGTGCGCACCCTCGGCGAGTCGGCGGCGACCATCGACGGGCGGGTCTATCCGGGCATCGGCATCGACGTCGGCAACCCGCACCTCGCGTGCGTGGACCCGCACCTGAACGATACGAGCCTTGCCGGTCTCGACCTCACCTCGCCCGGCTTCGACCCGGGCTTCTTCCCGCACGGGGTCAACATCGAGTTCCTGACCCCGATCGCGGCCGGGACGGTCCACATGCGCGTCCACGAACGCGGCGTGGGGGAGACCCGCTCGTGCGGAACCGGCACGGTGGCCGCGGCTGCTGCGGCCCTGCGCTTCGACGGCGCATCCGACGGCGCGGTGCAGGTGCGGATCCCCGGTGGCTCGGTCGAGGTGCGCATAGAGAACGGTCGCGCCTGGTTGCGCGGGCCGTCTGTGCTGGTCGCGACGGGAGAACTCGACGACACCTGGTGGTCGGCGCCGATCTGATCGGCGCCGCTCGGCCCGGCCGGCGCGCACTTGGGTACCCCCCGCGCGGATGCGGCAGAAAAACTCGAATGCACCGATTCGGGCTTCGTGACACCATGGAGGTGTATGACGAACACACAGCGCATGCATCGCGCAACCACAGATGACAGCACTCCGACCGCGTACGACGCATCCGGAGGCTGGACCGCCGAGGATCCGTCCGTCGGCGAGATGCAACTCGAAGACCGTAGCGCGTTGCGGCGTGTGGCCGGTCTGTCCACCGAACTCGAGGACATCACCGAGGTCGAATACCGCCAGCTCCGACTCGAGCGTGTCGTGCTCGTCGGTGTCTGGACGGGCGGAACGGCCGCCCAGGCGGAAGCGAGCCTGGCCGAGCTGGCCGCGCTCGCCGAGACTGCGGGCTCCGAGGTCCTCGAAGGCCTGGTCCAACGTCGTGACCGGCCCGATGCCTCCACCTACATCGGCTCCGGCAAAGCCGACGAACTCCGGGAGATCGTCCTGTCCACCGGCGCAGACACCGTGATCTGCGACGGCGAACTCACCCCCGCCCAGCTCACCGCGCTGGAGAAGGTCGTCAAGGTCAAGGTCATCGACCGGACCGCGCTGATCCTCGACATCTTCGCCCAGCACGCCACCTCGCGAGAGGGCAAGGCACAGGTCTCCCTCGCACAGATGGAGTACATGCTCCCGCGTCTGCGTGGCTGGGGCGAATCGATGTCGCGGCAGGCAGGTGGACGTGCCGGCAGCAACGGCGGTGTGGGCCTGCGCGGTCCCGGTGAGACGAAGATCGAGACCGACCGTCGCCGGATCCGTGAGCGGATGGCCAAGCTCCGTCGCGAGATCAAGGCGATGAAGGCCGCGCGCGACACCAAGCGCACCCGGCGTCTGCGCAACAAGATCCCGTCCGTCGCGATCGTGGGATACACCAACGCCGGTAAGTCGAGCCTGCTCAACAAGCTCACCGGCTCCGGTGTCCTGGTGCAGAACGCACTGTTCGCGACCCTCGACCCGACGACCCGCCGGTCGGCGCTGCCCGACGGCCGCGAGTACGTGCTCACCGACACCGTCGGTTTCGTCCGGCACCTCCCGACCCAGCTGGTCGAGGCGTTCCGGTCGACTCTCGAGGAGGTCGCCGACGCCGATGTGCTGCTCCACGTCGTCGACGGCTCCGACCCCATGCCCACCGAGCAGATCAAGGCGGTGCGCGAAGTCGTCACCGAGGTACTCCGCGAATCGGACGCACCGCCGCCGCCGGAACTGATCGTCGTCAACAAGATCGATGCCGCCGACCCGGTCACCCTGACGCAGTTGCGCAGCGCGATCCCCGGCGCGGTGTTCGTCTCCGCGCACACCGGCGTGGGCGTCGAGGAGTTGCAGACCCAGCTCGCGGGTCTGCTCGAGGATCCCGACGTCGAGGTGAAGCTGCTCCTGCCGTACACCCGCGGTGATCTGCTCGCGCGCATCCATTCGGACGGTCAGATCCTGTCGTCCGAGCACGAGGTGGACGGCACGCGGGTGCACGCGAAGGTGCCGGCAGCGCTGGCGTCGGCATTGGTCGACTTCGCGGCCTGATGCGGGTCGTACGCCGGGCGGCGCTGCTCGCTGCCGTCGCGGCGTTCGTGCCGGTCTCGCACGCAGGCGCGCAGGACACCGGGATTCCGGTCGCGGATCTGCCGACCGAGATGCTGTGTACCCCCGACGATCCCGTGCTCACCGAACTGTCCGGCCTCGCGACGATCGGCGACCGGCTGCTCGCGACGCCCGATGCCGGGGAGGACGAACGCATCGTCGAACTCGACGACGATTGCTCGGTGCTGCAACGCGTTCCGTCGCCCGTCGATCCCTACGACGTCGAGGATCTCGCCGCGGGGCCCGACGGCCGGTTGTGGCTCGGGGATCTCGGCGACAACACCCGCGTCCGCGAGACGATCGCNATCTCCCTCGACCCCGACACCGGGCAGGGAGATCTGCACCGGCTGACCTATCCCGACGGTCCCCGCGACGCCGAGACCGTGCTCGTCTCCGCGACAGGCGAACCTGTGATCGTGACGAAGGCGCTGTTCGGCTCGAGCAATGTCTACCGGCCCGCACGCGGACTCACGATCGACGGCCTCCCCGTGCCGGGACCTGCCCCCCTCGAGAGGGTCGGGTCGCTGGCACTCGGACCGTCGGACACCCCCGGCGGTCCCATTCCCGGTGCGTCCTCCTCGATGATCACCGGCGGTGCGGTCAACGCCGACGGGACGGTCGCGGCGGTCCGCACCTACACCGACGTCTACCTGTTCCACGTCCCCGACGGCGATCTCGCGTCCGCTCTGGTCGCCGGTCCGCGCTTCCGCGTCCCGGTCCCGGACGAACCGCAGGGCGAAGCCGTCGCATTCACCGCCCGACGGTGACCTGGTCACCGCGTCCGAGCGCGGCGCGGCAGGCACGGAGAATCCACCGATCCGTATCCGTCGCGGTGCGACCGATCTCTTCGCACCCGCGGACGACGATGCCGCGGACGAGATGTCGCCCGCGGCACTGCCGGTCGTCGGTGCGGGCGTGGCCGCCGGAGTCATCGCCCTCGGGGTGCTCGGACTCGTCGTCCGGCGCCGCGCCCGCCGCTGAGATCAGACGCCGCGACCGCGGCCGAGATCAGACGCCGCGACCGCGGCTGAGATCAGACGCCGCGACCGCGGCCGAGATCAGGCGTCGAGGTCCGCGGCGACCAGCTCCGCGACCTGCGCGAGGACCGCGTCGTCATCGCACGAGATCGTGACCTGCGTGCCCTTTTCTGCGCCGAGCGTCATGATCATCAGGGCCGAACCGGCGTCGACGGGCTCGCCGCCGTCGACCGCGAGGGTCACGGGGACACCGGCCGCGACCACGGCCTCGGCGATGATCCCTGCAGGACGGGCGTGCAGGCCGATGGACGAACCGACGGCAACGGTGGTGCTGGGCATGGGAATCTCCTTCGTGGTGGGGAAGTGCAGGAAGTCGGGTAGATCAGGCGCGTGCCGCTGTGATCAGGAGCGTGCCGCTGTGATCAGGAGCGTGCCGCTACGGGCTGGGGGTTCGCCTCGTCGGCGGCAACCCGGGCGGGACGCGTGATCGACTTGGCGATACTGACCGCGAGTGCGGCGACCACCGTACCGGCTGCCAGTGCGATCAGGAACCACACGACGCGGTCCATCGCGAACAGCACGAACAATCCGCCGTGGGGAGCGGTGAGCGTGACACCCGTCGCCATGACGATGCCGCCGGTCACGGCGCCGCCGAGCATCATCGACGGGATGACCCGGAACGGGTCGGCCGCCGCGAACGGGATGGCGCCCTCCGAGATGAACGATGCACCGAGCAGCCAGGCGGCCTTGCCGTTCTCGCGTTCGGCCGTGCTGTAGAGACGCGGACGCACCAGCGACGACAGTGCCATGGCGAGCGGCGGAACCATACCGGCGGCCATGACCGCCGCCATGATCTCGAGCGAACCGGTGTTGGCGACGTCGAGACCCGCGACCGCGAAGGCGTAGGCGGCCTTGTTGACCGGTCCGCCGAGGTCGAAGCACATCATCAGGCCGAGGATCGCACCGAGCAGCACCGCGGAACCACCGGACAGACCGTTGAGCCAGTCGGTGAGACCGGTCGTGATCGCGGCAAGCGGGCGACCGAGCAGCAGGAACATGAGCCCACCGACGATCAGGCTCGCGAGCAGCGGGATGATCACCACAGGCATCAGGCCACGAGCCCAAGTGGGCAGCGGGATACGGCCGACCCACAGGGCCGCGAAGCCGGCGATGATGCCGCCGACCAGACCGCCGATGAAACCGGCGCCGACGAAGACGGCCACCGCACCGGCGGTGAAGCCCGGAGCCAGACCCGGACGGTCCGCGATCGCGAAGGCGATGTACCCGGCCAGTGCCGGGACGAGGAACGAGAACGCCAACGAGCCGATCTGGTACAGCGCCGCACCGAGATAAGTGCCGAGCCCACCCTCGGGAAGGTTGGTGAGCGTGTTGTCGAGGACGATGTCGGCGGCCGAGTCGGTGATGTCGGGACCGGCGAGCAGGAAGCCCAGAGCGATGAGCAGACCACCGGCCGCGACGAACGGGATCATGTAACTCACACCGGTGAGCAGGATCTGCCGCAGCCGGGTACCCCAACCGAGGTCGCTGCCGCTCTCCGACTCACCCGCCGGGGCGCCCGCGGTGCCCTCGACGGTGCGTGCGGACGGATCGGTGGCGGCCCGCAGGGCCTCGTCGACCATGGTGTCCGGTTCGTTGATCGCGCGCTTGACGCCCGATGCGATCACGGGCTTCCCGGCGAACCGTTCGCGGCCCTTGACCCCCACGTCGGTGGCGAAGATGACGGCGTCGGCGCCGGCGATCACGTCGGGGGGCAGGGGAGTGCTGCCGCTCGATCCCTGCGTCTCCACCCGGACCGTCACGCCCGCGCGTTCACCGGCGGCGGCCAGCGCATCGGCGGCCATGTAGGTGTGCGCGATACCGGTCGGGCACGCGGTGACCGCGACGATCGTGCGGCCTCCGGGCTGTTCCGCGCTCTGCGGAGGCGCGACCGCCGGCTTCGCAGCGGCTGTCGGTGACGGCTGTTCCGGCGCTGCGGTCGAGCCGGCAGGAGCGCTGCCCGACGACTCCGGTCGGGGCGGGAGGACGTCCTCGACCAGCGCGATGACCTCGTCCGCGGACGCGGCCGCGCGCAGCGACGCGACGAAGTCCGGGCGCACGAGTGCACGAGCGAGAGCGGTGAGCAGCTTCATGTGGTCGCCGCCCGCACCTTCGGGCGCGGCAATGAGGAAGACGAGGTCGGCGGGTCCGTCGGGCGCACCGAAGTCGGCCTTCGGGGACAGCCGGGCGAAACCGAGCGACGGCGTGGTCACCGCTTCGCTGCGTGCGTGCGGGATCGCGATTCCGCCGGGAAGGCCGGTGGCGGACTTGGCCTCCCGTTCGAGAACGGCCGCGGTGAGTGCGTCGGCGTCGGATGCGCGACCGTTCGCTGCGAGACGCTCGGCGAGCGCGGCGATGACGGAGTTCTTGTCGGATCCCAGGTCTACATCGAGCGAGACGAGTTCCGTGCCGATGATCGAGGAACCGCCTGCGGAGCCGGAGGTGGTGTCGGACATGACGTTCCTTAGGAGTGGGAGGGGAGCGGTCGGGGTCGGCGGTGGACGTCGGTGACGTGCACTCGGGATGGATCGACGGAATCGGTTGTGGGCAGGGCTGTTCCGGGGAGCGTGACGGCTGCGGTTCCGTACGCCACGGCGAGGCGCAGGCACTCGTCGGGGGGGTGACCGGCCTGCTCGGCGAGCAGATATCCGGCGAGCGACGAGTCGCCCGCGCCGACCGTGCTGCGGACCGTGACGTCGTCGGCGGTGGCCCGCCACGCGCCGGTGGCGGTGACCAGCACCGCGCCCGCACCGCCGAGGGTCGCGAGTACCGCGCCGACCCCGCGTTCCACCAGCACCCGTCCCGCGTCGACCACGGCGCCGACGTCTCCTGCGGCGGCGCCGGATTCGAGTTCGTGGGCGTCCGCGCCGGTGAGCTGGGCCAGTTCGTCGGCGTTCGGCTTGATCACGTCCGGGGCCGCCGCGGGGAACCGCTCGGCGAGGGCGAGCAGTGGCCGCTCGGAGGTGTCGACCGCGATGCGGCATCCGAGACCGCGCAGGGCACCCACGAGATCGGCATACCACGACTCGGGCACACCGGGAGGAAGAGAACCGGACAGGACGGTCCACGCGGCTCCCTGCGCGCATTCCAGCAGGACTGCGTGCAACTCGCCGAGTGTGCGTCCGGTGCAGGGGGTTCCGGGTTCGTTGAGTTTGGTCGTGGTGCCGTCGGGTTCGGCGACGGTGATGTTGTTGCGCGTCGGCCCGGAGGTGGGCACGGCCCGATGGGCGATGCCCTGCTCGTCCAGCGCGGCGAGCAGAGGATCGCCGGCGTTGGCCGGGAGAACGGCGACGACCTCGGTCGTCGCGGCGTGCAGCACACGCGCGACGTTGATCCCCTTGCCGCCCGGATCGACGGTGGATCGCTCGGTGCGATGCACCTTCCCGCGCTCGAGCGGGCCCGTCAGCCCGACCGTGCGATCGAGACTGGGGTTGGCCGTGAGCGTGACGATCATGTCGTCACCACCTCGATTCCGTGTTCGATGAGTTGCCGACGGTCGGTGTCGTCGAGATCGGTGTCGGTGACCAGAACGTCGATCGGTTCGAGCGACGCGAAGCTCAGCAGATTGCGCCGACCGACCTTCGACGAATCGGCGACCACGACGACCCGGTCGGCGGTGCGCACCATCGCGCGCTTGACCGCGGCCTCGTCGGCGTCGGGGGTGGACAGGCCGTGGTCGATGCTCAGCGCGTTGGTGCCGATGAAGGCCACGTCGACGTGCACCGTCGACAAGGTGGCGAGGGCCTCGGCACCCACCGCGGCCTGCGTGACACCGCGGACGCGACCGCCGAGCAGGTGCAGCTGCACGGTGCTCATTGCGGCGAGGCGCGCGGCGATCGGCACCGAGTTGGTGACGACGGTGAGGTCGACCTCGGGCGGCAGCGCTCCGACGATCCTGCCGGTCGTGGTGCCGGCGTCGAAGAGCACGCTTCCGCCGGACGGCGGGAGGAAGGACGTCGCGGCGGCGGCGATGCGGTCCTTGTGTTCGGCGCGGGTGTGTTCGCGCTCGGAGAGGGCAGGCTCGGCCACCGAGAGCGAGGCGGCCGGGATCGCGCCGCCGTGAACCCGCCGCACGAGGCCCAGGCGTTCGAGGTGTGCGAGGTCGCGGCGCACGGTCTCGGTGGTGACGCCGTACCGGTCGGCGAGCACTGCGACCGACACGCGGCCACGTGCCGCCACCAGTGCTGCGATCGCCTGCTGCCGTTCCTCTGCGTACACCGACACTCCTGGGGGTACCCGATCTGTGGGGAAAACAATGTTGGTTTATGTTGTTTTACGCCCGTCTGTGTTGACATGTCAAGGCTTCCGAGTAATCTGAGTCACAACGAACTACTGCGGTGAGGAGATCTCCATGGAGCAGTCGGCGTCCGTCCTGTACGGCACCCCCGTCGTCCCCGGTATCGGATACGGGCCGGTCATCCGTCCCGTCGCGCGTCCTGTGGTCCCGGCGCAGGGCGCCTCGATCCCCGACACGGCGCGCGAGGCCGAGGTGGGCCGGTTCGAGGACGCCGCGAAGGTCGTGGCCGAGCGGCTGCGCGCCCGCGCCTCGCGTGCATCGGGTGCCGCGGCAGAAGTGCTCCAAGCCACCGCTGTGCTGGTCGAGGACCGCGCCTGGCGCGGGGCGACCGCGACGAAGATCCGGTCCGGATCCGACGCGGTCGGTGCCACCGTCGCCGCCACCGACCAGTTCGCGGCCCTGTTCGAGAAGATGGGCGGGCTGCAGTCCGAGCGGGTCACCGACCTGCTCGACATCCGCGACCGCGTGATCGCCGAACTGCAGGGCGCCCCCGAACCCGGTCTCGAGATGCCCGATTCGCCGTCCGTGCTCCTCGCGGCCGATCTCGCACCCGCCGACACCGCCGGACTCGACCCGTCCGTCGTCGTCGCGCTGGCCACCTCCCTCGGAGGACCCACGAGCCACACCGCGATCATCGCGCGCCAGCTCGGCATCCCGTGTGTCGTCGCGGTGGCAGGTCTCGACGACGTCCCTGCCGGCACCGAGGTGCTGGTCGACGGCGCGACGGGCCGGATCGTGATCTCCCCGGACAGCGCCGAGGCCGCAGCCGAGGTCGAACGCGACCGCGTCGAGCGCGAGCGGGTGGCGGGCTGGTCCGGTCCCGGCGCCACCGCCGACGGTCACCCGGTCGAGATCCTCGCCAACGTGCAGGACGGATCGGGTGCCCGCGCGGCGCGCCGGACGCCGGCGCAGGGCGTCGGACTGTTCCGCACCGAGTTGTGTTTCCTCGACCGCGACACCGAACCGACGGTGGACGAGCAGGCCGACATCTATGCGGAGGTCTTCGAGGCGTTCGAGGGACGGAAGGTCGTCCTGCGGACCCTCGACGCCGGCTCCGACAAGCCCCTCCGGTTCGCCAACCACCCCGACGAACACAATCCCGCCCTCGGCGTCCGCGGTATCCGCATCACGACCACGGCGCCGGGAGTCCTCGATCGTCAGCTCGACGCGGTGGCCGCCGCGGCCTCGCGCACCGGCGCCACGCCGTGGGTCATGGCACCGATGGTGGCGACCGTCTCGGAGGCGGCCGATTTCGCCGCGCGGGTGCGCGTGCGCGGGCTGTCACCCGGCGTCATGATCGAGGTTCCGTCCGCGGCGCTGCTCGCCGATCGGTTGCTCGAACACCTGGACTTCCTGTCGATCGGCACCAACGACCTCGCCCAGTACACGATGGCGGCCGATCGGATGTCGCCGCAGCTGGCCGCACTCACCGACCCGTGGCAGCCCGCGGTGCTCGCACTCGTGGCCCGCGCGGCGCAGGCCGGGGCGGCCGCGAGCAAGCCGGTGGGGGTGTGCGGCGAGGCGGCGGCCGACCCGCTCCTCGCCTGCGTCCTGACCGGAATGGGCGTGACGTCCCTGTCGTGCGCCGCGTCGGCGGTGACGGGTGTCGGCGCCCGGCTCTCCTCGGTCCCGATGGACCGTTGCCGTGAGGCGGCCGAGGCGGTCCTCGCGAGTGACGACCCCGTCGCGGCACGTGCCGCGGCAGCGAAACTGCTGGACTGAGCGGCGCGGCCGGGACGGCCTGTTCTACGCGGCCGGGGCGGTCTGTTCTACGCCGATGAGGCTGCCGGTTCTACGATGACCTGTCGTGACCGAACGAGCGAACACGACCGGACGCACGACCACACGCCGCGGCTGGACCCTGCACGGCGACGGACGTCGCATCAACCCCGGTGCGGTGGTCGCACCGCACGAGCGACTGTCGTGGCCGCGCACCATCGGCATCGGGATGCAGCACGTCATCGCGATGTTCGGCGCCACCCTGCTCGTGCCGACGATCACGGGCTTCCCCGTCACGACCACGCTGCTGTTCTCCGGTATCGGCACCGCGCTGTTCCTGATCATCACGCGCGGCCGGGTGCCCAGCTATCTCGGTTCGTCTTTCGCGTTCATCGCGCCGCTCAGCGCCTCGGCCGGTTCCGGTCCGGCAGCGCAGCTCGGCGGGATCGTCGCCGTCGGCATCGTGCTGGTGCTTGTCGGCCTCGTGGTCAAGGCGGCGGGTTCGCGCATCATCGACGCGGTCATGCCGCCGGTGGTCACCGGGGCGATCGTCGCCCTCATCGGCCTCAACCTCGCGCCGACGGCCACCGGATCGTTCGAAGCCCAACCGCTCGTCGCCACGATCACGCTCGTGGTCACACTGCTCGTGACGGTGGTCGGCCCGGGCATGCTCGGCCGCCTCGGCATCCTCGTCGGTGTGATCGTCGGATGGATCTTCGCGGCGTTCACCGGGGCGATCGCGTCCGAGCGCATCGACGCCATGCGCGACGCGGCGTGGTTCGGCCTGCCCGATCTGCACGGCCCCACCTTCGAACTGTCGGTCGTGCTGTTGGCGCTGCCCGTCGTCGTCGTGCTGGTCGCGGAGAACGTAGGCCACGTCAAGGCGGTCGCCGCGATGACCGGTCGAAACCTCGACGACATGGCCGGCAATGCGCTCATCGCCGACGGCCTTGCGACCACCCTCGCGGGTGCGGGCGGCGGCTCGGGCACGACCACCTATGCCGAGAACATCGGCGTCATGGCGGCCACGCGCGTGTACTCGACCGCTGCATACGCCGTTGCGGCGGTCACCGCCGTCGTGCTGGCCTTCTCGCCGAAGTTCGGTGCGCTGGTGTTCACCGTGCCCGAGGGCGTCCTCGGCGGCGCGACCCTCGTGCTCTACGGCCTGATCGGCATCCTCGGTGTCCGCATCTGGACGGAGGCGAAGGTCGACTTCACGGATCCGGTCAACCTCACGGTCGCGGCCGCGGCGCTCGTCGCCGGCATCGGCGACCTGACCTTGTCGATCGGCTCGGTCGAACTCGGCGGTATCGCCTGGGGTTCGATCGGCATCCTCGTCGCGTACCCGCTGCTGCGCAGACTCGCGGATCTGCGCCGCTGACCGGAACCCGGCGCATCGGCCGACACCGACCCGTGCCCGCGGGTCGTTCTATACCGACGCGTACCCGCCGGGGTCGTCCGGGTCACAAAATGCGCTCGGTTGTGTCAGCGTCACTGCGCCCTCGTCTGCATACCGTGAGTATGTCGAACGACGTCTCACACAGGAGCGCAGATGCAACGCACCCTTTTCGAGCCCGAGCACGACCTCTTCCGGGAGTCGTACCGGAAGTTCCTCGAACAGGAGGTGGCCCCCTTCCACGAGCAGTGGGAGAAGGACAAGATCGTCGACCGTGAGGTGTGGAAGAAGGCCGGCGCGCAGGGCTTCCTCGGCATGGCGGTGCCGGAGGAGTACGGCGGCGGTGGCATGGACGACTTCCGCTACAACGCCATCATGGCCGAGGAGACCACCAAGCTGGGCTTCAGCGGTCTGGGCTTCATGCTGCACAACGATGTCGTCGCTCCCTACCTGCTCGAGCTCGCCAACGAGGAGCAGAAGAAGCGTTGGCTCCCGGGCTTCTGTTCGGGTGAGCTGATCACGGCCATCGCGATGACCGAGCCGGGCACCGGCAGCGACCTGCAGGGCATCAAGACCCGCGCGGTGCGCGACGGTGACGACTGGGTCCTCAACGGCGCCAAGACGTTCATCACCAACGGCATCCACTCCGATCTGGTGATCGTCGTCGCATGCACCGACCCGGAGAAGGGCGCCCAGGGCTTCTCGCTGCTCGTCGTCGAGCGCGGCATGCCGGGCTTCGAGCGGGGACGCAACCTCGACAAGATCGGCCTCGACGCGCAGGACACGGCGGAGCTCAGCTTCAACGACGTTCGCGTCCCGGCGGCCAACCTCCTCGGCCAGGAGGGCATGGGCTTCATCTACCTGATGCAGAACCTGCCGCAGGAACGTCTCGCGATCGCCGTCGTCGCCGCTGCTGCGATGGAGCGCGTGCTCGACGACACGATCCAGTACTGCCGCGACCGCAAGGCGTTCGGCAAGCCGATCGGCAAGTTCCAGAACACCCGCTTCGAGCTCGCCGAGCTCGCCACCGAGACCCAGCTGGCCCGGGTGTTCGTGGACCGGTGCATCGAGCTGCTGAACGAGAAGAAGCTCACCGTCCAGGAGGCCGCGATGGCCAAGTACTGGACCACCGACAAGCAGGTCGAGCTGATCGACCGCTGCCTGCAGCTGCACGGTGGCTACGGCTACATGCGCGAGTACCCGGTCGCCAAGGCGTACCTCGATGCCCGCGTGCAGAAGATCTACGGCGGCACGAACGAGATCATGAAGGAAGTCATCGGGCGCGGCCTCAACGTCTGAGGCACGTACGAGAAGGTCGGGGTGGCTTCGCTGTGCGGAGCCACCCCGGTCTCGTTCGTCTCCGGTGGCCCGGGGATCAGATCTTGCGGACGACCGTGACGACCTTGCCGAGGACGACTGCGTCGTTGCCCGGGATGGGTTCGAACATCGGGTTGTGCGGCATGAGCCAGACGTCGCCGTCGACCCGCTTGAACGTCTTGACGGTGGCCTCGCCGTCGAGCATGGCGGCGACGATATCGCCGTTGTCGGCGACGTTCTGCTGCCGGACGACCACCCAGTCGCCGTCGCAGATGGCTGCGTCGATCATCGACTGGCCGACGACCTTGAGCAGGAACAGCGAGCCCTGACCGACGAGTTCGCGCGGCAGCGGGAAGACATCCTCGACCGATTCCTCGGCCAGGATCGGACCACCGGCAGCGATCCGGCCGACGACGGGAACCATTGCCGCCGAAGGGATGTCGTCGGTCGACGAGCCGGCGACCACCTCGGGCGAGGACTCGGGTGCGGGGGTGGGTTCGAGACCGCGGACGTCCACGGCACGCGGACGGTTCGGATCCCGGCGCAGGAAGCCCTTCCGTTCGAGCGTGCGCAGCTGGTGTGCGACGGAGGATGTGGAGTTGAGGCCGACGGCGTCGCCGATCTCACGGATGCTCGGCGGGTACCCCCGTTCGCTGACGGAATCGCGGATGACCTCGAGCACACGACGCTGACGCTCGGTGAGGCTCGCGGTGGGATCGTCGGTCGCGGGTCCGCCCCGGCGGGCTGTGGATGTTCCGTCCGCCTTCATCGTGACCTCCGTGCGGCGAGTGTCGGATGGGTTGCAAGTTGCCTTTCGAATCTATCGAGATCCCGCGCGCATATCAAACAGATGTTCGAGATTCACCCTCCGAGGAGCTGCCGTCAGGCTGTGACTCGTGATAAAACATTCGAACAGACTTTCGTTCGAACACATGATCGAGTGGTCGGACGGGGTCGGAAGGCCACGCACAGCGACACGGACGGGGTCGGAAGACCACGCACAGCGACACGGAGGATTTCCGATGAGCAGAGCGGTTCGGATCGACACGGCGGTTCCGGTGGGTACGGCGCGACAGGGCGCGGTGGTCCGAACCGGTGCCTCAGTCCGGACGAGCACGGCAGGGCGGACCGTCGTGGGCCCGCCGGGAGCAGGTGCGCCCGGGGCGGCGGCATATCGCATCCGGCCGATCGCGACGTCGACGCTGCACAATCGCACCCGTGTCCCGGCGCGGACGAGACCGCGCGTCGCCGCGCCCTCGCGGGAACCCCTGCACCGCCGTTCGGAGATCGCACCGCGCAGTCGCCGGCCTGCGGAGGGGACGAGTTGGCGGCAGATGGCCACGACGGTGCTCCTCACCGCGCTCGCGACCACGATGCTCCTCGTGCTCGCCCACGTGCGCACCGATGAGGTGATCTCGCAGAGCGCCGGCACCACGGTCGTGCGAGAGGGGGAGAGCCTGGAGGCCTTGGCCGCTCGCGTGTGGCCCGACGTCCCGGTCGACGTCACGGTCGCGAGGATCGCCGACCTCAACTCGCTCGACGGTACGGCCGTGCAGGCCGGAAGCCGCCTCCTCTTGCCGGATTCCAGCCGGGAATGAGGGCGTCGTGGCCCCGCCGGACCCGCGATCCGCTCCCGAGCCGGACAGGCGGGTATTGTCTAACACTGTCAGTCACACCACTCCGTGTGGTTGCGGCGGTGTCGGCCCACTCGCGGGTGGAGACGGTTCCGGTCGGGAGACATCGCTTCGGCGCCGACGTCGCGACCCGCACGGGCACGACGAAGGAACCGACATGTACTGCCCGTATTGCCGCCATCCCGATTCCCGGGTGGTCGATTCGCGCGAGGCAGACGAGGGTGCCGCGATCCGTCGTCGGCGGGCGTGTCCCGAATGCGGGCGCCGCTTCACCACAGTCGAGACGGCCGTGCTGTCCGTCGTCAAGCGCAGCGGCGTGACCGAGCCGTTCAGCCGCGAGAAGGTCGTGCGCGGCGTGGCCCGCGCCTGCCAGGGGCGCGATGTCGACAACGACGCACTCAACAAGCTCGCGCAGCAGGTCGAGGACGCGGTGCGGGCGAAGGGCTCACCCGAGGTCCCGAGCCACGAGGTCGGACTGGCGATCCTCGGACCCCTACGCGATCTCGACGAGGTTGCCTATCTTCGATTCGCCTCGGTCTACCGTTCCTTCAGTTCTGCAGAGGATTTCGAACGCGAGATTCAGGAACTGCGCGAGCACAAGAAGTCCTGCTCGGTCGAGACCGACTGAGCGGCCCGGTCGAAGCCGACCGCACGCCGGCCGGTCCGGTCGCTACCGGATCCCGTCGATCGCCTTCAGGACGCGCTTCTCCGACACTGGGATCCGCGTTCCGAGACCCTGCGCGAACAGGCTCACGCGCAGTTCCTCGATCATCCAGTAGATCTCGACCACCTCGGGCGCGGCGCGCCGTTCCTCCGGCAGTCGTGCGAGTAGCTTGTCGTAGGCGCCGTAGACGCGATCGAGCACATCCATTCCCGCGGCATCGCGATGCGCACTCGCCGGCAACGCCTCCAGGCGTTGCGCGGCCGCGGTGAGATAGCGCGGCAGGTCGGCGATCCGCCGCGACCCCAGATCGGTGACGAAGCCGGGGAACAGCAACGACTGCAGCTGTTCGCGTACGTCGTCGGCAGCTTCGCCGTCCGACCGATCGAGGAGCACACCCACCTCGTGGGCGCGGGACAGCACGGGCACAACCGCTTTCAACAGACGGGCCACGCGCCCCGGCAGGTGTGACCGCACCGTGGACGCGAGCGCCTCGAACTCGTCGGGCGTGCGCACGGGTGCGCCGTGTGCGGCGATAAGTTCGTCCACCGCGCAGGCACGGCAGTCCTCGATCAGCGCTTCGAACGATCCGTCGGGGTTCCGCCCGAGCGCGAGCCGCTCCATGTTGGTCAGCCCCGAGGTCACGGCCTTCGCCTTCGTCGGTGCCGACGACAGAAGCAGGGCACGCAACCCCTGACGCGTCGCGTTCTGCTGGGCCTGCGGTGTGCTGAGCACGCGCACCGCGACGCCGTCCTTCTCCGCGACCAGGGCAGGGTAACCGGTGACCTTCCGGCCACCGACCTCGCGGGTGACGGTCTCCGGCAGGTTCCCGAGGGTCTCGGCCGTCCACACCACCGCCGCGGGACGTTCGGTGCCCGCAGCGGCGCGCGAGACCTCCGCTTCGACCCGCGGAGCCAACTTCTTCCGCAGGGCCGCCAGGCTCTTGCTGCGGCCGAGCACGGTGCCGCGCTCGTCGACCGCGGCGAAGGTCATCCGCAGATGGTCGGGCAACGCACCGGTATCGAAGTCCGAGGGCTCGATCGTGCACCGGCCGAGCCGGGACAGCTCGCGGGCCATCGCATTGACGAGCGGTTCGGAGCGCGGCGTCACCGAGGCGAGGGCGGCCGCTGCGAAATCGGGAGCCGGTACGACCTGCCTCCGAAGGTGTTTCGGCAGGGTCTTGATGAGGGCCGTGACCAGCTCGGTCCGCATCCCGGGTACCAGCCAGTCGAAACCGACGGACTTGAGGTTCGCGAGCAGCGCGACGGGGACGCGGGCGGTGACACCGTCCTCCTCCGTGCCCGGCTCGAACTGGTAGGTGAGGGGGAACTGGATCTCGCCCTGGCGCCACGCGTCCGGATAGTCGCCCTCGAGCACCGAGGCGGCGTCCTGGTTCACCACGGTGTCCGGCGTGAACGTCAGCAGGTCGGGTTGCTGCCTGCGGGTCTTCTTCCACCACGTGTCGAAGTGCCGGGCCGAGATCGCCTCCGGGCCGACCCGCTGGTCGTAGAAGTCGAACAGGGTCTCGTCGTCGACGACGATGTCGCGCCGGCGCGCACGGTGTTCGAGTTCCTCGACGTCCTCGAGCAGCGCCCGGTTGTCGTGGAAGAACTTGTGCTGCGTGCGCCATTCGCCTTGCACGAGGGCGTGGCGGATGAACAGTTCGCGCGAGACCTCCGGATCGATCCGTCCGTACGGCACGGGACGCTGGGCGACCAGGGGGATGCCGTAGAGCGTGACGCGTTCGTAGGCCATCGCCGACTCGCGGCGCGTCGACCAGTGCGGCTCCGAGTAGGTGCGCTTGACCAGGTGCGGAGCGAGCTTCTCGACCCATTCGGGTTCGATGCGCGCGGCCGTCCGCGCCCACAGCCGTGAGGTCTCCACGAGTTCGGCGGCCATGACCCAGCGCGGAGGCTTCTTGAACAACGACGATCCCGGGAAGACGGCGAACCGTGCGCCGCGGGCACCGAGGAAGTCGCGCTTGTCGCCCTCGCGAAGACCGATGTGCGACAGCAGACCTGCAAGCACGGACTTGTGGACGTCGTCGGGATTCACGTCGCGGTGGTGCGTCTGCCAGCCCATGTCGACAGTGATCTGACGGAGCTGCCCCTGCAGGTCCTGCCACTCACGGATCCGCAACCAGTGCAGGAACTCGTCGCGGCACAACCTGCGGAACCTGCTCGACGACAGTTCCCGCCGTTGCTCCTTCAGGTAGTCCCACAATCGCAGGAAGGCCAGGAAGTCCGAGCCCTCGACCGCGAACCGGGCGTGCTTCTCGTCGGCGGCCTGCTGGAACTCGGTCGGGCGTTCGCGCACGTCCTGGATCGACAGGGCCGCGACGATGATGAGCACCTCGCGCAGACATCCGTTCCGGTGGCCCTCGACGATCATGCGGGCCATGCGCGGATCGACGGGCAGGCGGGCGATCTCGCGGCCCGTCGCGGTCAGGCGCGGCGTCTCGCCCTTCTTGGCGGGTTCGAGCGCGCCGAGCTCCTCGAGCAGAGCGATGCCGTCGCGGATCGCGCGGGGATCCGGGGCCTCCACGAACGGGAACGCCTCGATGTCGCCGAGACCGAGCGCCGTCATCTGCAACACTACCGACGCGAGGTTGGTGCGCAGGATCTCGGGCTCCGTGAACTCCGGCCGGCCGTCGAAGTCGTCCTCCGAGTACAGACGGATGCAGATGCCGTCGGCGACACGACCGCACCGTCCGGCGCGCTGCCGCGCCGAGGCCTGCGAGATCGGCTCGATCGGCAGTCGCTGCACCTTCGTCCGCACCGAGTACCGCGAGATACGTGCGGTGCCGGGGTCGACGACGTAGCGGATACCGGGAACCGTCAGGGACGTCTCGGCGACGTTGGTGGACAACACGACCCGCCGGCCCGTGTGCGGTGCGAAGACCCGGTGCTGTTCGGCCGCCGACAGGCGTCCGTAGAGCGGGAGGATCTCGGTGTTGCGGAGCTTGCGGTCGCGCAGTGCGTCGGCGGTGTCGCGGATCTCGCGCTCGCCGGAGAGGAAGACCAGGATGTCGCCGTCGCCCTCGCGCTGGAGTTCCTCGACGGCCTCGCACACCGCGTCGACGGGGTCGCGGTCGACCAGCGTGTCGCCCACCTCGACGGTCAGCGGCCGGTAACGCACCTCGACGGGATAGGTGCGGCCGGAGACCTCCACGATGGGGGCAGGCGTGCCGTTCGCGTCGGCGAAGTGGCGCGCGAAACGTTCGGGGTCGATCGTCGCCGAGGTGATGATCACCTTCAGGTCGGGGCGACGCGGAAGCAGCTGCGCGAGGTAGCCGAGCAGGAAGTCGATGTTGAGGCTGCGCTCGTGCGCCTCGTCGATGATGAGCGTGTCGTACTGGCGCAGCAGGCGGTCGCGCTGGATCTCGGCGAGGAGGATGCCGTCGGTCATCAGCTTGACGAGGGTCGACTCGGTGACCTGATCGTTGAAGCGCACCGTGTATCCGACGGCGTCGCCGAGCTCGGTGTCCAGTTCCTCCGCGAGTCGCTCGGCGACGGCGCGCGCGGCGATACGGCGCGGCTGGGTGTGGCCGATCAGGCCGCGAACCCCGCGCCCGAGTTCGAGGCAGATCTTCGGGATCTGCGTCGTCTTGCCCGAACCGGTCTCTCCGGCGACCACTACGACCTGGTGGTCGCGGATCGCGGCGGCGATGTCGTCCTTGCGCTGCGAGACCGGTAGGTCCTCGGGATAACGGATCTCCGGGACCGACGACGCACGGGACGTGAGCCGGGCGCGGGCGGTCTCGATCTCGGCGGCGACCTCGGTCAGCGCCTCGCCGCCCCGCGCCCGGTCGAGCCTGCGACGGAGGCGGTTCTCGTCGCGGAGGGAGACCTCGGACAGGGCAGCGCGCAGTTCGCGACGATTCGGGGCGGGGGAGATGGACATGCTGACCACACAGCCTAGCGAAACGACCCGGTCGGGGCCGGTCGGGGAGGGCAGGCAGGCCAGGTGGTCGGCCCGCCAGAGCACGCACCTGGCCGATCACTTCACCGAAGGTCTCCCGGTACGGGGCGTGGACCGTGAAGTGGGTGAACCCGTAGCGCTCCCGGCTGTGCAGGATCTGCCCGGCCATCTCGTCGACCGTGCCGATCAGCACGAACGGCGAGTCGAGCAGGTCGTCGGCCTCGGCCGCGGTGGCGATGCGGAACGTCCCCGGTGGCCTCCCCGGCAGCAGGACGGCACCCGCGACACTCACGATGTCGGCGTGGGCGGCGACGACGGAAAAGATCCGGTCGCGGTGCCTCCGACGATCAGGGGCGGGCCGTAGCCGCCGAATCCGCGCCGCTGCACCGGACGGAGCACGGGCAGGTCGAATGCTTCGCGCAACGCCGCCTGCTCGTCGAAACCGGGCCCGGTGAACGATCGCTGCAGTTCCTGCACGGTGGATTCGAGACGCTCGGCGCGCTCGTCGAAGCGTTCCCACTCGATCCCGGCCGCCTCGAACTCCCATCTCATGTGGCCCCTGCTCCGAGGCCGATCTCGAGCCGGCCGCCGGTGAGCACATCGGTGGTCGCGATCTCGCGGGCGAGCAGTGCCGGATTCCAGAAACCGGCATCGAGCACCATCGTGCCGACCCGCAGACGCTCGGTGGCACCGGCGGCGGTGACCAGGACGGGGAACGACGTGGGGACACCGAGATGGTCGGCCGCGTACACCGCGTCGAAGCCCGCGTCCTCGACGGCGCGGCACCAGCGAACGAACGCATCGGGAGACCCGACCTCGAAGATGTTGACGGAGAAGCGGAACTCGGTCATGGCACCCGGGTGGCGGGTACGGGCCTCCGGCGCCAGAGTCGTTTCCTCCGCATACGATGACGGGTGTCGTGATCGTCGTGGACGGGAGTTGGTCGTGGGTGCGTTGTGGCACGGATTCGCCGATATGGGCGCGATCGAACGGGACGGCGCATTCGTCGTGTCGCGCGGGGAAGGCGCGTACATCTGGGACGACGCCGGCAAACGCTACCTCGACGCCACCGCCGGACTGTGGTTCACCAATGTAGGTCACGGCCGCACCGAGATCGGCGAGGCGATCGCAGCGCAGGTCGCCAAACTCGCCCACTACTCGAACTTCGGCGACCTGACCTCCGAGCCCGCCGTCGAACTCGCCGAGCGTCTCGCGGGGGTCGCCCCGGTTCCGGGCAGCAAGATCTTCTTCACCTCGGGCGGATCCGACTCCGTCGACTCGGCGGCCAAGCTCGCGCGGCGGTACTGGCAGGAGCTCGGGAAGCCCGGCAAGCGGCTGCTGGTCTCGCGCGAGAAGGCGTACCACGGCATGCATGTCGGCGGCACCTCGCTCGCCGGTATCCCCGTCAACGGTGAGGGCTACGGCCGCCTGTGGGCGGACACCGCGCGGGTTGCCTGGGACGACGCCAAGGCGCTGCTCGAACTCATCGATTCGGTCGGTGCCGACTCTATCGCGGCCTTCTTCTGCGAACCCGTCATCGGTGCGGGCGGGGTGTACCTGCCGCCGGACGGCTATCTCGCCGAGATCCGCGACATCTGCCGCGACCACGACATCCTGTTCGTCGTCGACGAGGTCGTCACCGGCTTCGGTCGTATCGGTGGTTCGTGGTTCGCGTCGTCGCGATTCGACCTGGCTCCCGACATGGTCACCACGGCCAAGGGACTCACCTCCGGCTACCTGCCGATGGGCGCCCTGTTCGTCGCTCCGCGCGTCGCCGAACCGTTCTTCGCCGGAGACGTGTGGTGGCGCCACGGCTACACCTACGGTGGGCACGCCGCGGCTGCGGCGGCCGCCCTCGCCAACCTCGACATCATCGAGCGTGAGAATCTGCTCGCCGAGGCGGCGCGGATCGAGCGGACGCTGCACGAGAAGCTCGCTCCGTTGGCGGACCACCCGCGGGTGGCGGAGGTGCGCAGCGGCCTCGGTGCGGTGGCGGCCGTGCAGCTCGCCGATCCGTCCGAGGCGCTCGGTTTCGTCAAGACCCTGCGGCAGCATGGGATCTCGGGACGCGCGGCCGGTCAGGGCGCGATGCAGATCTCCCCGTCGTTCGTGATGACCGACGAGCAGATCACCGATCTCGCCGACGGAATCGCCGCAGCACTCGGCTGATCTTTTCCTTCGGCCCGACCGGTACCTCGGCGAGGGGGAGTTCGGCGCTGCCGTCGCGTGCGGCGAGCGAACGGGCATAGCGTTCGTGCAGCACCGACCGCACCTCGTCTGGGCTGTAGTTCCGTCGTTGCCGCTCGTTGCGGGCGGCGACAGCACCGGTCGCCGCGACTCCCACGATCCCGGCGAGTCCGACGAGCTTCCACCACTTGCCACCGCGCAGTGCCATGGGGCGACCCTAGCGGTCCGTCGGGGTCATGGGGACGACCCCAGCGGCCGTCGGGCATGGCAGGCTGACGGCATGGACACTTCGTCGGCAGATCGGTCCGCCGGTGCGCGTTCGCGTCTCACCCTCGACGAGGCCGTGGCGACGACCCGCACGGGGGACCTGTGGATCTTCCGCGGCGCCACCCCGGCCGACCGAGCAATCCAGACGCTGACCAACGCACCGGTGAACCACGTGGGGATGACGGTCGCGCTCGAGGACCTGCCGCCGCTGATGTGGCACGCCGAGCTCGGACGCAGTCTCCCGGACATGTGGACCGGGCGGCACCAGCGCGGCGTGCAGTTGCACGACCTGCGCAGTGCGGTGCAGGTGTGGGCCGCGCGTTACGGCCAGCGCGGCTGGCTGCGGCAGATCTCGGTGGCGGTCACCCCGGACCAGGAGGACCAGCTGCTGCGCACGATCGCGCGGCTCGACGGCACACCGTTCCCGTCGACGACGAAACTCACGGGGCGATGGTTCGCGGGCCGGCTCCCGCGCCGTCGCCGGGCGGCCGTACCGTCCGGTGGGCTCGAGAGCGCGTACTGCGCCGAAGTGGTGGGGCTGACGCTGGAGGAGATGGGGTTGCTGCGGCAACGGCACCGGGGGATCAACTGGTACGACCCCGGCCGGTTCTGGAGCGGCGACCGGCTGCCGCTCGCTCCCGGTGTGGAGTTCGGTGGCGAGATCGAGGTCGTGCTGGACGAGGACGACCTCGCTGCCGGAAGAGCGGCGGGCTCGGCGTCGTAGGACCTGGCAGTCGGCGCAGCGAGCACCCGTCTCGTGGTCGACGCACGACCGTCCGATAGCTGCGAAAGGTAGAGGCGATAGGTCGCACTACACTGATAGGCGTGACCGATCAGAGCTACCAGCCCACCCTCTCGCAGCTGCGTGCCTTCGTCGCGGTGGCCACCTACCGCCACTTCGGCACGGCAGCAGCGCGACTCGAGGTCAGCCAGCCCACCCTGTCCCAGGGGCTGGCGGCTCTCGAGAACGGCCTCGGCGTCCAGCTCATCGAGCGGAGCACCCGCCGCGTGCTCGTGACACCGGTGGGAGCGCGCCTGCTTCCCTACGCGGAGGTGGTACTCGACGCCGCCGACGGCTTCGTCGACGCGGCTGCAGGAGTGTCCGACGGACTCTCGGGCCCGCTGCGGGTGGGCCTGATCCCCACCGTCGCGCCCTACGTCCTGCCCGAGATCCTGCCCGCACTCGACCGGACGATGCCGGCGCTGTCGCTGCAGGTCGTCGAGGACCAGACCGCGCGTCTCCTCGACGCCCTGCGCGCCGGAACCCTCGACGTCGCCGTCCTCGCCCTGCCCGCAGACGTCTCGGGTGTCATCGAAGTGCCGCTGTACGACGAGGATTTCGTCCTCGTCCTGCCGACCGGACACGAACTCGCCGGGCGCACCGACCTCTCGGTCTCCGCGCTCGACGACGCACAACTGCTGCTGCTCGACGAAGGCCACTGCCTGCGCGACCAGACACTCGACCTGTGCCGGTCCATCGACGCGCGACCGGCACTCGGCGACACCCGCGCGACCTCCCTGTCCACCGTGGTGCGCTGCGTCGCAGGACGATTGGGTATCACCCTCGTCCCGGCCTCCGCGGTCGCCGTCGAAACCGCCCGGGGAGACCTCGAGGTCGCGCACTTCGCGGACCCGGCACCCGGCCGCCGCATCGGACTGGTGTTCCGCTCGTCGTCCCCGCGCGGAGTCGACTACCGCATCCTCGCCGAGACCATCCGCGGCTGCGTCCCGCCGACCTGCCGCCCCGTCTCCTGACGAAGACCCCCTCAGCGCCGACCACGCCGAGGCTTCCCGGGGCGCTTCCGCGCGGACGTCCCCGCCCGGCGGGACGTCTTGGGCTCGGGCGCGCGGCGCTTCGGGGTCGAGCCCTTGCGTTCGCCACGACGCGAGGTGCTGCCCGACTCGGCGTCCGGCTCGGAATCGCTGCGGCCACGGGAACTGTTGGCCGTCCGTCCCCGGACGATGCCCACGAACTCGTCGACGTGATCGGTCGTCCGGTCGGTGACCCACACGAGACCCACCTGGGACGCGGGCGCGTCGACGACGGGACGGTAGGTCAGGTCGCGGCGGTGGTGCAGGCGGGCGAGCGACTGCGGCGTGACGAGCACACCCACCTCCGAGGCGACGTGCGAGATCGCGTCCTCGGTGGTCGCGGGCCGCTCGAACGCCTCCTCACCGGGTAGGGCGACCCAGTCGAGCACGTCGTCGAGCGGATGCAGCACCGTCTCGTCGGCGAGGTCGGACACCGACACCTCGTCGACCGCCGCGAACACGTGCTCCTTGGGCACCACTACGACGGAGACCTCGGTGTAGAGCGGGATGACCGACAGGCCGTCCCGCTGCAGCGGCAGGCGCAGCAGCGCGATGTCGGCGACGTCCTCGCGTAGCGGATCCGCACCGGCCGTGGGTTCGACGGGGACCAGTTCGATCGGGACGTCCGGCATCCGCTCGTTCCACACCCGCACCCACTTCGCGGGGGTGACACCCGGGACGTAGGCCAAGCGGAAGGGTTGCACGGTCGGTTCGCTCACCGAGTCAGGCTACCGCTCCCGAGGTCCGCCGCCTGCGACGATCAGCCCTCGACGATCTCGAACTCGTCGAACACCACTTCACCGGCCGCATCGGACTCGCGGAGGTTCACCTCGCCGATCAACGCCCAGCCGTGATCGCCCTGCGGATCGTGCAGGGTCTGACGCACCCGCCACAACTCGGGACCCATCTCGACGGTGAACAGCAGCGGTCCACGCGCGTCGGGGCCGGTACCGATCTCGTCGTACTCGTCGAAGTACAGCTCGAGCAGGTCTTCCCAGTCCTCGGCGTCGAGACCGTCGCCGAGGGCCGCGAGTTCGTCCCAGCGTCGACGCGAGGCCAGTGCGACCCGCTTGAACATCGCGTTGCGGACCATGACCTTGAACGCGCGGACGTTCGCGGACAACGGGCGAGGGGAGTCGACGCCGAACGCGATCTGCTGGTCGTCGGATTCCACCCCGGGATGGGTGAGGGACTCCCACTCGTCGAGCAACGATGAGTCGACCTGCCGGATCAGCTCGCCGAGCCACTCGATGATGTCCTCGAGTTCCTCCGTGCGCGCGGCGTCCGGCACCGTCTGCCGCAGCGCGCGGTAGGCGTCGGCGAGATAGCGCAGGACCAGCCCCTCGGAGCGGGCCAGGCCGTAGTGCGAGACCATCTCGGAGAAGGTCATGCTGCGCTCGATCATGTCGCGCACCACCGACTTCGGCGAGAGGGGGAACTCCGACACCCAGGGATGCCCACCCCGGTACGTCTCGAAGGCCGGCTCGAGCAGCTCCACGAGCGGCTTGGGCCAGGTGATCTCCTCGAGCAGTTCCATCCGCTCGTCGTACTCGATGCCGTCGGCCTTCATCTGTGCGACGGCCTCACCGCGTGCGGCATGCTGCTGCGCCATGAGCACCTGACGGGGATCGTCGAGGGTCGATTCGATGACCGACACCACATCGAGCGCGTAGGTGGGGGAGTCGACGTCGAGCAGTTCGATCGCTGCGAGGGCGAACGGCGACAGCGGCTGGTTGAGCGCGAAGTCGCGTTGCAGGTCGACGGTGAGGCGGGCCCGGCGCCCGAACTCGTCGGGCTCGTCGAGTTGCTGCACCACACCCGCTTGGAGCAGGCCCCGGTACAGCGAGATCGCCTTGAGGATGTGCTTGCGCTGCGCCGGACGGGGTTCGTGGTTGTCCTCGAGCAGATGCCGCATCGCGTCGAAGCAGTTGCCCGGTCGCGCAATGACGTTGAGCAGCATCGAGTTGCTCACCGAGAACCGTGACTGCAGCGGTTCGGGCGACGCCGCGATCAGCTTGTCGAAGGTGCCCTCGCCCCACGAGACGAACCCTTCGGGTGCCTTCTTGCGCTGCACCTTCCGGCGCTTCTTCGGGTCGTCCCCGGCCTTGGCGAGGGCCCGGACGTTCTCGATCTCGTGCTCGGGGGCCTGTACGACGACGGTGCCCATCGTGTCGTATCCCGCGCGGCCTGCGCGACCGGCGATCTGGTGGAACTCGCGCGCCTTGAGCTGCCGGGTGCGGGTGCCGTCGAACTTCGTCAGGCCCGTGAGCAACACGGTGCGGATCGGCACGTTGATGCCGACGCCGAGCGTGTCGGTTCCGCAGATGACCTTCAGGAGCCCGTCCTGCGCGAGCTTCTCGATCAGGCGCCGGTACTTCGGCAGCATGCCCGCATGGTGCACACCGATACCGTGCCGGACGAGACGCGAGAGGGTCTTGCCGAAGCCGGTGGAGAACCGGAAGTCGCCCAGCGCGGTGGCGATCGCCTCCTTCTCGGCCTTCGTGCACATGTTCACGCTGGTCAGGGCCTGGGCGCGCTCGAGGGCCGCGGCCTGGGTGAAGTGCACGACGTAGACGGGTGCCTGATGGGTGGTGACAAGTTCTTCGATCGCTTCACCGATGGGTGCCTGCGAGTACGAGAAGGTCAACGGGACGGGTCGTTCGGAGCCCGAGACCTCCACCGTCGGCCGTCCGGTGCGGCGGGTCAGATCCTTCTGTAGGAAGGTCACGTCGCCGAGCGTCGCGGACATGAGCAGGAACTGCGCGTGCGGCAACTCGATGAGCGGAACCTGCCACGCCCACCCGCGGTCGGGTTCGGAGTAGAAGTGGAACTCGTCCATCACGACCTGGCCGATGTCGGAGTCCGGTCCCTCGCGCAACGCGAGATTCGCGACGATCTCGGCGGTCGCGCAGATGATCGGCGCTCCGGCGTTGACCGATGCGTCGCCGGTCATCATGCCGACCTTGTCGGCACCGAAGACGTCACACAGGGCGAAGAACTTCTCGCTCACGAGCGCCTTGATCGGGGCGGTGTAGAAGGTGCGCTTCCCGGCAGCGAGCGCGAAGAAGTGCGCGCCGAGCGCTACCATCGACTTTCCCGAGCCGGTGGGCGTGGCGAGGATGACGTTGGAGCCGGCGACGAGCTCCATGAGCGCTTCCTCCTGCGCCGGATACAGCGAGATGCCACGATCCGTCGTCCAGGTGGTGAACGCGTCGAACAGCGCGTCGTCGTCGACGGGGTCGGGTATCAGATCGGGAAGCAGCACTTCTCCAGGCTAGTCGGAAGGACCCGACCCACCGCCGCGGGTCGCGTGGCCCGGCGTGTAGTGCAGGTCAGGTGGCGCTGCGCTCGTCCGAACCCATCGCGCCGAGCACCGCCATGCGGGTCTCCGGGCCACCGCTGATCTGCGACTCGCTCACACCCGACACGAGGAGCCGGCGCCAGCGGTCGAGGTCGAACTCCAGGGGAGCGGTGGTCTCCAGGAAGTTCTCGACCACCCGCAGGAAGCGCAGCGGGTCGTCGCGGAACGGGAAGTGGCCGGAGCCCCGGAAGATCTCGAGACGTGAACCGGGCATGGCCGAATGCGCGAGATAGGCGTGGGCGATGGGGATGACGCTGTCGTGATCGCCCCAGATGAGCTGGACGGGAAGGTTCTCCGTCAGATAACAGCGGTCGAGCATGGTCACCACCTGACCGCGCCAGTCGACCACCGCGCGCAGCGTGCGCAAATACGCTTCGTAGGCCGTGGGGTCGGGGAGGTTCCCCAGTACGCGCACCAGATCCGAGGTGTCGTGCAGCAGGGCACCGGGCCTCAGTGGCGATCCGTTGACCCGGTTCAGCATCGCGCCGGCAGCGCGCAGGACGGGCATCGCCCCGGGCAGTCGCAGGACCCGCAGCGCTTCGCTGACGATCGGCACCGAGATCAGCCGCAGGGCAAGATGGACGTCCTTGGTGACACCGCCGGACGCGACGAGCACCAGACGCTCGACCATGTGCGGGAACTGGTAGGCGAACTGCATCGCCACCCCGCCGCCGAGCGAATGGCCGATCACCGTGACCGATTCGATCCCGAGGACCGACAGCAGGTCGCGCATACCGTTCGCGTAGGCGGCCACCGAGTAGTCGGCCCGCGGCTTGTCGGATCGACCGTGCCCGAGCAGGTCGGGGGCGATCACGGTGTACTTCTCCGCCAGGTGCGGGATCACGTCCTGCCAGGTCGACGAGTCGTCACCGATTCCGTGTACGAGCAGCAGTGCGGGACCGCTTCCGGCCAGGCGGAACGCGCGTCGGTAACCGTGGATCGTGCGGAACACGATACGGGGTTCGTTGTCCGGAACCGGGCGGAGCGTCCGGGCGCGCGGTGGAACCATGAGCGTCTCCTGCGACGTCGGTGATCGCGTGGTGGTAGTCAGGCTGCCCGACCCGTGGCCGAGAACCGGACACAACTACCACTGTGGCATGTCGCCGAAGCGTACATGTCTGTATGTGACGTCGACAACGACGATTGTGATGATCATGAAACATCCGGCCAACCCGCCGTGGTGTCAACGCGGAGCGGAATCGTCCCCGTCGTCCGGGTCGAACTCGCCGAATCCGCCGTCGCCGGTTCCTCCGTCGTCCGGACCGGGGAGATCGCCGCCGGGACCGGCGCCGCGCCGGTCGTATTCGGCGAGGAACCGCTCGAACTCCGCCCCGATCTCCTCACCCGTCGGCAGACTCTCGTCGGTCGGCAGGGGAGAGGTCTGCTGTTCCTGGGCGGCGACGTAGCTGTCGTATTGCCGCTCGAGCGCGTGCACCACGCCGAGGACCTCGGCATTGTCCTCGATGTGCTCGTCGATCTGCTCCCGCACCCGCGCCGCGGCCTCACCGAGCGCCTGCAGAGACAGCTCGAGGCCGCCGACCTCTGCGACGTTCGTCAGCAGCGTCTCGGCGGCCGCCGGATAGTCGGTCTGGGCGAGATAGTGCGGCACGTGCACGGAGAAGCCTACGGACTCGTGCCCGTGCTGGCCCATGCGGTATTCGAGCAGCGACGACACTCCCGCGGGCACCTGGAGCTCGCCCGACCAACGGTGGTGCCCCGCGATGAGGTCCTTGTTCGTCGAGTGCGCGGTGACCGCCAACGGCCGGGTGTGCGGGATCGCCATGGGGATCGCGTTGAGTCCGATGGTCCGCCGCACCCCGAACTGCTCGGCGAGCAACCGCACCGCGGTGATGAAACGCTCCCACTTCAGATCCGGCTCGGCACCCGCGAGCAGCAGGAACGGGGTGCCGGCCTCATCGATGAGCGCGTACAGGTTCAGTTCGGGCTCGGCGTAGTCCGAGAAGTGGTCGGCCTCGAACGTCATGAGCGGCCGACGCGACCGGTAGTCGATCAGTTCGTCGACGGCGAACGACGCGACGAGCTCGGTCTCCAGACTCTCGCGCAGGTGCGTGGTCGCCAGGCGCACCGCGTGTCCCGCGTCGGCGAAACCTTCGAGACCGTGCACGAGGACCGGCCCCTCACCTTCCGGGGAGGTGAGCTGCGGAGCCGGGAATTCCAGCTCGTACATGCGGGACTGTTCGTCCATCTGCGAACCACTCCGATCACACTTCGTCTCGGCATCTCCGCCGGGGTCACCCGACGTGGCATGGTGGTGTTCGAGTCTAATCGACGCTACGACGACCGATTCCGGGGCGCACATCCTGCCCGACGTCGACGACCGAGGGAGGTTCGGGTGACCCGACGCGACACTCGTCCGAGGCGCCGCGCATCGGCCGCCCGAAGCGCGGTGGCGACAGCGTGCCTGATGCTCGCATCCGCCTGCTCCCAGACCGTCTCCGGCGACCCCCGGCCCGAACCGGCAGCCCTGACGGGAACCGCGCCTGCACCTGCACCCGCGATTGTCCGGGCACCGGGCGAGCTGGTGCTTCCTCCCGAACGTTTTCCCGAACCGTACGTCGCGGTGGTCCTCCCACCGGAGGCCGTGGCGCAGGCAGCGCCCGACCTGACCGGGATCCAGCCCGGCTCGAAGGTCGATCCGGGCGGATGTCTGCCGCCCGCGCAGAATTACGGCCCCGAGAGCACCGCCATGGTGGTCGGTACCGACAACGCCAGTCGCGCGACGATCAGTGTCGAGGTCACCCGTTCCGCTCCGGACGTCGGCGAGTACCGCACCTATCTCACCGAGTGCTCGCAGGTGGACGCCACCGTGCGGGGGATCACCTCGACCGTCTCGACCGTCCTCGGCGACGATCCCGCCATAGCCGTCGACGGGGCCGAGACGCTGGCCCTGACCCGCACGGTCGACTCCGGCAGGGGATCGGGTGGCATGACGCAGTCGATGGCCGCGCGGATCGCGCAGATCGGGGACGTGCGTGTGACGGTCACGTACCTGTCCTTCGACGCGGCGCCGCCCGACGCCGACAATCTCGACCTCGTGTTCCGGGAGGCCGTCGACTTCGCCGCCCGCCCCTGACGGGGCCGGGCGCGCACCCTAACAGCGTTCACCGACGGGATCGTCCGTTCGGCACGGGTCGACGATGCCGGTCGCGGAGTTGTCCACAGCCGGCCGGTTCATCCCCAGAAGGCCGCGGAACGACCCCGGGAGTCGCTTTCCGCTCGGGCCGATGGGCCACGGTTCGAGCATGACAACTTCCACGCCTTCGTCGTCGCATCCCCTCCGTCTCACCGATGTCGGTGACGTGATCGCCGCCCTGCCCGCCCTCATGGGCTTCCCGCCGATGCGTTCGATCGTCGTGATGTGCCTGACCCCGACGGGTGACGCTCCGACCCGCCCGAACGGGAAGGTGGCGAGTATCGGCGCCGTGATGCGACACGACCTCGTCCTGCCCCGGCCCGGAGAGTCGGTCCCGGAACCCATGCGCGCGGCGTTCCGGCGCTTCTGCGCCGTCTGTGCCCGCGAGGGCGCGGAATCTGTGGTGGCCGTTCTCGTGGACGACGACCTCATCGACCGGCACGATCCGGTGATCGCCGACGTGTGCAGGCTCGTCGACGACTTCGCCGACCATCTCGACGCCGTCGGCATCGACCTGGCGGGGGTGTACGCGCTACCGGAGATCACCGGTGGAGCGACCTGGTTCGTGCCCGGCCAGAACATCACCGGCAGCGTGGCCGATCCCGGGTCCTCGGTGGTCGCGGTGGCCCGGGTGTTCGAGGGCAGCCCGATCCGAGGCTCCCGCACCGAGCTCGCCGCACTGCTCGCGCCGTATCCGCCGGCGGTGAGACAGGAAGTCGCGCGGTGTATCGACGAGGTCGTCGAGACCCGCGACCGCGAGTACGAACGCTGTGCCCGCGAGGGCGGCGGCGAACGCGCCGACCGTCTCGAACTCGAAACCGTGCTCGCACACATCGAGACGTACGCCGGCGGAACGGATCCCAGCGCGTCCGACATCGCCGAGCTGGCCGTCCTGCTCGCCAACCGCACGGTGCGCGACGCCGCCATGGGACTTGCGACCGGACCGCTCGCACGGCCGGCGGAGCGTCTGTGGACCGAGCTCGCCCGGGCCCTGCCCGATCCCGAGCGGGCCGATGCCGCCGCGCTTGTCGGCTTCGGCGCTTACGTGCGCGGCGACGGTCCGCTCGCCGGGGTCGCGCTCGCAGCGGCCCTCGAATCCGATCCCCGCCACCGGCTTTCGGATCTGCTCGACCAGGCCCTGCAGGCGGGACTGCGTCCCGAGTCGATCCGTGGCCTCGCGGAGACCGGACACGAGATCGCGGCGCGGCTGGGACTCGAACTGCCGCGCGGCGACGAACCGTCCTGAACCGGAGCCGTGTCCTCGATCAGCGTCGAGCAGCGTGCAGCCGGTCGCCGAGAGACCGGGTGAACTCCCACGCATCGGAGACGATCTCGTCGAGATCGGTGTGCTGGGGGTTCCACCCGAGCTCGGAGATCGCGCGGCTGCTCGAGGCGATGAGCACGGCCGGATCACCGGCACGGCGCGGCGCGTCGACCGCTGCGATCGGCAGGCCCGTGACTCGCTCGCACGCCGAGATGACCTCGCGGACGGTGAAGCCCTCTCCGCTGCCGAGGTTGTAGATGCCGTGGCGGCCGGGTTCGGACTTCGTCAGTGCCAGTACGTGGGCGTCGGCGAGATCCTTGACGTGGATGTAGTCGCGCACCGCGGTGCCGTCCTTGGTCGGCCAGTCGGTGCCGAAGACCGAGATGTGATCGCGCACACCGAGAGCGACCTGCAGCACGAGTGGGATCAGATGGGTCTCGACGACCCGGTTCTCCCCGGCACCGCCGTAGGCGCCGGCGACGTTGAAGTACCGCAGACTCGTCGCCGCGAGACCGTGAGCGTGCGCGTACGAGGAGATCGCATGATCGATGGCGAGCTTCGACGCACCGTACGGGTTGGTCGGCCGGGTGGGCGCGTCCTCGGTGATCGGCACGCTGTCGGGTTCGCCGTAGGTCGCGGCGGTGGAGGAGAACACCAACCGTGGGGTACCCGAGCGGCGGACGGCCTCGAGCAGGGCCAGGGTGGTCACCACGTTGCCTTGCCAGTACTTCTCGGGGAACTCCACCGACTCGCCGACGAGGGACTGTGCACCGAAGTGGAGGACGCCGTCGAAGCGGGATCCGGAGAGCAGTTCGTCGGCGACGGCCGCGATGTCGCCCTCGACGAACTCGGCACCGGTGGGCACCGCTTCGGCGTTCCCGGTGGACAGGTCGTCGACGACCACGACGTCGTGGCCCTGCTCGAGCAACACGGTCGTGCACACGCTGCCCACATAGCCGGCGCCGCCGGTCACCAGAAGTCTCACGCTGGACATCCCCTTTTCGCACGCCCGTACCGGACATGCGAAAAGGGGCCTGGGTCAGACCTGCTTCACCTGCACGGCGTGGGCCATCTCGTCGGAAAGCTCGAAGCTGTCATGACCGGCCACGGTGATGGACACCGAGCCCGGTCGCGTCTCGACTGTAACCCGCGCGTCCGGGACCACACCGGCCTCACGCAGTCGCGCGATGACCTCGGGGTCGGACTGGACGTACTCCGCGAGCCGGCGTACCACGACCGCGGTCGGCTTGCCGTGCGGGATGTCCGTCAACCGCACCAGCTTCTCGTCGAGGACCGCCGTGCGGTCGAGGCCGAGCTGGGCCAGTCCTGGAATGGGGTTGCCGTAGGGGGAGGTGGTCGGGTTGTTGAGCACCTCCACGAGACGGCGCTCGACCTCCTCGCTCATCACGTGTTCCCAGCGGCAGGCCTCGGCGTGCACGTTCTCCCAGTCGAGACCGATCACGTCCACGAGAAGCCGTTCCGCGAGCCGGTGCTTGCGCATGACCGAGACCGCGAGATCGCGGCCCTTCTCGGTGAGCTGCAGGTGGCGGTCGCCGGCGACCCGGAGCAGGCCGTCGCGTTCCATGCGGGCCACGGTCTGGCTGACCGTCGGTCCGCTCTGTTCGAGGCGCTCGGCGATACGCGCGCGCAGCGGCACCACGCCTTCCTCTTCCAAGTCGTAGATGGTCCGGAGATACATCTCCGTTGTATCGACCAGGTCCTTCACTCTCACACCCCTTCGTCTGGGCCGATTCTAACCGTGCGAACAGGACGGTGGGGGCGCCCTCCGAGGCTCGCATGTCCGTGGGTGGACCAGTAGCGTCTGTGTCCATGACCACGAGCTCCACCGCGGCGGGCGGTACGACACAGCTGAGCGGCGATCGGATAGTGGTGTGGAGCCCCGACTACCTCGACTACCGGTGGGGTCCGACACATCCGATGAACCCCACGCGTCTCGATCTCACGATGGCGCTGTCCCGCAGTCTCGGTCTCCTCGAAGGCGTCGAGACGGTCCGCCCGTCCCCTGCGGACGACACCGATCTGCTGCGCATCCACACCTCGTCCTACGTCGACGCGGTCAAGCGCGCGGGCTCCGCTCCGGGGGGAGCGGCACCCCCGGCCGACGCACCCCACGGTCTCGGCACCGAGGACAACCCGATCTTCCCCCGTATGCACGAGGCCAGCGCGACGCTCGCCGGGGGAACCCTCGCGGCCGCACGCGAGATCGCGAGCGGCCGGGCCCGCCGTGCGGTGAGCATCGGGGGCGGCATGCACCACGCGATGGCCGACTGGGCCGCCGGGTTCTGCGTCTACAACGACGCCGCCATCGCGATCTCGTGGCTGCTCGACCACGGCTACGACCGCATCGCCTACATCGACGTCGACGCCCACCACGGCGACGGTGTGCAGCACGCATTCCTCGGCGATCCCCGCGTCCTGACCATCTCCCTGCACCAGCATCCCGCGACGCTGTGGCCCAACACCGGGTGGTCCAGCGAGGTCGGTTCGGGTCCGGCCGAGGGCACCGCGATCAATCTGCCGGTACTGCCGGGCACCGTGGACGCGTTGTGGTTGCGCGCCTTCCATGCCGTCGTGCCGGGCGCGGTCGCGGCGTTCCGCCCCCAGATACTCATCAGTCAGTGCGGTGCCGACAGCCACCGCGAGGACCCTCTGGCCGATCTCTCCCTGACCGTCGACGGCCAGCGCGCGTCGTATCTCGCGATGCGCGATCTCGCCGACCGCTACTGCGAGGGTCGCTGGCTCGCCGTGGGCGGCGGCGGTTACGGCCTCGTGCGGGTGGTGCCGCGCGCCTGGACCCACCTGATCGCCGCGGCGCTGGACCGCGAGATCGACCTGAGCACCCCGGTTCCGGCGGACTGGAGCGAGCGCGTCGGCGCTCTCGCCCCGAGCGTCGAACTGCCCACGGTCATGGGGGAGGGCTCCGACGTCTCGTACCTGCCGTGGGACGGTCCCGGTGGCACACCGGAAACGGGGATCGCGTCCCTGGACCGCGCACTGACCCGCATCGATTCGGCGATCATCGCCACGAGGCGGGCGGCCTTCCCTCTGCTCGGCCTGGACCCGGAGGACCCCCGTGACTGACCGGCAGAATCCCTCGGCGGCACCGGACTCCGCGTCTGCGACGGGCGCGGCCCCCGCGCAGGGTGCCGGGACGACAGGGGAGACCGACCCCGCGCGCGAAGCGGCGCTGGCGCGCGCCCGCGACTATCCGCGGCACTGGGTCGCCGACGTGCTGGCCTCGGACGGCGGTGTCGTACACCTGCGGCCGATCGTCCCCGAGGACGCTGACGCGATCGTCGCCTTTCACAGCAAACTGTCCGAACGCACCCGCTATCTGCGGTACTTCGGTCCGTACCCGACGATCTCGAAGAAGGACCTGTTCAACTTCACGGTCGTCGACCACAAGTCCCGGGTGGCGTTCGTCGCGGTGCTCGGCGACGAGATCATCGCCGTCGGGCGGTACGAGGGACTCTCGCACGAGGGCGACGGTCTCTCCGCCGAGGTGGCCTTCACCGTCGCCGACGCTCACCAGGGACGCGGTCTCGGTCCGATCCTGCTCGAACATCTCGCCGGCGCGGCCGCCGAGAACGGACTGCACACCTTCGTCGCCGAGGTCCTCGCCGAGAACCGGCACATGATCACGGTCTTCCGGGAAGCCGGCTACCAGGTCAGCCGCAGCTTCGAAGGGGGAGTCGTCCGGCTCGAGTTCGCGATCGACCCCACCGAAGCCCTCGTCTCGGTCCGCAACGCCCGCGAACGCGCCGCCGAGGCGCGCAGCGTGCGCAACATCCTCGGTCCCGGCAGTGTCGCCGTCATCGGTGCCTCCACCGACAGCCGCAAGGTGGGCAACGCCGTGCTGGTGAACATGCTGCGCAGCGGGTTCACCGGGCCGGTCTACCCGGTCAACGCCGAACACCGGTCCGTCCGAGGTGTCCGCGCCTACCCGACCGTCCGCGACATCCCCGATGAGATCGATCTCGCGGTCGCCGCCGTCCCCGCCGAATCGATCGACTCGGTGCTCGACGACTGTCTCGCGAAGGGTGTCAAGGCCCTGCTCGTCGTCTCGTCCGGTTTCGGCGAGACCGGACCGGAGGGTCGCGACGCCGAGCGGCGGCTCACGCTGGCCGCGCGGTCGCACGGTATGCGACTCATCGGGCCGAATGCTCTCGGTGTCGCCAACAACGATCCCGCCATCCGACTCAACGCGACCCTCGCGCCCGTGCTCCCGGCGTCCGGCAACGTCGGTTTCTTCTGCCAGTCCGGCGCCCTCGGTATCGCGATCCTCGACGAGGCCGCCAAGACGGGTGTCGGACTGTCGTCCTTCGTCTCGGCCGGCAACCGCGCCGACCTGTCCGGCAACGACCTGCTGCAGTACTGGGACACCGATCCTGCCACCGAAGTGGTGCTGCTGTATCTGGAGAGTTTCGGCAACCCGCGCAAGTTCTCGCGCATCGCGCGGCGGGTGGCGCGCAGCAAACCGATCGTCGCCGTCAAGAGCGGCCGCCACGCGGTGCCGCCGGCGCTCGCCGCCCGGACGGGGGAGATGGACGACACCATCGTGCGATACCTGTTCGAGCAGGCCGGTGTCGTCCAGGTCGAGTCCATCGGCCAGCTCTTCGACTCGGCCCTGCTGTTCGGTTACCAGCCGCTGCCCGCGGGTCCCCGCGTCGCCGTGGTCGGCAACTCCACCGCCCTGGGTCTGCTCGCCGTCGACGCCGCCCGCGGCCAGGGTCTGCAGGCACCGGACGCGGTGGATCTCGGCGCGCAGGCGTCGCCCGAGGAATTCGCCGAAGCCGTCGCCCGGGCGCTCGACTCACCCGATGTCGACTCGGTGATCGCGGTCTTCGTCCCGCCGGTCGCCGTCGACGTCCAGCCCTACGCGCAGGCCCTGCGCGACGCCGTCGCCGGGTCGGAGAAGCCGGTGGTCACGACCTTCCTGGCGACCGAGGGTATCCCCGACGTCCTGGCCGTGCGCGGACCGGACGGCAACCCGACCCGCGGATCCGTGCCGTCCTATCCCGGTCCGGAACGAGCGGCGCTCGCCCTGGGGCGGGCGTGGCGGTACGCGAAATGGCGCAGTCGTCCGCCCTCGCAGGTCGTGCGACCGGCGGGCATCGATCCCGAGCGCGCCCGTGCGCTCGTGGACGGCTGGCTCGAGACGACTCCCGAGGGTCGCTACCTGTCGGATACCGAGGCGGCCCTGCTGCTGTCCTGCTACGGAGTCGAGGTCGCGGACTTCCGCGCCGTCACCACCGAGGAGGAGGCGGTCGAGGCGGCGGACGAGATCGGCTTCCCCGTGGCGGTCAAGGCCACCGGTGCGCAGTGGCGGCACCGGCCCGATCTGACCGGGGTCCGGCTCGATCTCGTCGACGCCGATTCGGTACGGATCGCCTATTGCGACCTGGCCGCGGTGTCGGGGGAGCCGTTGATGCACGTGCAGCGGATGGCCCACAAGGGCATCGGTTGCGCGATCCGTGTGCAGGACGACCCGTCGTTCGGTTCGCTCATCTCGTTCGGTCTCGCCGGTGTGATCTCCGACCTGCTCGGCGACCGCGCCTACCGGGTTCTTCCGCTCACGGAGGACGAGGCGGTCGAGTTGATCGACGCGCCGAAGGCGGCGCCGTTGCTCTCGGGCTATCGCAATGCCGCACCGGTGAACAAGCCGGCACTCGTCGACTTCGTCCAGAGGATCTCGGCGCTCGCCGACGACCTGCCCGAGGTGCGCGAACTGGTGTGCGAACCGGTCCTGGCCTCGGTGGTGGGAGCCGAACTCACCGACGCGCACGTGCGGATCGGGCCCGAACCGCACCCGCTCGATCTCGGACCGCGCCGTCTGCGCTGACGGCAGTCCGGCGGCCGAACACCTGCCGGAGAAGGCACCCGAACGGCAACGATCCCCGAGAACCCAGCCCGGTTCTCGGGGATCGGATACCGCTGACGCGCCCGGTCAGCTGGCGTAGGCGCGAAGGCGCTCGGCGCGGTCTCCTTCGCGGAGCTTGACCATCACTTCGCGTTCGATCTGCCGGACACGTTCACGGGACAGCCCGAAGAGCTTGCCGATCTGATCGAGGGTGCGGGGCTGGCCGTCGTCGAGGCCGTAGCGCAGCCGGATGACCTGCTGTTCGCGCTCGTCGAGCGTCGCGAGGACGCTGCGGACGTCGCTGTGCAGGAGTCCGGCGATGACGGCGGTCTCGGCGGACGTCGCCTCGGCGTCCTCGATGAAGTCGCCCAGCGGGGCCTCCTCGTCGTTGCCGACGGGCATGTCGAGGCTCACCGGGTCGCGGCTGTGGTCGAGCAGGTCGGCGATCTTCTCGACGGGGATACCCGACTCGTTGGCGAGTTCCTCGTCGGTCGCCTCGCGGCCGAGCTGCTGGTGCAGCTCACGCTTGATGCGGGCGAGCTTGTTGACCTGTTCGACGAGGTGGACGGGGAGCCGGATCGTGCGGCTCTGGTCGGCCATTCCGCGGGTGATGGCCTGACGGATCCACCACGTCGCGTAGGTCGAGAACTTGAAGCCCTTCGCGTAGTCGAACTTCTCCATCGCGCGGATCAGGCCGAGGTTGCCCTCCTGGATGAGGTCCAGCAGGGGCATACCGCGTCCGGTGTAACGCTTCGCCAGCGAGACGACGAGGCGCAGGTTCGCCTCGAGCAGGTGGCTGCGAGCGGCCTGTCCTTCGCGGACGATGATCGCGAGGTCGCGCTTCTTCGCCGCCGACAGACGCTTCTTCGTCTCGAGCAGGTGCTTGGCATACAGGCCGGCCTCGATCCGCTTGGCCAATTCCACCTCGTCGGCTGCGGTGAGCAGAGCGGTCCGTCCGATGCCGTTCAGGTAGACGCGAACGAGATCGGCTGCGGGGCTCTGACCGTCCAGGTCGGAATCGAAGCGAGCGGTGGTTTCGGGGCGTGCCATGACGTGCCTCCTCATCGGTGGTGTCTCACAGGGTTCAACGACCGGCGAAGCGGTGGAGTTCCCGTCGGTCTCGGAGTACCACCGCGCTGACCTGCACTAACCCGATGAGCTCCTGAGAAGTTGCTGAGAGAACCGAATCGTGGAACCTCAGGAACGCCCCGGAGGGGGTCAGACGGGCTCGATCAGCCCGTGCCGCACCAAGCCGTGCACGAGGCCCACCGATTGCGTGAGGAGGTCGTCCTCGTCCTCGCCGTGCGCGGCCGCGAGCAGCGACACGAGATCCCCGAGCGGAAGACCGTCAGCGCGCATGCCGCCGAGCAGGGCGGCCGCGAGGTCGTCCACCTCGTGCTGCCAGGCCGGACCGCCACCCCGATGCACCCGCACGACCACCTGGTTCCACCCGTCCTCGCCGGGCAGGTGCACCCGCTCGAGGGCCGTGTCGGGCCGCACCGCGAAACGGGCGTCGAGCACCTCGTGTGTACGCAGCCAGTCGAGCCGCCGGAAGTAGTCGATCGCCTCGTCGCCCAGCGCGTCGGTGAACGCGTGCCGCAGGTCCTCGGCCATCACATCGGACGGCAGGTCGGTGCGGCGCAGGTAGACGAACCCGAACCCGACGCCCTCGACGCCCTGCTCCTCGAAGTGGTCGAGCCACTGCTCGGCGCGCACCGCGACCTCCGGCTCGCGTTGATCGGCGTCACCGTCTCGCAGCCACGTCCCGACGTAGAGGGCCGGATCGGCGACATCGCGCTGCACGATCCAGGCGTCGACGCCGTGTGACGGCAGCCACGATGCGACGCGGGTCCGCCAGTCCTCGCCCTCGACGTGCACCCAGGACGCGAGCATCGCGGCGGTGCCGCCGGGATTCAGGTGTTCGGCGACCTGCGAGATCATGAGCCGGCTGGCGCCGTCGAGGTCGAGACCGGAATCGCGGTAGCTGTGCTCGACACGTCCGGCGCTCACCACGAACGGTGGATTCGCGACGATGCGGTCGAAGGTCCGGCCGGCGACCGGCTCGAACCACGACCCCTCGAGAAGATCGATGTCGATCTCGTTCAACGCGGCGCTCGCGGCGGCCAGGGTCAGGCAGCGGGGGTTGATGTCGGTCGCGGTGACCTCGTCCGCGTGGTCCGCGGCGCGGATCGCCTGCACCCCGCAACCGGTGCCGAGATCGAGCACCGAACCGACCCGATCGGTCGGGGTGGCCTGCAGCAGCGACAGGGAGGCCTGACCGACGCCGAGGACGTGATCGGGGCGGGTCGGGACGGGCCGGATCGAGCCGTCGAGATCGGACAGCACCCAGCGGCTGCCGGTCCCGGCGTCGAGGGGCCGCAGGTCGAGAGCGGCCCGCACGCCGTCGCCGTCGCGTTCGACGAGTCCCGCCTGCACGGCCTGCTCCGTCGTCACCGGAGCGAGAGCCTGCGCGACCTCATCCTCGGGGCAGGTGTCCTGGAGGAGGAACAGCCGCACGAGCACGCCGAGATCGCCCGCACCGCGCGCGATGCGCCGAGCAGGGACGGGTTCGCTACGCCCGAGGGCGGCGTGCGCCTCGGGGCCGAGCAGTTCCCGGACGGTGTCGAGGTCGTAGCGGCACCGGATCAATGCGGTGCGCAGAGCCGGGCAGAGAGACAGGAGAAGGTCGCGGTCCACCACGACATTCTCGCAAGCGTCCCGTCCGGGGTCCCTGTCAGCCGTCGATCACATGGTGGCGGGACGACTCGATCGCCGGGGCATCGTCGAAGCGGCCGTCCCAGCGGCTCGGTTCGTCCTTGCGGCGCGGCGGCCGGTCGTTGGCGATGAGGACGGCGATCCACGGCAGCGGGATCGACACCCCGATGATCGCCATCGAGATCCAGGGATTGGCCCATACGCCGTACGCGATCGCCGCCAGCAGCAGGGCTGGGATGCGGACCGACATGATGGTGAGGTACTTGCGAACCCGTGCTCGGTGCTGATCCTCGAGCGACGCCTCCGCCGCGGTGATCAGAACCGGGTTGTCGGGCGATCCGTTCTCGGGGGATCCGCCGAAACCGTGAGTTCTCGCCATGTCTTCCACCTTCCCACGCCGGGCCGTCGCACGCACATACACATCCGGCCCTTCCGTGCGGCATCATGGACACGTGAGCACGGATATCAAGGAACGGCCGGATACCACCACCGACGAAACGACCGACGACGACACCCCGAAGTTCTTCCACTACGTGAAGAAGAACAAGATCGCCGAGAGTGCGGTCATGGGTACCCATGTGGTCGCGCTGTGCGGTGAGGTCTTTCCGGTGACCCGGTCGCCGAAGCCCGGCTCGCCGGTGTGCCCCGAATGCAAGAAAGTCTACGACGGTTTGCGCAAGGGCGACTGAGACACCTGGTGGAATACCTCGTCGTCCGCCGCGGCGTCGGGTGATTCCGGCGACGGTCTTGCTGCCGGCGAAGACGGTGATACTGCCTCCACCGTCAACAGTTCGGTCTGGGCCGGGGGAACTTCGGATCCCCCGGCCTTGTCGTCGTGCGAGGCAGTGTCGTCGTGGGGGGCAGTGTCGTCGTGGGGGGCAGGCCGATCGTCCGGCGCCGCATCCGACTCGACGGGTTTCCCGTCGATCGGCCACGACTCGGGTTGGCGATCCCCGGGCCGGATCAGGTCCGACAGCCGGATGGTCGTGGAGCTCGTCAACCGGCGGGTGAGGTTCGTCACCGGTCCGCTGTCGGGCGACGGATCACGGGCCGACTGCTCCGCGAGCCAGATCCGCCACTGCTCCAGACGCGTGGCGCGCGCCGGCCAGAACTGTTGCACCGTGGCGTTGAACTCCGCTCCGAGGACCACGGCGAACCCCAGGAAGAACGTGAACAACAGGAACGCGATCGGGGCGGCGAGCGCACCGTAGGTGTAGCCCGTGGCCGCGACCCACGTCAGGTACCACCGCAGGATCACGCTCGACGCGAGGAAGAACACCCCGGCCAGCACCGCGCCACCGAGCAGTCGGTGCCACGGCAGTGACTTCGGCAGCGCCACCTTGTACAGGGTCGTCAGACCGATCAGTAGGAGCAGACCCACCGCGGGGAAGTAGAAGGTGTCGATGATCCGTGAGCCGACATCGAACCAGGCGTCGGGCAGCAACCGGCCGATCAGAGTGGGTCCGAGCGCGACGAGCGGCATCGTGAACACCGCCAGGATCAGGAAGATCACGTAGAGGAGCAGCCCGAAGATCCGCTGCCACACCGGGTGGCGATGGTCCTGCTGGTGGTGCGCTTCGACGATCGAATCCACGAACGTCGAGATCGCCGACGATCCTGCCCACAGCGACAACACGAAGCCCAACGACATCACGTCGGCGCGACCCCGACGGAGGACGTCCTCGACCGTGGGCTCGATGATCTGGTCGACCACGCTGTCGCTGAAGACCGAGCGGAGGAAGGTGACGGTCTTCGACGTGATGATCTCCACCGTGTCGGGACCGAACCAGCCACCGACGTAACCGAGACTGCCGAGCAGACCGAGCAACAGGGGCGGCAGTGAGAGGGTCTGCCAGAAGGCCGCGGTCGCCGCCTTGCTGAAGATCGAGTGGTCCCAGGCCGACGACAGGGTGTGCGTCACGACCTTCCAGCCCTTTCCGACCGCGCGGCGAACGCGGCCGGAGGGTGCCTGTGCGGGGGATCGTGGTGTGTCGTTCATCTACTTCCAGAATTCCTGAAGACACGCTCGCGTGCGCGCACAGGCAGGTGAGGGCCTCTCGAATTCTGCCACGCAGTCCTCGGAGAACCCGCCGACGCCGCGGCTTCGGCGGGTTCGCGGGCTCCGAGACGATAGGCTGCATGACGGTCGGCGCCCGGACGAGTGCGGTGGCACCGACCCGAGCGAAGCGGACAAGGAGCACGAGAAACCGGTGAGCACCGAAACCGTCGGACAAGCTACGACCTCCGCCCCTGTGGCCCAGCTACGTGCCTGGCAGCGCCGCGCCCTCACCAAGTACCTCGCGACGAAGCCGCGCGACTTCCTCGCCGTCGCGACCCCCGGCGCCGGTAAGACGACCTTCGCCCTCCGGGTGGCGTCGGAGCTGCTGCGCGACCGGACGGTCGACCAGATCACGGTGGTCGCCCCCACGGAGCACCTCAAGCACCAGTGGGCGGGTGCTGCGGCCCGCATCGGCATCGCGCTCGACTCGAACTTCACGAACTCCACCGGGCAGACATCGAGCGACTACCAGGGCGTCGTGGTCACCTACGCGCAGATCGCCTCGCACCCGTTCAAGCACCGTGTGCGCACGGAGGCGCGTCGCACCCTGGTGATCCTCGACGAGATCCACCACGGTGGCGACGCGAAGAGCTGGGGTGAGGGCATTCTCGAGGCGTTCGGGGACGCAACCCGCCGTCTGGCACTGACCGGTACGCCCTTCCGCAGCGACGACAGTGCGATCCCGTTCGTGAGCTACGAACCGAACGAGGACGGTCTGCTGCAGTCCAAGGCCGACCACGCCTACGGCTACGCCGACGCACTCGCCGACGGCGTCGTGCGCCCCGTCGTATTCCTCGCGTACTCGGGCGAGGCGCGCTGGCGCACGAGTGCGGGGGAGGAGTTCACCGCGCGACTGGGAGAGCCTCTCAGCGCCGAGCAGACGGCCCGGGCGTGGCGGACGGCCCTCGATCCCCAAGGCGACTGGATTCCTGCGGTGCTGGGGGCGGCGAACACCCGTCTGCAGCAGCTGCGTGCCGGCGGCATGCCGGACGCCGGTGGGCTCGTCATCGCCACCGACCAGACCACCGCGCGTGCGTACGCGAAGATCCTCGAGTCGATCACCGGCGAGATGCCGACCGTGGTGCTCTCGGACGATCCCACCGCCTCCGACCGCATCTCGCAGTTCAGCGAGGGCAACCAGAGGTGGATGGTCGCCGTGCGCATGGTGTCCGAGGGCGTCGACGTCCCGCGACTGGCGGTGGGTGTGTACGCGACCAGCGCCTCGACCCCGTTGTTCTTCGCGCAGGCCATCGGCCGCTTCGTGCGGTCGCGCCGCAAGGGGGAGACGGCCAGTGTCTTCCTGCCGTCCGTGCCGGTGCTGCTCGAGCTCGCCAGCCAGCTCGAGGCCCAGCGCGACCACGTCCTCGGCAAGCCGCACCGGGTCAAGGAGGGCTTCGACGACGAGCTGCTCGCCGACGCGAACCGGCGCAAGGACGAGCCCGGCGAGGACGAGAAGGCCTACCACTCGCTCGGGGCGGACGCCGAACTCGATCAGGTCATCTACGACGGATCCTCTTTCGGCACCGCGACATTCGCGGGTTCCGACGAGGAGGCCGATTATCTGGGGCTCCCGGGTCTGCTCGACGCGGAACAGATGCGGGCGCTGCTGCGTCAGCGTCAGGAACAGCAGCTGAACAAGCCGAAGGCCGAACCGGCACCCACGCCGCCGCCCCAGGTGACCGAGCGTGTCGAGACCGCCGACACCCTCGCCCAGCTCCGTCGCGAACTCAACTCGCTCGTCGCGGTCGTGCACCACCGGACCAGGAAGCCGCACGGGGTGATCCACGGCGAACTGCGTCGCCAGTGCGGTGGTCCGCCGACGGCGATGGCGACCGCCGAGCAACTGCGCGACCGGATCGCGATCCTGCGCAGTTGGTGACGACGAGAACGGGCGACCACCTCGAGGTGGTCGCCNCGTGGTTCCGGACGGCGGATCACACGGTGGCGTCGGACTCGCTCACGATCGTCGCTCCGAGTTCACGGAGGCGGTCGGTGTGCTCGTTCGCGTGGTGCCCGCAGAACAACAGTTCTCCGCCGGTCGGAAGGACGGCGCGGACACGAGCGGCGGCATTGCACCGATCGCAGCGATCTGCAGCGGTCAATTTCGGGCTGGTCAACGTACCGGGCATGACTCCTCCAAACTGGCCACCGCTCATATCGGGTGCCGGGGTCTGGTCCGCCGCACCGGCCGGCGCGGTGGATCTACTCTGACAGACGATTCGTATTCACGTGTTGTTCCCCTGGATGCCCAATGGTGGCGTGTTTCACGCATCGAACAGCGAAAATGCTTCGACATGGCCGTTTTCCGCACGGTGTGTTCGCTCACAGCGCAGAGCCTGAGGGGGCCGGAAACGCCCCGGACGGGCTGTCCGACGCACAATGACGCCATGACCGAGACCCTGCTGCACATCATCTCCCGCGACGACTGGGACCACTTCCGACCCCTCGGGGCGGTCGTGCCGGACTCCCTCGGGACCCAGGGTTTCGTCCACCTGTCGACCCCGCACCAGGTGCACCTGCCCGCCGACCGGTTGTACGCAGGCCGCACGGACCTCCTCCTGCTGCGCGTCGACCCGACGCGCCTCGTCGACCCGCTCCGTTTCGAACCCGGCGTACCGGAGGACCCGGAGTCGATGCGCTTTCCGCACCTCTACGGGCCCCTGCCCGTCGACGTCGTTGTGGAGGTGACGCCCTACCTGCCGGGACCGGACGGTCGGTTCCCGCCCCTCGACCGGGAGCGAGCGGATGCCGTCGGTCCGGAGGACTAGTCTTTCGACCATGATCGTCGACGTGACGCCGCTTCCCGGGATCGGTGTACGCAAGGACTTCGAACTGGCCTCCGGGCGCCGCATCGGGGTGATCACCCATCGGGACGGTCACAGCGACCTCATCATCTCGAAGGCGGGCGACCCCGACGCGTGTGCGGCCTCCCTGCCTCTCACCGTCGAGGAGGCGGCGACGCTCAGCAATCTGCTCGGTGCCCCACAGCTCGTCGCCCAGTTGCGTGAGGACCACCGCGACCTGCCCGGAATCCTCACCCGCCAACTCCACATCCACGAGGATTCGCGGTTCGACGGAGCGGTACTGGGCGACACCGCGTTGCGCACCCGCACCGGTGTGTGCGTCGTGGCCGTGATGCGTGCCGGTCAGGTCATGCCGTCCCCGACACCCGACTTCGTTCTCACGGGTGGGGACATCCTGGTGACGGTCGGAACGGCCGACGGTCTCGACGCGGCCGCCAGGATCCTGCGCAACGGCTGATCCCGCAGAATGGACACGACGACACTCGCACTCATCGAACTGGGTGCGGTGTTCTTCGGACTCGGCGTCCTCGGACGGCTCGCGGCGCGGATCGGCATGTCGCCGATCCCGTTCTATCTGATCGGCGGCCTGTGCTTCGGCAATGGTGGCTTCATCCAGCTCGGCGATATCGGGGCGTTCAGTCACATCGCCAGCGAGATCGGCGTGGTCCTGCTGCTGTTGCTGCTCGGTCTCGAGTACACAGCGAACGAGTTGATCAGCGGCCTGCGACGCTCCCGGATGGCAGGCCTGCTCGACCTCGCCCTGAACGCGGTGCCGGGAGCCGCCATCGCGCTGATCCTGGGTCTCGGACCCATCGGCGCCTTCGTGCTTGCGGGTGTCACCTACATCTCGTCGTCCGGGATCGTGGCGAAGGTCCTCGCCGATCTGGGGCGCCTCGGCAACCGCGAGACACCGGTCGTCCTGTCGATCCTCGTCTTCGAGGATCTCGCGATGGCCGTCTACCTCCCGATCCTCACTGCGATCCTGGCGGGCGTGAGTCTGCTCGGCGGCCTCGAAGCCGTCGCGATCTCACTCGGTCTCGTCACCGTGGTGTTGGTGCTGGTGGTGCGATACGGGCGCTACGTCTCGGTCGTGCTCGACAGCCCCGATCGGGAAACGCTGTTGCTCAAGCTGCTCGGCGCAGCGCTGCTGGTGGCGGGGATCGCGTCGGCCCTGCAGGTGTCCGCGGCCGTGGGCGCCTTCCTGCTGGGCATCGCCATCTCCGGTTCGACGGCACACAACGCGGTCCGGGTCCTCGAACCGCTCCGCGACCTGTTCGCCGCCATCTTCTTCGTCTTCTTCGGGCTGAACACCGATCCGACGGCGATACCGCCGGTGCTCGGCTGGGCGATCCTGCTGGCCGTGCTGACCGCGCTGACGAAGCTCGTCACCGGATGGATCGCGGCGGCCCGTCACGGTATCGCCGTGATGGGCCGGGCGCGCGCCGGCGCGGCACTCATCGCCCGGGGAGAGTTCTCCATCGTGATCGCCGGGCTGGCCGTCGCCTCCGGACACGTCGACAGTCGCCTCGCGGCGATCGCTTCGGCATACGTGATGATCACCGCCGTGCTCGGTCCGGTGGCCGCGCGGGTCGTCGAACCGGTGATGCGGTTCGCATCCACACGACTCCCCGGAGGTGACGAGCGACAGCGCCTTCCCGGAGACGAACCGGAGCTTCTCTAGCCGCCCCTTCTCCAGCGGCCTTCTTCTGCTGACCCCGGGGTCCGGAACGAAGAACGAGGGCCGCCCGATCGGATGGCCCTCGTTCTTCGTGACGGATGTCAGTCGAGGTAGTCGCGCAGCACCTGCGACCGCGACGGGTGGCGCAGCTTCGACATGGTCTTCGACTCGATCTGACGGATGCGCTCGCGCGTCACGCCGTAGACCTGACCGATCTCGTCGAGGGTACGCGGCTGGCCGTCGGTGAGGCCGAAGCGCAGACGCACGACGCCCGCTTCACGCTCGGACAGGGTCTCGAGCACCGACTGCAGCTGATCCTGCAGCAGGGTGAAGGAGACGGCGTCGACGGCCACGACGGCCTCGGAGTCCTCGATGAAGTCGCCGAGCTGGCTGTCGCCCTCGTCGCCGATCGTCTGGTCGAGGGAGATGGGCTCACGCGCGTACTGCTGGATCTCCAGCACCTTCTCCGGCGTGATGTCCATTTCCTTGGCGAGCTCCTCGGGCGTGGGCTCGCGGCCCAGATCCTGGAGCAACTCGCGCTGGATACGACCGAGCTTGTTGATGACCTCGACCATGTGCACCGGGATACGGATGGTGCGGGCCTGGTCGGCCATGGCACGGGTGATGGCCTGACGGATCCACCAGGTCGCGTAGGTGGAGAACTTGTAACCCTTGGTGTAGTCGAACTTCTCGACCGCGCGGATCAGACCGAGGTTGCCTTCCTGGATCAGGTCCAGGAACGCCATGCCGCGGCCGGTGTAGCGCTTGGCGAGCGAGACGACGAGACGGAGGTTCGCCTCGAGCAGGTGGTTCTTGGCCCGGTTGCCGTCGCGGCAGATCCAGTTCAGATCGCGGCGCTGCGCAACGGGGAGCTTCTCGCCCTTCGCCGCCAGCTGCTGCAGCATGTGGGTCGCGTACAGACCGGCCTCGATGCGCTTGGCGAGCTCGACTTCCTCCTCGGCGTTGAGGAGGGCGACCTTGCCGATCTGCTTGAGGTAGGCGCGCACGGAGTCGGCCGAGGCGGTGAGCTCGGCGTCCTTGCGTGCCTGACGCAGCGCCTCGGACTCCTCCTCGTCCCAGACGAAGTCGCCCGAGGCCTTGTCCTTCTCGCTGGGCTCGTCGTCCTCGACCACCACATCCTCGGCGCCGGCGAGATCACCCTCCGAGACCTCGAGGTCTGCGAGGTCCGCTTCCTCGGTGGCGTCGAAGTCCTCGTCGCCCGAACCCGCAGCCTTCGTGGCCTTCTTTGCTGCCTTCTTCGCGGTGGTCTTCTTGGCGGCTGCCTTCTTCGCAGGAGCCTTCCTGGCGGCCGCCTTCTTCGCGGGGGCCTTCTTCGCAGCGGTCTTCTTCGCCGGCGGCTTGGCACCGGGAGCGGTGCCCTCCGCGGAATCCGCAGCGCCTGCGACGCTCGAAGCGTCCGCAACGGGTGCCGATTCGTTGGCGGAATCAGCGGTGTGGATGTCGGTGGCTGCCACGTACGCCCTTTCGTGACGAGGTAGTGCGGCGTCGCGCCAGAGTGATTCCGGCGGAGAGGTCTGTCGGGATGAGGGCCGGTTCCGGCCTGCTGGGGACCATTGTAACGATCCCTCGGGCGGCCGATGCGCCGGACTCAGGGAGTGACACCTGTTTTCGCAGCATAAGCAGCCCCTACGATTCCCGCCGCGTTGCGCAGTTCGGCGGGGACCACCGGGGTGCGGTTGGTCAGGAGCGGGATCCACTTCTCGTGCTTGCGGCTGATGCCGCCGCCCGCGATGAACAGGTCGGGCCAGAGCAGATCCTCGAAGCGGGCGAGGACGCGCGAGACCTCCTTGGCCCACTGCTTGTACGACAGGTCGTTGCGCTCCTTGACCGACGAGGCGGCGCGGTGCTCGGCCTCCTTGCCGTCGACCTCCATGTGCCCGAACTCGGTGTTGGGCAGCAGTACACCGTTGTGCAACACGGCCGAACCGATCCCGGTGCCGAAGGTCAGGAGGATCACCACGCCGTCGGTGTCCTTGGCGGCACCGAAGCGGTCTTCGGTGATTCCCGCGGCGTCGGCGTCGTTGAGCACCGAGACGTCCCGGCCGCCGAGCACCCGCGAGAAGAGGGATCCGGCGTCGGTCCCGATCCACGACTTGTCGATGTTGGCGGCGGTGCGGGCGACACCTCCGGTGACCACGCTCGGCAGGGTCACGCCGACGGGACCCGTCCAGCCGGCTTGTTCGACGATCTGCGCCACCGTCTTCGCCACGGCCTCGGGAGTGGACGGTTGCGGGGTGAGGATCTTGATGCGGTCGCCGACCAAGCGGCCCGTGTCGAGATCCACCACGGCACCCTTGACGCCACTTCCCCCGATGTCGACTCCGAATCCGTGGTTGACGGGAGTCGCTCGGTCCGTGGGGACGTCCTGTGCCATTGCGTACTTCCTCTCGCTGGGTGGGGCCGGCTGCTCCGCTCGTGGAAACGATAGTGCCCGGTGTCACCGGGTGCGGGGTCGGTGGCGAAACCGTCGGCACTGTGTTCGGATCGGTTCGTGCACGCACAGAGAACAATCCCCGAATCCGAGTTGTCCGCGCTGAGGGATGTGGCGGTGACCGTCGCCCGTGAGGCCGCGTCCTACGTCCGTGTACGCCGGGTCGAGCTGTTCGGTCCTCCGGGCTCGGGGGAGGCCGCCAGTGTGGGGACGAAATCGACGGTGACCGATCCCGTCACCGCCGCCGACACCGAGAGTGAGGAACTCATCCGGCGTCGGCTCACGGAACTGCGGCCGGGCGACGCCTTCCTCGGCGAGGAGACCGGGGCCGACGGCGGGACGGCGACTGCCGCGAGCGGAGTCGTCTGGGTGGTCGATCCCATCGACGGCACCGTCAACTTCGTCTACGGACTCCCCGCCTCGGCGGTCTCGGTGGCCGCGCGGGTCGACGGACGCTCGGTGGCCGGTGCCGTCGTCGACATCGCCTCGGGGGAGACGTTCTCGGCGGCAGAGGGTCTCGGTGCCCATCTGGACGTCGACGGCACGCGGGTGCCGTTGCGATGCAATCCCGTGACGGATCCGCGACTGGCGCTCGTGGCGACCGGCTTCTCGTACTCGCCGGCACGACGCGCACGTCAGGGTGAGCTGGTGGCAGCGCTGCTACCGAGGGTGCGCGACATCCGGCGTGTCGGAGCGGCCGCCCTGGACCTGTGCATGGTCGCGGCCGGCAGGGTCGACGCCCACTACGAACACGGACTCGGTCCCTGGGACTGGGCGGCGGGGGCGCTCGTCGCTGCGGAAGCCGGTGCGGTGGTGCGTGTCCCGAGCGGCACCGGGGACGACGGGGAACTCACGGTCGCGGCCGCGCCGGGGATCGCGGCCGATTTCGAAACTCTGCTCGCCGAAATCGGAGCGCTCGACGCAATTCCGAATTGACCGTTTCGTCACATCATGAATTGTGGTTCGTCACCTTTTACCGCAACAGTGACGAAAAACAGGATGCACGGTCTGTGAAAAGAGATTCAGCACCGGGCATTGCGTGCGGCCGTGAGTAGATCGAGGTCGAGCGGAGCCGTCTCCTCGCCTGCCGGGACCTCGCGTAGTGCCCGCAGGACCTCTTCGGCATCCGCCCCGGGGGAGATGTCCCGGAAGTAGGTTCCCAGCGCGAGGTCGACGGTGTCGTCCTCGCGTGTGTCCTGCACCAACTCGGCGCACGGGGCGAGCAACCACACCGAGGACGCAGCAGCGCGCCCGGCCTCGCCGAAGCGGATCTGCCCCTGGCACTGCATGTTCTGGTCGACGTAGACCGGATCGTTGCCGGCCTGCACGTCGGGCGGGCTCGAGAAACCGTAATCGCTCAGCTGAGCGGCCACGTGCGTGGCCTGGCCGCGTTCGCCGTTGGCGTTGTAGACGCGCACCCGGGTGGCCGTCAGGGGAGCGGGTTCGACCTCGAGCAGCGTCGACCGGTCCACGACCTCGCCGAGCGGAGCCGGTTGCGGGCCTTCGGGGTCAATGGCCTCGGTCGGGGGAGCGTTGCACGCCACGGTGGTCGTGACGGGCTCGGACGAGGTGAACACGGAGGACCACACGACGATCGTGCCTGCGGCGAGGACGGCACCCGCCACGGCGGCCGGGACCACCCGGCGCCGACGGAACGGGCGGCCGCGGTCATCGGTTGCGCTTCCTTCGGTGATCAGGGAAACCACGCGGCCCTGCCTCTCGTGTCATGCCGTGTTCGTCGCACTCACTGTAGAGGTCGCGGACGTGGTCGGTGGAACCGCCGACCCGAGGAAATGTCACGAGTCGTTGTGTTGTTGATGACGATTGCCAGACAATTCCCGGCGTTTCCACGCATCGATTGCATATTCGTGCGTGAGGTCGGCTATTGTTCGGCGGCCGAACCGTCCAAGAATGGGCGGTGCGGCGCGAAAACAGAGTCAATTCGGGTATGCCACAGCAATGGCACACCCGTCGGGAACTCCAACGGACGGCCGTGCGTTGCCCTGGCCGGGAGCACCGTCCGTGTCCCGGCCGGCTACCGGTACGAGTACTAGAAGGTAAGAGGAAATGGCGACTGACTACGACGCACCCCGGCGGACCGACAGCGACGATGTGTCGGAGGATTCACTCGAGGAACTGAAGGCCCGGCGCAACGAGGCCCAGTCCGCTGTGGTGGACGTCGACGAATCGGACACCGCCGAGTCCTTCGAGCTGCCCGGGGCGGATCTGTCCGGCGAAGAGCTGTCGGTGCGTGTCGTCCCGAAGCAGGCCGACGAATTCACCTGCTCGAGCTGTTTCCTGGTGCATCACCGGAGCAGACTCGCGAGCGAGGAGAACGGTGTCATGATCTGCCGGGACTGCGCAGCGTGAGGACATAGGGCAGCGTGAGGACATAGGTGCGAAACGAGGCCGGGTGACGACGATGCGCCGTGGTCACCCGCGTCTCCCTCCTGCGTGCCCCGGCGCCGCGGCAGCCTCTGCTGTTCCCGGCATCCGGGGCCGTGTCGTATCCGGGCCCTGTCGTATCCGGGGACCCGGTGCCCGTTCGAACAGCCCTACTTGCGGGTCGGATCGTCCTTGCGGCCCGACTCGTCGCAACCCAGCGCCGCGAGCAGTTCGGCAGGCCGCCGCGTGCTCACCAGCCAGTAGGGTGTCGGATCCTCCGGGTCGTCGAGCACGACGAGCGCCATGGTCCGCACCCAGGGACGGTGCTGGACGAACGCCGCCGGATCGAGCTGGCGGCCCATCGCGGCGCTCTTGGCCGACGCCGGAACCACCACACCCCGCGAGATCACGTCGACGGGCAGATGTGCGCGACCGACGACGAGTTCGCCGTCGACCACCTCGACCCGGCTGCGTGAGAGCCAGGTCAGGACCCAGATCGGGACCGGGAGCAGAAGGACGTAGGGAAGCCACGCGTACATCCCCGGGGCACCCATGTGCAGCTCGGCCGCGAGCAGGGCGGCCACACCGAGCCCGATCGGCCACCACCACCACGGCACCCACATCCGCTCCGAGAAGGTCGGAGCGTCGGCCGTCGGAGGTGTAGTCGGTGAGGTGCGCGAGGAACGGGACACACCGTAAGGATAGTCGCCTCGGCGGAGCGACCCGGCACGCGAGTAGTCTCGGACAACGTGACCGATCTTCCCCCGATACCGCTGCGCCGGCTCGATCCGGAGCTCCCCGTGCCCACTCGTGCCCACCCCGGTGACGCCGGTGTGGACCTGTGCACGTCGGTCGACGTGACCCTCGGCCCGGGGGAGCGGGCGCTCGTCGGCACCGGCATCGCCGTCGCGCTGCCCGTGGGCACGGTCGGCCTGATCCACCCGCGTTCGGGCCTCGCCGCCAAGTTCGGTCTGTCCGTCGTGAACACTCCCGGGACGGTCGACGCGGGCTACCGTGGAGAGATCAAGGTGTGTCTGATCAACCACGACACCGAGCGCGCCGTCGAACTCCGCCGAGGCGACCGCATCGCGCAGCTGCTCGTCCAGCGTGTCGAACTCGTCGAATTCGTCGAAGTGGACGAGCTCGACGACACGGCGCGGGGCAGCGGCGGATACGGATCGAGCGGCGGGCACGCCGGCCTCGTGAAGGAGGGTTCCTGACATGTTCGGACGACGCCGCAAGGACCGCGGGTCGAACATCGAGGCGACCGACGCCGCTTCCGCCGGCGACCTCGGCGCGTACGACGAGCCCGCCGACGAGGAGTACGACGAGTACGCCACCGGAAGTGCGGCCGATTCCGGCCCGTACGACATCGACGAGGTCGACGAGGAGACGGTGACCGCCTCCCGTCTCGACCTCGGATCCGTGCTCGTACCGCTGCCGGCCGGTGGTCAGATCCAGGTCGAGATGGCTCCGAACGGGACGCCGCAGAACGTCCATCTCGTGACCCAGTTCGGGCGCATCACGGTCTCCGCGTACGCCGCACCGAAGTCGCCGGGACAGTGGCGTGAGGTCGCCGCCGAGCTCGCGGAGACGCTGCGCAACGACAAGGCCGAGGTCAGCATCGAATCGGGGCCGTGGGGTCGCGAACTGCACGGCAGGACCGCGAACGCGGATCTCCGGTTCATCGGTGTCGACGGCTTCCGCTGGATGATCCGCTGCGTCGTCGCGGCGCCCTCGGGGAACGCCGGAGCCGACTCCGAACTCGTCGGGATCGCACGGTCGGTGATCTCCGGCACCGTCGTCCGCCGCGGATCCGAACCCCATCCGGTCCGTACACCGCTGCCGATCGTGTTGCCCGAGGCACTCACCCGCCAGCTCGTCGCGGCGCAGGAGCAGCAACAGCAGGCCGCCGCGCAGCAGCAACAGCAGGCCGCCGCGCAGCAGCAACAGGGCGCAGCTCCGGCGCAGCCCGCTCCGCGGACGGCCCCGCCGGAACAGCCCGCCCAGCAGACGCAGCAGGTCCCGCCCGCCCGGCAGACGCCGCCGCGCCGCGGCGAATCCGGTTCGGCGATGCAGCAACTCGGCTTCTGAGGCCGGTACCGATCATCGGTTCGGGACGGGGACGATCCTGTCGAGCGCGGCGAGGCACAACCTCCCGAGCACGGAGGGGTCGTCCCCGACCTGTTCGAGTGTCACCGTCGCGAGTTCCGCGTGAGGGATCTCCCGCGACCATTGCCGCCCCACTGCGAGCGGATGAACCGCGTCGTCCACCGCGGCGGCGATACCGACCGGCACGGTCACGGCACGCAGTTCGTCGACGTCGAGTGCCCGGTAGTGTGCGGCCTCGTCCAGCGCGGACGGGAGATCGGGCCACTGGGCGCTCCACGAACGCGTCAATTCCCGGGCGAGCCAGGGCGGACTCGACGCCGTCATCGCAGCGGTGACCGTATCGAGCCCGTGGGCGCGCAGTTCGGAGGCCGTCCACCGCGCGCTCGCGGCGGCCGGCGCCTCCCGCGGATCGCCGGTCCATGCAGGTAGGGCAGCGAGGACGCCGACGACCCGGTCCGGATTGTCGTATGCCCACCTCAACGCGACGGCTGCACCGATCGACACCCCTCCGACGAGGATCGGCCCGTTCTCGGCCGCCTCGTCGAGCGCGGTGAGATAGCTCGCCACCACACCGCGCGGATCCGGATCGACGGCGATCGGGATGATGCTCCGCCGTCGGAGTTCGGCGCCGAACGCCTTCTCGGCGAAGCATGCGTCCGAACCCGTACCGGGAAGCACGACCGCGGTGCCGGCGGTCGGGGGGACCGGGGATTCGCTGTGGGACATGCGGACGATCCTGCACCATCGAACCCCGGAGACCGCGCTCACCTGCCCGCACAGCAGGACGACCGACGGCTGCACGCGCGTGTGCACCGTGCAACTTGTATCCGGCGAGAATGGGTCTACAGTGGCGGGCGAAGAAGAGTCCGGTGGCGCGAGATCCGTGCCCCTTCCGTACAGGAGCGTGTTATGGCTTCCCCGGCCGGCTACCTGCGTCGGCTCACACGGCGGCTCACCGAGGACATCGAAGAACTCGATGCCGAGCAGATGGCCGAATCCTCGCACTCCACGGGCGCCCTACCCGTCGTCGAATGCGCCCGCGGTCAGGAAGTGACCATGTACGGACGTCTTCGCAGTGTCGAGTCGTGTTCGCGTGCCGCTGCCGCCGTCGTCGAGGCGGAGTTCTTCGACGGGACCGACTCGATCCAGCTCGTGTGGATCGGTCGTCGGCGCATTCCGGGGATCGAGCCCGGGCGTACGTTGATGGTCCGCGGTCGTGTCGGCGAACGCGACGGACGCAAGGTGATCTACAACCCCTACTACGAGCTGCGCGAGCCCGCCTGACCTCTGTGCGCGCGGAGTGGTGCCCCTGGTGCACGCAGGGTCGTACCCCTGTGCCGGATGTGGCAGGCTCGTAGGAGTGAGCGACACCAACCAGCAGACGATGCTCGAACAACTCGGTGGGATCAGCGGGTTGGTCTATTCGACGCTGCCGGTGCTGGTGTTCGTCCCCGTCAACAGCCTGTGGGGCCTCACCGTCGCCATCTGGTCCGCGCTGGGCGTCGCCCTCGCGGTGCTCGTGTGGCGCCTGATCCAGCGCACCCCGATCCAGCCCGCGATCTCGGGCTTCTTCGGAGTCGCCCTGTGTGCCTTCATCGCTCATCGCACCGGCGACGCGAAGGGATACTTCCTCTTCGGGATCTACGCGAGCCTGGTCTACGGGGGCGCATTCCTGTTGTCCGTGCTCGTCCGCAGACCGCTCGTGGGCGTGATCTGGGGGATGCTCAACGGCCAGGGATCGCGGTGGCGTTCGCATACCACCGCGGTGCGCGCCTACGACGTCGCGACCCTCGCGTGGACCCTGGTCTTCCTCGGTCGCTATCTCGTGCAGAACCACCTCTACGACGAGGACCGCACCGGCTGGCTCGCGGTGGCCCGGATCGGCATGGGCTGGCCGCTTACTGCTCTTGCCCTGCTCGTGACCCTCTGGGCGGTCCGGCGTGCCGACCGCATCGTCGAACCCGCGCCCTCGGAGACGGTCGGTGACGCGCCGGCCGACGATCCGGCGACGGACGACGGGCTGTCGAACAAGCCCCGCGACGAGCACGGCACGCACGACGGGCAGCCTCGGCTCCCCGGTCGGCACCGGCTCCGCGACTAGCGGTTCACCGCCTGCCGGAGATCATCCTCGACGTCCTCCGCCGTGACGAACAGCAGTTCGTCCCCGCCCTCGAGCGGATCGTCCGGCTGAGGGACGATCACCCGCCCGCCGCGCAGGATCGCCACGAGTGCCGTATCGCGCGGCAGTTCCAGTTTCCGGACCGGTTTCCCGGCGAGGGCGGTGGTGTCGCGCAGGGTGACCTCCACCAGGTTCGCGCCCTTGCGCAGCGTCATCAGCCGCACCAGATCGCCCACGGTGACGGCTTCCTCGACCAGCGCCGCGAGCATGCGCGGTGTGGACACCGCGACGTCCACACCCCACGATTCGTCGAACAGCCACTCGTTGCGCGGATCGTTGACGCGGGCTACGACCCGTGGAATACCGAACTCGGTGGTCGCGAGCAGGCTGAGGACCAGGTTGGCCTTGTCGTCGCCCGTCGCCGCGATCACGACGTCGTACTGCTCGAGTCCGGTGGATTCGAGCGAGCTGAGTTCGCAGGCATCGGCGTGTACCCACGTCGCGTCCGGCACGGACTCGGGTTCTACGTGGTCGAGTTTGCGCTCGATGAGCATCACCTCGTGGGCGTTGCGCAGCAGTTCCCGCGCTATCGAGCGCCCCACCGCTCCGGCGCCGGCGATCGCCACCTTCATGTGGGCTTCCTCTCGGGTGGACGGGTCAGTTCTCGTCGACCGGCGGGTTCTCGGCGTGTGTGATCGCCTCCGAGACCGAACCGGACACGGCCGCGATATAGACGGAGTCGTCGGCCTGCAGCACCGTCCTGCGGTCGGGCAGCAACCCGGTGCCGAACCGGATCAGGAACGCGACGCGCGAACCCGTGGCATCCTCGAGGTCGGTGACGCGTCGTCCGACCCACCCCTCGTGCACGTTCACCTCGGCGATGGCGACGGATCCGGTGGGATCGCGCCAGCGGGCGGTCTCGCTGTCGTGTGTGAGCGCATGCAGGAAACGGTCGGTGGTCCACGGCACAGTCGCCACGGTGGGGATGCCGAGCCGCTCGTACGCGGCGGCCCGCTTGGCGTCGTAGATTCTCGCGACGACGCGTTCGACGCCGAAGGTCTCGCGGGCCACGCGCGTCGAGATGATGTTCGAGTTGTCGCCGGACGAGACCGCCGCGAAGGCGTCGGCGTGTTCGATGCCGGCAGAGATCAGGACGTCGCGGTCGAAGCCCATGCCGAGCACGGTGCGCCCGGGGAAGTCCGGGCCGAGTCGTCCGAACGCGCTCTCATCGCGGTCGATGACCGCGACCTCGTGGCCGAGCCGGACGAGTGCGGTGGCCACCGCCGAACCGACCCGACCGCACCCCATCACCACCACGTACACCCCAGTGGACTCCGTTCCGGTCGATCTTTCCGAGACGGACCGCTGTGGACCGCCGATCCGAACGGTACCGCGTGACGATCTTCGAGAGGTCGTGACCCGGCCGAGGGGTACTTCGGGGCCGGAACCGCATAGGCTTTGCGCGTGTCCAAGCTTTCCACCGCGGCGAAGCGGCTCGTGCTGGGTCGCCCCTTCCGCAGCGACACTCTCGGGCACGAGTTGCTGCCCAAGCGCACCGCACTGCCGGTCTTCGCCTCCGACGCGCTGTCGTCGGTCGCCTACGCACCCGAGGAGATCTTCCTCGTCCTCTCCGTCGCGGGGTTGTCCGCCTACGCCTTCTCGCCGTGGATCGGACTCGCTGTCGCCTTCGTGCTCGTGATCGTGGTCGCCGGCTACCGCCAGACCGTGCGCGCCTACCCGTCCGGCGGCGGCGACTACGAGGTCGCCACGAAGAATCTCGGGCCCACGGCAGGGCTGACCGTCGGCAGTGCGCTGCTCGTCGACTACGTCCTGACGGTCGCGGTGTCGCTGTCGTCCGCGGCGGCGACGGTCGGATCGGCCGTCCCGTTCGTCGCCCGGCACAAGGTGCTCTTCGTCGTCGTCGCGATCGTGCTGCTCACCGCGGTGAACCTGCGCGGACTCCGGCGCGCCGGCCGGGCGTTCGCCGTGCTCACCTACACCTTCGTGGGCTGCATGCTGGTGATGCTCGGGGCCGGGATGTTCCGGATCTTCGTCCTCGGCGACGACCTGCGTGCGGAGTCGGCGGACTTCGAACTCGTCGCCGAGCAGACGGATCTGACCGCGCTCGCCTTCGTCCTCCTACTCGCGCGCGCCTTCTCGTCCGGTTGCGCGGCGCTGACGGGTGTCGAGGCGATCAGCACGGGGGTGCCGGCCTTCAAGAAGCCGAAGGCACGCAACGCCGCGACGACCCTGCTGGTGCTCGGTGGCATCGCCGTCACGCTGTTCCTCGGGGTGGTCTTCCTCGCCGAGCGGCTCGGTGTGGTGGTGGCCGAGCATCCCGACACCCAGCTGCGCGGTGCACCCGAGGGTTACGAGCAGAAGACGCTGCTCTCCCAGCTGGCGCACACCGTCTTCGAGGGGGTGCCGGCCGCGTTCGTCCTGATCACGATCGTCACCGCCGTGATCCTCGTGCTCGCCGCCAACACGGCCTTCAACGGATTCCCGGTGCTCGGTTCGGTTCTCGCGCAGAACCGTTACCTGCCGCGCCAGTTCCACACCCGCGGCGACCGGCTCGCCTTCAGCAACGGCATCCTCTTCCTCGCCGGGATCGCCGTCGTCTTCGTGTGGGTCTTCGAGGCCGAGGTCACCCGGCTCATCCAGCTGTACATCGTGGGTGTGTTCGTCGCGTTCAGCCTGGGGCAGGCCGGCATGGTGCGGCACTGGACGCGGGAACTGAGCACCGAGACGGATCCGTCGGCGCTGGGCCGCATGGCGCGGTCGCGGCTGATCAACGGCGTCGGGTGCGTCTCCACGTCGGTGGTGCTGCTGGTCGTGCTGACGGGCAAGTTCGCCGCCGGGGCGTGGATCGCAGTGGTGACCATGGTCGTCGCGTTCGGGCTCATGAAGGCGATCCGGCACCACTACGACACGGTCGCCGCCGAACTCGAGAGGGCGGACTGGGACGGGGTGCTGCCCAGCCGCACCCATTCGATCGTGCTCGTCTCGACCTTGCACCTGCCCACGATGCGCGCCCTCGCCTACGCGCGGGCGACCCGCTCCGACACCCTCGAGGCGATCACCGTGAACGTCGACGACGAGAGCACCCGGCGTCTCGTACTCGAATGGGAGAAGAGCGATCTCACCGTGCCGTTGAAGGTCGTCGAGTCGCCCTACCGGGAGATCACGCGGCCCGTCCTCGACTACGTCCGCCGGGTGCGGCGCGATTCTCCCCGCGACGTCGTGACCGTCTTCATCCCCGAGTACGTGGTGGGGCACTGGTGGGAGCAACTGCTCCACAACCAGAGCGCCCTGCGGCTCAAGAGCCGGCTCCTCTTCCAGCCGGGAGTGATGGTGACGAGTGTGCCCTGGCAGCTGCGCTCGTCCGCGGACGCCGGTGCGGTGGGGCGGGCCGCCCCCAACGGGCAGGATCGACAGTTGGACAACGAGGAGGAACCGCGGTGAATCGTCAGGCACACCCGCGTACGGATTGGTCCGGCCGGAGGATCGAGGTGATCCTCGGCAATCCCGCCCACGGTGGTGCGTGTGTCGCGCGGTTCGAGGGGCGCGTCGTGTTCGTGCGGCACGGACTGCCGGGGGAGCGTGTCTTCGCTCGGGTCACCGAGGATCGGGGCGGGTCGTTCTGCTTCGCCGACGTGGAGGACGTGCTCGAGGCGTCCGAGGACCGCGTCGATCGGGTCTGCCCGATCTCCGGTCCGGGAGGGGCGGGTTGCTGCGACCTCGCGCACATGACCGTCGAGGCGCAACGCCGTTTCACGGGCGCGGTGGTGGCCGAGCAGCTGCGCCGGCTCGGTGGGGTGGACCGCGAGGTGACCGTCGAGGAGGTGCCGGGCGGTGCGTCCAACGGCACCCTGTGGCGCACCCGGGTCCGGCTCGCGGTGGACGTGGTGGGGAACCCGGGATACCGCCGGTACCGCAGCAACGAGGTCGTCCCGGAACTGGCGTGCCCGCAGATCGATCCGCACGCCTACGTCGGCCTCACCGATCGTGTGTGGCAGCCGGGAGCGGAGCTGCAGGTCGTACTCGACGCGGACGGCCGGCGGCACGTGGTGGAGATCGCACCTCCGGTCCTCTCGGGTGGTGCGCGACGGCAGGGCCGGCGCGGCGCGGCGTCGCGGCGGGCGGCGGTGAACGCGCGCCGTCCGGAGAAGGTGATCGAAGGCTCGGGACGTGTGGTCGAGCGGGTCGGCGAACGCGAGTGGCGGTTGGCGCCGACCGGTTTCTGGCAGGCCCACCGCGGTGCCGCGTCGACCTATTCGGCTGCGGTGGCCGACTGGGCGCAGACCTCGGAGGGTGCGACGGCATGGGATCTGTACGGCGGAGTGGGGGTCTTCGCGGCCGTGCTCGCAGAGCAGGTCGGTCCGTCCGGTCGGGTGGTGTCGGTCGAGTCGTCGAAGACCGCCGTGGACGACGGGATCGAGGCGCTCGCCGACCTCGGCCGGGTGTCCTTCCGTCACGGGCGCGTGGAGCGGGTGATTCCCGATCTGCCGGCTCCCGAGGTGGTCGTCCTCGACCCGCCGCGGGCGGGGGCGGGCAAGGACGTGGTGGCCGCCGTGGCCGCAGCGGGACCGCGCCGGATCGTCCACGTGGGCTGCGATCCCGCGTCCTTCGGTCGTGACGTGGGGCTGTACCGGGACCACGGATTCGAGTTGGTGGACGTCCGGGCCTTCGCGGCGTTCCCCTCCACCCATCACGTGGAGTGCATCGGACTGTTCACCCGTTGAACCGGGTTCCCGTCGCACCCGCTCGGGGCGAGGTGTGACGAGGGCCGCATCCAACAGTTGGTGTGACGTGAAAAGAGATTGCTTGTAGTACGCAACTAATCTGTATAGTTGCATGACGTAATCAATTAGTTCATTCCGACGGAGGTTCGCTGTGCCGGAAAAGGCTCAGGCCCACGAACTCGCCGACGCCATCTTCATGTTCGGTCGCACGCTGCGCGGTGCACTCGTGCACCACGACACCGATGTGCTTCCTTCCGCGCTCGTCGCGGTGCTGTTCGTGCTCGCACGGATGGGGGAGTGCCGGCCCAGCGAGCTCGCCGTCGAAATGTGCGTCAGCCAGTCGTCGTTGAGCAGACAGATCGCCGAACTCGTCGAGCGAGGCCTCGTGGATCGACATCCCGATCCCGACGATCGTCGTGCTCATCGGGTGAGTTGTTCGGTCGCGGGTATCGAGATCCTCGACATCGTGAAGAAGCGCCGGACCGAACGGCTCTCCGCAGAACTCTCGGACTGGCACGAGGACGAGATCGCAGGCGCCATCACGACGCTCGAACGTCTCACCTCCTCCCTGGCTCCGCTCGTCATCGATACTCGAAGGACCAATTCATGACCACAGTCTCCGGACAGGGAGCGCAGCCGGATGCTCCGGCAGCCGAGGAGCAGATGACGCACCGCGAGATCCTCGTCGTGCTGTCGGGCCTCCTCGCCGCCCTCTTCACGGCGCTGCTGAGCAGCACCATCGTCTCGACCGCCCTGCCGACGATCATCGCGGATCTGAACGGCACGCAGACCCAGTACGCCTGGGTCATCACGACGGCGCTGCTGGCGAACGCCGCGTCGACGCCCATCTGGGGCAAGTTCGCCGACCTGTTCAACAAGAAGCTGCTCGTCCAGCTCGGGATCCTGGTCTTCGTGATCGGCTCGGTCCTGGCCGGTATCGCGCACAACGTGCCGGTCCTGCTCGCCGCCCGCGTGATCCAGGGCATCGGCATGGGTGGTCTGACCGCTCTCGTCGTCGCGATCATCGGCAGCATCATCCCGCCCCGCCAGCGTGGCCGGTACTCCGGCTACATGGGCGCCGTCATGGCCGTCGCCATGTCGGGTGGACCCGTGCTCGGTGGTGTCATCGTCGACCTCCTCGGCTGGCGCTGGTGCTTCTACGTCTGCGTTCCGATCGCCGTTGTCGCGCTGATCCTGCTGCAGCGCACGCTGCATGTCACGACCGTCCGCAAGGAGAACGTGAGCATCGACTGGTTCGGCGCCACGCTCATCACCGCCGCGGTGAGCGTCCTGCTCGTCTGGGTGTCCTTCGCCGGCAAGGCCGGCTACTACGAGTGGATCTCGGTCGAGTCCGCCCTGTACGTCGGTGCCGGCATCGTCCTGCTCGTCGCGACGTTGATCGTCGAGACGAAGGTCGCCGATCCGATCATCCCGCTGAAGATCGTCACCGAACGCACCACCGGTCTCGCGATCATCGCGTCCGTGGCCGTCGGTATCGGTCTGTTCGGCGCCACCACCTTCCTCGGCCAGTACTTCCAGACCTCGCGGGCCTACAGCCCGACGGTCGCCGGTCTGCTCACCATCCCGATGGTCGCCGGCACGCTCGTCTCGTCGATGCTCTCCGGTGGGCTCATCACGCGCTTCGGCAAGTGGAAGGGCTTCCTGATCGGCGGCGCGATCCTGCAGATGGTCGGTTTCGGCCTGCTCGGCACTGTCGACCACCTCACCTCGCTCACGCTGATCAGCGTGTACATCGCGATCGTGGGTCTGGGCACCGGCATGCTGATGCAGAACCTCGTCCTCGCCGTGCAGAACACCGTGAGCGTGCGCAACATCGGCGCCGCAAGCAGCTCGGTCGCCTTCTTCCGCACCTTCGGTGGCGCGATCGGTGTGTCGGTGCTCGGTTCGATCCTCGCGTCCCGTGTCGCGACGATCTCCGCCGACGGTCTCGCGAAGCTCGGTGTGGACACCTCCGGCGGCGGATCGGGTGGAAGCCTCGACTTCTCCCAGCTGCCCGAGCCGGTGGCCGAAGTCATCCGTGCCGCCTACGGCGACGCGACGGCGACCCTCTTCCTCGTGGCGGCGGCGTTCGCGGTCGTTACCCTGGTGGCAGTGGTGCTGATCCCGAACCAGGCGTTGCGCACCACCATCGACCTCGTCGAGGAGAAGTCGCCGGCCGATCGCGCCGACATCTCCTCGTGAGGGTGACCTCGCTCACCGGCGGACGATCCGTCCGCCGGTGACCAGGAGATCACGCGGAAGCGAGGCGGTGGCGGGAGACGCTCCGTTCCCGCGCTCCGTAGACTGAGGAAATCACTCGCGCGACGAGCGTGAGGCACGAGCCGGAGGGAGCTGTTCCAGTTGGGTGTTCTGTCCCGCATCCAGTCGCCCGACGATCTACGTCGACTCTCTCCTGTGGAGCTCACCGAGCTCGCGGGGGAGATCCGGGAATTCCTGGTCGAGAAGGTCGCGGCGACCGGGGGTCACCTCGGTCCCAATCTCGGCGTCGTCGAGCTGACCATCGCTCTGCACCGGGTGTTCGATTCGCCACGCGATCCGATCCTCTTCGACACCGGTCACCAGGCCTACGTCCACAAGATCCTCACCGGTCGTCGCGACGAGTTCGACGGTCTCCGGCAGAAAGGCGGGTTGTCCGGCTACCCGTGCCGCGCGGAGAGCGAACACGACTGGATCGAGTCGTCGCACGCCTCGGCGGCCCTGTCGTACGCCGACGGACTCGCCAAGGCCTATTCGCTGTCCGGACAGTCCGATCGGACCGTGGTGGCCGTGGTGGGCGACGGCGCGCTGACCGGCGGTATGTGCTGGGAGGCGCTCAACAACATCGCCGCCGGGCAGAACCGTTCGATGGTGATCGTCGTCAACGACAACGGCCGCTCCTACGCGCCCACGATCGGCGGTCTCGCCGAGCACCTCGCGGCGCTGCGCCTCAAGCCCGGCTACGAGAAGGTGCTCGACAACAGTCGGCGCATCGTCAAGCGGATCCCCTGGATCGGCTCGGCGGCCTACTCGGTGCTGCACGGCATGAAGGCCGGTGTGAAGGACGCGGTCAGCCCGCAGGTGCTCTTCACCGATCTGGGCATCAAGTATCTCGGCCCGGTCGACGGGCACGACGAGCAGGCGATGGAATCGGCGCTGCGTCGCGCGAAGGCGTACGGCGGTCCGGTCCTCGTCCACGCCGTCACCCGCAAGGGAGCGGGCTACGCGCCCGCCGAGAACCATCTCGCCGATCAGATGCACGCCACCGGCGTGATGGATCCGCGCACAGGCCGGGCGAAGTCCGCCTCCGCTCCCGACTGGACGTCGGTCTTCTCCGACGAACTCATCGCGCTGGGGGAGAAGCGGGAGGACGTCGTGGCGATCACCGCCGCGATGCCCGGACCGACCGGCCTCGCCAAGTTCGGCGAACGGTTCCCCGAGCGCACCTTCGACGTCGGCATCGCCGAACAGCACGCGGTGACGTCGGCGGCGGGTCTCGCGCTCGGCGGAATGCATCCCGTCGTCGCCGTCTACTCGACCTTCCTCAACCGCGCGTTCGACCAGCTGCTCATGGACGTCGCGCTGCTGCGGCAGCCGGTCACCGTGGTGCTCGACCGCGCGGGTGTCACGGGTTCCGACGGAGCCAGCCACAACGGTATGTGGGATCTGTCCCTGCTGGGCATCGTTCCCGGCATCCGGGTCGCCGCTCCGCGCGACGGGGCGACACTGCGCGAGGAACTCGGTGAGGCGCTCGACGTCTCCGACGGCCCGACCGTCCTCCGGTTCCCCAAAGGCTCGGTGGGAGAAGACATCCCGGCGATCGAGCGTCTCGACGGCACGGTCGACGTGCTGCGGATGCCGTCGTCGCGGCGCGGCGACGCACTGATCGTCGCGGTCGGCGCCTTCGCCGGTCTCGCACTCGACGTCGCCGATCGTCTTTCCAGGCAGGGCATCGACGCCGCGGTCGTCGACCCGCGATGGGTGTTCCCCGTGCCCGACGCGGTGGTCGACCTCGCACGCGGCTTCCGGATCGTCGTCACAATCGAGGACAGCGGCCTCCACGGTGGTGTCGGCTCGGCGGTCTCCGCCGCGTTGCGCCGCAACGGCGTCGACGTGCCCGCCCGCGATCTCGGGGTGCCGCAGAAGTTCCTCGATCACGCCTCCCGCAACGAGATCCACGCCGAACTCGGTCTGACTGCCCAGGACGTGGCGCGTCAGGTCACCGGCTGGGTCGCCGGCCTCGACAGCGAACCCGAGGAGCGATCGCGACCGTCGGCGGTCGAGCAGTCCGACCGCGAAGCGGGCTGAGTCCGACCGACGCAGGTGAGCAAACGCCAGGGGCGGTATCCGGTGATCCGGATACCGCCCCTGGCGTCTGTATCGGTTAGCTCTGCATCTCCTCGAGTTCCATGCCCTTGGTCTCGGGGATCTTGGCCTTGACGAAGAAGAACGACAGCAGGGCGAAGAACGCGAACAGTCCGTACAGGAACCACAGGCCGACCGCGGAGGTGAGTGGTGGGAACGCCAGTGTCACCGTGAAATTCGCGATCCAGTTGGCGGCGGTGCTGATACCGAGGGCCACCGCGCGCATGCGGTTCGGGAACATCTCGCCGAGCATCACCCACATGATCGGACCCCAGGTGGCGGCGAAGAAGATCACGAAGGCGTTCGCGCCGACGAGGGCGAGCGCACCCCACGGTGCCGGAAGTTCGACGTCCTCACCGCTGCCGACCGCCTGCGAGAAGGCGATCGCGGCGAGCAGCAGGCTGACGAACATGCCGATCGAACCGGTCATCAACAGCGGACGGCGACCGATCTTGTCGACGAACAGGATCGCGACGAACGTCATGACCACGTTGATCACGGCGGTGATCACCGAGGTCGTGAACGACTGGTTCTCGGTGAAGCCCACCGACTTCCACAGTGTCGTCGAGTAGTAGAAGATCGCGTTGATACCGACGAACTGTTGGAAGACGGCCATCGTGATGCCGACCCACACCAGCGGCTGCAGACCGAAGACCGGGCCGCGGATGTCGCCGAAGGACGCCTTCGACTCGCGTCGCAGCGTCAGCCGGATCTCGCGGACACGCTCGTCGGGCCGGAGCTCGCCCGTGACGTTGGCCAGGACGGCCGCAGCCTCTTCGTCCATGTCCTTGCCGACGAGATAGCGGGGGGACTCCGGGATCGTCAGCGCCAGTACACCGTAGAGGACGGCAGGCGCGACGCCGACGAGGAACATCCACCGCCAGGCCTCGAGATTCCACCACAGCTCGTTCGACGCTCCACCGGCGGCGTTCTGCAGCACCGCGTCGGACAGCAGGGCCGCGAAGATGCCGAGAGTGATGGCGAGCTGCTGCAGTGATGCGAGGGCGCCACGGTAGCGAGCGGGTGCGATCTCGGAGATGTAGGTCGGTGCGATGACCGACGCGATACCGATGCCGAGGCCGCCGAGCACACGCCACAGCATGAGATCGGGAACGCTGAAGGCCAGACCGGACCCGATCGACGAGATGACGAACAGGGCGGAGCCGAGGAGCATCACCCGCTTGCGGCCCCAACTGTCGGCGAGGCGTCCGGCGAACCACGCGCCGACGGCACAACCGAGCAGGGCGATGGCGACGGCGAAACCGGTCACGAACGAACTGAGCGCGAAGTTGTCCTGGATGGAGTCGACGGCGCCGTTGATGACCGAGCTGTCGAAGCCGAACAGGAAACCGCCCACGGCCGCCGCGACGGTCACGGCGATGACTTTCGCGGCGTGTGCGGTCGATGGTTGGGTCACCGAGGAACTCCTGGATCGGACTGGCCGCGAGAGCGGGAAAAGGGTTGGACACAGTGTGTTTTCTTCAGGGGAACATTACGCCGGGGTGAACGGCCGACTCGACGTTTCCGGCGAGAACTCGCCCACAAGGCGGACTTCGAACGCGGCATGGAGTGTGGCGACGCCTCCGAGTGGGTAAGAAGTTAAGAAATATTCTCTCCGCGCCGTCGCTCTGTCTGCGACCTGCCCGAGCGGTGAGGACCTCCGCTTGACACCGTGCGATCTGGAAATACAGTCCCGTTCCATGACTCGGCGACGACCGGACGCGACCGTACGGGGTGTGGTGGGTGAAGCGGCGTTCCCGCCGACCTCACCCGGAGGTTCCTCATGGAGATCGCTCTGCCTCCGGTAGAGCACGGTGTGGTGGAACACAGCAGGGCGCTCATCGATCCCGTCACACGTTTCCGGAACACGAGCGCGTACCTCTTCCTCGTGGCGTTCGGCGACGACGAGGAACGGCGCAGGGTGGTGCGTTTCGTCGACCGCGCCCACGCACCGGTCCGCTCCGACGGATACAACGCCTTCGATCCGAGGCTCCAGTTGTGGATCGCCGCGGTGATGTTCCACGGCGGCCGCGACGTGTACGAGCGGTTCTTCGGCCTCGATGTGATGTCCAGGACGCGGCAGCCGCCGGAAGTAGATGGCACGCAGAGCAGACGGCGGAGATCAGTTCTCCGCCGTCAGGGCCTTCGCGAGTCGCGGCACGGTCAGCGCGCGCTGCCACGGCCGTGCCCCGCCCTCGGCGAAGCGGCCGTCGATGTACTCCTCGACGTCGGCCCCGTCGGAGACGTCCCAGTCCCAGCACAGGCGCCGAACGAGTTCGGGACTGATCAGGTTCTCGACGGGAACGGCGACTTCCTCGCTCAGAGCGGTGAGTTCGCCGCGCGCGAGGGCGAGACGTGCGGCCTCCTCAGGGTGGTGACGCGACCACCGGCCGGCCGGGGGAGGCCCGGTCAGGGGCGGCGTGAGAGGTGGGAGCCGGTCCTCCGGCAGTGCACGGGCCCGCTCGATCGCGTTGAACCACGCACGGGAGGAACGCCGCTGCCGCGGACCGCCGAAAACCGGAAGCTCCTGCAACTGTTCGACGCTCGTGGGATTCGCCTCCGCGGCGGCGATGATCGCGGAGTCGGGAAGGATGCGCCCCGGGGCGATGTCACGCCGGGCGGCGATCTCGTCGCGGGTGGTCCACAGTTCCCGGACGATCGCCAGGCGGCGTCGGTCCTTGATCGCGTGGATCTTGGACGTGCGCCGCCACCGATCGGGCTTCGGAGCGGGCGGCCCCGCGAGCCGGATGTGCTCGAATTCCTGAGCGGCCCACTCGGTCTTGTTCTGCCGCTCGAGTTCGCTCGCCATCGCGTCGCGGAGTTCCACGAGTGGTTCGACGTCGAGCGCGGCGTAGTTGAGCCACGAGTCGGGAAGCGGTCGCGTCGACCAGTCCGCCGCACCGTGGCCCTTGCGCAGTTCGAGGCCGAGGGTCTCGGCCACGATCGCGGCGAGACCGACGCGGGGGAATCCGGCGAGGCGACCGGCGAGTTCGGTGTCGTACAACTTCGCCGGACGGAGTCCGAGTTCGGCCAGGCCGGGGAGATCCTGGTCGGCGGAATGCAGGACCCATTCGAGGTCGTTGATCACCTCGGTCAGGGGAGCGAGGTCGTCCCGCGTGGGAATGGGATCGAGCAGCACCGTGCCGGCGCCGTCACGACGGAGCTGTACGAGATAGGCGCGCCCGGAGTAGCGGTAGCCCGATGCGCGTTCGGCGTCGACGGCGAGCGGGCCGTGTCCCTGCGCGAGCATCGCTGCCGCGTCGGCGACCCCGCGCGCCGTGGTGACGACCTCCGGGACGCCGTCGCGGGGTTCGAGGAGCGGCACCGTGGTCACGCTCGTGCTCTTCTGCTCGTCCTCGTCGTTCTGTGCCGGCATGGGCGTGACTCTAGCGGTGTCGTCCCCGTGTGCAATTCCGTTCCTGTCCGGAACGTCCGATCGGTGGACACGCACGGACCCGCTCGACGCCTCGCGAACTCCCCTCAGAACACCGTCACCTCTCCTGCGAGACGACATCGTCGCGCTCCACATCCGATGTGAGGATGTCGTCGTTCTCCGCGCCGGCCGCGAGGATGAGGTCCTCGAGGGCGGGAGAGAAGTCGTCGACGAGTTTCCACAGGTCGGGGACGAGATCGGGACACGAGATCAGACCGATGTCGAGCCTGCCGTCGAGGGAGAGCACCGTGATGTTGAGCGCTGCGCCGTGGAAGATCGGGCCGAAGGGGTACATCGCCGTCATGCGGGCGCCCAGGAAGTACAGCGGCACGGGAGGTCCGGGCACGTTGGAGATAACGAGGTTGTGGATCACCGGGTGCCGGTCGGCGAGCCGCAGTCCGGCGTAGGCGCGCATCGCGGGGGCGAACACGGCCGCGCCGAGGAACTGGGACCAGTCCTGCAGCAGGTTCGCGCCGAGGTCGGCGTTGTGTTCCTTGGCCACCGCGTTCGCTTCCGAGAGTGCCCGCAGCCGCTCTGCGGGGTCGGCGATGTGTGTGTGGAGGTCGGCGAACATCGCCGAGACCTGGTTGCGTCCCGGCCGATCCGACCTGCCGTGGACCGAGACCGGGATCATCCCGATGAGCGGGGAGTCGGGCAGCTCGCTGCGCCGCTCCAGATATCGGCGTAGCGCGCCGGCGCACACCGCCATCACCACGTCGTTGACGGTGACGCCGAAGACGTTCTTCACCAGCTTCACGTCGTCGAGGTTCAGCTCGGCGAAGCCGACGGTGCGGTGTCCGGTGATGGTGGAGTTGAACGGGGTGCGCGGCGCCGTGAACGGCGCGGGCATGGCGTCGCCGCGTCGGGCGCGGGCGATCCAGGAGGTCAGCGATGTGACCGCGCCGGGAAGGATCCGCAGCAGGTGGAGAGGCCGGCGGGCGACGTTGAGGGCTCCGGCGATCGCGATGGCGAGATCGTTCGCGTCGCCGGCACCCCACTGCACCGGTTCGGGCCGGGGATCGGCCGGGTCGAGGCTGCACAGCTGCGCGATGAGTGCGGCACCGGAGACCCCGTCCACTCCGGCGTGATGCATTTTCGCGATGACGGCGATCCTGCCGTCGTCGAGACCGTCGACGAACCACATCTCCCATAGTGGCCGGGAGCGATCCAGGGGTTGCGCGGCGATGTGTCCGCACAGCTCCGCGAGCTCGGTCCGGCTGCCCGGGGCGGGCACGCCGACGTGGTGGATGTGCCGGTCGAGGTCGAAGTCGTGGTCGTCGACCCAGACCGGATGGTCGAGGTTGAACCTGCTGTCGGCGAGCTTCATCCGGAACTGGGGTACGGCGGTGAGGCGCGCTTCGAGTTCGTTGCGCAGGCTCACGTAGTCGTAGCCGCCCGGGACGGTGGACGGATCCAGCACGATCAGCCCGCAGATGTGGAGGAGCTGACTGGGGGTCTCGAGGTAGAGGAAACCGGCATCGAGCCCGCTGAGACGCTGCATGGATCAAGAGTAGAACAGGTTCTAGAAATCCGGTCGGATTGCGCAGGTTTTCACCGCTGGAGTCGCGCGACCCCCGCCGGAGGCAGACCCGCGGCATATGCGAGGACGTCGCAGAACGCCTCCACGTGCAGGGTCAGCATGTCGGACTGCGGAGTCCACGACGCGCGCAGTTCCAGTTGGTGGGCGCGTCCCGGGCCCGCGATGTCCCCGAACCGTACGGAGGTCGTCGCGGTCACCGTGCCGCCGAGCGCCGTGAGCGGTTCACCGTGCGCGGCGAGGGCGTCGACGAGCCAACTCCACGCGACCTCCGGCAGCAGCGAGTCCGCTGCCAGGCTCTCGTCGACGTCGGCCTGGATGTACGAGACGAGCCGGGTGGTCCCGTGCCACGCCTCGTCGCCGTCGGGGTCGTAGAGAAGGATGAGGCGGCCGAACGCGTCGCCCTCGGATTGCTCGGGCACCCGGTCCGTCTCGTCGTGCAGGACCTCGGCGCCCAGTGCGTAGCTGTAGGGGGCGAGCCGTTGCGGGGGTCGGATCGGCCCGACCTCGATCTCCGGGCGCACGGTGGCCGCGTTCATCGCATCGACTGCGGAACGGAAGCGGGCCGGCTCGGCGGGCGAGGTGGTCACCAGGCGGAGGTTAGTGCCGGTGACGCACCGCACGCGGGAGGCGCGCCGATTCCGGCGAACGGCACGGGCGTGGCAGCATGGGCAGCGGGTCCGGACCACACGTCCTGTGTGCGACCCGGCAGACGCTGCCCTGCGCGACGGCGCGCAGTGCCCGAAGAACGAGGATCGATGACCGGCTTGGAGAACACGAACGTCGGATCTGCGGTGCCCGCGGAGTACCCCGCGCGGAGGATCCTGCCCCATGCGCCCCTGCTGGCGGCCGCGCGCGGTGAGAAGCCGGCCCACCGGCCCGTGTGGTTCATGCGCCAGGCCGGCCGCTCCCTGCCCGAGTACCGGGAGATCCGGGCCGGGATCGGCATGCTCGAATCGTGCTTCGACCCCGAACTGGTCTGCGAGATCACGATGCAGCCGGTGCGGCGGCACAAGGTCGACGCCGCCATCCTCTTCTCCGACATCGTCGTCCCGCTCAAGGCCGCCGGGATCGACCTCGACATCGTCGCCGGCACGGGCCCGGTCGTCGCGAACCCCGTCCGCACCGCCGCCGACGTCACCGCGCTGCCGACCCTCGAGGCCGAAGAGGTCGGAGCGGTCGCCCGCGCGGTCGGTCTGCTGACCCGCGAACTCGGCGACACCCCGCTCATCGGGTTCGCGGGCGCGCCCTTCACCTTGGCCTCATATCTCGTCGAAGGCGGCCCGAGCCGCAACCACGAGCGCACCAAGGCGCTCATGCACGCCGACCCGAAGACCTGGCACGCCCTCCTCGGCAAGCTCACCGACGTCGCCATCGCCTTCCTGCGCGCGCAGATCGGTGCCGGTGTCGACGCCGTCCAGCTCTTCGACTCGTGGGCCGGTGCCCTCTCGCTCGCCGACTACCGCGAGTACGTCCTGCCGCACTCCGAGCGTGTCTTCGCCGAGATCGCCGGTGCGGGGGTGCCGCGCATCCACTTCGGTGTCGGCACCGGTGAGCTCCTCGGCGCCATGGGTGAGGCGGGCGCCGACGTGGTCGGCGTCGACTGGCGCATCCCGCTCGACGTCGCCGCGACCCGCGTCGGCCCCGGCAAGGCCCTGCAGGGCAACCTCGACCCCGCGATTCTGTTCGCGGGCCGGGAGGTCGTCGAACGCGAGGTGCGCCGCATCGTCGCCGAGGCCGACCGTGCTCTCGAGGCCGGCGCCATCGGACACATCTTCAATCTCGGTCACGGCGTGCTGCCCGACACCGATCCCGATGCCATCACCCGAGTGGTCGAGCTGGTGCATTCGCTGTGACCCCGCCGACGGTCGCGGTCGTCGGCGGTGGGATCAGCGGGCTCGTCGCCGCGTATCGGCTGCGTCGTTCGCTCGGCGCCGCCGCCCGCATCGTCGTGCTCGAGCGATCGTCGCGGCTCGGCGGCAAGCTCCGCACGGTCCCGCTCGCGGGTGATCCTGTCGACGTCGGCGCCGAGGCGTTCATCGCACGCCGACCCGAGGTGGTCGCGCTCGTCGAGGAACTCGGCCTGAGCGCCCACATCGTCCACCCCTCGGCTGCCCGTCCGCTCCTGTACGCCGACGCGCGACTGCATCCGCTGCCGGCGGGCACGCTCATGGGCATCCCCGCCTCGGCGCAGGCCGTGGAGGGTCTCGTCGACGACGAGACCCTGGCGCGCATTGCCGCCGAACCCACAGTGCCGTTCCACTGGGACCGGGACTCCGACGTCTCCGTCGCGGATCTCGTCCGATCCCGCTTCGGTGAGCAGGTGGTGCAGCGCAGCGTCGACCCGCTGCTCGGTGGGGTGTACTCGGGGCTGTCCGACACCGCGGGTGTCCGTGCCACCGTCCCGACGCTCGCCGCGGCCCTCGACGCCGGCGCGACGAGCCTGAGCGACGCCGTCGCCCGCGCTCTGCCCCCGAAGTCGGACGCCCCGGTCTTCGGGACGCTGCGCGAGGGCTACGGCGTGCTGATCCAAGCCCTCGTCCGTGAGGCCGACGCCGAGTTCCTCTACGGCACAGCCGCATCCGGACTGAAGCGCAGCGGTGGCCGGTGGTCGGTCGATCCGCTCGGCGAGGTCGACGGTGTGGTGCTCGCCGTGCCCGCCCCGGACGCCGCCCGGCTGCTCTCCGACAGTGTCCGATCCGCCGCGCAGTGCGTCGCGCAGATCCCGCTCGCCTCGTCGGTGGTGGTCGCGCTCGCGTTGCCGCACGACGCCGGCCTGCCGCAGAACTCCGGGATCCTCGTCGCGACGGGGGAGGAACTGTCGGCGAAGGCCTTCACGCTGTCGAGCCGCAAGTGGCCGCACCTCGCCGAACGTCCCGTCGCACTCGCGCGTGCGTCGTTCGGACGGTTCGGCGACGACGCGCTCGTCGACGCGTCCGAGGCCGACCTGATTGCGCTGGCCCGCGCGGATCTCGCGACCGTCACCGGAGTCGACGCCGAACCGGTGGCCGCCTTCGTGCAGCGGTGGCACGGCGGGCTGCCGCAGTACCGCGAACACCACGGCGAGATCGTCGCCGCCTTCGAGGCCGAGATCGCAGGGATCGACGGACTCGAGGTCGCCGGCGCGATGCTGCACGGTGTGGGTGTACCCGCATGTGTCGCAACAGGCACGGCTGCAGCCGCACGCCTGACTGCACGAATGGAAGGATGAACGTCATGGCACGTCTCGACTACGACAAGCTCAATTCCACCCTCCGTTACACGATGTGGTCGGTCTTCCAGGTCCGGCCCGGCGTCCTCGGCGACGACCGCGCCGCGGCGATCGAGGACGCGAAAGCGTTCTTCGCCCGCTTCGACGACACCGACGTGATCGTGCGCGGTATCTACGATGTGGCCGGCACCCGCGCGGACGCCGATTTCATGATCTGGACGCACGCCGAGCACATCGAGGATCTGCAGAAGCTGTACGCCGACTTCCGGCGCACCACGATCCTCGGCCGCGCGAGCACCCCGGTCTGGTCGAACACCGCACTGCACCGACCCGCGGAGTTCAACAAGAGCCACCTGCCCGCCTTCATCGCGGGGGAGGAGCCGGGCAACTACGTGTGCGTGTACCCCTTCGTGCGGTCCTACGAGTGGTACCTCCTGCCCGACGAGCAGCGTCGCAAGATGCTCGCCGACCACGGCATGGCGGCCCGCGGCTACCCCGATGTCCGCGCCAACACCGTTCCGGCCTTCGCGCTCGGCGACTACGAGTGGATCCTCGCCTTCGAGGCGCCGGAACTGCACCGCATCGTCGATCTCATGCGCGACCTGCGTGCCACCGACGCGCGCCTGCACGTCCGGGAGGAGACCCCCTTCTTCACCGGACCGCGGGTCGACGTCGAAGCCCTCGTCGCGTCGCTGCCCTGACGTGACCTCGACGAGCGCGGTGCCACCCGAGGGAGAAGGTCGTCTGTTCTCCCAGATGGCGCACTGGGGGATGTTCTCGGCGCAGGCACGCGACGGCGAGGTCGTCGCCGTGCGGCCCTACGCCGGGGACCGCGACCCCTCACCGATCCTCGGGAACATCCCCGGATCGGTGCGGCACCGTGCTCGCATCGCCGGTCCGGCCGTCCGTCGCGGCTGGCTCGAGAACGGACCGGGACCGAGCACACGACGCGGCGACGACGAGTACGTCGCGGTCTCGTGGGACGAACTCACCGAGATCCTCGCGGGCGAACTGCAGCGCGTAAAGGACCGGCACGGCAACCGGGCGATCTTCGGCGGCTCCTACGGCTGGTCCGCCCCGGGCCGGTTCCACCACGCACAGAGCCAGGTGCACCGCTTCCTGAAGATGTTCGGCGGCTACACCCGCTCGGTGCACTCCTACTCGCTCGGCGCGACCGGCGTGATCATGCCGCACGTCGTAGGCACCCACTGGAAACTGTTCGCGCGCTCGACCTCCTGGGAGGTCATCGCCCGCGAGACCGATCTGATGGTGTGCTTCGGCGGGATCCCGCTGAAGAACACCGCCGTCAACGACGGCGGCACGAGCGATCACCCCACCCGCGACGCCCTCGACCGGATGCGGGCCCGCGGCGGACGGATCGTCTCGTTCAGCCCGATCCGCAGCGACGTGCACGGTGAGCACGAGTGGCTCGCGCCCCGGCCGGGCACCGACGTCGCGATCATGCTCGCCCTCGGTTATGTCCTGGCCACCGAGGGTCTGGCCGACCGTGAGTTCCTCGACCGCTACTGCACCGGTTACGACCGCTTCGAGGAGTACCTGCTCGGCCGCACCGACGGCGTCCCGAAGACCCCCGAGTGGGCCGCCGGACTGTCGGGCATCCCGGCCGGAACCCTCGTCGACCTCGCGCGACGCATGGCCCGTGGCCGCACCCTGGTGTCGGTCACATGGTCGCTGCAACGCGTGCGGCACGGCGAGCAGGCGCCCTGGGCGGGCGTGACCCTCGCCGCGATGCTCGGCCAACTCGGCGTTCCCGGGGGCGGTTTCGGCCACGGCTACGGTTCGATGAACGAACCCGGTCTCGCGCCCGTCCCGTATCCGCTGCCCACCCTGTTCCAGGGCAACAACGACGTCGAGGACTTCATCCCCGTCGCCGCGATCTCCGACCTGCTGTTGCGACCGGGGGAGCAGTTCGACTACGACGGCCGTCGCCTGACCTTCCCGGACATCCGGCTCGTGTACTGGGCGGGTGGCAATCCCTTCCACCACCACCAGGACATCGGCCGGCTCCGCCGCGCCCTGCAGCGGCCCGACACGATCGTCGTCCACGACCCGTACTGGACGCCGATGGCCAAGCACGCCGACATCGTCGTGCCGTCGACCACGGCGCTCGAGCGCGACGACCTGACGTGCACGCGCAACGATCCGCTGCTCGTCGCGATGCAGGCTGCCGTCCCACGCTTCGCCGACGCCCGCGACGACTACGACACCTGCACCGCTCTCGCCCACCGCCTCGGCTTCGGCGAGCAGTTCACCGAGGGCCGGACCTCCCGGGAGTGGCTCGAACACCTCTACGAGCAGTGGCGCGGTTTCGTCCTCGCCGACGACCGGCGCACCGAGGACCCGCCGCCCTTCGACGACTTCTGGTACGGCGGACCGGTCCGGATGCGGACCGAGGACGATCTGACCCTCTTCGAGGACTTCCGGTCCGATCCCGCGGCGAACCCGCTGCGGACTCCCAGCGGACTGCTCGAGATCTTCTCCGCCGATATCGACTCGTTCGGCTACGACGACTGCGCCGGGCACCCCACCTGGTACGAACCCGACGAATGGCTCGGCTCCCCGCGGGTCGAACGGTTCCCACTGCACCTGATCGCCAATCAGCCGGCCACGCGCCTGCACGGGCAGCTCGATCACGGCTCGGTGAGCCAGGCGTCGAAGATCCGTGGCCGTGAACCTATCCGGATGCGTCCCGACGACGCTGCCGCGCGAGGTCTGGAAGCCGGCGACATCGTCCGCGTCTTCAACGATCGTGGTTCGTGCCTCGCCGGGGTGGTCCTCGACGACGGTCTGCTGCCGAACGTCGTCCAGCTCGCGACGGGAGCCTGGTACGACCCGCTGGATCCGTCCGATCCAGGATCGATGTGCGTGCACGGGAACGCGAACGTGCTCACCCCCGACGTCGGCACGTCGTCGCTGTCGCACGGATGCACGGGGCAGCACGTGCTCGTCGACATCGAGCGGTTCGACGGCGAGTTGCCGCCCATCCGGGCCTACGATCCGCCGGTCGTCCGGCAGCGCTGAGCGGTCACAGTCCGAGTGACGACTGGACCTCACGCAGGGTGGCCGCGGAGGCGGCCAGCCCCGCTTCCTCCTCCGACGACAACGGCACATCGAGCACGGTGTGCGCGCCGCGCGCGTCGACGACGGTGGGAAGCGAGAGGCAGACGTCCTGCAGACCGTGCCGCCCGGTTTGCAGCGTCGACACCGCGAGCACCCGGCGCTGGTTCCGCAGCACGGCCTCCACGATGCGGGCACTCGACAGTCCGATCGCGAGATTCGTGGCGCCCTTGCCGCGGATGATCTCGTAGGCGCTGCGCACGACCTCCTCGAAGAGTTCGGCGCGGGTGTCCGGTCCGAAGACGGGTCGTCCGTCGACGGCGAAGGACTCCACCGGCACGCCGCCGATCGTCGCACTCGACCACAGGGCGACCTCCGAGTCGCCGTGTTCCCCCACGACGAACGCGTGAACGTTCTCGACCGCGACGTCGGCGCGGTGGGCGAGCAGATACCGCAGCCGGCCGGAATCGAGCACCGTGCCCGACCCGAAGATCCGGCCGTCCGAGACGCCGGTCGCCGCGATCGCGGCGCGGGTGACGATGTCGACCGGATTACTGACGAAGACGATCACTGCATCGGGGGAGACGGACAGCAGGCCGGGAGTCAGGTCCCGTGTCAGGGCGACGTTCGCCGCCGCGAGATCCAGACGCGACTGGCCGGGATGCTGCTTGGCCCCCGCGGTCACGACGATCAGATCGGAACCGGCGGTGACCGCGATGTCGTCGCTGCCCTCGATCCGGCACGACGGCGCGAACTGCGTGCCGTGGTTCAGGTCCAGGACCTCCGCGCGCACCTTCGCGGAGTTCGTGTCGAACAGCGCGATCGCGTCTGCCGAACCCCTGAGTAGACATGCATACGCCACCGCGGTACCGACGCTCCCGGCGCCGACGACGGACAGCTTCGTGTGTCGCCGGATTCTCGTACCCGTCTCAGCCATGCGAGACATTGTGGCAAACCGGCCCCTCGGTCAGTAGCCTCGCGGCACATGACTCGGTCCGCATCGGGACATTCCCTGCGAGCGGCCGGCCCGCCGCGATGGCGGCGATGCGACTGCTCGAGGAGATCTAGCCGAGCCGACCTGCCACTGTCGCTCAGCCGTTAGCCTCGGGACATGGCCGAGACCCCCTTCGATGCCGTCCTGTTCGACTTCTCCGGCACCCTGTTCCGGCTCGAGGAGGACGAGAGCTGGCTCGCGGACGTCACCGACCACGAGGGCAGACCCTTCGACGTGCACCGGCAGGCCGAACTCATGCGGCGGCTGACGCAACCCGTCGGGCAGCCCGTCGAGATGGACGCCGACGAGCACCACGCGTGGACCAACCGCGACCGCGAACCGCGCTGGCACCGCGAGGCCTACCTGACGGTGCTGCGCAGATCGGGCGTGGCCGATCCCGAACAGGCACAGGCGCTCTACGAGAAGGTGACCGACCCCGACTGCTGGACCGTCTATCCCGACACCGTCCCCGTCATCGAGGCGCTCGCTGGAGACGGGATCGCCGTCGGCGTGGTGAGCAACATCGCCTTCGACCTGCGGCCGGCCTTCGCGCGGCTCGGTATCGACGACCTCGTGTCGGTGTTCGCGCTGTCCTTCGAAGTGGGCGCCGTCAAGCCCGAACCGGAGATCTTCCGCCACGCCGTCGACAGACTCGGTGTCGACCCGCGACGGACGCTGATGATCGGCGACAGCGAGAAGGCGGACGGTGCCGCCCGGTCGATCGGATGCGCGTTCGAACTCGTCGAACCGACACCGACCACCGAGCGGCACGACGCACTGTGGACCGCGCTGGCCGCGGCCGGGATCACTCCGACCGAACCAGGCGCAGGGAGATCGAGTTGATGCAGTACCGCTTGTCGGTGGGCGTCGGGTAACCCTCGCCCTCGAAGACGTGCCCGAGATGGCTGTGGCACGTCGCGCACACCACCTCGATGCGCCGCATGCCCAGCGAGTTGTCCTCGCGCAGGATCACGGCGTCGGAGTCGGCGGGGTCGAAGAACGACGGCCACCCGCAGTGGGAGTGGAACTTCTCGGTGCTGCGGAACAGTTCGGCACCGCACGCGCGGCATTCGTAGATGCCCTCGGTCTCGGTGTCGGTGTACTCGCCGACGAAGGGACGCTCGGTGCCGGCCTGACGCAACACGGCGAATTCGGCGGGAGTGAGCTTCGCGCGCCATTCCTCGTCGGTGTGGACGACCTTGGGTGCGGGTTCGGATCGAGGAGCAGACGTCATGATCTCCACGCTAACCGCGCTCGGCGCGCGCGTCACGTCTGCACCGGCACGGACGATCACGTCCGTGCGGGCTGCTTCTCCTCGAGCAGGTGCGACGGCTCGATGCCGTCTGCCAGGCGCCCTTCGCGCTTCGCGACGAGGTAACGGTCGAGCAGGACGGCGAAGACGACGATGAGCAGCAGCGACCAGCCGAAGGTTGTCTTCATGTACTCCGCCGCGCGCCCGGCCTCCACCCACCGGTTCGACAGCCACGAGTCGTAGCTCAGGAAGCCGTAGACGGCGAGCCAGGCGGGCCAGTTCCGCATCACGGAGTTCGGCAGCAGCACCGTCATCAGCAGAGGGAACAGCATCATCGAGTAGTACATCTGGCCGAGCGATCCGAGCAGGAACGAAGCCGCGAGCAACACACCGCCGGCGGTGCACACGAAGAACACCTCGTCGTGGCGGCAGTAGCGGTAGAGCAACCACACCGACACCGCGACCATCACCGCGAGCACCGCCCGCAGACCGAAGATCAGCCAGGCCGGGAGCCCGTAGTACATGCCGTTGCCGACGATCGCGCTGTTGAAGTAGTCGCGGGACTCGAGCAGGTACGGCACGGTGTGCTCGACGAACTGCCACGCGTCGACCGACAGGGGCCACGCGATGATCGTCAGCGCGATCGGGACACCCGCGGCGGTGATGAAGACCTTCCACTGTCCGCGCACGAGCGGGAGCAACAGCAGGGGAGCGAGGATCGGTTTGACGGCGAAGGTCAGGCCGAGCGCAGCCCCCGCCCACAGATCACGTCGTTTGAGCAGCAGCGTCAGGAACGCGATCTCGCCGAGCAGGACGAGACCGTTGATGTTCGTGAAGACGAGCGTGTTCGTCACCGTCTCGGACGCGAACGCGGCGAAGACCAGCACCGGCGCGATCGGCGAATCGAGTCGCAGACCGAACATGCGCAGCAACAGGTAGAGCGCGACGAGGATCGCGATCGCATTGGCGAGGATGAACAACCACCGCGACCGCTCGGGGTCGATCACCGCGATCGGGGCGATCAACAACGTGCCGGAAGGCGGATAGAGGTAGTGGGGATCGACCCACTGGAACTCGGCGGTGTACACCGGCCGGCGGTTGAGGAAGGCCAGCGCGGCGTTGTAGACCGGGGTGAAGTCGTCCGTCCGGAACCCGTTGACCGCTTTGATTACGACCCGGTGCAGAACCGTCAGTATGGCCAGGGGCCACACCACAGCCTTGACCACCTCGGCGGTCGTGCGTGCGGTCCGGGGTTCGAGACTTCTGAGGAACACTACGGCACGGTACACCGCGGGCCTGCGGACCCGTGCACACGCCCTGCCCCCGACCGGGGAACGTCACGCGGGGCACAGGCTCCCGTTGGGTGGAAGTTCTCCGTCGGACAGATAGGTCTCCACCCGCGCCTGCACGCATCCCGAGTGCAGGACCGCCGAGTAACCGGCACCCTGCCACGACAGTGACGCCCAGGCGATACCGCCTGCGGTGAGCACACCGGTCACCGACTCCACGCCGGCATTGCCCACGACCGGGTCCGCGGCCCCCGAGGAGACGAGCACGGGCACGTCGAGCGCCGCCGGCAGCGGCGGGGGAGGCAGGCTCGGCCACGCCGCACATGCCGTCAGGCCCGTCGCCAGATCCGCGCCGTACAGCGGATAGAGGGTGGACCAACTCCGGGCGAGATCGCCCGCGTGGGTCGGGGTCGGCCAGCGCTGTCCGTCGCTGCACCGGGCGACGAACTGACCGTCCGTCGAGAGCCTCTCCTCGGCCACACCGACCAGTTCGATGAGCGGCATGACATCGCCGTCCCGCGCGGCTGCGAGGACGTCCGCCACCTCACGGACGCGGGCCTGCAGATCGGCGCGCGGCGTGCCGAGGACACCCGTCAGCGCCGTGAGGAAGGAATTGGCCGAGACCGGCGCGAGTTCACCCTCGGTGGCCTGCTCGTGCAGATCCTCGATCGCCGCGCGCGGATCGTCGCCCAGGGCGCAGTCGAGGGCGGTGCACTGCCGGGCGAAGGCATCGACGGCGGCCTCCGCGCCGCGGGCCTGCGACTCGGCCATGAGTTCGGCGTCGGCGGTGGCCGCGGCGGGGGAGTCGAGGACGAGACGGCCGACCGCGCCCGGATAGGCGGCGGCGTAGGCGAGCGCGACCGTCGCACCGTTCCCCACCCCGAGGAGACCGATCCGGTCCACGCCCCATGCCTGCCGGAGGCGTTCGATGTCGTCGGCGGCGTGTGATGCGCCGAACATCAGCTGCTGCGGCTGCAGGTAGTCGGTGCACGAGACGGTCGCCTGACGACCCAGATCGGCGACGCGTTCGGGTGCATCGCCGGTGCGGCCGAATTGTCCGAGATCGCCGAGACCGCGACGATCAGCAGGAAAGATGCAGTCGATCGCGAGCGAGTTGCCGATCCCGCGCCGATCCACCGCGACGATCGGACGCATCGCCAGTGCACCCGACATCGCGCCGGTCGCCATGGCGGTCAGTGCGCGCGTCGACGCGACGTCGGCGCCGGTCGTGAGAACCAGCGGCGCCACGTCGGTGGGGGTGTCGGGCAGTCGTGCGCGCATGACTGCCAGCGGGAAGGTGCCCGTCACGGTGCCGGCCGCATCGATCGGGGCGACGACCTCCGCGCACTCGAGAACGAGGCCCTGGGCACCCGGCGGTGCGTCGAACGAGGAGAGCGTCTCGTCCGTGCAGTTCCGCCACGCCGGTTCGGCCGACGGCACCGGAAGTTCGGGTACCTCGGTCTCGTCCTGCGGGGTCCCGTCGACGGCGACACCGGGATCGTCGCGCACCACGGCGACGTCGGGACGTATCGACGGTCCTGCTCCGCACGCGGTCGACGCCGCGGCAACCGTGATCAACATCGCGGCGATCACTCCCGATCTGCGCATGCGCACAGCCTGCCAGGTTCACCGGCGGCCGCGCGCAACCGGTGGTCGAGCGGCCGATCCGAAGTGTCCTCCCGGTGCATGACGCCGAGGTGAACGCCGTGTGAAGTAGGTCGCATTCCGGATTCGAGTGAGGATCCGAGCATGATGCGGTCGTACCCTGGGCTGATGCACGAACGTCTCGTCGACCGCAATCCGGTGGTGCCTGCAGACCAGTTGGTGGCGCAGATGGTGCCCCCCGCGATGTTCGACGAGGTGAGCTTCGAGTCGTACATTCCGGATCCGAACGAGCCGAGCCAGGCGGCCGCGGTGACGACCGCTGCGGAGTTCGTCGGCAAGATCGGGAAGATCCGCGGCGGCAAGCGCGGCCTGTTCGGCCGCCGCTCCCAGCCGCAGGGGGCCGGCCTCTACCTCGACGGCGGCTTCGGCGTGGGCAAGACCCACCTGCTCGCCTCGATCTTCCACAGCGCACCCGCGCCCAAGGCCTTCGGCACGTTCGTCGAGCTCACCCACGTCGTCGGCGCCCTCGGGTTCAACAAGGCCGTCGAGGAGCTGTCGAACCACAGCGTGCTGTGCATCGACGAGTTCGAACTCGACGATCCGGGCGACACCATGCTCGTCTCGCGCCTGCTGACCGAACTGTCGGCCCGCGGCGTCTCGATCGTCGCGACCTCCAACACGCTCCCCGGCCAGCTGGGTGAGGGACGGTTCGCGGCACAGGACTTCCTGCGCGAGATCAAGAAGCTCGCGTCGATCTTCGAGACCATCCGCGTCGACGGCCCCGACTACCGTCACCGCGACCTGCCGCCTGCACCCGATCCGGTCGACTCGGCAGAGCTCACCGAGCGCGCCGACGCGATTCCGGGTGCGACGCTCGACGACTTCGACGAGCTGTGCGCGCACCTGAGCACGCTGCACCCGTCCCGTTACGGCAAGCTCGTCGAGGGTGTCCCCGCCGTCTTCCTCGAGGGTGTGCACCCGGCGAAGGACCAGTCGGTGGCCCTACGTCTGGTGGTCCTCGCCGACCGCATGTACGACGCGAGCATCCCCGTGACGGTCTCCGGCGCCAAGCTCGACGAGATCTTCACGCCCGAGATGCTCGCGGGCGGCTACCGCAAGAAGTACCTGCGCGCGACGTCCCGTCTGCTGGCGCTGTCCCGATTCGAGGTTGCCGCGGGCTGATCGGATACCCGGCGCTCATGCGCGCCGGGTCGACCTCCACCCCATCACCGGCTCACCGGCCGGCATCCCTTCGGAGGGTGCGCTGCATGACGAAATCGTCGTGCGTCTGCGCCCCCACGACGAACGTGCGCGTGCCCACCACCTCGAAGCCCTGCTTCTCGTAGAAGCGCCGGGCGCGGGTGTTCTCCTGGTTGACGCCGAGCCACAGGCCCACACGCCCGAGTGTGTGGGCCCGCGCGACGATCGCATCCATGAGCGCCGCAGAGATTCCGGAACCGTGATGGCCCGGCATCACGTACAGCTTGCTGATCTCGATCGCCGGCCGCGCCGTGATCATCGCGTCGATCGCCGGATCCTCGGGAGCGGCGTCCACTGCCATCAGATAACCGACGATCTCCTCACCCGCGCGCGCCTCGAGAACGATGCGTTCGGGGGAGGACAGGTACTCGGCGAACTTCTCCGCGCTGAGGGTGCGCTCGATGAAGTCGGCGATGTCGTCCTCGGCGGCGTCCTGAGGGCAGGCGAGCGGGAAGGTCGCGGCGGCGACCTGAGCGATTGCCTCGGCGTCCCAGATGCCCGCCTCGTCGACGGAGACTGCTTCTTCGAGTGGTGGCATGGACATGCACACCAGTGAAGCACTCGGACGGGACGATACGGCAGGTGCCCCGCGTGTCGATGCGAGACGGAGACACGAGCCCGGACGCGAGACGGAGAAGGGTCCGGATATGGCTGAACCCCAGCCTTGGATGGGGGGTCATGGCTGGGGTTCGACACCATCGGGGGGATGGCAACATCCACGCTACATGAGGGATCCCTCAGGTTCCAGCGACCGTGGTCACGGTTGCGTCACACGGTCCCGTGGATGCGACTTGCACGAAATGTCGGTGCGTTGTACCGTCGCGGCTATGAAGCGCGTACTCGTAGTTCACCGCCGTAGCGGGGTCTGATTCGGACCGACCCCTCGCTGCGGGTCGTTGAGCTACGCGTCGGTCCTTCCTTCTCGTGGAAGACCACTACGAACGATGAACGCCTTCACCTCCTTCTCGGGTTTCGCTCCGATGTTCCCCTCTGGCACCCCTGATGCCGATCCGTTCTTCGCCCGCTACGGACGCGGCCTTCCTCGGGGATTGCGCGAGGAAGCCTCCGGCATGAGTTGGACGGAGTTCGAATCCACCTACGGTGCGCAGCACGGCCCGGTCCGCCTCGGTGGCTGGACCGCGACGGCCCTGGGTGCGGGACGCAGCGCCTTCGAGGCGACGATCGCGATCGGCGACACGATCCATACGGCATCCGCCACGACCTGCGGACCGATCGCCGCGATGACCGCGATGCTGTACGACCTCGGGCTGAACATCGAGATCCTGTCGTTCCACCGCCACGACCTCGGTGAGATGTCCGCGACCTTCCTGCTGTGCCGCTCCGGCGAGCGCACGACCTGGGTGATGGGCACGGGCGAGACCGGCAACGAGTCGTCGCTGCGGGCGATGATCGCGGGGATCAACACGCTCGGCGCGTGACGCGCCGGTCCGGTGCGGGGGAATACCTCCGCACCGGATCACCCGTTGCCGGATTCTCACCGGGTGGCCCGGACGATCGGCGGTCTCCACGAACGAATGCGTCTCCACGAACGAATGAAGGCTCCCTTCGAAATTCGAAGGGAGCCTTCATCTTCTGTGCGCGATACTGGGATTGAACCAGTGACCTCTTCCGTGTCAGGGAAGCGCTCTCCCGCTGAGCTAATCGCGCGAGGTGGAGACGGGAATCGAACCCGTGTGCACGGCTTTGCAGGCCGTTGCCTCACCACTCGGCCACTCCACCGTAAAAGGTCGAGTCCAACCTCTCGAGCGGATGACGGGATTCGAACCCGCGACCCTCACCTTGGCAAGGTGATGCGCTACCAGCTGCGCTACATCCGCATTCGCACCGTTCGGCGTCGTGCTCTCCGTGGTGCGGTTCAAAACAGTAGCCGAGCATCTACGAAACGCACAAATCCGCAGGTCAACGGCAGAAAACCGGCAGATTTCGCGAAGGTGACGGGCTGATGACCCCTGCGGGAGGCGACGAATAGGGCTTCGGAGGCCGAGCCCGCGTCCCCCGCTCGTGTCGCTCCGGCCGACACTTGCGTTCCCCGGTCCTCCCGAGTTGAGGGCCGTCCACGTCCCGGGGCTCCGGGTGCGCCTTCTCGTCTCTACGAGCACGGTTTCCTGCCCGCTCGCGTACGCGCGCGAGAGGCGCCACCCGAACGCGCTGCACGGAACATCCGCGTCGAAACGCTGGGACCAGGCGATTCGTCTTCATGGCGGGAGCGTGTTAGTGTTCCATCTCGTTCGAGCCGCTGCGGAGCGGCCCGGTCCCGTGGCTCAGTGGAAGAGCGTCCCGTTCACACCGGGGAGGTCGCTGGTTCGATCCCAGCCGGGACCACCGAGATCGGCAGTGACGAAAGGCACCCCCGCAGGGGTGCCTTTTTTCGTACCTTGATGAAATCGTTGAGCGAGCGTGGCGCCCGGTCGGGTGGTCGCCCGCGAGCGCTTGTTTCCTTCGAACCGCAACGGCCCCCTCGGGCCCGACCACGCGTGTCGTGTGGGCACAGCTGTGGTGCTTGTGGCCGAAGTGCGCGTAGTGATGGCAGGATCGTGGTCGTCGAGGAGGGCACGTCCGGATGAGCGTTGCGGACAGCGAATGGCCGGTCGTGGGGGCGACCGGAGCGAGATTCGGATCCGGTCGGTCCCGTCGACGTCGGCGGCCGGCGGATCACGCCGTGCCGGTACGGAATCACCGCGAGCCGGGCCCCGTCGTGGACGAGGTCACGGCAGCCGAGATGTACCGTCCCGCAGCGCAGCCGGTCGACACAGCGCAGCCGGTCGACACAGCGCAGCCGGTCGACAGAGTGTTGTCGGGCGGTGCAGCGCAGCCGGCCGGCCGGAATGCGGGCACCGGGACCAGTGTGGGAATCGAGGACATGAACCAGCCAGAGACGTCGTCGTTCGTGCGCCCGTTCGTGCGGAGCGGGGGACGCACCCGAGCCGAGGTGGAGCTGCCTCTCGAAGTGCTCGTGTCGGCCGTCCCCTCCGCGATGGGCAGTGAGTCCGGTCCGGCGATGGACGAGCATCGCCTCGTGCTGGCGTTGTGCGCCCAGCCGAGATCGATCATGGAGATCGCGGCCCTCGCGCAGATCCCGCTCGGTGTCGCGCGCGTGCTCGTCGGGGATCTCGCGGCGACCGGCGAGATCACCGTGCACCGCACGGCCGACAAGGTGGGACCGAACGTCGAACTGCTCGAACGGGTGCTGACGGGTCTCAACCACCTCTGAGTTTCTCCGCTCGGCTCCCTGTGTTCGCTGCCCGGGCGGATGTCGATAGCATGATGAAGTTGCCGTGTGCTTGCGATCGTCGACCGCAGCACGCGTCCGGCGACGACCACGTATCAGGCATCGAGCCGAGGAGTCCGTCACAGTGACCACGCCCGCATCCGCGAAACCAGCCACGATCGTCCGGGTGCCCGCGGGGACCACTGCGGGCGCGGCGGTCCGTGACGCGGGTCTGCCCACCAAGGGACCCGAGACGATCGTGGTCGTCCGCGACTCGGAAGGCACGCTGCACGATCTTTCGTGGACGCCGGAATCGGACGTCGAGGTCGAGGCCGTCGGCGCCGACACCGAGGACGGTCGCAGCGTCATCCGACACTCGGCCGCCCACGTGCTCGCACAGGCCGTGCAGCAGGAGTTCCCGGAGGCGAAGCTCGGCATCGGCCCGCCCATCCGCGACGGCTTCTACTACGACTTCCAGGTCGAGCGTCCCTTCACGCCCGAAGATCTCGCGAAGCTCGAGAAGCGGATGAAGAAGATCGTCAAGGATGCCCAGCGCTTCTCGCGTCGCGTCGTCGACAGCCTCGAGGACGCCCGCGAGGAATTGAAGGACGAACCGTTCAAACTCGAACTCATCGACGACAAGGCAGGAAGCAGTGACTTCGAGCCGGACCCCGAGGTGATGGAGGTCGGCGGCAAGGAACTGACCATCTACGACAACCTCAACCCCCGCACGGGTGAGCTCGTCTGGAAGGACCTGTGCCGCGGCCCGCACGTGCCCACCACCAAGTTCATCCCGGCGTTCAAGCTCACGCGCAGTTCCGCGGCCTACTGGCGCGGCGACCAGGACAACGCCGGCCTGCAGCGCATCTACGGCACGGCCTGGGAGTCCACCGAGGCGCTCGACGCGCACCTCGAACTCCTCGCCGAGGCCGAGCGCCGCGACCACCGCAAGCTCGGCACCGAACTCGACCTGTTCTCGTTTCCCGACGAGCTCGGCTCGGGACTGCCGGTCTTCCATCCGAAGGGCGGCATCATCCGCCAGGAGATGGAGAACTACTCGCGTCAGCGGCACGTCGAGGCCGGCTACGAGTTCGTGTACTCGCCGCACATCACCAAGGGCCACCTCTACGAGGTCTCCGGTCACCTCGACTGGTACCGCGACGGCATGTTCCCGGCGATGCACATCGACGAGGAGCTCAACGAGGACGGCACGGTTCGCAAGCCGGGTCAGGACTACTACCTCAAGCCGATGAACTGCCCGATGCACGACCTGATCTTCCGGTCGCGAGGCCGCTCGTACCGCGAGCTGCCGCTTCGCATGTTCGAGTTCGGATCCGTCTACCGCTACGAGAAGTCCGGTGTGATCCACGGACTCACCCGTGTGCGCGGCATGACGCAGGACGACGCGCACATCTTCTGCACCCCGGAGCAGATGCGCGACGAGCTCACCAGCGTCCTGAAGTTCATCCTCGACCTGCTGAAGGATTACGGGCTCGACGACTACTACCTCGAACTGTCGACGAAGAATCCCAAGAAGTTCGTCGGCAGCGACGAGCTGTGGGACGTCGCGACCGACACCCTGCGTGAGGTCGCCGAGGCCTCGGGTCTGCACCTCGTCCCGGATCCGGGCGGTGCGGCCTTCTACGGTCCGAAAATCTCGGTGCAGGTCAAGGACGCCCTGGGCCGCAGCTGGCAGATGTCGACGATCCAGCTCGACTTCAATCTGCCGGAGCGATTCGAGCTCGAGTACACCGGCACCGACGGGGCGAAACACCGGCCCGTCATGATCCACCGGGCGCTCTTCGGGTCGATCGAGAGGTTCTTCGGCGTGCTCACCGAGCACTACGCCGGTGCCTTCCCGGCGTGGCTCTCGCCCGTCCAGGTCGTGGGCATTCCTGTGGCCGCGGACTTCGAGGACCACTTGTTCGACGTCGTGGGCAAGTTGAAGGCTCAGGGGATCCGGGCCGAGGTCGACGTCTCCGACGACCGTATGCAGAAGAAGATCCGCACCCACACCACGCAGAAGGTGCCGTTCATGCTGCTCGCCGGTGAGCGCGACGTCGCGGCGGGCGCGGTCAGTTTCCGTTTCCGCGACGGCACGCAGGTCAACGGCGTGCCGGTCGACGAGGCCGTGCGGATCGTGACCGAATGGGTCCGTCGCCGCGAGAACGCCTCGCCCACCGCCGAGCTCGTCGGTTCCGGTGGGGAAGGCAGCCCGTCGTGACGGGCGATCGCACTCCGGGGCCGGCCGACATCCCCGCGACCGACGACAGTCCCGCGTCGATGGTCGATCGCGGTGTGGGGGAGTCCGACCACCTGCAGCGCCTGTGGTCGCCGCACCGGATGTCGTACATCACCGAGTCCCCGCGAGGTCGCGACGAGCCGTACGAACCCTTTACCGATATCCCGAAGATGTCCGACGAGGAAGGTCTCGTCGTCGCTCGCGGCGAAACGGTGTACGCGGTGCTCAACCTGTACCCGTACAACCCGGGGCACCTGATGGTCGTACCGTATCGCCGGGTGGCCAACCTCGAGGACCTGACGCCCGAGGAGAGCGCCGAACTCATGCAGTTCGCGCAGCGGGCGCTCCGCGTCATCAAGCGCGTCTCGCGTCCGCACGGCTTCAACGTCGGCCTCAACCTCGGTGCCGCGGCGGGAGGCTCGCTGGCCGAGCATCTCCACCTGCACGTCGTGCCGCGCTGGGGCGGCGACGCCAACTTCATCACCGTCCTCGGTGGGTCGAAGGTCATGGTGCAGTTGCTGCGCGACACCCGTGCACTGCTCGCCTCGGCATGGGACGAGTGACAGCCTTCCCCGAGTCGTCGCGATCGCATCGTACGGCCGTGGTGCCGTTCGCGTGTCGATCCGCTGCGGGCCGACTGCGCATTCCCGGCCCTACTCGTGGCAGGATCGGATTCCGGACACAACGGTCGGACAGGAAGACAGGGGTCGCGGGATGCTGAGCTTCTTCGGGCGTGCGTCGGTGTCGAAGGTCACCGCGCCGCTCGGCAAGGCGCTGATCCGTACCGGCCTGACTCCGGACGCCGTCACAGTCGTCGGCACCGTCGCCACGATCGCCGCCGCCGTGACCCTGTTCCCCATGGGACACCTGTTCTGGGGTGCGATGGTCATCTGGCTGTTCGTCATGTTCGACATGCTCGACGGAGCCATGGCCCGGGCCCGCGGTGGCGGAACGCGCTTCGGCGCGGTTCTCGACGCGACCTGCGACCGGGTCGCCGACGGCGCGATCTTCGCCGGTCTCGCGTGGTGGGCCGTCTACCACGAGCAGAGTCGTCCGCTGTTCGTCGCCACCCTGCTCTGTCTGGTGACCTCGCAGGTCATCTCGTACGCGAAGGCGCGGGCCGAAGCGAGTGGACTGTCCGCCGACGGCGGTCTGATCGAACGACCCGACCGGCTCGTGATCGTGCTCGTCGGCGCCGGTCTCACCGGCCTCGGACTCGACTGGGCGATCCACATCGCCATGTGGCTGCTCGTCGTCGGATCGGTGATCACCGTCTTCCAGCGGGTGCTCGCCGTCCGCAACTCCGCGGGTGCGCGCGAACTGCTTCCCATCACGCCCCCGGCCGGGGGGACGACGGAGACCCGGGACGACGGGGGAGCACAGTGAGTGTCGGCGAGAAGGCGTCCGATCTCGCGTACGCGGGTGGCTGGCGCCTGGTCCGGGCACTGCCCGACGGCGTCGCGCGACGGTTGTTCGACGCCGGCGCCGACCATGCGGCGCGCCGTGGCGGCGGACCGCAGCAACTGCGCCGCAACCTCGCGCGGGTGCTCGGGGTGCAGCCGCACGAGGTGCCCGACGATCTGATCCGCCGGTCGGTCCGGTCCTACGCGCGCTACTGGCGCGAGGCGTTCCGCCTGCCATCGATGGATCTCGACGCGACCGCGAAGTCGATCGATTCGTCCATCGAGGGCCGTGAGCACATCGAGGCGGCGCTCGCCGCCGGTCGCGGCGCGATCCTGGCGCTGCCCCACAGTGGGAACTGGGATCTCGCCGGCGTGTGGTGCGTCCGCTACTTCGGCGGATTGACCACGGTCGCCGAGCGCCTGCGTCCGGAGTCCCTCTACCGCCGTTTCGTGGACTACCGCGAGGGTCTCGGTTTCGAGATCTTTCCCTCGAGCGGCGGGGAGACGCCGCCGTTCGGGGAGCTTGCCGCGCGGTTGCGCGACAACCGGATCGTGTGCCTGCTCGGCGAACGCGACCTCGCCCGCAAGGGAGTGCCGGTCACCTTCTTCGGCGAACCCACCCGCATGCCCGCCGGACCGGCGAAACTGGCCATCGACACCGGTGCGGCACTGTTGCCGGTGCACTGCTGGTTCACCGAGGACGGCTGGGGGTTCCGCGTGGATCCGGAGCTCGACGTGAGTGTCGGGATCGACGCTGCCACACAGGCCCTCGCCGACCGGTTCGCCGCCAACATCGCCGCCCACCCCGAGGACTGGCACATGCTGCAGCCGTTGTGGCTCGACGACTTGTCGGAGGCTCGCCGCGCCCGGATGGAGGCGTAGGTGAGGATCGGGATGGTCTGCCCGTACTCCTTCGACGTTCCCGGTGGAGTACAGGCACACGTCGTGGATCTCGCGGAGGTCCTCATCGGCCGCGGGCACGAGGTGAGTGTGCTGGCACCCGCGTCGGAGACGACGCCCCTGCCCGACTTCGTCGTCTCCGCCGGTCGCGCCGTCGCGATCCCGTACAACGGGTCCGTCGCGCGCCTGAGTTTCGGTCCGGTCTCCTATGCCCGGGTCCGCCGCTGGATCAACGACAACGATTTCGACGTCCTCCACATCCACGAACCGAACGCGCCGAGCCTGTCGATGCTCGCGCTCAAGGTGGCGGAAGGACCGATCGTCGCGACCTTCCACACGTCGACGACGAAATCGCTGGTGCTCAGCACCTTCCAGGGTGTCCTGCAGCCCTATCTCGAGAAGATCAGCGGCCGGATCGCGGTGTCCGAGCTGGCCCGGCGGTGGCAGGTCACCTCTCTCGGTGCCGATGCGGTCGAGATCCCCAACGGTGTGGACGTGCCGTTCTTCCGGCACGCCCCGCTGCTGCCGGGCTACCCGCGAGCGGGCCGCACGGTGCTCTTCCTCGGCCGGTACGACGAACCCCGCAAGGGCATGGAGATCCTGCTCGGCGCGTTGCCGGCGCTCGTCGCCCGACATCCCGACATCGAGATCCTCGTGGTCGGGCGCGGTGACGAGGACCGCTTGCGGAAGGAAGCGGGACGCTACTTCCGGCACTTGCGGCTGCTCGGGCAGGTCGACGACGACGAGAAGGCGTCCGCGATGCGCAGCGCCGACGTGTACTGCGCGCCGAACCTCGGTGGTGAGAGCTTCGGCATCGTGCTCGTCGAGGCCATGGCCGCGGGGACGGCGGTCGTCGCCTCCCAGCTCGACGCCTTCCGCCGGGTACTGCGCGACGGGCAGGCCGGGGTCCTCGTCCCGGTCGCCGATGCCGATGCGCTCGCGCGTGGACTCCTCGAGGTCCTCGACGACGACGACCGCCGGCAGGCATTGGTCGACTTCGGATCCACGGTGGTCGAAGCGTACGACTGGCCGGTGGTCGCAGATCAGATCCTGCGGGTCTACGAGACCGTCACCGTCGGTGCCGGCCCGGTGCGGGAGGTCCGGTCGTGACCGTCAGCGCGGTGACGATCCTCGTCCTGTCGCTGATCGCCGCCGTGGTCGTGGCGATCGGTGTGTGGGCCTATTCCACCGCCAACCGACTCGACCGCCTCCATGTGCGCTCGGATCTGTCCTGGCAGGCACTCGATGCGGCCCTGGCGCGTCGCGCGGCGGTCGTGCGGAGCATCGTGGCGTCGATCCCGGTCCCGGAGGGACGCACTCTCGCCCTGCTCGCCGATACTGCCGAACGTGCGGACCGCGCCCGGCGCGAGGAGGCCGAGAACGCGTTGTCGGCCTCCTTGGCACGGCTCGAGACCGGCCGGCTGCGCCCCCAACTCGTGGCCGAGCTCGCCGACGCGGAGGCGCGGGTGCTCATCGCCCGTCGTTTCCACAACGACGCGGTGCGCGACACCCTGGCGTTGCGCACCCGACGGCCGGTCCGCTGGTTGCACCTCGGGGGAACCGCGCCGCTGCCCACCTATTTCGAGATTGCCGAGCGGGCGGGTGCGGTCGCCACCGCGCCTCCGGCCGTTCCCGGCACGTCCCCTTCCTCAGGCGCGGCCACTGCTCCCGCTTCGCGGACCACCCCGGTGCCGGATCGGGCACGAACGTCGGCTCGCGTCGTGGTGCTCGACGAGGACGGCCGGGTCCTGCTGCTGCGCGGACACGACCCCGCGGTGCCCGAGCGGCACTTCTGGTTCACGATCGGTGGCGCCGTCGAACCCGGCGAGGACCTGGCGACGGCCGCGCTCCGGGAGCTCGCCGAGGAGACCGGTCTGCGGGTCGAGCGCGACCTCCTGTGCGGGCCGATGTGGCGGCGCGTGGCCGTCTTCCCGTTCAACGGTGAGGTCCTGCACTCGGAGGAGCTGTTCTTCTCGGTGCGGGTGCCGTCCTTCGAACCCGCTGCAGACGGCTTCACCGATCTCGAACGGAGCATGCGCCTCGACCATCGCTGGTTCGACGACGACGAACTGCAGGCGCTGGTGCGGTCCGGGAACCCGGTCTACCCGCACGATCTGCCCGAGCTCCTCGATGAGGCGAGGCAGGTCGCGACGCGGCGGCTGGAGCCCGAGATCCGCGCGATCCGGTGAAATTTTGAACCCTTTCGGTCCGGCCGCAGGGCCTCTCACGTAGAGATCCAGTTCGCGAAACTGGACGGTTCCTTTGGGGAATGCGCGGGATCTTCAGTGCCCGTCCGAGGAGTGGACCGGTGTGCGGCAGTCCAGTTGTTCCGAACTGGCTATAGGACCGGCTCGGCTGCGCCCCTAGGCTCGGTTCCGCTGCCCGTCGCCCGTGCGCCGGCAGCTTTCGCCGATCCGTCCACCGAGGAGGACTCCCATCGTGACCAGCCCCGACACCGCCCCCGTCACCGGTACCGCCCGCGTCAAGCGTGGCATGGCCGAGATGCTCAAGGGCGGGGTGATCATGGACGTGGTGACCCCCGAACAGGCGAAGATCGCCGAGGACGCCGGCGCGGTGGCGGTCATGGCCCTCGAACGCGTGCCCGCCGACATCCGCGCGCAGGGCGGCGTGTCGCGCATGAGCGATCCCGACATGATCGACGGCATCATCGAGGCCGTCTCGATCCCCGTCATGGCCAAGGCGCGCATCGGCCACTTCGTCGAAGCGCAGGTCCTGCAGGCCCTCGGGGTCGACTACATCGACGAGTCGGAGGTGCTCACCCCCGCCGACTACGAGAACCACATCGACAAGTTCGCGTTCACCGTGCCGTTCGTGTGCGGCGCAACGAATCTCGGTGAGGCACTGCGCCGTATCAACGAAGGCGCGGCGATGATCCGCTCCAAGGGCGAGGCCGGCACCGGCGACGTCTCGAACGCCACGACCCACATGCGCCGGATCCGCCAGGAGATCCGGCGCCTGAGCTCGCTTCCCGAGGACGAGCTCTACGTCGCCGCCAAGGAATTGCAGGCCCCCTACGACCTCGTCGTCGAGGTCGCCCGCGCCGGCAAGCTGCCCGTCACCCTCTTCACCGCCGGTGGCATCGCCACCCCCGCCGACGCCGCGATGATGATGCAGCTCGGGGCCGAGGGCGTGTTCGTCGGATCCGGAATCTTCAAGTCGGGCAACCCCGCCCAGCGTGCGGCCGCGATCGTCAAGGCCACCACCTTCCACGACGATCCCGACGTGCTCGCGAAGGTCTCGCGGGGCCTCGGCGAGGCGATGGTCGGTATCAACGTCGACGAGATCCCGCAGCCCCACCGGCTCGCCGAACGCGGCTGGTGATCGTTCTACCGGGGCGCGTGCAGGGCGAGCAGGGCGACGTCGTCCTGCACGCCCGCCCCGAGCGTCGCGAGCGCCTCGCGGACGGCCCCGACCGCTTCCGCCGCGCTCGTCGGTTTCGATGCGCGGACGTGCTCGAGGAGCCGGTCCTCCCCGAAGCGTTCACGGGTCTCACCGGAGACGAGGGCCTCGGTCACCCCGTCGGTGTACAGCAGCAGCGTGTCGCCGGGGCGCAGCGCGAAGGTGTGCTCGACGAGCCGCGGCGTGGGCAGCATTCCGATCAGCTGTCCGCCGATCGTGGGGAGATAGTCGACGTTGCCGTTCGCGCGCACGAGGAGCGGCGGCGGATGCCCACCCGAGGCGAGACGGATGTCGACCCGTCCGGTGTCCGGATCGGGCGCGACCGTGCCGAAGGTGAGCGTGCAGAAGGGGGCTCGCGTTTCGCTGTCGCGTTCGTCGAGCAGGGTGGTGTTGAGCGTCCTGAGCGCCGCGGACGGGACCGTCTCGTAGACCGCCGCGGCGCGCAGCGTGTAGCGGACGATCGACGTCACCGCCGCTGCGCGAGCGCCCTTTCCGCACACATCGCCGAGGAACAGCCCCCACGTGCCGGCGCGCGCGGGGAACAGGTCGTAGAAGTCGCCGCCGACCTCGTCGGGGGACGCGATGTGGTAGTACGCGTCGACCTCGAGTCCCGGTACCGCGGGCAGGCTCGGCGGAAGAAGGGTCGCCTGGAGTGTGGCGTTGATCGTGCGGAGCCGCTCACGCTCGAGTTCGGCCTCGCGACGGGCACGGAGCAGTTCCGTCTCGTAGGCGCGGCGCTCGCGGGCATCGAACAGCATCGTGCGGATCAGCGTGGGCCTGCCCTCGGCGTCCGGCTCGACCACCGAGGCGGCCAGGACCGGCAGCCGGGTCCGGTCGGCACGGACGAGTTCGAGGGCGATCCCGTTGATCTGTCCGTGCATGAGGAGGAGCGGCGCGTAGTGGGTCTCGTGGTAGATGCGGCCGCCCACGCTGAGAAGGTCCGAGAAGTACCGCTTGCCGACCAGTTCGTCGCTCGTGAACCCGAGCCAGTCCGTCAAGGTCCGGTTGATCTCCGTGATCCGGCCGTCCGGGAGCGTCGTCAGGAATCCGCACGGCGCGTTGTCGTACAGCGCATCGCCGTGTCGGATACGGGGATCGAGGGTTCGATCGGTCGTCGCCGTCACCCCGATCGGCGCGCGAACGCCGCGATCGCGGATGCTGTCTCTTCGGGTGCGCTGAGCTGCGGGCAGTGGCCGTTCGCGTTCAGGGTCACGAGTTCGCTCCCGGGGATCTGCTCGTGAACGAAGGCACCGACCTCGCGCGGAGCGATCGCATCGTGGGCGCACTGGGCGACGAGCGTGGGCACCGACACCGCGGCCAGGTCGGAGCGGTTGTCGGACAGGAAGGTCACCCGGGCGAAGACGCGCGCCACCTCGGGATCCGTGCGGCAGAAGATCTCGGCGAGTTCGTCGCCGAGCTCCGGTCGCTCGGGATTGCCCATGATGACCGGCGCCATCGACTCGGTCCAGCCCAGATAGTTCGCCTCGAGGGATTCGAGCAGCTCGTCGATGTCGTCGGTGCTGAACCCACCTCGGTATCCGCTGGCCGGATCGTCGATGAAGCGCGGGGACGGCGCGAGCAGCACGAGACCGGAGAAGACCTCCGGGGCAGCGGCCGCCGCGAGGACACCGATCGATGCGCTCACCGAGTGGCCGACGAAGAGCACCTGCCCGAGATCCAGGCTCCGGCACAGGTCCACGACGTCCTCGGCGTAGGTCTCCATCCGCGAGTAGCGCTGGGAGTCCCAGGCGGTCGCATCGGAACGCCCGGAGCCGACGTGGTCGAACCGCACCACGGTGAAGTCGGGTTCGAGCAGCGGGATCATCAGGCGCCACAGGTGCTGGTCGCAGCCGAAACCGTGCGCGAGGACGACCACCGGGCCCTGTCGGTTGCCCGTGATCGTCACGCTGTTCCTGCGCACCATATCGGTGACTTGTCGCATTGCACCCCCTCCGTTCTCCCGAGGGTGTCATATTCGCTACTCGATAGCGATCCCGGTTCTCTCGCCACCTTCCGGGGACACGGCGTTCGGCACACCTCCGTGCAGCTAGCCTTCTTGCGTACGGTGCACAGAAGGAGTTCCCATGGCGAAGATCGAGCAGATCCTGGCACTCGAACAGATCGAGAACGACATCTTCCGGGGCATAGCGACGGAGACGTTGCTGCCGCGGACGTTCGGTGGTCAGGTGGCCGGTCAGGCGCTCGTGTCGGCGGTCCGCACTGTCGATCCCGCATTCGGGGTCCACTCGCTGCACGGCTACTTCCTCCGGCCGGGGAACCCGACGATGCAGATCGTCTACCTCGTCGACCGGATCCGCGACGGCCGCTCCTTCTGCACCCGGCGCGTGACGGCCGTCCAGGACGGCAAGGCGATCTTCACGATGTCGGCGTCGTTCCACGTACGCGACGAGGGGATCGAGCACCAGGACACGATTCCGCGGGTGCCGGCTCCGGAGGAACTGCCCGATCCGGAGACTGTGGTCGACGACGCGACCCTGCTGTGGGCGAAGAAGGAATGGGCCGAATGGGACTTCCGGTTCGTTCCCCGCGACCGGATGGACTCGTCGAGCAGGATGGCTGCACAGCAGCAGCTGTGGTTCAAGTCCCGCGAGATCCTCCCCGACGACCCGGTCTTCCACGTGTGCACGCTCGCGTACATGAGCGACATGACGTTGCTCGGCTCGGCGAGTGTCGGCCACGACGACGAACGGACGCAGGGTGCATCGCTGGACCACGCGATGTGGTTCCTGCGGCCGTTCCGCGCCGACGACTGGCTGCTTTACGACCAGACGTCACCCTCCGCCGGGCTGGGGCGCGCACTGACCCAGGGGCGGATCTTCGATCGCAACGGCAACATGGTCGCGGCGGTGGTGCAGGAAGGACTCACGCGGTACCTGCGCGAGTCCTGAACGAGGGCGTCCCCGACGAAGACGTCCCTACAAAGTGCCTGCGCATCGGCGACCCCGAACGGACAGGCAGGCAACGGTGACCATTTCCTCTCCCACGATCGGCGTCCTGGCATTGCAGGGCGACGTCCGCGAACATCGCAGCGTTCTCGAGGAGGCAGGCGCGCGGACGATCGCGGTGCGTCGCGAACGCGAACTCGACGAGGTCGACGGCATCGTCCTTCCGGGAGGCGAATCCACTACGGTCAGCCGTCTGCTGCGTGTGTTCGATCTGCTCGAACCGCTGCGGGCCCGGTTGGAGGCCGGGCTGCCCGCCTACGGTTCGTGTGCCGGCATGATCCTGCTCGCCTCCCGGGTGCTCGACACCACCGAGGACGCCGAACACCTCGACGCCCTCGACATCGTGGTGCGCCGCAACGCCTTCGGCCGGCAGGTCGACTCGTTCGAGACCGACCTGCCGATGACGGGTCTCGGCGACGGGCCGGTGNATCCGAGCCCCGTGGGTGGAGGAGATCGGGCCCGACGTGGAGGTCCTGGCCACGGTTCCGGACGGGCCGGCGGCGGGCCGGGTGGTCGCAGTGCGGCAGGGCGCTGTGATCGCGACGTCCTTCCACCCCGAGATCACCGGTGACCATCGCGTGCACCGGCTGTTCGTGGAGACCGTGCGCTCGGCGACCCGACCTCGGGTGCGCCCGACGGCCTCGGCGACATGACGACACGGCCACCGTGCCGGTGGCCCACACCGGGAGCGAGTAGAATCGACTCTCCGACCTGTCGGTTGACGCCGACCACACTTCTCCGGAAGGGGCTCGAAGCGAATGAGCGGCCACTCCAAATGGGCCACCACCAAGCACAAGAAGGCGGTCATCGATGCCAAGCGCGGCAAGATGTTCGCGAAGCTCATCAAGAACATCGAGGTGGCGGCTCGGACCGGTGGTGGCGACCCGGCGGGTAACCCGACCCTGTTCGACGCCATCCAGAAGGCGAAGAAGAGCTCGGTCCCGAACGACAACATCGAGCGTGCCCGCAAGCGTGGCGGCGGTGAGGAAGCCGGCGGTGCCGACTGGCAGACCATCACCTACGAGGGCTACGGCCCCAACGGTGTCGCGCTGCTCATCGAGTGTCTGACCGACAACCGCAACCGCGCCGCGGGCGAGGTCCGCACGGCGATGACCCGCAACGGCGGCAACATGGCCGATCCGGGTTCGGTCGCCTACCTGTTCACCCGCAAGGGCGTCGTCGTGCTCGAGAAGAACGGCCGCTCCGAGGACGAGATCCTCGAGGTCGTCCTCGAAGCGGGTGCCGAGGAGATCAACGATCTCGGCGACTCCTTCGAGATCGTCTCCGAGGCGTCCGACCTGATCGCCGTGCGTACGGCTCTCGTCGACGCCGGCATCGACTACGACTCGGCCGACCCCGATTTCCGGGCGTCCGTCGAGGTGCCGGTCGACGCCGAGGGTGCACGCAAGGTCATGAAGCTGGTCGACGCGCTCGAAGACTGCGACGACGTGCAGAACGTCTACACGAACGTCGACATCTCCGACGACGTCCTCGCCGAACTCGACGCCTGAGCGACGCTCTCGTCGTAGTCGTCCACGAGCGACGCTCGTCGTACTTGTCACAGCGGCCGGGGTCGCGTGTCGGTCTCCCGGCACCCGATCCCGGCCGCTATGCTCTCGAACAGGCGTTCGCAATCGTGCGAAGCAAGGTCGGGTCCGTCGAAGGCGTCGGAAACCCGGCCGTATTCGGGTGTCGAGAGGTGAGTCGGGTGCGCGTGATGGGTGTCGACCCCGGTCTGACCCGATGTGGTCTGGGGATGGTCGACACGGGACGCGGACGCGACGTGATCCCCGTCGCCGTCGGTGTCATCCGCACCTCGCCCGAACTCGACCTCGAGCACCGGCTCCTCAAGGTCTCCGACTCGGTCGAGGAGTGGATGGACCGCTACAAGCCCGACGTCGTCGCGATCGAGCGCGTGTTCTCCCAGCACAACGTGCGCACCGCGATGGGCACCGCGCAGGCCGGCGGCGTCGTCGCCCTGGCTGCGGCGCGTCGCTCGATCCCGGTCATGTTCCACACGCCGAGCGAGGTGAAGGCCGCGGTCACCGGCAGTGGCACGGCCGACAAGAAGCAGGTGACCACGATGATCACCCGCATCCTCAAGCTCGACGCCGCGCCGAAGCCCGCCGACGCCGCCGACGCGCTCGCGCTGGCCGTCGCACACTGTTGGCGGGCCCCGCTGATCGCCAGACTCGCGGCCGCCGAAGCTGCGGCCGCCCAGCAGAAGAAACGCTACGAGGAGCGGCTGCGCGAACAGTCGGCCGCACGGAAGGCAGGTAGCCGGTGATCGCCTCGGTACACGGCGAGGTACTCGACATAGCCCTCGACCACGTGGTGATCGAGGCGGGTGGGATCGGCTATCGGATCAACACCACACCTGCGACCCTCGCCGGTCTCCGGCGCGGCGAGCAGGCCAGACTCGCCACCGCGATGATCGTGCGCGAGGACTCCATGACGCTGTACGGCTTCGTGGACGCCGAGGCGCGCGAACTGTTCGGCCTGCTGCAGACGGTCAGCGGCGTCGGCCCCCGGCTCGCCATGGCCACGCTCGCCGTCCTCGAACCCGATGCGCTGCGGGCGGCTCTCGCCGACGGCAACACCGCAGCGCTGACGCGGGTACCCGGGATCGGCAAGCGTGGCGCCGAACGCATGATCGTCGAACTGCGCGACAAGGTCGCGGCCTTCGGCGCCACGGGATCGTCGCCTGTCGCGGCCGGTGCCTCGCCGCTGCGCGACCAGATCGTCGAGGCGCTGGTCGGCCTCGGATTCACGCCGCGTCAGGCCGAACCGGCCGCCGACAAGGTCCTTGCCGAGGAGCCGGGCGCCGACGTCTCGACGGCACTGCGCTCGGCGCTCAAGCTGCTGGGTAGGTCGCGGTGACCGACGAGTACCGTGAGTTCGAGGCCTCAGGAGCGGCCCGCGAATTCGATGCTGCATCGGCCGACCGCGAGCGGTCGCCGGTCACGGCGGAGCATCTGCCCTCCGACAGCGACATCGAGACCAGTCTGCGCCCGACCAGTCTCGACGACTTCATCGGGCAACCGCGGGTCCGCGAACAGCTGCAGCTCGTTCTGCGAGGAGCGAAGCTGCGCGGCGGCACTCCCGATCACATCCTCCTGTCCGGTCCGCCCGGTCTCGGCAAGACGTCGATGGCGATGATCATCGCCGCCGAACTCGGCACGTCACTGAGACTGACCTCCGGTCCCGCGCTCGAACGCGCCGGTGATCTCGCTGCGATGCTGTCGAACCTCGCGGAGGGCGACGTGCTGTTCATCGACGAGATCCACCGCATCGCCCGACCGGCGGAGGAGATGCTGTATCTGGCGATGGAGGACTTCCGCGTCGACGTCGTGGTGGGCAAGGGGCCCGGCGCGACGTCCATCCCGCTCGAGGTCGCACCCTTCACCCTCGTCGGCGCGACCACCCGTTCCGGTGCCCTCACCGGCCCGCTGCGCGACCGGTTCGGTTTCACTGCGCACATGGACTTCTACGAGCCCCCCGAGCTGCAGCGCATCCTGCACCGCTCCGCATCGATCCTCGGGATCGCTCTCCGCGACGACGCCGCCGCGGAGATCGCCGGTCGCTCCCGCGGCACGCCGCGTATCGCCAACCGGTTGCTGCGCCGCGTCCGCGACTACGCCGACGTGCGCGCCGACGGTGTCGTGACCCGGGCCGTGGCCCAGGCCGCGCTCGAGGTGTACGACGTCGACCCGATCGGTCTCGATCGTCTCGATCGCGCCGTTCTCGGCGCACTCGTCCGCAGTTTCGGTGGTGGCCCGGTCGGCGTGTCGACACTCGCGGTGGCCGTGGGGGAGGAGCCCGCCACCGTCGAGGAGGTGTGCGAGCCGTTCCTGGTCCGTGCCGGCATGGTCGCGCGCACTCCGCGCGGACGTGTGGCCACGCAGGCCGCTTGGTTGCAGCTCGGCCTCACCCCGCCGCCGGAGGCCGCCACCGGGGGCATCGAGGTGCGTGCGCGCGAACCACAGCTCGAGCTGTTCGAGGACGACCCGGACACGACCCTCGAGGGCGGTGTCGATCCGTCCGACCCGGACGATCCGGACGTACGGAGGTAGGGCCCTCGCCCGGGGAATGGCACACTGGTCTACTGCGTCGGTCCGTGGAGGCCGATCCCGACGTCGTGGTGCCGCATGCGCCACCACGACNACCACCCACCGACAACGACCGAGGACTGACTTCAACGATGGAACTGCTCTTCCCTCTCCTGATCCTGGCACTGCTCGTCCCGACCTTTCTGGGCGTGCGGCGTCAGAAGAAGGAGATGCAGAAGGTGACGGCGCTGCAGGACTCCCTGCGCATCGGCGACCGCGTGATGACCACCGCGGGTCTGCACGCCACGGTGGCCGCCCTCGCCGACGACACCGTCGATCTCGAGATCGCGCCGGGTGTCGTCACGACCTGGTCGCGTCTGGTCATCCGGGAGCGCGTCGAGACCGAGACCCCGCAGGATCCGGATCTGCTCCGCAAGGACGACGATGCGAACCCGCCGGAGGGACGTCCGACCGAATACTGACAGCCGATTCGCGACGCACGGTTTCGGCACCGGAGTCTCCGGTGCCGGTGCCGAGCGCCGCGCGACTGCACCCGACCACCACTCACTCGCATCGAGGAGACTGACAGACCGTGGCACCTTCCAACGGATCGGTGCATCCCGTGCGCGCTCTCGCCCTGTTCGGGGTGATTCTCGCCGCGTTGTATGCACTGGTCTTCTTCACCGGGGACAAGTCGCCCACCCCGAAGCTGGGCATCGACCTGCAGGGTGGCACCCGCGTCACCCTCACCGCGCGAACCCCCGACGGGAGCAGCCCGAGTCCGGACAGCCTCCGCCAGGCCCAGCAGATCATCGAGACCCGCGTCAACGGGCTCGGTGTGTCGGGTTCGGAGGTGATCGTCGAGGGCGACAACCTCGTGATCACCGTCCCGGGTGAGGACAGCGCCCAGGCCAGGACGCTGGGCCAGACCGCCCGGCTGTACATCAGGCCGGTGATCGGGGGACCGATCGACGCGAACATGACCGCCGAGGATCTCGCCGAGCAGCCCGGTGCCGGTACCCCCGAGGGCGGGCTGCCCGCAGAACCGGCCCCTGCCGAACCGGCACCCGGTGAACCCGCGCCGGCCGACCAGGCTCCGCCCGCCGACGCACCCGAACCGCAGGGACGTCCGTTCCCCGCGCAGGATCCCACCGCGCCCACCGACGCCCCGGCACCGGCCGAGACGCCCGAGGCCCCCGTCGAGGCGCCCCAGGCTCCGGCCGAGCCCTCCGGAGCACCCGACGCTCCCGAGAACGACGGCTCGCTCACGCCGCAGGAACAGGCGGCTGCAGACATCGCCACGGCCAAGGCCACCCGTCAGAGCGAGGACCCCGCCGTGCAGCAGGCGGCGGCTCTCGCCCTCGACTGCTCCGCGGCCGACCCGCTCGCCGGCAACGACGACCCGGCGCTTCCGCTCGTCGCGTGCTCGACCGACGGCACCGCGATCTACCTGCTGGGCCCGAGCATCATCGACGGCCAGCAGATCGAGGACGCGACCTCCGGTTTCAATCAGCAGCAGTCGCGCTACGAGGTCAGCCTGACCTTCGACAGCGAGGGCAGCAATACGTGGGCGCAGTTCACCGCCGCGAACATCGGTCAGCAGGCCGCCTTCGTGCTCGACTCGAAGGTCGTCAGCGCGCCCGTGATCCAGGGCGCCACCCCCGCCGGCAGCGCCACCTCGATCACCGGCCAGTTCACGAATACGCAGGCCGCAGAGCTGGCGAACACCCTCAAGTACGGGTCGTTGCCGCTGTCGTTCGTGGCATCCGAAGCCGAGACCGTCTCCGCCACTCTGGGTCTGGCTTCGCTCGAGGCCGGGCTGATCGCCGGTGCGGTGGGTCTGGCGCTGGTGCTCCTGTTCTGCCTCGCGTACTACCGGATGCTCGGACTGCTCACCGCGCTGTCGCTCGTTCTCTCGGGAATGGCGGTCTACGCGGTCATGGTGCTGCTCGGCAGATACATCGGGTTCACGCTCGACCTCGCCGGCGTCGCCGGTCTGATCATCGGTATCGGCATGACCGCCGACTCGTTCGTCGTGTTCTTCGAACGGATCAAGGACGAGATCCGCGAGGGGCGGAGTTTCCGTTCCGCGGTGCCGCGCGGCTGGGCACGGGCCCGCCGCACGATTCTCTCCGGTAACGCGGTCAGCTTCATCGCTGCCGCCGTGCTCTACGTCCTGGCCGTCGGTCAGGTCCGCGGCTTCGCGTTCACCCTCGGCCTCACCACGATCCTCGACGTCGTCGTCGTGTTCCTGGTGACCTGGCCGCTGGTGTTCCTGGCCTCGAAGTCGAAGTTCTGGTCCAAGCCGAGCGTGAACGGTCTGGGCGCGATCCAGCAGGTGGCCGACGAGCGTCGTCTCGTCGCCGCGACCGCTGCGAAGGAGGCGTGACGATGACCGACACGACCACGACGACGGCCGCGCCGCAGCACAGCCGACTGTCCCGTCTGTACACCGGCACGGGCGCCTTCGAGATCGTCGGACGCCGCAAGCGGTGGTACATCGTCACCGCGGTGATCGTGTTGATCGCCCTGCTCAGCATGCTGCTGCGCGGATTCAGCTGGGGTATCGACTTCGAGGGCGGCACCCGCATCCAGATGCCGGCCGTGCCGGGCGTCTCCGTCGAGGAAGTCGAGACCGTCTTCAGCGACACCATCGGCTTCGAACCCGAGGCGGTGCAGACTGTCGGCGCCGGCGACGGAGCGACCGTCCAGATCCGGTCGGAGACTCTCGACGGCGAGCAGGTCGCCGAGTTGCAGACCGCGCTGTTCGAGGAGTTCCAGCCCGCCGGGCCGGACGGTGAGCCGTCCCGCAACTCGATCAGCGTCGCCGACGTCAGCGAGACGTGGGGAAGCCAGATCACCAACAAGGCGCTCATCGCGCTGGTGGTCTTCCTCGTCATCGTCAGCATCTACATCACGATCCGATACCAGCGGAACATGGCGATCGCAGCGATCACCGCCCTGTTCTTCGACATCATCGTGACAGCGGGTGTCTACGCCCTCGTCGGCTTCGAGGTCAGTCCTGCGACCGTCATCGGTCTGCTCACGATCCTCGGTTTCTCGCTCTACGACACGGTCGTCGTCTTCGACAAGGTCGAGGAGAACACCCGCGGCATCCTGCACCTGCACCGCCGCACCTACGCCGAGCAGGCCAACCTCGCCGTCAACCAGACGCTCATGCGCTCGATCAACACCACGATCATCTCGGTGTTGCCGGTGCTGGCGCTGATGGTCATCGCGGTGTGGCTCCTCGGTGTGGGCACGCTCAAGGACCTCGCCCTCGTCCAGTTGGTCGGCATCGTCGTCGGTACCTTCTCGTCGATCTTCTTCGCGACCCCGTTGCTGGTTACGCTCGAGGAATGGCGTGGTCCGGTCGCGAAGCACACCCGCAAGGTGCTCGCCAAGCGGGAGGAGGCCGCCGCCCGCGCGGCGAAGGCCGGGACGACGGCCGGATCGCAGTCGGCCGACGCGGTCGACGCAAAGGTGGTGCCGACGGTGCAGGGCGCCGGACCCCTGCCCGACCGGGCGACGGTCCGTCGCGGCCCTGCCCCCGGGGCACGACCCACCGGAAAGCGCGGCAAGAGAAGGTCCTGACATGGCGGTGAGCGAGCGGAACGACCCGACGACGAGGCGGTCGCCGAGGCGCCGCGGCACGCTCCTCGCGTGCGCGGCGGTGGCCTCGACACTCGCGTTCTCCACCGTCGCGTGCGGCACGGACGAGGAACCGGTGCACTCGATCGGGTACGCGATCGACAACACGGTGACGACCTACAACGCGAACACCGTCGACGGTGCGGCCTCGGGCGCGCGCCAGGCGTTCGCCCGGGTGCTGCCGGGCTTCGGCTACGTCGGTCCGCAGGGCCGGGTGATCGCGGACACCGACATCGGCACTGCCTCGGTCGTGCCCGGTGAGGGGCTCACCGTGCAGTACCGCCTGTCGCCGGACGCGGTCTACTCCGACGGTGTGCCCATGTCCTGCGACGACCTCGTCCTGGCCTGGGCTGCGTCGAGCGGACGCTTCACCGCTCCCGACGAGTCCGGCGAGCAGGTCCCGCTGTTCGACGCTGCCCATCGTGGTGGTTACGCCGACATCGACCGGGTCGACTGTCAGCCCGGGTCGAAGGAGGCCACCGTCGTCTTCCGACCCGGCCGCGAGGACACGAACTGGAAGGCGCTGTTCGGGGCCACCGAGCTGATGCCGGCCCACGTGGCGGCAGGAAGGTCGGGTGTGTCCGACCTGGTCGGAGCGATCACGGCGAACGACACCGAGGCCGTCCGGCGCATCGCGGAGTTCTGGAACACCGGCTGGACCCTCACCCCGGGTGAGATCGATCCGGCGCTGTTCCCGTCCGCGGGCCCGTACCGCCTCGAGTCGTACACCGCCGAGGACGGCCTGACGCTCGTCGCGAACGAGCGGTGGTGGGGGAACGCCCCGGGCACCGACCGCATCGTCGTCTGGCCGCGCGGCACCGACACGTCCGCGGCCGCGGAGGACGGCCGCATCCACGTCGTCGACGTGGCCGAGGGATCCGTCGGCCACAGCAACCTCGGCGACGGCGCCGACGTCTCCACCGTCGTCTCACGCAACCTCGAACAACTGGTGTTCGCCACGAGCGGTGTCTTCCAGGACCCGGCGGCGCGCCGCGCCGTCGCCCTGTGCACGCCTCGCACACAGCTGTTCGACGAACTCGGCGTGTCCGACGAGTCGAACGGCGTCACGGGCCCGATCACCTCGCGGCTCCTGGCGCCCGACTCGCCGCTGTACCCGCAGACCGTGCCGACCGCCGAAGGCTACGCCGAGGTCGACATCGACGCCGCGCGTTCCGAACGTGAGGCCTCCGGTCAGGACCGCATGCAGGTCCGCATCGGCTATCTCGGACCGGACGAGCGCCGCGCGCGCACCGTCGAGTTGATCGGCGAATCCTGCCGTGAGGCGGGCATCGAGATCGTCGACGCCGGCTCCGACACCTTCACGCCGTCGCAGCTGACGGCGGGGGAGGTCGACGCGATCCTCGTCGGGACGGCCACGGCCGCCGGTGCCGGTGGCGCCGCCGACATGGAGCACGCCCGCGACGCACTGCACTCCGGGGCCGGCAGCAACGTCGGCGGTTATTCGATCGGCCGCGTCGACGAACTGCTCGACGGCCTGCTCGTGGCGAAGGACAACGCGGCCATCGCGGGACTCGCGACCGAGGCCGAACGCATCCTGTGGGGCGACGTTCCCACCCTGCCCCTGTTCGCGCAGCCCCGCACGATCGGGTTCGCGGCGGGAATGCATGCCGGGGTGCCCAACCCGACGACCGCGGGTGCGGGCTGGAACATGGACCGGTGGATACTCGGAGGATGAGCGCTCAACGGATCGGCGATACGCGGCTCGTCGAAGAAGCTGCCGTGGCCGTGGCCGAACACACCCGATGGGTCGACGATTTCCCGACCGCGGGTGTCCGTTTCGCCGACCTGACGCCCGTCTTCGCCGACGGACCGTCCTTCTCGGCCGTGATCGCGGCGCTGGCCTCCGCGGCACCCGACGCCGAACTCGTCGCCGGTATCGATGCGCGCGGCTTCCTCCTCGGCGGCGGCATCGCCCGCACCCTGGGGGTGGGCGTGCTCGCCGTCCGCAAGGCGGGCAAACTCCCGCCGCCCGTCCAGACCTGTGAATACAGCCTCGAATACGGCACCGCCGCGATCGAGATCCCGGGCGACTGGATGGCCCTGCAGGGCCGCAAGGTGCTCGTCGTCGACGACGTCCTTGCGACCGGCGGAACCCTCGCCGCCACCGTCGAACTGCTCGAACGCGTCGGCGCCGAGGTCGTCGGGATCACCGTCGTCACCGAGATCGAAGCCCTCGGCGGCCGGACGCGACTGCAGAAGTACCCGCTGACGTCTCTCATGCGGATCTGAGGGATAGAGTTGCCACAGGTGCCGGTGAACCCGCCGGGCCCGTACGGTCCGGACATGCGCATCGGTGACGAACCGGGTTCGCAGCCGCGACGGGAGGTTGAGGCATGACCCAGAATCTCGATCGGTCCCACAATTCCGGTCAGAACCCGACCCCCACACCGGCATCGACCTCCGCGTCGAGGCGGGTACGCGCGCGCCTGGCACGACGCATCACCGGTCAGCGGGGCACGAGCCTCAAGCCGGTCCTCGAGCCGCTGGTCACCATCCACCGCGAGCTGTACCCGAAGGCCGACCTCTCGCAGCTGCAGCGGGCCTACGACGTCGCGGAGGAACGGCACGCCAGCCAGAAGCGCAAGTCCGGCGATCCCTACATCACCCACCCGCTGGCGGTCGCCACGATCCTCGCCGAACTCGGCATGGACACCACGACCCTCGTCGCGGCACTGCTCCACGACACCGTCGAGGACACCGGGTATACGCTCGAGCAGCTCACCGCGGAGTTCGGTGAAGAGGTCGCGCATCTCGTCGACGGCGTCACCAAACTCGACAAGGTCGTGCTCGGTTCGGCCGCCGAGGGCGAGACCATCCGCAAGATGATCATCGCGATGGCGCGCGACCCCCGGGTGCTCGTCATCAAGGTCGCCGACCGTCTGCACAACATGCGGACCATGCGCTTCCTGCCTCCCGAGAAGCAGGCCCGCAAGGCACGCGAGACCCTCGAGGTCATCGCCCCGCTGGCCCACCGCCTCGGGATGGCGACGGTCAAGTGGGAGCTCGAGGACCTCGCCTTCGCGATCCTTCATCCGAAGAAGTACGAGGAGATCGTCCGGCTCGTCGCGACCCGCGCACCGTCGCGCGACACCTACCTGGCCACCGTCCGTGACGAGATCGGACGGACACTCTCCGCGTCGCGGATCGACGCGGTCGTCGAGGGCCGGCCCAAGCACTACTGGTCGATCTACCAGAAGATGATCGTCAAGGGCCGCGACTTCGACGACATCCACGACCTGGTCGGCGTGCGCATCCTGTGCAACGAGATCCGCGACTGCTACGCGGCCGTCGGTGTCGTGCACTCGCTGTGGCAGCCCATGGCGGGACGGTTCAAGGACTACATCGCCCAGCCCCGCTACGGCGTCTACCAGTCGCTGCACACCACCGTCATCGGTCCCGAGGGCAAGCCGCTCGAGGTGCAGATCCGCACGCACGAGATGCACCGCACCGCAGAATTCGGCATCGCCGCGCACTGGCGGTACAAGGAGACCAAGGGACGCCACTCGGGTGATGTCGCCGAGCTCGACGACATGGCCTGGATGCGGCAGCTCCTCGACTGGCAGCGGGAAGCGGCCGACCCGGGGGAGTTCCTCGAATCGCTCCGTTACGACCTGGCGGTCAAGGAGATCTTCGTCTTCACGCCCAAGGGCGACGTGATCACGCTGCCTTCCGGCTCGACGCCCGTGGACTTCGCGTACGCCGTGCACACCGAGGTCGGGCACCGCTGCATCGGAGCCCGCGTCAACGGCCGCCTCGTCGCCCTCGAACGCAAGCTCGAGAACGGCGAGGTCGTGGAGGTCTTCACCTCCAAGGACCCCAACGCCGGCCCGAGCCGCGACTGGCAGTCGTTCGTCGTCTCACCCCGCGCCAAGGCGAAGATCCGGCAGTGGTTCGCCAAGGAACGTCGCGAGGAGGCCCTCGAATCCGGCAAGGACGCCATCGCGAAGGAGGTCCGTCGCGTCGGTCTGCCGCTGCAGCGCCTGATGAACGCCGACCTGATGGTCACGGTCGCCAAGGAACTGCGGTACGCCGACGTCTCGGCGCTGTACACCGCGGTCGGTGAGCACCACGTCTCGGCGCACCACGTCGTGCAACGGCTGGTCGCGCTGCTTGGTGGCGTCGGTGGCGTCGAAGAGGAACTGGCCGAGCGGTCCACACCGTCGACCATCCCGACCCGCTCGCGGAACAGCGGCGACTCCGGTGTCCTCGTGCCGGGCGCACCGGGCACGGTCTCGAAGCTCGCCAAGTGCTGCACGCCCGTCCCCGGCGACGAGATCATGGGCTTCGTGACCCGCACCGGAGCGGTGAGCGTGCACCGCACCGACTGCACCAACGCCGGGTCGCTGCGGGAGCAGTCGGAGCGCATCATCGAGGTGCAGTGGGCGCCCTCGCCGTCGTCGGTGTTCCTCGTCGCGATCCAGATCGAAGCTCTCGACCGGCACCGTCTGCTGTCCGACGTGACGAAGGCACTCGCCGACGAGAAGGTCAACATCCTGTCGGCCTCCGTGACGACCACAGGCGATCGGGTCGCGGTGAGCCGGTTCACCTTCGAGATGGGCGACCCGAAACATCTCGGGCACGTGCTCAACGTCGTCCGCAACGTCGAGGGCGTCTACGACGTGTACCGGGTGACCTCGGCAGCCTGACCGAATCCGTCTCGGTCTCGCGCCGGACGACGACGTCCCGCCCCGGAATCTCCGGGACGGGACGTCCGTACGTTCCGTGCGAACGGGGGTGTCAGGACCCGACGGTCACCGACTCGATCTGCACCGCGCGGTTGGGGGCACCGCCGCCGGCCGCCATCGATCCGTCGTCGCCCTCCGCCGCGACCTCCTCGATCACGGCGAGTCCGGCCTCGTCGACCGTCCCGAAGACCGTGTAGGTGGGGGAAGCTGCGAATCCTCGTAGACCAGGAAGAACTGGCTGCCGTTGCTGCCGGGCCGGCCCGTGTTGGCCATCGCGACCGTGCCGCGCGGGTAGATCACCGGCTGGCGCAGCTGGGCGTCGCCGGGTGCGTACACGTTCTCCGGGTACTCGGTGTCGAAGCCGTAACCCGGCCCGCCCGTGCCGGTGCCCGTCGGGTCGCCGCACTGCAGCACCTGCAGACCCGGTGAGGTCACCAGCCGGTGGCAGGGCGTGTCGTCGAAGTAGCCCTGCTCCGCGAGGGACACGAAGCTGTTGACCGTGCACGGTGCCGCGGCACGGTCGAGTTCGACGCCGATCACGCCGACGCTGGTGGTGATCTGCGCGGCAGCAGCGCCGGTGGCGGAGACGTCGTCCGAGGCGGGGGCGGTCACGTCGCGTGCGGCGTCACCCGAGGCGTCGTAGGTGCACGAGACGGAGTCGGTGCCGCTGGGTCGCTCCGGTAGTTCGCCCGTGTAGGCGGGGGACTGCCGGTCGGCGGCGGACGCCGGTGCCGACGAGCTCGCGGCGGTATCGGTGGACGAATCGTCGGAGCACCCCGTGAGCAGGAGTGCCAGCCCGGCGCCGGCGGCGAGGGCGGTGCGCAATCGGATCATCAGTCCATCCTGACCGACGTGAGGGTGGTCTCCAGCGCGGGGGCACCGTCGGCGGCTCCGCCTGCGACGCCGGCCGCGGCGATCTTGTCGAGGGTCGCGAGACCCGTCTCGTCGATCGTGCCGAAGACGGTGTACTGCGGCGGCAGCACCGAATCGCCGTACACCAGGAAGAACTGGCTGCCATTGGTGTCCGGGCCGGCGTTGGCCATCGCGAGGGTGCCACGCGGATAGGTCATCGGTTCCTGCGCGGCGGGATCGTCGGCGGCGAACTGATCGGTGGGGAACTCGTTGGCGAACTGGTATCCCGGACCGCCCGACCCGCTACCCGACGGGTCGCCGCACTGCAGGACCTGCAGGGACGGCGAGGTGGTCAGCCGGTGGCAGGGCGTGTCGTCGAAGTAGTTCTGCGAGGCCAGCGACAGGAAGCTGTTGACGGTGCACGGCGAATCGTCGTTGTGCAGGATCAGGCCGATGTTCCCCTGGCTCGTCTCCATGCTGACGCTGATGTCCGTGTTGCCCTCACCGGTGGTGCGGATGCCCTCGGTGCGCGGCGGCTCTGCCGGCTTCGACGGTTCGCGGCCGTCCGCGGTGTAGGAGCAGCTCACCGTCTCGGGCAACGGCTCGGACCGGCCGTCGGGGAGCGCGGCGTACTCCATTTCCGAACCTGAGGTGTCGTTCGACGCCGCCTCGGTGGCCGTGTCGTCGCCCCGGTCGACCGCCCACAGAGCAACACCGGCGCCGACGACCACGATCACTCCGAGCGCGGACAGCGCGATCGTCATGCGGCGCCGCTTGCGCTCGCGTTCGGCTCGACGCTCGAGCTGCCGTTCGAGTTTGCGTTTCGCGGCCTGGCGCCGTTGTGCGTTGCTCGGCACTGCAGTAGTCCTCCCGTGAACGATCGATGTGGTCCAACCGACTTCGAAGCAGACCCGAGTCTGCCACCCGGGACCGGCAACCCGCGGGCAGGGCGCAACGCATAGTCTGTAGGAGACCTCGAAGGCTTCCACCCGTAGGAGCGATGCTCGTGCTCGTGACCGGATTCCCTGCCGGGATGTTCCAGACCAACTGCTACATCCTCGCGCAGGACAACGCGAAGGAGTGCGTCATCGTCGATCCCGGCCAGGACGCCGCCGAGCCGCTCGTGGAGTTCCTCACCGGATCCGATCTCACGCCCCGGGCGGTGCTGCTCACGCACGGTCACCTCGACCACATGTGGTCGGCGCAGCCGGTGGCCGACCGGTACGGGATCCCCGTCTACATCCACCCCGACGACCGGATGATGCTCACCGATCCGCTGCAGGGCATGGGGTCGAGCCTCGCCCCCTTCCTCGACGGCGTCGAGTTCGTCGAACCGCAGCAGGTCGTGGAGTTCGGCGACGGAGACGAGATCGAACACGCCGGAATCGAGTTCGTCGTCGACCACACGCCCGGACACACCCGCGGCTCGGTCGTCCTGCGCACGCGCACCACCACCCCGGACGGGGCCGCCCTGAACGTCGCGCTCACCGGCGACACCCTGTTCCAGGGGTCGATCGGCCGCACCGACCTGCCCGGCGGCGACCACGCGCAACTGCTCGACTCGATCGCGCGCAAGCTGCTCGTGCTCGACGACGGCACCAACATCCTCCCCGGACACGGCGGAGCGAGCACGATCGGGCAGGAGCGGGAGTCGAATCCCTTCCTCACCGGCCTGGCAGAATCCCGCTGACGGCACGAACACCGCGATCCGTCCGGTGACCAACCGAGAGAATCCCGAGAGAAGGCAGTACCAGTGAGCAAGGCCTCCACGTTTTCGGCGCCGAAGGGTGTGCCCGATTACGTTCCCCCGCAGTCGGCGGAGTTCGTGGCGGTACGGGACGGTCTGACCCGTGCCGCACGCCTGGCGGGGTACGGGCACGTCGAGCTGCCCATCTTCGAGGACACCGGCCTGTTCGCTCGCGGCGTCGGCGAGTCCACCGACGTCGTCACGAAGGAGATGTACACCTTCGCCGATCGCGGTGAGCGCTCGGTCACGCTGCGTCCCGAGGGCACCGCGGGCGTGATGCGCGCGGTGATCGAGCACGGTCTCGACCGCGGTCAGCTCCCCGTGAAGTTGTCCTATTCCGGGCCGTTCTTCCGCTACGAGCGCCCCCAGGCGGGCCGCTACCGTCAGCTCCAGCAGGTCGGCGTCGAGGCGATCGGCATCGACGATCCCGCGCTCGACGCCGAGGTCATCGCGGTTGCCGACGCAGGATTCCGGTCGCTCGGACTCGACGGATTCCGCCTCGAGATCACGTCCCTCGGCGACGAGACCTGCCGTCCGCAGTACCGGGAGAAGCTGCAGCAGTTCCTGTTCGCGCTCCCGCTCGACGAGGAGACGCGCCGCCGCGCCGAGATCAACCCGCTGCGCGTGCTCGACGACAAGCGCCCCGAGGTCCGCGAGATGACCGCCGACGCGCCGCTGATGCTCGACCATCTCTCGGACACCGCTCGCGCACACTTCGACGAGGTACTCGCCCACCTCGACGCGATCGGCGTCCCGTACGTCGTCAATCCGCGCATGGTGCGCGGCCTCGACTACTACACGAAGACCACCTTCGAGTTCGTCCACGACGGGCTCGGCGCCCAGTCCGGCATCGGTGGTGGTGGCCGCTACGACGGGCTCATGGAACAGCTCGGCGGCCAGCCGCTCTCGGGCATCGGTTTCGGGATCGGCGTCGACCGCACGGTTCTCGCGCTCGCCGCCGAGGGCAAGACCGCCGGCAGCCCCGCGCGGTGCGAGGTGTACGGGGTGCCGATGGGCGACGCCGCCAAGGTCGCCCTCGTGCCCGTCGCGCACAAACTGCGCGCCGCGGGTGTCCGCGTCGACCTCGCATACGGTGGGCGCGGCCTCAAGGGCGCCATGAAGGCGGCCGACAAGTCCGGTGCCGTCGTCGCGCTCGTGCTCGGTGACCGCGAACTCGAGGCAGGTGAGATCGTCGTCAAGGATCTGCGCAACGGCGAGCAGCACAGCGTTGCACTCACGGACGTCGTCGCCCGTGTGGGTGAGGTCGTTGCCGGCGCATGACGACCGGGACGGTGCCGCCGTCCCGCTCGATCTGATCCCGTCCCGGCTGCTCCGGCCACGCGCCCGCAGGATCGCGCTGCTCGCGCTCGCCGTCGGCGTCGTCCTCGGCGTTCTGGTCTGGATCGTCGCGCCCGGATGGGTCGCGCTGCTCGTCGGGGCCGTCTTCGCGGTGCCGCCGGCCGTCGGTGCGTTCCTGGCCACGCGTCGGCACCTGCTGCTGCGCGGCACCGTCGTCACGCTGTCGGGGGCGTTCCGGTCGCGCAGTGTCGATCTCGCGCGACTCGCCGGTGTCGAACTGATCGTCCGGGTGGGCGGGGNGGCCGTCGTGCGCGTCAACGACGGTGAGCACAATCTCGTGTCGGTCCCGCTCGCCCTGTACGCCAACGGCGGCGGTCGCGAACTCGACGTGCTGGCCCTGCGAAAGCTCGCGGATGCGCTCGCCACCAGCGAGATCGCTCCGGCGGCGGCGATCTCGTCGGTGCTCGTCGAACAGTTGCGGGCCGAGGCCCGCGACGCCGCGCTCGGCGAACGCCCGCTCTACCGGGCGATCGAACTCGCGCGCGGCGCCGGCCGGGTGCCGCAGACGACGCTGACCGACCACGAGGTCGCCTCCCTCGTCGACTGACAGGCTCGTCCGATCGACGAGTAATGCTCAGCGGTCGTCGTGCGAACCGATCACGGCGGGAACGACCAACGGCAGTTCGCCGACGACCTCGGTGCCCTCCGCGGCGGCACTCAGCAGACGGGTGGGGGAGCGGTGCTCCTCGTCGTCGGACCCGCGAGCGGACGTCGCGGGGACCATCCCACCGGTCGAGGGTGCCCTTCCCATCGCGCTCGCGCCGGTCGTGGCCTGCGCACTCCCGCCCGAGCCCGGGGCGGTCGGAATCGGAGCGGCGGCAGGCACACCCGCAGTTCCGAACGCGGCCCCCGCGGTGCCGTGACCGGTGACCACTCCGGCCGACACCGTTCCGGCCGATCCCGCGACCGCCGCACCGACGGTCGGAACCGCCGCGTGTGCGGTGGGCGCGGTCGCCGCGTAGGCGGTGGGAGTGGTCGCGGCGTGCGCGGCGGCCGTGAACGGCGCTGCGACACTCGACGCGACATCGGTTGCGGCCGTGGCGACCGTGCGCATCTCCTGCACCCCGGCCACGGCTACCGGCGCGGGCACGGGAATCGGCGTGGTCAGCGCCGTCATCGCGGCGGTGTGGACCGTCAGCTCGCCCCGGGTACGCGCAACGACGGCCAGGGCAGCCTGGAGATGCTGCGCGGCGGACGCCAACAGGGCGGCCTGGCCCGGCGGCGTCGCGAGAGCCGGTGCGGCCGCCATCGCCGTGGTCACGAACGACTGTGCGATGCCGGTCAATTCGATGTTGCCGCGTTCGACGGTCGCCGTGGCGGCGCGGGTGACGTCGCCGATCCGGTCGCCGCGGTCGGCCAGTTCGAGGGCCGACTGCTGCGCGCGCACACCGTGACCTGCGGCCTCGTCGGCCGTTGCTCCCTCCCACGACTCCGGAAGTGCGTGCAGCGCACTGCGTCCGAGCATCGTGGCGGTCTCGAGCAGACGCGACCCCTGCTGCAGGATCGCCGACGGATCGAGCGAGTCGAGGATACCGGTGCCGAACATCGAGCAGAGTTCGGTGAGCGGCCGCACGATCGTCTCGAGATCGGGCAGCACCGGTACCGGAATCGATTCGAGCAGCTCGACGATCGAATTCGCCTCGAGGACGGGCAGACCCGGCTCGGGAAGAACGGGTTCCGGAAGTACCGGCAGCGGTGCGTCGAGGACCGGTCCGATCGGCGACGCGCGGAGAGCGTCGAGAACGGTCGGTGACGCTGCGGGTGTTGCGGTGTCGATGACCGATCCCTGCATCACAGTCCTCCCGCAGCGTCGGCCAGCGCCGAAGCCGTTCCGGTGTCGGTCGTTTCGTAACCGGTGGCCGCCTCGTGTGCTGCGATGCCGTTGGACGCGTAGGCCCACGACAGTTGCGCGACGGCACTGGTGTGCTCGGATTGGGCCGCGGCGAACACCGCGAGGAACTCTCCGCCGATGAGTCCCAGAGCCGGACTCAACGCGGAGATGTTGGCCTGCAGATCGAACGTCCCCGCCTGCGCTACCTGCTCGGCCGCACGAAGATTCGTGGCCCCGAACGCTCGAATACCATCGGGCACCACCCGGATTCCGGCACCGGGAAACAGACCGCTCATCGAACCCCCCATCGAAGATCAGTGTGGCGAGCACTGTAACTCGAGCGCACCGGGCGAGCCACCGGACCCTCGGCCGCCTGTGGATGAACGGATGGGGATGCCGATGTATTCGTTGCACCGCGAGTGCGCTCCGTCCGATCGACCACGATGCCGAACGATCTGTTGACAGCGAATAGCACACATGTTCGACTCGGGGTATGAGGTGGGCGGGTCAGACTGTGGATGCGGACGACGGAGCTCTGCCGGGCCTCGAACGGGCCGGTCTCGTCCGTAGTGTCCGCACGCCGGAGTTCGAGGGAGTCACCTTCCATGAGGTGCTGTGCAAGAGCGCGCTGAACAGGACGCCGGAGGCCTCCCGGTTGCCGTTCCGGTACACCGTCAACACGTTCCGGGGCTGCACCCATGCCTGCCGGTACTGCTTCGCCCGGCCCACGCACGAGTACCTCGATCTCGACGGCGGGCACGACTTCGACTCGCAACTGGTCGTCAAGACCAACGTCGCCGCCGTCCTGCGCCGCGAACTCGCGCGACGATCCTGGACCCGGGAACACGTGGCGCTCGGTACCAACACCGATCCCTACCAACGGGCAGAGGGGCGCTACCGGCTGATGCCCGGAGTCATCCGGGCGTTCGCCGAATCCGGCACCCCCTTCTCCATTCTCACGAAGGGCACGCTGCTGCGCCGCGATCTTCCGCTCCTGTCGCTGGCGGCCGGTCAGGTCGATGTGTCGGTCGCGGTGTCGCTCCCGATCGGCGATCCCGAACTGGCCGCGCACATCGAACCGGGCACGCCGTCACCGAAGGCCCGTCTCGATCTCGTGAAGGCGGTCGTCGACGCCGGATTGTCGTGCCACGTCATGGTCGCTCCGGTGCTGCCCTTCCTCACCGACTCGCGACAGCACCTCGACACGCTGTTCGGCTCCCTCGCCGCCGCCGGCGCGTCGGGGGTCACCGTAATACCGCTGCACCTGCGCGGCTCGACCCGCGGGTGGTTCCTGTCGTGGCTCGCGCAGGAGCATCCTGCCCTCATGAGACGATATCGCCGCCTCTACGGACGGGGCGCGTACGTTGCTCCGGAGTACTCGCAGTGGTTGGACGAGCGGGTCGCGCCCCTGCTCGAACGTCACCGCCTCGGGGTCCGGGCGTCCGCTCGGCGTGAGGAGAGGGGTGCGCTGCGCGCCGACGAACGCGTCCCCGAACCCGAGGCGGCGCTCACCCTGTTCTGAGGCGGTTCGTGGGCGGCGCGTCAGTCGTCGTATGCGAGCCGGACCTTCTCGAACGCCACGCGCGATGCTTCGGAGATCGGTTGCGAGCCGCCTTCGGCGGCGGTGCCGACGTCCACCGAGTCGGCGAGCGCGACGCACCGGCCGTGCTGGAACAGGGCCGAGCCGATCACCACCGACGATGTCCCGATGCGGTGGACACCGGTGGCGATGACGATGTCGTGCGGATAGAACACCTCGGCCAGGAAGTTGATCTCGATCTTCGCGAGTACCGCACGCTCGAAGGGGTAGGTATCGCCCAAGGTCGACGACACGGCTTCCATGACGAGGACGCGGGCCTGCTCGAAGTAGCGGGCGATCGAGACGTTGTTGATGTGTCCGAGCGCGTCGGTGTCGCCGAACAGGGGCGTGATCGTGCGCTGCAACGGATACAGGTCGAGCGAGGTGCGTCGCGGGTCGTGCCGCATGGGAGGTACCGCCTTCGGAGGTCGTGGCTGTGACCCGGTCAACATATCCGTGATCCGATCGACGTCCCGCTCCGGAGGTGCGGGCGGAGTTCGCTTCGGGGCGGAGGCCTACCGTCTGCCGTCGATCATGCGATCGCGCATGCGGGCGAAGACCTCGGTCATGGGGGCGATGTCGGCGGGGGAGAGCAGGTCGAACATGTTCTCGCGGACCGCCCCGACGTGGCCGGGACCCGCCTCGGCGAGTCTCGCGTAGCCGACGTCCGTGAGTTCGGCCCACGCGCCGCGTCGGTCGGATTCGCACTCCACGCGCCGCACCCACCCCGCGTTCTCCATGCGGGAGACGGCGCGGGTGATGCCGCTGCGGGTCGTGGTGCTCGCGTCCGCGAGGTCGCGCATGCGCATCCGGCGGTCGGGTGCCTCGGACAGCAGGACCAGGATCTCGAAGTCGGTGAAGGAGATGTCGGAGTCCCGCAGTAGTTGCTTGTCGAGATTCTGGAACAGCAGGCGCGTCGCATCCAGATAGGCGCGCCACAGGCGCTGTTCGTCGTCGCTGAGCCACTTCGCGTCTCCCATGATCCCCAGTGTACCCGTGTTAGTTGACTGCGCAATCAAATGTCACACAATGGATAGGGTCGACCGACGGACCACCGAGAGGAGTCGAGCGGCATGAGCAACACCGACACCCGTCCCGAGGAGATCCGCTGCCGGACGGAGGACCTCCCCATCCGCGACCCGCTCCGCCCCCGCGTGGAGATCATCACCTCGCGTGAGGTCCCGCTCGGTGGCCCCCGGGCCATGCCCGTGCGCCGTACGCTTCCGCAACGGCAGCGTTCGCTGATCGGCGCGTGGTGCTTCGTCGACCATTACGGCCCCGACGACGTCTCCCGCACCGGCGGCATGGACGTCGCACCGCACCCCCACACCGGTCTGCAGACGGTGTCGTGGCTGTTCACCGGCGAGATCGAACACCGCGACAGTCACGGCGTGCACGCGATGGTCCGGCCGGGGGAGTTGAACCTCATGACCGGAGGCCACGGAATCTGTCACTCCGAGGTCTCCACCTCCGCGGCCACGACACTGCACGGCGTGCAGTTGTGGGTGGCCCTGCCCGACGCACATCGCGATGCGCCCCGCGACTTCCAGCACCACGTGCCGCCGGTCGTTCGGGTGCCCGGTGCAGAGGTCAAGGTCTTCCTCGGTTCGCTCGCCGGCGAGGAGTCGCCCGTGACGACGTACACCCCGCTGCTCGGCGCAGAGATCGTCCTGGACCCCGCGGCGAGCATCACCCTCGACGTCGACCCGTCGTTCGAGCACGGGGTGCTCGTCGACACCGGTACGGTCGCGCTGTTCGGCACCGTGCTCACGCGAGCCGCCCTGGGCTACACCGGAACCGGCGTGCCGGCCCTCGAACTGACCAACACCACCGACGAACCCGCACGTATCGTCCTCCTCGGCGGAACACCCCTCGGCGAGGAGATCGTGATGTGGTGGAACTTCGTCGGCCGCGACCACGACGAGATCGTCGCCTACCGGGACGCCTGGGAACGCGGGTGCGATCGGTTCGGCCGCGTCTCCGGCTACACCGGGAGGGTCGAGCGTCTCCCGGCGCCGCCCCTGCCCCAGGCGCGTATCCGCCCCCGCCGCAATCCGCCCACCGCAGATCCGAACTGCCCGACACAGGACCCCGCATGAGCACCGCACCGATTCTCGACGTCCGCCGCGCGGACGACCGCCTCCACACGAAGATCGACTGGCTCGATTCGAGGCACTCCTTCTCGTTCGGCCACCACTACGATCCCGACAACACGCATTTCGGGATGCTGATGGTCAACAACGACGACATCGTCCGTCCGGGAAGCGGTTTCGACACTCACCCGCACCGCGACATGGAGATCGTCACCTGGGTGCTCCGCGGATCGCTCGTGCATCAGGACTCGACGGGGCATTCCGGGGTGATCTACCCGGGTCTCGCGCAGCGCATGAGCGCGGGCTCGGGGATCCTCCACTCCGAGAAGAACGACTCGTGGCGTCATCCCGGTGCCACTGCGTCGTATGCCGCCGAGCACGACGAACCGGTGCGGTTCGTGCAGATGTGGGTGCTGCCGGACGAAGCCGGGATCGAGCCGGGCTACGAACAACTCGAGATCGACGACGAACTGCTCTCCGGCGGACTCGTGCCGGTCGCATCCGGAATGGACGCCTACGCCGACTATTCCGCCATCCGCATCCGCAACAGATATGCCGCCATGCACGTCGCGCGGATGCGTCCGGATCGCCCCGTGACGCTGCCGGACGCACCCTTCGTGCACCTCTTCGTCGCCCGGGGCGAAGCCGCACTCGAGGGAGCCGGACCTCTCGCTCAAGGAGACGCAGCGCGGATCGCCGGAGGTGGCGGCCGACAGCTCACCACAGCCACCGGCGCCGAGATCATCGTCTGGGAGATGCACGCCGCACTCGGACACTCCTGAACGGTCCCGGCCGGGGCAGGAAACGACGTCAGCTCGTGGCGCCGCTCATCGGCAGCAGCCGGGCCAGGACGTCCGAGAGGGTGATCAATCCGACGATCCGTCCGTTCTCGGTGACGGTGACCAGATGGTTCCTGGTCTCCCGCATCGTCGTCAGCGCCTCGTAGACCGGCGTCGCGGCGTCGATCGTCAGCGCGGGGCGCATCAGTTCGGTCGCCGTGGTTCCGGGTGCGGCCTGGAGACTGTCGCGCACGTGCACGACACCGTCCACGTGGCCGTTGTCGCGCACGAGCAACCGGAGGTGCCCGGTGCGATGGGCCGTCTCACGGATCTCGACGGCCGTCGAGGTCGGCTTCACGCTGCTCGGCTCGGCCTGCGGCGTGACGATCTCGCCGAGCGTGAGCGTCTCGAGCTCCAGCGCGCTGCTCAGGTGCCCGTGATAGCGCTCGTCGAGCGTGCCGACGGTGGCCGAGTGCTCGACCAGGTGCCGCAGCGCATCGGGATCCTGACCTTCGGCGACCTGATCCACCGGGTCCACACCGACCTTTCGCAGACACCAGTTCGCCATATGATTCAACCGGACGATCAACGGCCGGGTCACCCACATGAACGCGCGCATCGGCAGCGCCAGCATCGTGGCGGACTTCTCCGGGTGGGCGATCGCCCACGACTTCGGTGCCATCTCGCCGACGACGAGGTGCAGGAACGTCACGATGATCAGCGCAAGGACGAAGCCGGCCACGTCCGCGAGCCACAGCGGCGCGCCCCAGTTCTCGAACAACGGCGTGGGCCAGTGGTGCACTGCGGGTTTCGTCGTCGCACCGAGTGCGAGCGTGCACACCGTGATACCGAGCTGGGATCCCGCGAGGAGCACCGACAGTTCGGACGCGCTGCGCAGGGCGGCCCGCGCCGAGCGGCTCGACGTCGCTGCGTCCTCGAGTCGGTGTCGTCGCGCCGCGATGAGCGCGAACTCGACCGCGACGAAGAACGCGCTGGCGGCGATCAGGCCGATCGTCACCACCGCGACGACCACAGGATTACTCATTGCCGGTCACCTCGTCCGTCAGAACGGTCACGCGCACGGACGACGGCACGTGCTTGTCGATGTCGCGTACCTCGGCCACCAGGGTCCTGTGGATCGGGCCGTCCCCGTTCAGCAGTTCGGCGGGATCCGGATCCAGTGTGATCCGGACGGTGTCACCCACCTCGGGGAGGCCACCGAACTCGGTGATGACCAAGCCGGCGAGCGTCTCGTAGTCGCCCTCGGGCAGTTCGTGGTCGAGGGTGCGGGCCACCTCGTCGATGTGTGCGTCGCCGCGGACGATCCAGCCGTCGCCCTCGGGGCGGATGACCTCGGCGGCCATCGCAGAATCGTGCTCGTCGGCGATCTCGCCGACCAGTTCCTCCGCGATGTCCTCGAGGGTGACGACGCCGGCGAACCCGCCGTACTCGTCGATCACCAGTGCCATCTCGTCCTCGGCCCGGGCCAGTTCGGTGAGAACCTCCGGCAGTGCCAGCGTGGCCGGCACGATCACGGGGGGGCGGCAGACCCCCGCGGCCGTGCCCGTCGGGGTGTCGAGGCCGAGGAGGTCGTGCAGGTGCACGACACCGCGCAGATCGTCGGACGAGGTGCCCACCACGGGGTATCGGGTGTGCCCCTCGCTCATCTTGTCGAGGATGGTGGCGACCGGCTCGTCCAGTTCGACGACGTCGACCCGCGACCGCGGGATCATCGCGTGTTCGGCGGTCCGGGTCGGGAACTCGAGGATCCGGTCGAGGAGGGTGGACAATTCCGGCGGAAGTTCGCCGGTCTCGCGCGACGCGGCCACGATGTGTTCGAGGTCGCGTGGTGTCGCGGAGTGCTCGACGTCGTGTACCGGCTCGATGCGCAATGCGCGTAGCAGGAGATTCGACGACGCGTCGAAGAGTTTGATCAGCCATCCGAAGACGGCGAGATAGGCGCTCGTCGACAGGGCGAGGCGGCGTGCGACCGGTTCGGGACGGGCAATGGCGAGGTTCTTCGGTACCAGTTCACCGAAGACCATCTGGACCACCGTCGAGAAGAGCACGGCCAGCACGGTGCCGACGGCGACACCCACCGCGGTGGGGATACCCACCCCGCCGAGCAGTTCGCCGAGACCGCTACCGATCAGCGGTTCCGCGACGTAGCCGACGAGCAGGCCGGTGACGGTGATGCCGAGCTGAGCGCCCGAAAGCATGAAGGAGGTGCGGCGGGTGACCGCCAGTGCGCGGGCCGCAGCCGAGTCACCGNGCGGGCCTTCAGGCGGGAGCGGTCGACGGCCATGTACGCGAATTCCTGCGCGACGAAGTAGCCGGTCAGTGCGGTGATGGCGAGAACGACAAGAATGCCGGCCGCGATTCCGAGGGCGGTCAGCACTTCGGGGACCGGGCTCGGGTGACGAGCAGAGCGTCATATCTGGGCGGGACGGGTCTTCGAGGTTTTCGCTTGGGGCGTTTCATGACTCCCTCGGGGTCGGGCGGGCAGGTGTACTCACAGGATAGGACGAACGGGCACCGGCGGAAGTTCCCCCCGCGGGGTGGAGATATGGTCACAAGGCGATCTTGTAATATGGGAGTCTTCCCCGAATAGGCCGTATTGTCCGGCCTGGAAACTCCCCGAATAATACGACATATCGGGCCGATTTTCACCGAACTTTCCATATTTCCCCTGCTAGGGCCGATTTGTGTTCCGGATTACAATTCTTCGCGCTGCGCAGCTGTCGAATGCAGGTAACAATTGGATCGCGTGTCGACGCGAGTCGTCACAACTTCGATGTCGTTCCATTGATGGGAGAAGCCCGTGCCTGCACTCGAGTTCCTTGTCGACCTCTTCGGTAACCTGTCCGACCTGTTCGACGTGCTGAACTTCTTCACCGGTTCTGCTGATGCGGCCGGCGATGCGTTCGGCAGCAGCCAGGCCTGAGCCTCGCAGACTCGAAGGCCCGCGGGTTGATCCCGCGGGCCTTCGTCGTGTCCGGACACGGTCGTGTCCGTCCGGCCAGAGGGTGGAGTGCCGTACCCGCCCTCGGCCGCCGTTCTCGACCTCCATCCTCGAACACGGAAACCGACGTTTGGGTTCGTTCGGTCACGGCTAACCGGGGAATGTAATTCGGATCACTCGACCCGAACGGACGTTCGGTGAGAGGACGCGGAACATGACATCTCGAACCCCAAGCCCCGGCCGTGGCTCGATGACGGCAACACCGGTGCAGACTGCGGCGCTCGTGGTGGGCGCTGTCTTCCTCCTGGTGGGCATCCTCGGCTTCATCCCGGGGGTCACGTCGGACTACGATCAACTCTCGGGCGCAGGCCATCATTCCGAAGCCATGCTCCTGGGGATCTTCCAGGTCTCCATCCTGCACAACATCGTGCACCTGTTGTTCGGTGTCCTGGGGCTCGCTGCGGCCCGGGCCGTGGCAACCGCCCGCAGTTTCCTGATCATCGGCGGTGCGATCTACCTGGTGCTCTGGATCTACAGCCTGATCATCGACAAGGACAGCGGCGCCAACTTCGTGCCGGTGAACTCCGCGGACGACTGGCTGCACTTCGTCCTGGGTGTAGGCATGATCGCGCTCGGTGTGCTCCTGACACGCACGCGGACCACCCCGGGCACGGTTCGCCCGTGATCCGTACCCACCCGTCGTGATGACGGGATCCGGAGAACCCGTGGCCCCTCACGCCACGGGTTCTTCGGCATGGGCAGGTACGGGCTCTGCCGGTGCGGGGTCGTCGACTTTCAGCACCCCCGACTCGGCGACTGCATCGAGCGACAGTGTCCGATAACCCTCGCTGTCGAACAGGACGGTGACGCGATCGTGCTCGCAGGTCATCACCACTCCCGGTCCCCACTCGGCATGCACGACATGCGTGTTCGGGGCGAACACGGACGTCTCGCAGTACGCCGGGGCAGTATCGGCGCCCCGAAGCACGGATACCGTCGCAACCTCGTCGGACGCGCCGTCCCGGCAGGTGTCGCACCGGCCGCAGGGGTCGGACAGCGTCTCGCCGAAGTACCCGAGCAGGAACCGGCGGCGGCAACCGCGAGTCTCGGCGAAGCCCCGCATCATCTCGACCCGCGATCGGTCCAGTCGTTCGCCCGACGCGGCCGTCTCGCGTGCGTGCTCGACCGCCTTCCGTCGGGGGATGTCGGCGGCGGAGAGTCCACGCCGGCCGGAGACGAGCGCTCCGCACCGTTCGAGCAGGTTCACCGCGTTGGCCAGTCTCCGCCCCCGCACGTCGAGCTCGGTACGCAGCCGTCCGAGCCTCATCGGCGACGCGGAGCGGACCGCCGAGAACACGTGGCCGATCAGCTCCTCGTCGGGGTTGTGGGTGGTGAAGAAGGTCGCGAGCGACAAATCCTCGGGACGGTAGAACATCAGGACGGTGGCCGGCTCCCCGTCGCGTCCGGCGCGCCCGATCTGCTGGTAGTAGGAATCGACCGAGTCCGGTGTCGAGGCGTGCACGACGAAACGCACGTCCGGCTTGTCGATGCCCATACCGAAGGCGGAGGTCGCCACCACGACATCGCAGCGACCGTCGAGGAATCCGAGGTGAACGTCCTCGCGCTCGGCCGCGCGCATCCCGGCGTGATACGGGCACGCGTCGATCCCGCGTTCACGCAGGGCCTCTGCGTATCGCTCGGTGTCCCTGCGGGTCGCGGCGTACAGAATGCCGGGACCGGGCAGGGACGCCACGGCCTCGACGACGGCGCGCCGCTTCTCGCCGTCGTCAGTGTGCCTGCGCACCTCGATGTCGAGATTCGGGCGGTCGAAACCACCGGCGACGACGAACGGATCCCGCATGCGCAACGCCTCGACGATGTCCTCGCGGACCGGGGGTGAGGCGGTGGCGGTGAGCGCGACGACGGGTGGCCGGCCCAGGGCCTCGGCCACGTCTCCCAGGCGTAGATATTCCGGCCTGAAGTCATGGCCCCACATGGCGACACAGTGCGCTTCGTCGACGACGAGGAGCGAGACCTCCACGCTTCTCAGACGCTCCAGGACCTCGTCCTTGGCGAGCTGCTCGGGGGCGAGGAAGACGTAGTCGGCATCGTGTTCGAGCACGGCCCGCCAGTTCGCCTCGTTCTCCGACTCGCGCTGGCGCGAATTGATCGCGACCGCCTCGGGTGCCTCCGAGTGGTCCAGACCGGCGATCTGATCGTTCTGGAGCGCGATCAAGGGCGAGACGACGACCGTCACCCCCGGTAGCAGCAGCGAGGGCACCTGATAGATCGCGGACTTCCCGGAGCCGGTGGCCATCACGGCGAGGACGTCGCGTCCGCCCAGCAGCGGAACCATCGCGTCCAGTTGTTCGGGACGCAGCGTGTCCCAGCCGAACACCTTCTGCGCGGCGGCGCAGAGTTCCTCGCGTGCATCCTCCGATGCAATGTCGGACGACGACCGATACATCTTGTGCTGCAAGTGGACTCCAGAACTCGGAAGGGACTGCGCGCGCAGGGTGCCCTCCGCATACCCGAGGACGTGCCCGCCCCAAACGGTTGCGAGATCCCGGCGCCGTGTCGACCCGGCGGGGTGTGGGTACCCGCGAGCCAGACGTGCCGAGGAGGAGATATGAACGACGCTCGACCTCTCGCTCTGGTGACCGGAGCATCGCGAGGCATAGGCCGGGAGTTGGCGGCCCTGTTCGCGGCCGACGGATACGACCTCGTGCTCGCGGCGAGATCGGACACTCTGGACGAGGTCGCCGCAGACCTGCGGACGTCCGGCGCGGAGGTGGTGTCGGTCCACGCGGATCTGAGGACTCCAAAAGGGGTCCGGGCGGTCCACGAGGCTGCGACGGCCGGAGGTCGCGTCCCGGCGGCGGCTGCGCTCAACGCCGGTGTCGGGATCGGCGGGGCGTTCGTCGACGCAGAGCTCGGGGACGTCCTCTCGATCGTCGACGTCAACGTGCGCTCGACGGTGCATCTGGCGCACCTGCTGCTGAACGACATGCTGCGGGCGGGCTCGGGCCGGATGCTCGTCACCTCGTCGGTGGTGTCGAAGATGCCCGGCCCCTACCAGGCCGTGTACAACGCGTCCAAGGCCTTCGTGCAGTCCTTCACCGACGGCGTCCGCAAGGAACTCGACGGCAGCGGGGTCACGCTCACCGCGATGCTCCCCGGTGCCACCGACACCCACTTCTTCACACGTGCCGGGATGCTCGACACGATCCTCGGGAAGGCGCCCAAGGACGATCCCGCGCACGTCGCGCGCGACGGTTATGCCGCTCTGATGCGCGGCGAGGCGACTGTGGTGCCCGGCTCCGTGCTCGCGAAATCCATGGCGGTCTTCGGCACGGTGGCGCCCGACGCGGTGACCTCGGCGGTTCACCGGGTCCTGGCCAAGCCTCGATCGGGGCGATGATCCGCGACGGCAGGACCGCTCAGTCGGATCGCGTCCGCACTGCCGGGCGGGTGGGGTGGTCGTAGCGCACCAGGACGTCCGCGTCCGCTCCTGCATGTTCGAGCACCGCGTCATGTTCGAGCACCGCGTCGATCGTCCAGTGATCCTCGGGGCGCGTGCGCCTTTCGAGCGCGCCCCGGGACATCGTCAGGACGACGGTGACATCGAAGTCGAGACCACGGCCGAGAAGCATAGGGCCGGCGACGACGAGGATCTGGTCCTCCGCCGCTCGACGCGGGCGCTCGCGCGCCGAACGGTCGGTGCGTTCGTCCCACAGCCGCGGAAGCCATCGTCGATGTTCGTGTACCGCGCGCAGCACCTCTCGGTCGACCGCGGCGTAGTCGAACCAGTCGTGGCGGTAGCTGTACGGATCGGTCCGTCCGTGCTCGAGCCGGAGCGATGCGGGCCGGACGAAATCGTGGAGATCGACGACGTCCGCTGCGCGGCCCCGCGTTCTCAGTTCCGTCGCGACACGCTGTGCGAATTCCACCGGGTCTGCCGCGTCCGGTGCGCTCACGGCGATGCACACGCTTCCGGTGAGCGCCTCGGCGCGATCGGCGACGGAGGCCGTGAGTATCTCGGGGGTCAGGGGAGTGAAGGCGGGCATCGCGCGCCGTTCACGCCCATCCGCGTATGGGGGTCACCAGGGCGGCGTGTCGTTCCCGTCCGGTACCGGGGTGTCGAGAAGCCGGTCGAGCCAGAGCACCGCCTCGACCAGCGCTTCCATCTGCGACGCCCAGTCCATGGCGAAGACCACTTCGTCGAGTTCGCTGCGGGCCGCGACCGAGTCGCCGGCGAGCGCGTCGACGACCGCTTTCATCACGGTGCTCTCCGGCTGCGGGAGTTCCTCCGGCCGGACGTGACGGCCGCTCTCGGTCCGGATGGTCAGTTCGAAGCTCTCGTCGCCACGCACCTGCGGGCCGATCTTGTCGACGACGACGTCGGCGATCGTCGAGACTGTCCACCTCAGCACGTTCCCGTAGAGCGGGGGAGTGATCTGTGACGGCGGGTCCGAACCGGGGCTCGACACCAGCGCCGCGACCTCTTCGGTCAGTTCGCTGTAGCCGTTCTCGTGTGCGAGAGCGAGAAGGCGTCCTCCCATCACCGCGTCGCTGCGTGTGATTCCGGCTCGTTCTTCGTGCATGCAGAACGAATGCCCCGTTTTGTGTCCCATCACACATCGCGGTCGCGACGGGTGTGCTAGCGCCATGGTCACGAGAGTGAGGGAAATCACATTCGCGGGCTATCCTGAGGTCATGAAGCACATCGCCACTGGTCCGAAGGATGTCACGGTCGGTGTCGGGGACACGATCGAACTGCATCTCCCTGAGAACACCTCCCGGGACTACTGCTGGTCGACGTCGAGGGTCGGAGAGGGACTCGTCCTTCGCGACATCCGATTCCTGCCGTCGAAGAACCCGTTGCCGGGAGGGACCGGCGAGCGGGTCTTCTGTTTCAAGGCGCGCCGCGCCGGTACCTGGCCCATCTCGCTGCGCATGCGGAAGCATGCCGACCTGGTCGCCGACCGCGCGAACATGACCGTCACTGTCGCGTGACGGCGTCTCGGCGCTCGCTCTGCGGTTCACGACACCGCGGAACTCAGCGCAGTGCCGGCGGGTTGTCGAGATCGCGTGCCGAGTAGGTGTCACACGCGTCGACCCGGCCGGTGCGGTATCCGGCCAGGAACCAGGCCTGACGCTGCTCGGACGACCCGTGAGTCCATCCTTCCGGGTTCACCCGGCCGGTGGCGGCCCGCTGGATCCGGTCGTCGCCGACGGCCGACGCGGCCGACAGCGCGTCGCGGATGTCGGTGTCGGTGAGCGGCACGAGGAAGGGCTCTCCGGTGGTCGGCTCGGGCAGCTTGTCGGCATGGTAGGCCCACACCCCGGCGTAGCAGTCGGCCTGCAGTTCCGTACGGACAGCGCCGGATTCGGGGCCGCGCGGGTCGGCCTGTGCGCGACCGAGATCGCCGAGCTGGTTCTGCAGGTGGTGCCCGAACTCGTGGGCGACGACGTATTCCTGCGCGAGCGGACCTCCACTGGCGCCGAACCGTGTCTCGAGTTCGTCGAAGAAGCTGGTGTCGAAGTAGGCGGTCCGGTCCGCCGGGCAGTAGAAGGGCCCGATGTCGCTGGTGGCGTTGCCGCAACCGGTGGACGTGGCCGAGGTGAAGATCTCGACCTCCGGCTGCACATAGGCCACGCCGGTCTGTGTCGCGAACTGCTGCTCCCACACCGAGTCGAGCGACCCGACGGTGTAGAGCACCCGGCAGTCGACGTTCTCGTTCGCGGCGCTGCCACCGACCTCGCACTGTTCGAGTGCGCTCTCGGCTTGCGGATCGCCGGAGGTGTCGGGCATTCCCGAGCCGAGCAGCGAGGACGGATCGCCGCCGAACAGCAGCGCCAGGATGATGACGATCAGGCCGCCGGCCCCGCCACCGAGAGCGAGCTTTCCGCCACGCCCACCGCCGCCGGTACGGACACGGCCCGCATCCATGCGTGCACCTTCTCTGAACGTCATCGCCGCCGCTTTCTCCTGTGTTCGTCGGATTCGGACAAGCTTGGCACGAACTATTCGGTACGGGTGCGCTCGGGCCGATCGTGTCTTTCGTAGGATTACAGCCGACGAACCCGTCGCTGATCGTTTCGAAAGGAATTCCGTGCTGCGCACCCATCTCGCCGGCTCGTTGCGAGCCGAGCACGCCGAGCAGACAGTCACCCTCACCGGTTGGGTTGCCCGGCGACGCGATCACGGCGGGGTCATCTTCATCGACCTGCGCGACGCCTCGGGTGTCTCGCAGGTGGTCTTCCGCAGCGCCGGCGTCCTCGAGCAGGCGCACCGGCTCCGCGCGGAGTACTGCGTCCGGATCACCGGCAAGGTGGAGGTCCGCCCCGAGGGCAACCAGAACTTCGAGATCCCGACCGGTGCGATCGAGGTCGACGCCTCCGAGCTCGTGGTTCTCAACGAGGCCGCCCCGCTGCCGTTCCAGCTCGACGATCAGGTCGGCGAGGAAGCGCGCCTGAAGTACCGCTACCTGGATCTGCGTCGCGAGAAGCCGGGCAAGACCATCCGTCTGCGCAGCAAGGTCAACGCTGCTGCCCGCGCGGTGCTCGCCCACCACGAGTTCGTGGAGGTCGAGACCCCGACCCTCACCCGCTCCACGCCGGAGGGTGCGCGCGACTTCCTGGTCCCGGCCCGCCTGCAGCCCGGTAACTTCTACGCTCTGCCGCAGTCCCCGCAGCTGTTCAAGCAGCTGCTCATGGTCGGTGGCATCGAGCGCTACTACCAGATCGCCCGCTGCTACCGCGACGAGGACTTCCGCGCCGACCGTCAGCCCGAGTTCACCCAGCTCGACATCGAGATGGCGTTCGTCAATCAGGACGACGTGATCCTCCTCGCCGAGGAGGTGCTGCACGCGTTGTGGCGCCTGGTGGGCTACGAACTCGAGACCCCGATCCCGCGGATGACCTACGCCGAGGCCATGCGCCGTTTCGGCACCGACAAGCCGGATCTGCGTTTCGGCATCGAACTCGTGGAGTGCAAGGAGTTCTTCAAGGACACCACCTTCCGCGTCTTCCAGGCCGAGTACGTCGGTGCCGTCGTCATGCCGGGTGGCGCGAGCCAGCCGCGTCGTCAGCTCGACGCATGGCAGGAGTGGGCCAAGCAGCGCGGTGCCAAGGGTCTCGCCTACGTGCTCGTCGGTGAGGACGGCACGTTGAGCGGTCCGGTCGCCAAGAACCTCACCGACGCCGAACGCGAGGGTCTCGCCGCGCACGTGGGCGCGAACCCCGGCGACTGCATCTTCTTCGCCGCCGGTCCCACCAAGCAGATGCGTGCACTGCTCGGCGCCGCCCGCGACGAGATCGCCCGCAAGCTCGATCTGATCGATCCGAACGCATGGGCGTTCGTGTGGGTGGTCGACGCCCCGCTGTTCGAGCCGGCGGCCGACGCGACCGCGAGCGGTGATGTGGCCCTCGGTCATTCGGCGTGGACCGCGGTGCACCACGCGTTCACCTCGCCCAAGCCCGAGTACATCGACACCTTCGATACCGATCCGGGTTCGGCGTTGGCGTACGCCTACGACATCGTCTGCAACGGCAACGAGATCGGTGGCGGCTCGATCCGTATCCACCGCCCCGACATCCAGGAGCGGGTGTTCAAGGTGATGGGCATCTCGGAGGAGGAAGCGAACGAGAAGTTCGGCTTCCTGCTCGAGGCGTTCAAGTACGGCGCGCCCCCGCACGGCGGCATCGCCTTCGGCTGGGACCGCATCACCGCGCTGCTCGCCGGGATGGACTCGATCCGCGAGGTCATCGCGTTCCCCAAGTCCGGTGGCGGTGTCGATCCGCTGACCGATGCACCCGGCCCGATCACGCCGGAGCAGCGCAAGGAGACAGGCATCGACTTCGTGCCCGAACCCGAGACCGAGGGCGCTGACAAGGCCTGATTACCCGTAGCTGTCGATGGCGCGGTGTCGCCCGTCTCCGGACGGGGGCACCGCGCCGTCGTGTGTGCCGTCCGGTGGTGCTCCCGAGTGAGGTTCGTGGGCCCGATGAGGTTTGTGAGGATCCTGCCCGGGTACTCCGTCGGTCCGGCGCCAACGGGGGCGACGGATCGAGGAGGTATCCATGGCCGACGCACGCGTGATCTTCTACAAGCCGCTCGCTCTCGCAGCCAGTGTGGGAGGAGGCATCCTCGCCGGAGCCGTCTTCAACCAAGTGTGGAAGAAGGTCGGCGGCAGTGACGAACGGCCCGAACCTCAGGATCTGTCGCAGCGCACCCGGGACGTGCTGATCGCGGCCGCCCTCCAGGGTCTGATCTTCGGTGTCGTGAAGGCTGCGGTGGATCGTGGCACCGCCCGTGGTTTTCAGAAGGTGACACACGTTTCACCGGAATGATCGTGACGTGTCCCGATCGTGATCGGCGTCCGAGGAGCGGAGCGGCCGGGGCGCGGACGGGGACACACCCGGATGAACAGCGATTTTCCCTCGCAAAGCAGACAAAAGCGACCTGGTGGGCCGGGCACGGGTGAAGAAGGTCCTGCTCGATCCGAGCATTGTGGAGGACCTCGTCGTGACCGAGAACCTGTAGATTGGGCAGTGATGACCGCAACATTGGCAGACCCCGTGTCCGAGGTGGTTCACGCCGCCGAAGCGCTGCTCACCCGCCGTACCGGCGCCACGGTGACCCTGACCGATCCGGTGGATCTCGGGGGCAGTGGCCGCTCGATGGTCGTACGGGTACGAGTGGCCGCCAATCCGTTCTCGCTCCCGCGCACTCTTGTCCTCAAGCAGGTACCGCCCTCGCGTGGCACCGGCCACGTCGACTTCCGCGGTTCCGAGACGGACGAGCAGATCGCCTTCCTCCGCGAGGCGGTCTCCTACCAGTTCACGACGGCCCTCGCGAAGGATCACCGTCCGGGTGCCGAACTGCTCGCCTACGACTTCGACGCTCGCCTGCTGGTCCTCAGCGACCTCGGCGACGCGACCACCCTGTCGGAGGTGCTCCGCAACAGTTCCGAGGCCGCCGGGAACACCCTGATGGCCCTGGCTCAGGCACTCGGACGCATGCATGCGGCGACCGTCGGCCGCGAGGAGGACTTCGCGGCGCTGCTGCGTCGCGCCGACGTCGCGCGGGTCGCCGACGCCGTGTCCCAGCAGGCCCTCGATGCCGTGCGGGGTGTGCCCGAGCTCCTCGAGGCCGACTTCGGCCTGTCGGTGCCCGAGTCGGTACGCGAGCGTGCCGAGCGGGCGTCCAAGCTGTTCACCGGCGGGCGTTTCCGGGCCTTCAGCCCGTCCGACCTGTGCCCCGACAACATCGTGGTCGGCGACGAGGGTGTGCAGTTCCTCGACTACGAATGGGGCGGCTTCCGCGACGCGACCCTGGACATCGCGTACGCCCTCAGTTCCTTCCCGCTGTGCCTGTGCTCGGTGCCGCTGTCCGTCGATCGCATCCGTGCGATGGCCGACGCGTGGCGCGCCGAGGTCGTCGCCATGTGGCCGCAGCTGGCCTACGACGAGGTGCTCGAGGAGCGGCTGCTCGACGCACTGCTCGCGTGCATCTGGCTGAGCACGCACCTGTTCCTGCCCGAGGACCATGCCCGGATCGCCTCGGTACGCGAACACGGACTGTCTGTGCCGCGCATCCCCGCGCTCCGCGCCCGTTGGTCGCTGCTCGCCGAGTTCGCCACCGCGACAGGCCACGACGACGTCGCCGCGCATGCCCGCGACGTGCTCGCCCACCTCGAGGACCGCGCCGCCGGCTAGAGCGACCGATCCGCCAGGTGCCGACCGGCGTCTACACCAGCGGAGCGGCGGGTTCGATCCTCGTCGCGCCGTCGGCCACCCGGTATCCCGCGGCGCGGCGCGCGTCCGTGTTCGGATCCGTGCGGTCGCCGATGAAGAACCACTCCATCTGCGTCGCCTCGGGAGTCACGTCGAGCACCCCGTAACCGTGCGAATCGAGTTCGACGAACCGCACGTGCCGGTTGGCCGCGGTCGCCGTCGCCTCCAGCGCGGGCGACAGGCTCCGCGGAGGCACACCGAGCAACTCGTCGATGTTCGCCGACGTCACCGACGGAACCACGAACTCCGTGGCGACGGTGCCCGCACCCGGATAGTCGGCAGCGTCCATCGGGACGTCCATCGCCCAGGAGGTGTGGATGTCGCCCGTGAGGAAGACGACGTTGCGCAGTCCCGCCGCCGTGATGGTGTCCATCAACCGTCGACGGTCGGCGGTGTAGCCGTCCCACTGATCGGTGTTGAAGGGCAGTCCGCCGGCCGGCACTCCGACGAGTTCGGTCAGTGCTCCGGTGGTCCGCGGATCGAGCGGTGGTAACACGATCGGCGAGAACATCACCGAATTGCCGATCAACTGCCATCGTGTGGGGGAGGTCGCCAGCCCGGCGGTGAGCCATTCCATCTGGTCCCGGCCGGTCATCGTGCGCCCCGGATCGTCGACCTGCCGTCCGACTGCGAGGACCTGCTGGGAACGGTAGCTCCGCAGATCCAGCATCGACAGTTCGGCGAGCCGTCCGTACCGCAGGCGCCGGTAGAGCCGTCCGCCGTTCGGGCGAACCGGCATCCATTCGTCGTAGGCCTGCACCGACGCGGCCTTGCGGGGGGCCCAGTCGCCCTCGACGAGGGGATCGTGATTCTCCGCCCCGCCCGCCCAGGCGTCGTTCGCCGACTCGTGGTCGTCCCAGATCACGATCCACGGCACCTTCGCGTGCAGCGACTGCAGGTTCGGATCGGTCTTGTACTGCGCGTGCCGGATGCGGTAGTCGGCGAGACTCACGATCTCGTGGGCGGGCTCGTGCGTCCGAACTCCGCGGCCACCGGCGACGGGGAACTTCCCGGCCGCGTACTCGTACAGATAGTCGCCGAGGTGCACCACGGCGTCGAGATCGTCGCGTGCGGCGAGGTGGCGGTAGGAGGAGAAGAAACCGCCCTCCCAGTCGGCGCACGACACGACCCCGAAGCGCAGGCGTGCGACCGCAGCGTCGGGCGAGGGCGCGGTGAACGTCCTGCCGGTCGGGGAGACGGCACCGCCGGCGCGGAATCGATAGAAGTAGGTCGTGCCCGGTACGAGCCCGCGAGCGTCGACCTTGACCGTGTGGTCGGAGACGGAACTCGCTGTCACCGTCCCACTCGCGACCAGCGTGTCGAAGCTGTTGCTGCGGGCGAGTTCCCAGGTGACCGGGACGTCCGGTCCCGCACCCGAGCCGGGCGTCGCCTCCGGCGAGGGTGTCACCCGCGTCCACAGGATCACCGCGTCGGGCAACGGATCTCCCGATGCCACGCCGTGCGCGAAGACGGCGGGGGATGCCTGCGCGTGCTGAGTGGTCGAGGCGAAGGCCGCCGCACCTGCGGCGAGGATCGACGACCGGAGCACGGCGCGACGGGACACATGTTCGGCGGACGGTGTCGTGGCCACGACCAAGATCCGACCACACGGTCGGTCATCCGTCCACGCGAACGACGAACACCGCCGTCGACCGGGCGTCGGCGCGAGCTTGTAGCGTCGGATGCGTGAGTGATCTTTTCGGGGCGAACGACCCGTCTGCCGAACCGGACGCCCTGTTCGAGGCGCCACGCGAACCGGAACCCGAGGACGAACCGCAGGTCCGCCGGCAACCCGTCGCGGCCGGCGGCGCGAACGCGCCCCTCGCTGCGCGCATGCGACCGGCGAGTCTCGACGAGGTGGTCGGGCAACAACACCTGCTCGAACCGGGAGCACCGCTGCGGCGGCTCGTCGAGGGATCGGGTGCGGCCTCCGTCGTGCTCTACGGTCCGCCCGGTACCGGGAAGACGACCCTGGCCTCGCTGATCTCCGGAGCCACCGGACGCCGGTTCGAAGCGCTGTCCGCCCTGTCGGCGGGCGTCAAGGACGTGCGTGCCGTCATCGACCTGGCACGCCGGCGCCTCACCCACGGCGAACAGACCGTGCTGTTCATCGACGAGGTCCACCGCTTCTCGAAGACCCAGCAGGACGCGCTGCTCGCCGCGGTCGAGAACCGCATCGTGCTGCTGGTCGCGGCGACGACCGAGAACCCGTCGTTCTCCGTGGTCGCCCCGCTGCTGTCGCGCTCGCTCGTGCTGCAGTTGCAGCCGCTCGGGCCCGACGACATTCGGGCACTGCTCGAACGTGCGCGCACCGACGTCCGTGGACTCGCGGATGCGGTCGAGATCGACGACGATGCTCTCGACCACCTCGTCCGGCTCGCCGGGGGCGACGCCCGCCGTGCCCTCACGGCGCTCGAGGCCTCCGCCGACACCGCGCTCGCCGTCTCCGGTGGCGACGCGGCCGTCATCGACCTCGCGACCGTGGAGTCGAGCATCGACGAGGCCGCCGTGCGCTACGACCGCGACGGCGACCAGCACTTCGACGTCGCGAGCGCCTTCATCAAGTCGCTGCGCGGCTCCGACGTCGACGCGGCCCTGCACTATCTGGCACGGATGATCGTCGCGGGGGAGGACCCGCGCTTCATCGCCCGTCGCCTGATGATCCAGGCCAGCGAGGAGGTGGGCATGGCCGACCCCACCGCTCTGCAGACGGCGGTCGCCGCAGCGCAGGTCGTGCAGCAGGTCGGGATGCCCGAAGCCCAGCTCGCGCTCGCCCAGGCCACCATCCACATCGCCACCGCCCCCAAGTCGGGCTCGGTGACCGCCGCGCTCGGCACCGCGATCGCCGACGTGAAGGCGGGCAAGGCCGGTCCGGTGCCCGCCCACCTGCGCGACGGTCACTATCAGGGCGCGCAGAAGCTCGGCAACGCGATCGGCTACAAGTTCCCGCACGCGCACCCGGACGGCGTGCTCGCGCAGCAGTACGCCCCGGACGAGCTGGTCGGCGTCGACTATTACGAGCCGACCGGTCGCGGTGTGGAACGGGAGCTTTCGGCCCGCCTGCCCAAGCTGCGCCGCATCGTGCGCGGTGAGCGGTGACGCCCTCCGCCGAGTACTCACGGCGCCGTACCGCGGCCGCTTTCGGCGGCGCGATAAGCTGAAGAACGGCCGATCGACAGGGTCGACCGCCCGTCCCGGGAAGTTCACACCATCGCCAGACCACAAAGGACCATCGACGTGCAGACCCACGAGATCCGCAGGCGCTTTCTCGATCACTTCGTGAAGGCGGGACACACCGAGGTGCCCAGCGCGTCGCTGATCCTCGCCGATCCCAACCTGCTGTTCGTCAACGCCGGCATGGTCCCGTTCGTGCCCTACTTCCTCGGGCAGCAGACCCCGCCCTACACCCGCGCCACGTCGGTGCAGAAGTGTGTGCGCACCCTCGACATCGAGGAGGTCGGCAAGACCACCCGCCACAACACCTTCTTCCAGATGGCCGGCAACTTCTCGTTCGGCGACTACTTCAAGGAAGAGGCCATCACCTTCGCGTGGTCGCTGCTCACCGGATCCGTCGAGGACGGCGGCTACGGAATCGACCCCGAGAAGTTGTGGGCGACGGTCTATCTCGACGACGACGAAGCGTTTTCGATCTGGCGCGACAAGGTCGGCGTGCCCGAGGAACGCATCCAGCGTCGCGGCATGAAGGACAACTACTGGTCGATGGGCATCCCCGGGCCGTGCGGTCCGTGCTCCGAGATCTTCTACGACCGCGGCCCCGCCTACGGCGTCGAAGGCGGCCCCGAGGCCGACGAGGACCGCTACATCGAGATCTGGAATCTCGTGTTCATGCAGAACGAGCGCGGTGAGGGTGGTGCCAAGGACGACTACCCGATCCTCGGCCCACTGCCGAAGAAGAACATCGACACCGGCATGGGTGTCGAACGCGTCGCCTTCCTGCTCCAGGGCGTCGAGAACGTCTACGAGACCGACCTGCTGCGCCCCGTGATCGACAAGGCCGCCGAACTCACCGGCGCCGTCTACGGCGCGAAGCACGACGACGACGTGCGCTTCCGCGTGATCGCCGACCACGCCCGCACCGCGGCGATGCTCATCGTCGACGGCGTCAACCCCGGCAACGACGGCCGCGGCTACGTGCTGCGCCGCCTGCTCCGCCGCATCGTGCGCTCGGCGCGTTTGCTCGGCGCCGACAAGCCCACCATGCGAGAGTTCATGGCGGTCGTGCGCGACACCATGGCCCCGTCCTATCCCGAATTCGACACCGACTTCTCGCGCATCGAGACCGTCGCGGTGGGCGAGGAGACGGCCTTCCTCAAGACCCTCGGTACCGGCAGCAAGCTGTTCGAAGGCGCTGTAGAGACCGTGAAGTCGCAGGGTAGGAATGTGCTCGGTGGCACGGAGGCGTTCACCCTCCACGACACCTACGGGTTCCCGATCGACCTCACCCTCGAGATGGCGGCCGAGGCGGGCCTGACCGTCGACGAGGAGGGCTTCCGATCGCTCATGGCCGAGCAGCGCCAGCGCGCCAAGGACGACGCCCGGGCCCGCAAGCACGCCCACGCCGACCTGACCGTCTACAAGGAACTCCTCGACCGCGGTCCCACCGAGTTCACCGGTTTCAGCGAGCTGGTGACCGAGGCGCACGTGCTCGCCGTCATCACCGGTGGCGAGCGCCTGCACGCGGCGGGCGCGGGCCAGCAGGTCGAGCTGATCCTCGATCGCAGCCCCCTCTACGCGGAGTCCGGCGGCCAGATCGCCGACATCGGCAGCATCACCGGCCCGGGCCTGAAGATCAAGGTCGACGACGTCCAGAAGATCGCCAAGCAACTGTGGACCCACAAGGTCACGGTGCTCGAGGGCCAGGTCGTCGAAGGCGACGCCGTCCTCGTGCAGGTCGATCCCGAGTGGCGCAAGGGCGCCACCCAGGGCCACTCCGGCACCCACCTGGTCCACGCCGCGCTGCGCGAGGTGCTCGGCCCCAACGCCGTGCAGGCCGGTTCGCTCAACAAGCCCGGCTACCTGCGCTTCGACTTCTCGTGGCCCGGCGCCCTGTCCGAGCAGCAGAAGCAGGACATCGAGGCCGTCACCAACGAGGCCGTCGCGGCGAACTATCCCGTCAACACCTTCGTCACCGACCTCGACAAGGCAAAGAAGATGGGCGCGATGGCCCTGTTCGGCGAGAACTACGGCGACGAGGTCCGCGTCGTCGAGATCGGCGGCCCGTTCTCGATGGAGCTGTGCGGCGGCACGCATGTGCAGCACTCCTCGCACGTCGGCACCGTCACGCTCCTCGGTGAGCAGTCCGTCGGTTCCGGCATCCGCCGCGTCGAGGCGTACGTCGGTCTCGACTCGTACCGCCACCTGGCGAAGGAACGCGCGCTGCTCGCGGGCCTGTCCTCGACCCTGAGGGTTCCCTCCGAGGAGGTGCCCGGACGTGTCGAGGCCCTGCTCGATCGGCTCAAGGCCGCCGAGAAGGAACTCGAGAAGACCCGCGCCGCGAACGTCGCCGCCGCAGCCGGAACGTACGCGAGCAAGGCGCAGCGCGTCGGTGACGTGCTCGTCGTGGCCGAGGCCGCCCCGGAGGATGTCGCCGGCAACGACCTGCGCACACTCGCATCCGACGTCCGTGGCCGGCTCGGCACCGAGCCCGCCGTGGTGCTGCTGCTCGGCAACGCCGGCGGCAAGGTGCCCTTCGTCGTGGCCACCACCAAGGCTGCGCAGGAGAAGGGCATCAAGGCAGGCGACCTCGTCGCGAGCTTCGGTCCCGCGATCGGTGGTCGCGGGGGCGGCAAGCCCGACATGGCTCAGGGCGCAGGGGCGGATCCGGCCGGTATCCCGGCCGCACTCGATGCTTTCCGTGCCCGTCTGAGCGAGCTGGCCGGCTGAGCGTGGCCGAACCGCTGCGCCCCGATCGTCCCGGAGTGGACGATCCCGGCCGTGGTCGCCGCATCGCAGTCGACGTCGGGAGCGTCCGGATCGGGGTCGCCTCCAGCGACCCCGACGGGATCCTCGCCACCCCGGTCGAGACGGTGCCGCGGTCCAAGGAACGCGGACCCGACGCACCCGATATCCGGCGCATCGTCGAGATCGTTAGGGAATACGAGGCTGTTGAGGTTATCGTCGGGCTGCCGCAGACACTGCGCGGTGAGCCCGGCAAGGCTGCGAAACTGGCGAGCGACTTCGCGCGTCGACTTCGCCGTGCCTTACCCGACGTTCCCGTGCGCCTGGCCGACGAACGTTTCACGACGGTCACTGCGGCGCGCGCCCTCCGCGAGAGCGGGGTGAGTGCGCGAGGTGCGCGGCCGGTCATCGACCAGGCCGCCGCCGTGGCCATCTTGCAGGGTTGGTTGGACGAGCGGAGTTCGGTAGTGAACGAGTCGGGGCGTGACGCGGGGGACAGCCGGTGAGCCGGCACGGACGACACGACGACCATTCGGAGAACGCACGGCAGGATCTGTTCGCGGATCCCTACGCCGGTGGGTACACGGAACCTCCAGTGGATCGCACCGGATCCGAGAATCCGTATCGATCCGGATCCGAGGATCCGTATCGATCAGACCCGCGTTACCGGTACGACGATCCGTACGCATCCGACCCTCGAGGTCACGATGCATACGGGCACGACCCGTACGGCAACGACTCCCACGGCCGTGATCCGTACGGCGGTGGTGGATACGAGGGCGTCCCGAGTGGGCACCCGGAGGCCCGTCGACCCGATCCCGACGATCACGAGACCACGGTCCTGAACTTCGAGCCGGGTGTATTCGATGGCCCGCCGCCCGGTCACGCCGAACAGGGTTACGGCGAGCAGGGGTACGCCGAGGAACATCAGGGGTACGTCGAGCAGGGCTATGCCGAGCAGGGCTACGGCGACGGGGGCTACGCAGGATCCGGGTACGAGTACGAGGGGTCCATCGGCGCCGATCGCGGACACGCTCCGGCCGATCACCCCGACGGGGGACATCTCGACGAAGAGTACCCGGGCGGATACTCCTACGCCGCACGCGACGCGAGCCGTGACGACGACCCCGCCGACGGCGCGGTCGCAGCGGAGGAGATTACCGCCGAGCAGCGTGCGGTCCCCCTCGCGGTCGGTGGTTCGGAACGCGCCGCACGCCGTGATCCGAAGGCGAGCGGGCGTAAGAAGCGCGGACGTGTCGTAGGCGCGCTCGCCGCCGCGGTGCTCCTGCTCGTCGTCGTGGGTGGCGGCTATCTCGCCTACGACCGGTTCCTCGGCACCGATCTTCCGCCGGACTTCACCGGACCTCCCGGACCGGCCGTCGTCGTCCAGGTCAACCCGGGCGAGACCGCCGGGGAGATCGGCAGCGAGTTCGTCGACAAGGGTGTCGTCGCGAGTTCCGCCGCCTTCTACGAAGCGGCCGTGCAGAACTCGGGGATGAATTCGCTGCAACCAGGCTTCTACCAGGTGGCCACCAACATCCCGGCTGTCGACGCCGTCGCGGCCCTCGTCGACCCGGCCAGCCGGGTCGGTGCGCTCGTGATCTCCGAGGGACGTCAGCTCCACGACATCCGCGACGTCAACACCGGTGCCGTCCGCAAGGGCATCTACACGCTCATCGCCGAGGCGAGCTGCCACGGCGATCCGGCCGCCGAGAACTGCGTCACCTACGAGGAACTCGACGCGGCCGGGGCCACCCCGGACCTGCAGGCACTCGGAGTTCCGGAATGGGCACGCGACGCGGTCGCGAACGTGCCCGACCGCAGGCGGCAGCTCGAAGGCCTCATCGCCGCGGGCAGCTGGGATTTCGATCCGACGGCCGAACCCGTCGAGATCCTGGCTCGCCTCGTGTCGGAAAGTGCTGCCAACTACGACGCGACGGGGATCACCGACGCGGCCGCACGGGTGGGGCTGACCCCGTACGAGATGCTCATCTCCGCATCGCTCGTCGAACGCGAGGCTCTGCCAGAGGATTTCGCGAAGGTCGCGCGCGTGATCCTCAACCGCCTCGACATCGACCAGATGCTCCAGTTCGATTCGACCGTCAACTACGAACTCGACGAGACCGAACTCGCGACCACCGACGCCGACCGCGCGCGGGTGACCCCCTGGAACACCTACGCCATGGTCGGTCTTCCGGCGACGCCCATCTCGTCACCGAGCATCGGTGCGCTGCAGGCGATGGAGAACCCGGAACCGGGGGAATGGATCTACTTCGTGACGATCGACGACAAGGGCACCACGCTCTTCGCGAATTCCTACGAGGAGCACCTGCAGAACACCGAACTGGCACTCGCGAGCGGGATCCTCGACAGTGGCCGCTGATCCGAACGGAGGTGTCCGGAGGGCCGCGGTCCTCGGGAAACCCATCGCGCACTCGAAGTCGCCCTTGTTGCATCTCGCGGCGTACCGGGCACTCGGGCTGACCGAGTGGACCTACGAACGCATCGAATGCACCGGTGAGCAGCTGCCGGGCCTCGTGTCCTCGCTCGGTGAGGAATGGGTGGGTCTGTCCGTCACGATGCCCGGTAAGTTCGCGGCTCTCGAGTTCGCCACCGAACGCACCGAGCGGGCCGTGAGGATCGGCTCGGCGAACACCCTCGTGCGCATCGAGAACGGGTGGCGTGCCGACTGCACCGACGTCGACGGCGTGTCCGGAGCACTGCGCTCGGCCGGCGTCGGTGATCTGTCCGGCGCGTCGGCGGTCGTCGTGGGCTCGGGTGGTACCGCGCGGCCGGCGCTCGTCGGTCTCACCGACCTCGGTGTGCGCTCGGTGACCGTGGTCGCGCGGTCCGAGCAGAAGGCCCGCGCGACGTTCGATTGTCTCGGCGACGACATCGAGGCTCGGTGGTTGTCGTTCGACGCACCCGAACTGGCCCGGGTCTGCGCCGAGGCCGGTGCGCTCGTGAGCACCGTGCCCGCACCCGCGGTAGCGCCGTACACAGAAGCTCTCGCGCAGGCGCCGTGCATCCTCGATGCAATCTACGACCCTTGGCCCACGCCGCTGGCGACAGCGGCCGAGGCACGCGGTGTCCGCGTCGTCAGCGGTCTGCACATGCTCCTGAACCAGGCCTTCGGGCAGGTCGAGCAGTTCACGGGGCTGCCCGCGCCGCGCGCGGAGATGGCGCGCGCCGTCGGGCTCGACCTGAACTCTCCGCACCCGGCCTGAGAACCCGGTACGACGGGGCGCGGCCCCACCAGGACATCGGCGTCTTCGAGGTCGACGAGGCGTTCGCTCCGGTGCCCATGGCGTGGCGGAAGGAGATCGGCGCACCCGAGGACAAGCTCAACCCCAACGGTGGTGCGATCGCTCTCGGTCACCCGCTCGGGGGTTCCGGTGCCCGCATCCTCACCGACATGATCTTCCACATGCGCCGCACTAACCTCCGGTACGGCCTGCAGACGATGTGCGAGGGCGGTGGCCAGGCCAACGCCACCATCGTCGAACTCGTCGCAGTAGGCCGCACCCGACACCGTCCGCTGTCCACCTGCGATGCCTGAGCGGGTGGGCAGCGGATTTCTCCGCGCAGGTGTCGAATCGGCGCCCTACCGTTCGTATAGAGGGTGAGAGGCCGGAGCCGCCGGCCGCCGAGGGGAAGGACCCCGCCATGGCGCAGTACCTGCTGAGCATCTACCAGCCCGACGATGAACCGCCGTCACCGGAGTTCCTCGAACCGATCATGAAGAAGGTCGCGGCGTGGCAGAACGAGATCCGGGAGGCAGGGGTCTGGGTGTTCTCCGGCGGCCTTCACCCTCCGGATACGGCGACGGTCGTGCGCACGGACGAGGGGCGCACGGCGACGACCGACGGTCCGTACATCGAGGGCAAGGAGCATCTCGGTGGCTTCGACGTCATCGACGTGCCCGACCTCGACGAGGCGCTGAGGTGGGCGCGCGGTCTTGCCGACGCCACCACACTGCCCATCGAGGTGCGGCCCCTGGCGTTCGGCTCCTGCGCCGGATGACGTGCGAAGCTCGATGACCGGGCCGTCCACCGCCGACATCGCACGTGCCTTCCGTGAGGAATACGGCAGGGCGATCGCCGTGCTCACCCGCGTCCTCGGCGACCTCGACGCCGCCGAGGACGCGGTGCAGGACGCCTTCTCGATCGCCGTCGAACGGTGGCCCGGGGAGGGGATCCCGCCGAGCCCGGCCGGGTGGATCATCACCACCGCCCGTCGCCGGGCGATCGACAGGGCACGGCGGGAGGCCGCACGTCCGGTCAAGCACGCCGAGGCGGACCTGCTCTACCCGACATCCGACGACGCGTTCGACTCCGGAGCGGTCGTCCCGCCCGAGATCCCCGACGATCGCCTCCGTCTGATCTTCACCTGTTGTCACCCGGCGCTCGCGCCTGCGTCGCGGGTCGCGCTGACACTGCGGCTGCTCGGCGGGCTGACCACCGCGCAGATCGCCCGAGCCTTCCTCGTGCCGGAAACGACTATGGGGCAACGGATCTCCCGAGCCAAGGGGAAGGTCCGCGACGCGCGCATCCCGTTCCGCATCCCGTCCCCGGACGAGTTTCCCGAACGTCTCGACGCGGTGCGTTCCGTGCTTTATCTCGTGTACACGGAGGGCCACACGACGAGCGCCGGACCCGAACTCGTCGACACGGATCTGTGTTCGGAGGCGGCGCGGCTGGCCCGCTTGCTGGCAGGGCTCGTTCCCGACGATCCCGAGACCACGGGACTTCTCGCCCTGATGCTCCTCGGCGAATCCCGGCGCTCGGCGCGTACGGGACCCGGCGGCGAACTCGTCCTGCTCGCAGACCAGGACCGCTCGCGGTGGGACCGCGCGCTGATCGACGAAGGACAGGCGCTCGTGCGGCGCACCCTGCGCTGGAACAGGCCGGGGCCCTACCAGATCCAGGCCGCGATCGCCGCGGTGCACGCCGACGCGCCCACCTTCGAGGACACCGATTGGGCGCAGATCGTCGCGCTCTACGACCTGCTGATGGCCGCGGATCCCACACCGGTCGTCGCGTTGCACCGGGCCGTCGCACTCGCCGAAGTGGAGGGTCCCGCAGCGGCTCTCGGGATCGTCGACCGCCTCGAGCTCGAGCGGTACCACGTCTTCCACGCCGTCCGGGCCGACCTGCTCGCCCGCCTCGGCCGGATCACCGAGGCGAGCGAGGCGTACACCACCGCCGCGGCGCGCACGGAGAACGCGGTCGAACGCGCACATCTCCTGCGTCGCCGCGACGACCTGCGGGACGCGCTCAGGTAGCCGGTGTCGTGCCGGTCGTCGTCTCGGCCTCGGGAACCGAACGCTGCCACGGCCACCGGCCGTCGATCTCCAGCTGCAGCGACCAACTCAGGAAGGTACGGATGAGCACGATGACCGCCAGCACACCCACCGACGTGAAGGTCGGCGTGACGGCGACGGTCTTGATGATGTCGGCGGCGACCAGGAATTCGAGGCCGAGCAGGATCGACCGGCCGAGATTGCGCCGGTACGGCTCGTAGATCTCCGAACCCGGCCCGCGCCGCCGCGCGGTCGCCGNCGTCGCCGCCACTGCGCCGATCACCATGACGCCGACTCCGACGACGTCGATGGCCGTGCCCACGTGTTCGAGCAGCGACGAAATCTCCATTCGACCAGAACCTTCCGACCGGAACCGACAGACTCCGGCAATCCTCGCAGGACGATCGCCGCACCGTGCGGCTTTGTCCACAGGAGGTGCGCCTGTCCACAGGACCGGGCCGGACACCGCGCGAACACCCTGCCGACGTGTGCGGATGGGGGATGCTCCGGGTCGTGGCAGGGGAGACGGTGGGTGGGCTCGCGATGGTGGTCCTCGGCGTGGGCGTGGGAGCGATCGTGCGCGTGGTGGCGGAAAGAACGGCCGGTCGTCGGCCGCCCCCGGGTTCGTGCGAGGCGGCATGCGCGGCAGCCGCACTCGTCGCGGTCTCGATCACCACGGGCGCCGCGGTCGTCGGAGCAGCGATGTTCGGATGGTGGTGCGTGTGCCTGAGCACCGTGGACCTGCTCGTGCGGCGTCTGCCGAACGTGCTGACGCTCGGGGGAGCGGGCACGATCCTCGGCGTGGCCGCGGCGACGGGGCACGGCCGGGCGGCGTTCGCCGGTGCACTTCTGCTCGCGGCACCGTTGTTGATCACCCACCTCGCGGTACCGCGATCGGTGGGTGCGGGCGACGTCAAACTCGCCCTCGGACTCGGTGCCGTCACCGGACTCGCCGGCCCCTCGGCGGTGCTCCTCGGTGCACTGCTCCCACCCGTCCTCACCGCAGGTGCGGCCCTGATTCTGCGACTCCGGGAGGCCCGCTGCGGGGGTGTGCGTGCCGCTCCGCGCGTGCTTCCGCACGGACCGTCGATGTGCGCCGCCGCGGCACTGGCGGCGATCTCGACGGGTTGACCAGGGGCGGCATGTCGAGTCGGCGGACGAACATGGAAGGATGGACCTGTGCTGCGTTGGATAACTGCTGGAGAATCCCATGGTCCCGCCCTCGTCGCGATGCTCGAGGGGATGGTCGCCGGAGTCGAGGTGACGTCGAACGACATCTCGGAGCAACTTGCGCGACGGCGACTGGGCTACGGCCGCGGCGCACGCATGAAGTTCGAGGCCGACAAGGTCACCGTGATCGGTGGCGTCCGGCACGGACGCACCCTGGGCGGCCCGATCGCGATCGAGATCGGCAACACCGAATGGCCCAAGTGGGAAACCATCATGGCCGCCGACCCGGTCGATGCCGAACTACTCGAAGGCCAGGCGCGCAACGCGCCGCTGACCCGTCCCCGCCCCGGCCACGCCGACTTCGCGGGCATGCTCAAGTACGGCTTCGACGACGCGCGTCCCGTCCTCGAGCGCGCCAGCGCCCGGGAGACCGCAGCACGCGTGGCGGCCGGCACCGTCGCCCGGAACTTCCTGCGCCAGGCGTTCGGCGCCGAGGTCGTCTCGCACGTCATCTCCATCGGCGCATCCGATCCCTATGTCGGCCCCGAACCCGGTGCCGACGATCTCGCCGCGATCGACGCGAGCCCCGTGCGCGCCTACGACAAGGCCGCCGAGGAATCCATGATCGCCGAGATCGAGGCCGCGAAGCGCGACGGCGACACCCTCGGCGGCATCGTCGAGGTCGTGGTGCACGGGCTGCCCGTGGGCCTCGGTTCGTTCGTCAGCGGTGCCGATCGCCTCGACGCGCGACTGGCCGCGGCCCTCATGGGAATCCAGGCCATCAAGGGTGTCGAGGTCGGCGACGGTTTCGAGACCGCGCGCCGACGCGGCAGCGCCGCCCACGACGAGATGAAGCCCGGTCCCGACGGTGTGCTCCGCTCGAGCAACCGTGCCGGTGGCATCGAAGGCGGCATGACCAATGGTGAGGCCCTGCGCGTGCGGGCGGCGATGAAGCCGATCTCGACCGTGCCGCGCGCCCTGTCGACGGTCGACATGACCACCGGCGACGAGGCCGTCGCGATCCACCAGCGTTCCGACGTGTGCGCGGTGCCCGCAGCGGGTGTCGTCGCCGAGGCGATGGTCGCCCTCGTCGTCGCGCAGGCCGCCCTCGAGAAGTTCGGTGGCGACTCGCTCGCCGAGACCGTGAGCAACATCGACCACTACCTGAAGGGCATCGCGGCGCGGCCGCCGCGGTGATCTCATGTCGCCTCGCGTGGTACTCATCGGCCCGCCGGGAGCGGGCAAGTCGACGATCGGTCGTCGGGTCGCGAATGCACTCGACCTGCCGTTGCTCGACACCGACGCCGAGATCGAGCGTGTGACCGGCCGGACCATCCCCGAGATCTTCTCCCAGGACGGCGAACCGGCCTTCCGGGAGGTCGAGGAGGAGGTCGTCGCGCGCGCCCTCGACACCCACGACGGTGTGGTGTCCCTGGGCGGGGGAGCGATCCTCTCGGAGCGCACCCGCGCGCGACTGGCCGGACACACCGTCGTCTATCTCGAGATCAGCGTGGCGGAAGGACTGCGTCGCACCGGCGCGGTCGGCGCCGCCGGAACCAGGCCGTTGCTGGCCGGCGGTGATCCGGCCCAGAAGTACCGCGACCTCATGCGTCGCCGCCGCCCGCTGTACCGCCAGGCGGCGACCATCCGGGTGCGCACCGACGGCCGCAGCCCCGGGCGGGTCGTCCAGCAGGTGCTCGCCAAACTCGAAGCGGCGGACGCCGCGACCAGCCAGACCATCAGCGAGGATCGGAGCCCCACACCGTGACCGAACCGGTACGCATCGACGTCGAGACCGCCCAGCCTTATCCGGTGATCATCGGCCGGGGACTGCTCGGCGACGTCGTCGAAGAACTGTCCGGCACGCGGACCGTCGCGATCTTCCACCAGCCGACGCTCACCGCGACGGCCGAGGCCGTGCGGGAGGCGCTCGCCGAGAGCGGCATCGACGCCCACCGCATCGAGATCCCCGACGCCGAGGACGGCAAGGAACTGGCCGTCGCCGGATTCTGCTGGGAGGTGCTCGGCCGCATCGGCCTGACCCGTTCGGACGCCGTCATCAGCCTCGGCGGCGGTGCCGCCACCGACCTCGCAGGCTTCGTGGCCGCGACGTGGATGCGCGGCGTGCGGGTTTACCACATTCCCACCACGCTGTTGGCGATGGTCGACGCCGCGGTGGGCGGCAAGACCGGCATCAACACCGAGGCGGGCAAGAACCTCGTCGGTTCGTTCCACGAGCCCTCGGCGGTCTTCGTCGACCTCGCGACCCTCGAGACGGTGCCGCGCAACGAGATCGTGGCCGGACTCGCCGAGGTGATCAAGACCGGCTTCATCGCCGATCCGGTGATCCTCGACCTGATCGAGGAGAACCCCGAGGCCGCGCTCGATCCCGCCGGGACGGTGCTGCCCGAGCTGATCCGTCGATCGGTCGAGGTCAAGGCGAAGGTGGTCGCGGCCGACCTCAAGGAGTCGAGCCTGCGCGAGATCCTCAACTACGGCCACACCCTCGGCCACGCCATCGAGCGCCGCGAGCGGTACCGCTGGCGGCACGGCGCCGCCGTATCGGTGGGCCTGGTCTTCGCTGCCGAACTCGGCCGGCTCGCCGGGCGTCTCGACGACGCCACCGCCGACCGGCACCGCGCGATCCTCGAATCCGTCGGCCTGCCCACCACCTACGATCCCGATGCCTTCGCCGACCTGCTCAAGGGCATGCAGACCGACAAGAAGAACCGCGCCGGCATGCTCCGGTTCGTCGTCCTCGACGGGCTCGCGAAGCCCGGCAGGCTCGAAGGACCCGACCCGACCCTGCTCGCGGCGGCCTACTCCGAGGTCGCGCGCCAGGGCAAGGCCGACGCGGGAACCGTACTGCTCTGACCGCCGCCTGGTCGACCGCCTGGTTCTATGCGGGCGGTCTCCACGACGGGTCGCGCCCGGTGAGTCCGATCAGGCGTTCCAGCGGCGGGGCGTCGTCGCCCACCCGCACGGCCGGACCGAACAGCCCGCCCCCGTCGGCGACGCGTTCCTCGTCGGTGATGCTCTCCGCGAATGCGGTACACGCGGCGATCTCGTCGGGCTCGCAGGAGTACTGCTGTCCCGTGGCCACGGCGAGATCCCAGCCGTGCACGACGAGTTCGTCGAGCGTGACGAGTCCGGCGACCGGCGCGGGCAGGTCGAGGCCGCCTGCGCGCGTCATGCCGTCCCAGGCCGCGCGATCGCTCCACGCTCCGCGGAGGTCGCCGAGCCGGTCGGGAACGAGACGCCGCCAGTCCGGCGGCAGTTCGCTCGTGAGTTGCGGGGGAGTGTCGGTGAACGGGCCGATGTCCTTGCGGGCCGCGGCCGTGAACGCGAGCGACAGGCCCAGCACGTGATCGACGAGTGCACCGACGGAGGTCTCGGAACACGGTGTGGGCCCCGACAACTGTGCGTCGTCGATTCCCGTCAGGATGCGCTCCATGCGGCGGGTCGCCGGAGTCAGGTCGAGCGTCTCGGTGGTGTCGGTCATGGTCGGCTCCTCGAGGTCGGCTACCTCTACTGACCGTCACAACCCGGAAAACTGAGCACCCGCCCCCGATGTGCGGGGTCGGGTGGTCTCACTGCTGTGGTTTCGCTACTCGGGTCTCACTGTTTCGGATCGATCCTCGGGAACACCTCGGTGGGCGNGGTGGACGGACCAGTCGTCGTCGCGGGCGGCCTTGCGCTCGTTCCGGCGCGCGAAGAACCGGCCCAGCGTCACCGCCGCCATCGCCGGCAGGAACACCAGGAGCACGGTGAACGCGGCACCGGAAGTGATCTCGAAGAACAGGGACGTCACGCCCACCGGGATCGGGGTGACGGTGTCGACGAGCCAGGTGAGGACCCCGCCGACCAGGCCGGTGACCGCACCGGCGGCGAGCCACCGCATCGTCAGGTCGTCGCCCTCGTCGGGTTCGGGATGGGCGCGGTGGTCGCGGATGCCGTCGAGCCCGGCCCAGACGAACGCTGCGACGACCACCACGGCGAAGCCCAGCCAGCGCAGTACCGATCCCTGCAACGGCCACTGGATGAGAGCGGCACCGAGCAGGACGCGCACGACCACGTGGACCAGGGCGAGCCCGAGTCCGCGGAGCAACCAGGGTTTCATGTACCTCAGCGTAACGGGTGGCGAAGCCGACAGTGTGTTCCGTCCCACAGCTGTGATCGCGGTAGGTTGAGCGATATGTCTGCCGACCACGCCTCCCGCCGTCGAGCGCTGCGTGCGCTGCTCGCCGAACGCGAACTCGATGCGCTGCTGGTGACCGATCTGACCTGTATCCGGTACCTCACGGGCTTCACGGGATCCAACGCGGCGCTGATCGTCTCCACCGAGGACGACGAGGACGAGACACGCACCGTCGTCTGCACCGACGGCCGCTACGTCACGCAGGTGGGGGAGCAGGTCCCGGACCTGCGGGCCGTGATCGCCCGGTCGTCGGCCGCGCACCTCGTCACCGAGTTCGGAACAGGTTCTGCGCGTTGGGGATTCGAGAGTCACGTCGTCACGGTCGACGAACGGTCGCGGTGGGACGAGCTCGGCGTGTCCGTCCGCTTCGTTCCCGCTCCCGGGCTCGTCGAACAACTGCGGGCCGTGAAGGACGAACACGAGATCGGCCTGTTGCGCGAGGCGTGCGGTGCGGCCGATCGCGCACTGGCGGACCTGATCGCGGCGGGCGGTCTGCGTCCCGGTCGAACCGAGAAGGAGGTCGCCCGCGACCTCGAATGGCGCATGTTCGAGCACGGCGCCGACGGCATCTCCTTCGAGACGATCGTCGCCGCCGGCGCCAATTCGGCGATCCCGCACCATCGCCCGACCGGCGCGATCCTCGCGGAGGGCGACTTCGTGAAGCTCGACTTCGGGGCGCAGATCGGCGGCTACCACTCCGACATGACGCGCACCTACGTGCTGAGCCGTGTCGCGGACTGGCAGCGCGACCTGTACGAGCTGGTCCTGCGCGCGCAGCAGGCCGGACGCGAAGCGCTCGCGCCCGGTGTCGACTGCGCCGCGGTGGACGCCGCCGCGCGCACCGTGATCGCCGAGGCCGGCTACGCCGACCTGTTCCTGCACGGGCTCGGCCACGGAGTCGGCCTCGAGATCCACGAAGCGCCCGGAATCGGCGCCGCGGCGACCGGTACACTTGTCGCCGGTGCGGCGGTGACCGTCGAGCCGGGTGTGTACTTCTCGGGGCGCGGAGGCGTGCGGATCGAAGACACGCTCGTGGTGCGGGAGCATACTCCGGAGTTGCTCACGCTCACCGACAAGACATTGACCGTCGTTTGAGGGCGGTTCCTCGACCCTAGGAGACACGAACCAAGTGGCTGATACCAGTGACTTCAAGAACGGCCTCGTTCTGAAAATCGACGGACAGCTCTGGCAGATCATCGAGTTCCAGCACGTCAAGCCGGGCAAGGGCCCCGCTTTCGTGCGCACGAAGCTCAAGAATGTGACGTCGGGCAAGACCGTCGACAAGACCTGGAATGCCGGTGTCAAGGTCGAGACCGCCACCGTCGATCGCCGCGACATGACCTACCTCTACAACGACGGCACCGACTACGTCTTCATGGACGGCGAGACCTACGACCAGATCACCATCTCGCCCGAGCTGCTCGGCGACAGCGCCAACTTCCTCCTCGAGAACATGCCCGTGCAGGTCGCCACGCACGAGGACGTCCCGCTGTTCGTCGAGCTCCCGGTCACGGTCGAACTCGTCGTCCAGCACACCGATCCGGGCCTGCAGGGCGACCGCTCCACCGGCGGCACCAAGCCCGCGACCCTCGAGACCGGCGCCGAGATCCAGGTCCCGCTGTTCATCAACACCGGCGACAAGCTCAAAGTCGATTCCCGCGACGGCAGCTACCTCGGGCGAGTGAATTCCTGAGTGTCCGGTAACCAGAAGAAGCTCGGGGCCCGCCACAAGGCCCGCAAGCGCGCCGTGGACCTGCTCTTCGAGGCGGAGGCCCGTGACGTGCACCCCGTCGACCTCGCTGCCGATCGCGTCGAACTCGCGATCGACGACGATCAGGTCGCGCCGGTGCCGGCATACGCGCAGACCATCATCCGCGGTGTCGCCGACAACCTCGACGAGACCGACCGGGTGATCGCCGATCACCTGCACGAATGGACGCTGGACCGCCTTCCCGCCGTCGACCGCGCGATCCTGCGCATCGCGGTGTGGGAGCTCTTCCACGCGACCGACGTGCCGCCGGTGGTGGCCGTCGACGAGGCGGTCGAGCTGGCGAAGCAGCTGTCCACCGACGATTCGCCGGCCTTCGTCAACGGGGTGCTCGGTCAGATCGTCACTGTCGCCGACCAGGTGCGTGCAGCAGCCGCTGCCACCCTCGTCCGGCCGGCGCAGGAGTCGCAGGACCAGGGCTCGGACGAGTCCTGAGTTCGTCACCCTTCTCGGGTGAGCGACGACACGAGGCACCGTGAGCGGGCCCGGTGGGAGTCTTCCCGCCGGGCCCGCTCACGCATCCGGGCGTGTGTTGCGCTTCACCCGTCATCGGTGCCGGGGCGGACGTCGACGCTGATAGGCTCGACAACTGTCAGGCATCCTTTAACGATCCGTCCAGTGAGGCGGAGAAGGAGGTCGCTGCATGGCCGTGTCCGAGGACGGGTCCACAGCTTCTACCCCCACTACGTCTTCCGGTACCGGCGTGCCGGCGCGTGAGCTGCTCTCCGCTGCCGACGTCCACCGGACGATCTCGCGCATCGCGCACCAGATCATCGAGAAGACCGCTCTCGACACCCCCGAGGACGCGCCGCGTGTCGTGCTCCTGGGCATCCCCACCCGCGGGATCACCCTCGCCCAGCGCCTCGCCGACCGCATCGAGGAATTCGCAGGTGTGCGTGTCCCGGTCGGCTCGCTCGACATCACGCTCTACCGCGACGATCTCCGCACGAAGCCGCACCGCCCGCTGGAGCGCACCTCGGTGCCCGAGGGCGGCGTCGACAACACCCTCGTCGTCCTCGTCGACGACGTCCTGTTCTCGGGACGCTCCGTCCGCGCCGCGCTCGACGCCCTGCGCGATCTCGGACGACCCCGCGCCGTGCAACTTGCGGTCCTCGTCGACCGCGGCCACCGCGAACTGCCGCTGCGGGCCGACTACGTCGGCAAGAACGTCCCCACCGCGCGCAGCGAGGACGTCCGCGTACTGCTGACCGAACACGACGGGCGCGACGCCGTCGAGATCTCCGGAGGCAAGTCCCAGTGAAACACCTGCTCACCATCGCGGATCTGACGAAGGACTCCGCGACGGGGCTTCTCGATGAGGCCGAGCGGTTCGAGCAGGCACTGCTCGGGCGTGAGGTGCGCAAACTCCCCACACTGCGCGGCCGCACCATCATGACCGTCTTCTACGAGAACTCCACCCGCACCCGCGTGTCCTTCGAGGTCGCCGGCAAGTGGATGAGCGCCGACGTCATCAACGTCTCGGCGTCCAGTTCGTCGGTGAAGAAGGGCGAATCGCTGCGCGACACCGCGCTGACCCTGCACGCCGCCGGCGCCGACGCGCTGGTGGTCCGTCACTCCGCCTCCGGTGCCGCGTACCGGATCGCGCAGTGGACCAACGAATCCGGCTCCGGACCGGCCGTCGTCAACGCCGGTGACGGCACCCACGAACATCCCACCCAGGCATTGCTCGACGCGCTCACCCTGCGCCAGCGTCTCGGTTCGCTCGAAGGCCGCCGGATCGGCATCGTCGGCGACGTGCTGCACAGCCGTGTCGCCCGGTCGAACGCGCTGCTGCTGAGCATGCTCGGCGCCGAGGTCGTACTCGTCGCTCCCCGCACCCTGCTGCCGGTGGGGGTGGAGACCTGGCCGGTGACGGTCGCCGATTCGCTCGAAGCCGAACTTCCCACCCTCGACGCGGTCATGATGCTGCGGGTGCAGGCCGAGCGCATGAACGGCGGGTTCTTCCCGTCCGCCCGCGAGTACTCGATCCGATACGGACTCAACGCCAAGCGCGCGGCGTTGCTGCCGGAGCACGCCGTGATCCTGCATCCCGGCCCGATGCTCCGCGGCATGGAGATCGGCTTCCCCGTCGCCGACGCCCCGCAGAGCGCTGTGCTGCAGCAGGTGAGCAACGGTGTCCACGTGCGGATGGCGGTGCTCTTCCGCCTGCTCGTGGGCACGGAAGGGAACCTGTCGTGACCCACACTTCCCACCCGGGAGACACAGGAACAGGAGTGACACAGGTGACGCCGCAGGTGCTCATCCGCAACGTCCGCCTCTACGGCGAGGGCGACCCGGTCGACGTGCTGCTCGGCGACGAGCAGATCCTCGCGATCGGCGCCGACCTCGAGGCCGACGCCGACGCGGAGATCGTCGACGGTACCGGACAGATCGTGCTCCCGGGCTTCGTCGACCTGCACACGCACCTGCGTGAACCGGGCCGCGAGGACACCGAGACCGTCGACTCGGGCTCGGCCGCCGCGGCGCGCGGCGGGTACACCGCGGTGTTCGCGATGGCCAACACCGATCCGGTCGCCGACTCGGTGGTCGTCACCGATCACGTGTGGCGCCGCGGCCGCGAGGTCGGGCTCGTCGACGTCCACCCCGTGGGTGCGGTCACCGTCGGACTCGAGGGCAAGCAGCTCGCCGAGATGGGCACGATGGCCGCCGGTGTCGGTGGCGTGCGGATGTTCTCCGACGACGGCAAGTGCGTCTACGACCCGCTGCTCATGCGTCGCGCGCTCGAGTACTCGGCCTCGCTCGGTGTCCTGATCGCCCAGCACGCCGAGGAGCCGCGGCTGACCGTCGGTGCCGTCGCGCACGAAGGACCGACCGCGGCGCGTCTCGGCCTCACCGGCTGGCCCCGTGCCGCCGAGGAGTCCATCGTCGCCCGCGACGCGCTGCTCGCCCGCGACGCCGGAGCGCGCGTGCACATCTGCCACGCGTCGACGGCCGGCACCGTCGAGCTCGTCCGGTGGGCACGCTCGCAGGGCATCTCGATCAGCGCCGAGGTCACGCCGCACCACCTGCTCCTCGACGACTCGCGTCTCGAGAGCTACGACGGCATCAACCGGGTCAATCCGCCGCTGCGCGAGAGATCCGACGTCGAAGCACTGCGCCGCGGCCTCGCGGACGGGACCATCGACTGTGTGGCCACCGACCACGCCCCGCACGCCGAACAGGACAAGTGCTGCGAGTTCTCACAGGCACGTCCGGGAATGCTCGGACTCGAGACGGCGTTGTCCGTCGTGATCGAGACGATGGTCCGGCCTGGCCTGCTGGACTGGCGCGGCGTCGCGAAGGTCATGAGCGAGCGTCCCGCGGAGATCGTGGGCCTCGACGACCAGGGCAGGCCGCTCGAGGTGGGCGAACCCGCGAACATCGTGCTCGTCGACCCGGATACCGAGTGGACGGTGCACGGTCCCGACCTCGCGAGCATCTCCCACAACACGCCCTACGAGGACATGACCCTGCCGGGCCGGGTCACCACCACCGTGTTGCGCGGACGGATCACCGCCCGCGACGGTGCGGTGTTCCCGCGCTCGACCGAAAGGTAGGAACCGACATGGATCGCTTTCTCATCACCGTCGGTTTCCTCGCGCTCTGGGTGGTGCTCGTCCTGCTGATGTGGAAGGGCTGGAAGGGACGCGCCCGACGCCAGCGGGATGCGGTCGGCGAACTGCCGACCGTGCCCGCGGAGCTGGGGGAGCGGCTCGTCGAGCCGAGCACGGGCCTGTACGTCGGCAGCACCCTCGCGCCGAGCTGGCAGGACCGCGTCGCGGTCGGCGACCTCGGACACCGCGCGAACGCGGAACTGTCGCGCTACCGATCCGGTGCGCTGCTCGAACGCGACGGTGCATCCCCGATCTGGATCCCGCAGGACTCGATCCGTGCGATCCGCACCGAGCGCGGGCTGGCCGGCAAGGTCATGTCCCAGGACGGGGTGCTGGTCATCCGCTGGGAGCTGCCCTCGGGGACCGAGATCGACACGGGCTTCCGCGGAGACGACAAGTCGATCTACCCGCTCTGGACGAACGGGAACGACGAAAAATCTTGAGACGGTGACGATCACAACGACGATGACGATCACGACGAACAACACGACGATCACGACACGCGAGATCTCAGCCCGTGCGGCCGGCTCTGGTGCGGTCGATAAGAACGGAGACAACGCATGAGCGGCAGAACATTCGGCGGCGGCACGGCTGTGCTGGTCCTCGAGGACGGACGGGTCTTCCGCGGCATCCCCTTCGGTGCGGTCGGACAGACCCTCGGCGAGGCCGTCTTCAGCACGGGCATGACCGGCTACCAGGAGACCCTCACCGATCCCAGCTACCACCGGCAGATCGTGGTGGCCACGGCACCGCAGATCGGCAACACCGGCTGGAACCACGAGGACAACGAGTCCGTCGGCCCCACCGGCGATCACGCCGAGTCCAAGATCTGGGTGGCCGGCTTCATCGTCCGCGACCCCTCGCGTCGAGTGTCGAGCTGGCGCGCCACCGGCTCGCTGCAGGACGAACTCGAGCGGCAGAACATCGTGGGTCTGGCGGGCATCGACACCCGCGCACTCGTGCGGCACCTGCGCACCCGCGGTTCGATGCGCGCCGGGATCTTCTCCGGCGACGCCCTCGCCTGGAAGGGTGACGACCTCGACATCGACGTCCTGCTCGACCGTGTGAAGAGCCAGCCCTCGATGCTCGGCGCCGACCTCGCCGGCGAGGTGAGCACCTCCTCCGGTTACGTCGTCGAACCGACCGACGGCGAGGCCCGCTTCACCGTCGCGGCCATCGACCTCGGCATCAAGACCAACACCCCGCGCATGTTCGCCCAGCGCGGCATCCGCGTGCACGTGCTGCCGTCCACCGCGACGCTGCACGACATCCTCGACCTGAAGGCCGACGGCGTCTTCCTGTCCAACGGGCCGGGCGACCCGGCGACCGCCGACGGCGCGGTGCACCTGACCAAGGAGGTGCTCGGCCAGGGTCTGCCCCTGTTCGGCATCTGCTTCGGCAACCAGATCCTCGGCCGCGCGCTCGGCCTGGGCACCTACAAGATGAAGTTCGGTCACCGCGGCATCAACATCCCGGTGGTCGAGCACGAGACCGGCCGCATCGCGATCACCGCGCAGAACCACGGGTTCGCGCTCGAAGGCGAGGCCGGCCAGGAGTTCGACACCCCGTTCGGTCGCGCGGTCGTCAGCCACACCTGCGCCAACGACGGTGCGGTCGAGGGCGTCAAGCTCCTCGACGGCCGTGCCTTCTCCGTGCAGTACCACCCCGAAGCGGCGGCCGGACCGCACGACGCCGCCTACCTGTTCGATCGTTTCACCCGCATGCTCGAGGGAGAGAAGAACTGATGCCACGCCGTACCGACCTCTCCCACGTCCTGGTCATCGGGTCCGGCCCGATCGTCATCGGACAGGCCTGTGAGTTCGACTACTCGGGCACCCAGGCGTGCCGGGTGCTCCGCGAGGAGGGCCTGCGCGTCTCCCTGGTCAACTCGAACCCGGCCACGATCATGACCGACCCCGAGTTCGCCGACTCGACCTACATCGAGCCGATCACCGCCGACTACGTCGAGAAGGTCATCGCGACCGAGCAGGCCAACGGCACCCCGATCGACGCGGTGCTCGCGACCCTCGGCGGCCAGACCGCCCTCAACACCGCTGTCGCCCTGTCCGAGCGCGGCATCCTCGACAAGTACGACGTCGAACTCATCGGCGCCGACTTCGACGCGATCCAGCGCGGCGAGGATCGGCAGAAGTTCAAGGACATCGTCGCCAAGTGCGGTGGCGAGTCCGCCCGCTCGGCCGTCTGCTACACGATGGACGAAGTCCGCGCGACCGTCGCAGAACTCGGCTTCCCGGTCGTCGTGCGCCCCTCGTTCACGATGGGTGGCCTCGGCTCCGGCATGGCCTACGACGACGCCGACCTCGAGCGCATCGCCGGCGGCGGCCTCGCGGCCTCGCCCACCGCGAACGTGCTCATCGAGGAGTCCATCCTCGGCTGGAAGGAATACGAGCTCGAGCTCATGCGCGACGGCGCCGACAACGTCGTCATCGTCTGCTCGATCGAGAACGTCGACCCGGTCGGTGTGCACACCGGCGACTCGGTGACCGTCGCTCCCGCGATGACCCTCACCGACCGCGAGTACCAGAAGATGCGCGACCTCTCGATCGCCATCCTGCGCGAGGTCGGTGTCGACACCGGCGGCTGCAACATCCAGTTCGCGATGGATCCGCGCGACGGCCGGCTCGTCGTCATCGAGATGAACCCGCGCGTGTCGCGGTCGTCGGCACTCGCGTCGAAGGCCACCGGCTACCCGATCGCGAAGATGGCCGCCAAGCTCGCCATCGGCTACACGCTCGACGAGATCGTCAACGACATCACCAAGGAGACCCCGGCCTGCTTCGAACCGAGCCTCGACTACGTCGTGGTCAAGGCCCCGCGGTTCGCCTTCGAGAAGTTCCCCGGCGCCGACGGCACTCTCACCACCACCATGAAGTCGGTCGGTGAGGCCATGTCGATCGGCCGCAACTTCTCCGAGGCCTTCGGCAAGGTGCTGCGCTCGCTCGAGACGAAGTCCGCGGGCTTCTGGACGGGCCCCGAGATCGAGGGCACTCTCGACGAGATCCTCGAGGAGATCCGCACCCCCACGGACGGCCGGTTCTACCGGATCGCCCGGGCCCTGGAGCTCGGTGCGACCGTCGAGCAGCTCTTCGACGCCACGAAGATCGACCCGTGGTTCCTCGAGCAGTTCGCGCACATCGTCGAGCTGGGCCAGGACGTCCGCAACGCCGAGCAGTTCGGTGCCACCGAGCTGCGCTACGCCAAGCACCACGGCTTCTCCGACCGGCAGATCGCGGCCCTGCGCCCGGCGCAGTTCGCCTCCGAGGACGAGGTGCGCGCCCTGCGTCAGGAGCTCGGCATCCACCCGGTCTACAAGACCGTGGACACCTGCGCCGCCGAGTTCGAGGCCAAGACGCCGTACCACTACTCGACCTACGAGCTCGACCCCGCGGCCGAGTCCGAGGTCGCGGAGCAGCGCGACAAGCCCAAGGTGCTCATCCTCGGCTCCGGCCCGAACCGCATCGGTCAGGGCATCGAGTTCGACTACTCGTGCGTCCATGCCGCGCTGACGCTGTCGGAGGCCGGCTACGAGACCGTGATGGTCAACTGCAACCCCGAGACGGTCTCGACCGACTACGACACCGCCGATCGCCTGTACTTCGAGCCGCTGACCTTCGAGGACGTCCTCGAGGTCTACCGCGCCGAGTGCGAGTCCGGCACCGTCGCCGGCGTCATCGTCCAGCTGGGCGGCCAGACCCCGCTCGGCCTGGCGCGTCGCCTGAAGGCCGCCGGGGTGCCGATCGTCGGTACCTCGCCCGAGGCCATCGACCTCGCGGAAGATCGCGGTGAGTTCGGGCGCGTGCTCGAGGAGGCCGACCTGCCGGCCGCGAAGTACGGCACGGCCACCACCTTCGAGGGTGCGCGCGAGATCGCCGCCGGCATCGGATACCCGGTGTTGGTGCGCCCGTCCTACGTGCTCGGTGGTCGCGGCATGGAGATCGTCTACGACGAGAAGGCGCTCGAGACCTACATCTCCAACGCCACCGAGATCTCCGACGACCGCCCCGTGCTCGTCGACCGCTTCCTCGACGACGCCGTCGAGATCGACGTCGACGCGCTGTGCGACGGCACCGACGTGTACATCGGCGGGATCATGGAGCACATCGAGGAGGCCGGCATCCACTCCGGCGACTCGGCCTGTGCACTGCCGCCGATCACTCTGGGCCGCGCCGACATCGAGAACGTGCGCCGCTCGACGGCCGCGCTCGCGAAGGGCATCGGCGTCAAGGGCCTGCTCAACGTCCAGTACGCGCTCAAGGACGACATCCTCTACGTCCTCGAGGCGAACCCCCGTGCCTCCCGAACGGTGCCGTTCGTCTCCAAGGCGACCGCGGTGCAGCTCGCCAAGGCCTGCGCCCGGGTGATGCTCGGCGAGTCCATCGCCGAGCTGCGTGCCGCGGGCATCCTCCCGGCCGAGGGCGACGGCAGCGACATTCCGCTCGACGCACCGGTCGCGGTGAAGGAAGCGGTGCTGCCCTTCAACCGGTTCCGGCGTGCCGACGGCACGGGCATCGACACCCTGCTCAGCCCGGAGATGAAGTCCACCGGTGAGGTCATGGGCCTCGACGACGACTTCGGAACCGCGTTCGCGAAGAGCCAGACCGCCGCCTACGGTTCCCTGCCGACCTCCGGCACGGTCTTCGTCTCGCTCGCGAACAAGGACAAGCGGTCGATGATCTTCCCGGTCAAGCACCTCGCCGACCTGGGCTTCCACATCATGGCCACCGTGGGAACAGCAGAAGTGCTGCGCCGCAACGGTGTTCCGTGCGAGCAGGTCTACAAGGTCTCCGGCGAGGACAAGCCGGAAGGCGCACTCGACGTCGTCGACCGTATCCGCGCCGGCGATGTGGACATGGTCATCAACACCCCTTGGGGCAACGCCGGTCCGCGCGTGGACGGTTACGAGATCCGCAGCGCGGCGGTCGCCGCGAACATCCCGTGCGTCACCACGGTGCAGGGTGCCTCCGCGGCCGTGCAGGGTATCGAGGCGGCACTGCGCGGTGAGATCGGAGTCAGCTCGATCCAGCGGATGCACGCGCGGTTGCGCGGCGTACCCGCCGAACAGGCGTGACACCCTTCGGGCAGCGACTCGCGGACGCTCTCGGGCGCCGCGGGCCGCTGTGCGTGGGCATCGACCCGCACCCGGGGCTCCTCACTGCGTGGGGGCTCGGCGACGACGTCGACGGCCTGGCCCGGTTCAGTGAACTGTGCGTCGAGGCCTTCGGCGACACCGTCGCGGTCGTCAAGCCGCAGGTGGCGTTCTTCGAGGCCTACGGCTCCGCCGGTCTCGCGGTGCTCGAACGCACCATCGCCGACCTGGGGGATGCGGGGGTGCTCGTCCTCGCGGACGCCAAGCGCGGGGACATCGGCTCCACGATGGACGCCTATGCGCGCACCTGGCTGTCGGACGGCTCTCCGCTGTGCTCGGACGCGGTGACCGTCTCCCCGTACCTGGGGTTCGGTTCGCTCGCCCCGGCGCTCGATCTGGCCGCCGGAACGGGCCGCGGGGTGTTCGTGCTCGCGGCGACCTCCAATCCCGAGGGTGCCCAGTTCCAGCGCGCGCGGCTCGACGACGGGCGCACCGTCGCGCAGGCCGTGGTGGACGAGTGCGCTGATCGCAACAGCGCTGCCCGCACGGACGGGGCCGCAGGGCTCGGCTCCGTGGGTGTGGTGGTCGGTGCGACCCTTACCGAGGCACCGCACCTGTCCGACCTTCACGGGCCTATCCTGATGCCCGGAGTAGGGGCCCAGGGCGGCACCGCCGACGACGTGCGACGACTCGCAGGCGACCACCTGCGCGCGGTCGTGCCCAACGTCTCACGCGACGTGCTGCGGGCCGGCCCGTCCGTCGCCGACCTGCGGGCCGCCGTCACCCGCACGCTGGACGGCTTCGCCTTCCTGACGGACTGAGACGTTCGACTCTCGTGCCCGGATCGCCACGCGCGGTCCGGGCACGAGTCGTACATACCGCTCGTATGCACTCTGACCTGCGCTCGGAGTGGCGCGACACGCGGAATGGGAAAAAAATTTCTCGGCCCGCCGAGGCGCCGGAACAGTGGGCCGGTGAGTAGGGGAGCCGCCCGACCCGATGCGTCCCCCTCCGTCGCAGCAGATTACCGGTGACCTGGGGTTTTTCTCTGTTGGGGCAGTTCGTGGCGATGCCTGGACGCCGATCGGGGGGTGTGGGATCCACTGCGGGAACGGCGTGCACTACCGCACGGATTTTCGAGCGGATCGCCGGGGGGTGGGTTCGCATTCGTCGGTGGTCGTGAGTACGGTCGCTATCGCCGCTGGTTACAGCGGTGAAGACTCGAAAGCCAACGATGAGACGGAGGAACCGTGGCCCTTCCCCAGCTGACCGATGAGCAGCGCGCCGCTGCTCTGGAGAAGGCGGCTGCTGCCCGTCGTGCCCGGGCTGAGCTCAAGGAGCGCCTCAAGCGCGGCGGCACCGACCTCAAGCAGGTGCTCAAGGACGCCGAGAACGACGAGATCCTCGGCAAGATGAAGGTGTCGGCTCTGCTCGAGGCCCTGCCGAAGGTCGGCAAGGTCAAGGCGCAGGAAATCATGACCGAGCTGGAGATCGCCCCGACCCGCCGTCTGCGCGGCCTCGGCGACCGTCAGCGCAAGGCCCTGCTCGCCAGGTTCGATTTCGACGCCTGAGCACGTGGTAGCTGACGCACGACCCGTGACGGACAGCGCACCCGCAACGCGGAGGGGCCGGCTGGTGGTACTGGCCGGACCCTCCGCGGTGGGTAAGTCGACCGTCGTACGCCTTCTGCGGAGCCGGATCCCGGATCTGCACTTCAGTGTCTCGGCCACCACCCGGGACCCGCGACCGGGCGAGGTGGACGGAGTGGACTACCACTTCGTCGGCCGCGCCGAGTTCGACCGGATGATCGAAGCCGGCGAACTGCTCGAATGGGCCGACATCCACGGCGGCCTGCAGCGATCGGGCACGCCGGCCAAGCCGGTGCTCGACGCACTCGCCGAGGGACATCCGGTGCTCGTGGAGGTCGACCTCGCGGGTGCGCGGGCCGTCCGTGCAGCGATGCAGGACGCAGTCCTCGCCTTCCTCGCCCCGCCCAGTTGGGAGGTGCTCGTCGAGCGCCTCACCGGCCGAGGCACCGAAACCGACGAGGTCGTCGCTCGCAGGCTCGATACCGCCCGCAGCGAACTGGCCGCGCAGGACGAGTTCGATGTCGTGATCATCAACGACGATGTCGACCGGGCTTGCGATGAATTGGTATCCTTGTTGGTTGGACCCGGAGCCGACTGATCCGTCCGCGCCTCGAGCGCGTCCGGCTGCCGGTTCCGGCGCCCTCCCATCCCGCGACATCTCAGGAGAACACCGAGTGAGCAGCATCCAGGCAGCCGCGACCGACCTCGAGGGCAACACCCTTCCGGTCTACGACACCCCCACGGGTATCACCAACCCGCCTATCGACGAGCTGCTCGAGCGCGCCTCCTCGAAGTACGCGCTGGTGATCTACGCCGCCAAGCGGGCACGCCAGATCAACGACTACTACAACCAGCTCGGCGACGGCATCCTCGAGTACGTCGGCCCCCTCGTGGAGCCGGGTCTGCAGGAGAAGCCGCTGTCGATCGCCCTGCGCGAGATCCACTCGGATCTGCTCGAGCACACCGAAGGCGAGTGAGCAACCCCGCTTCGAGCGGCGAGGCCGGATCCGTGCAGCGCCGCCGCATCGTCGTCGGTGTCGCCGGTGGCATCGCCGCCTACAAGTCCTGCGCACTGATCCGTGCCTTCACCGAGAGCGGACACCACGTGCGGGTCGTCCCGACGGAGTCCGCCCTCGAATTCGTCGGGCGCGCCACCTTCGAGGCGCTCTCCGGCAATCCCGTGCAGACCGGGGTGTTCGCCGAGGTGCCGCAGGTGCAGCACGTCCGGCTCGGGCAGGAGGCCGACCTCGTCGTCATCGCTCCGGCCACCGCCGACCTCATGGCACGGGCGGTCGCGGGTCGCGCCGACGACCTCCTCACGGCCACCCTGCTCACCGCGCGGTGCCCCGTGATGTTCGTGCCCGCGATGCACACCGAGATGTGGGAGCATCCCGCGACCGTCGACAACGTCGCGACGCTGCGTCGCCGCGGTGCCGTGGTCGTCGAACCGGCCTCGGGTCGGCTGACAGGCAAGGACACCGGTGCCGGGCGCATGCCCGAACCCGACGAGATCTTCAATCTGGCCTCCTTGCTGCTCGAGCGGGCCGACGCGCTGCCCCGCGACCTCGTCGGTCGCCGCATCGTCGTGTCCGCCGGCGGTACCCGCGAGCCCCTCGACCCGGTGCGCTTCCTCGGCAACCGGTCGTCCGGCAAGCAGGGCTACGCGCTCGCCCGTCTCGCCGCCCAACGCGGCGCCGACGTCACGCTCGTCGCCGGCAGCATCGCGGGGCTCGACGACCCGGCCGCGGTCGATGTCGTGCGGGTCCAGACGGCCGCGCAGATGCAGGACGCCGTCGCCAAGCACGCCTCGGGTGCGGACGCGGTCATCATGTCCGCGGCCGTCGCCGATTTCCGGCCCTCCACCTTCGCGACCAGCAAGATCAAGAAGGGTGAGGGCGAGCCCGACTCCATCGCGCTGACGAAGAACGACGACATCCTCGCCGGTCTCGTCCGAGCGCGTGCCGAAGGCGGTCTGTCCGTCGAGACGGTCATCGTCGGGTTCGCAGCGGAGACCGGCGACGAACACGGAGACGTGCTCACCTACGCCCGCGAGAAGCTCGCCCGCAAGGGATGCGATCTCCTCGTCGTCAATGCCGTCGGCGAAGGTAAGGCCTTCGAGGTCGACGACAACAACGGCTGGTTGCTGTCCGCGGACGGTTCGGAAACCGCCCTCGCCCACGGGTCGAAGGCCCTCATGGCCAGCCGCGTGCTCGACGCGCTGGGACCTCTGCTGGCGGAACGCAGCAGAATCGGGTGATTTCAATACTCGCGCCGACGCCTGCGGAGCAGTAGCGTCGGCACTGCGATCGGGTCCTGCCGACCCGATCGGGGAGCGCATGCTCCATACGGTTTGTCCGTCCAGCGCCTGGCGCACAGTCGAGAGGGAGTTTCGTGAGCAAGACCGGCGGTCGTCTTTTCACCAGTGAGTCCGTGACCGAAGGGCATCCGGACAAGATCTGTGACGCGATCAGCGACTCGGTTCTCGACGCGCTCCTCACCGAGGATCCTCGTGCCCGGGTAGCGGTGGAAACCCTCGTCACCACGGGCCAGGTGCACGTGGTCGGTGAGGTCACCACCTCGGCATACGCCGACATCCCCAAGATCGTTCGCGATCGGGTGCTCGAGATCGGCTACGACTCGTCGTCGAAGGGCTTCGACGGCAACTCCTGCGGTGTCAACATCGCGATCGGCGCGCAGTCGCCCGAGATCGCCGGCGGCGTCGACGTCTCGCACGAGGCGCGCAGCGGTGTGCTCACCGACGACGAGGTCGCCCGCCAGGGCGCCGGCGACCAAGGCCTGATGTTCGGCTACGCCTGCTCCGATACGCCCGAACTCATGCCGCTGCCGATCTCCCTCGCACATCGCCTGTCGCGCCGGCTCACCGAGGTCCGCAAGTCGGGGGTTCTGCCGTACCTGCGTCCCGACGGCAAGACCCAGGTCACCATCGAGTACGACGGCGACAAGCCCGTCCGGCTCGACACGATCGTCATCTCGACGCAGCACGCCGCCGACATCGATCTGAACAACCTGCTCACGCCGGATCTGCGCACCCACGTCGTCGACGCGGTACTCGCCGACCCGAACCTGGCCGATCTCGACACGGCCGATGTGCGTCTGCTGGTCAACCCGTCCGGATCGTTCGTCCTCGGCGGCCCGATGGGCGACGCCGGCCTCACCGGCCGCAAGATCATCGTCGACACCTACGGCGGCATGGCCCGCCACGGTGGTGGCGCGTTCTCCGGCAAGGATCCGTCGAAGGTCGACCGTTCGGCCGCCTACGCGATGCGCTGGGTCGCCAAGACCGCCGTCGCCGCCGGTCTCGCCGACCGCATCGAGGTGCAGGTCGCCTACGCGATCGGCAAGGCTGCTCCGGTGGGTCTGTTCGTCGAGACCTTCGGCACCGAGAAGACCGGCCCGGCCCGCATCCAGCAGGCCATCGGCGAGGTCTTCGACCTGCGCCCGGGAGCGATCATCCGTGACCTCGACCTGCTGCGCCCGATCTACGCGCAGACCGCTGCGTACGGCCACTTCGGCCGTACCGACATCGACCTGCCGTGGGAGAACACCGACCGCGCCGACAAGCTGCGCGCGGCCGCCGGTCTGTAGATTCCGATCGGGCCCGGGTGGCTGCTGATTTCGACGCCGCCGAGGTCGATCCGGTTGCGCGGGTTCTCCCGCTGCTACCGGTTCCGCACCTCGACCGGGAGTTCGACTACCTGATCCCGCGCGACCTGGACGCGGACGCCCGTCCGGGCGTCCGCGTCCGCGTCCGCTTCGCCGGACGTCTCGTCGACGGTTTCCTGCTCGCACGCGCCGCGACGAGCGATCACACCGGCAAGCTCGGCCGACTCGACCGCGTCGTCTCGTCCGAGCAGGTCCTCACGCCCGAGATCGCTGCTCTGGCAGAGGAAGTCGCGACCCGCTATGCCGGGACCCGGGCCGACGTGCTGCGTCTGGCGGTACCTCCGCGACACGCACGTGTCGAAGCCGAGGCGTCGCGCCCACCGGAACCTCCGCCTGTTCCGGAGATCGATCCTGCCGCGTGGGGCCGGTACCGGCACGGCGAGAACTTCCTCGAAGCGCTCGGCGGCGGCCGCGCCCCGCGCGCGTCCTGGCAGGCGCTGCCCGGTGAGGATTGGCCCCGACGGCTCGCCGAACTCGCCGCACTGACCCTCGCCTCGGGGAAGGCGGCCGTGCTCGTCGTTCCCGACCAGCGTGACCTCGACCGTCTCGTGAAGGCGTGTGCAGACGTCGCCGGGGCCGATCACGTCGTCGGCCTCGCCGCCGGCCTCGGACCGGCCGAACGGTATCGACGCTGGCTTGCGGCGCTGCGCGGATCCGCGCGCATCGTCGTCGGGACCCGGGCCGCCGTCTTCGCCCCGACCCCCGATCTCGGGCTCCTCGTGGTGTGGGACGACGGCGACGACCTGCACTGCGAACCACGGTCCCCGTATCCGCACGCCCGCGAAGTGGCTGCTCTGCGCGCCCACGCGGTCGGTGCCGCCATCGTGATCGCCGGGCACGCCCGCACCGCGGAGACCCAGGCGCTCGTCGAGGCCGGCTGGGCACACGATCTCGTGGCACCCCGCGACGTCGTACGGGCGTGCGCGCCGAAGGTCACGGCCCTCGCCGACAGCGACCACGCACTCGCACGGGATCCGGCCGCGCGTGCCGCGCGACTGCCTGCCATCGCGTTCGCCGCCGCCCGATCCGCTCTCGCGGTCGACCGCCCGGTGCTCGTGCAGGTACCGCGGCGCGGATACGTGCCCGCGCTCGCGTGCGGAAAGTGCCGGGCACCCGCCCGCTGCCGGCACTGCAACGGCCCGCTCGCACTGCCCACGGCGGCCGGTCCCGACGGTGCCGCGATCCCGGCATGCCGCTGGTGCGGTGTCGCCGATGCGCGTCACCGCTGCCACGCGTGCGGCGCGCGCTCGTTGCGGGCCGTGGTGGTCGGGGCGGCCCGCACCGCCGAAGAACTGGGCCGCGCCTTTCCGGGCGTGCCGGTCGTGACCTCCGGCGGCAACGACGTCAAGCACACCGTGCCCGGTTCGGCGTCGCTCGTCGTCTCCACCGTGGGCGCCGAACCCGTCGCCGAGGGCGGTTACGGGGCGGCGCTGCTCCTGGACGGGTGGGCCCTGCTCGGCCGTGCCGATCTGCGCGCCACCGAGGAGGCGATGCGCCGCTGGCTCACCGCATCGGCGCTCGTACGGTCGTTCGCCGACGGGGGACAGGTCGTGGTCGTCGCCGATTCCGGGATCCCCACCGTGCAGGCACTCGTGCGTTGGGATCCCGTGGGACACGCCCAGTCCGAGGTCTCCGAACGAGCCGAGGTCGGTTTCCCGCCCGCGGTCCACATGGCCGCGATCGACGGGTCGTCCGCGGCGGTCGCCGAACTGCTCGAGGCCACACACCTGCCCGATGGAGCCGAGGTGCTCGGGCCCGTGCCGCTCCCGCCGGGGCAACGACTGCCGTTCGGATCCGAAGGACCCGAACCGGAGGACGTGCACCGGATGATCGTGCGGGTCGCACGCGAGCGCGGTCGCGCACTCGGTCGCGCCCTGCGCGACGCCCAGGCCACCCGCACGGCGCGTCGCGCGGACGGTCCGCTGCGGGTTCAGGTGGATCCGCCGCGTATCGGCTGACCCGGCCGCGGAGGGGGCGCGGATCTCCGCTGCCGGCCTAGGCCGCTTTCGGAATCGGTTGCGACGGAATGGGTGCGGCGTCCGTACCCTTCCACAGCGCCGCGAAGTCGTGGCGATGTCGAATGTCCAGGATGCGCAGCAGGACGAAACGCGGTACGGGCGGCACGAGGTGCACGACGTGATCGCGCGAGGAGTCGTCGAGACCGTCGATGAGCCAGTTCCCTTCCTTGCCGAGCTGCTGCATCCCCTTCGGCTCGATACTGAACTCCTGGTCCCACGCGCGCCACTGCGCGTCGGTGATGCTGGTCGGGACCAGTGTCATCATCTCCCGCTCCTCACGTTCGAGATGGGGGAGCAGAACCTCGGACAAGCGGGACAGTGCTGCACCGAGTGCTTCGCCGGAGCCGGGGTGGTCGGCGCGGAGATCGCGTGCCGCCTCCTCGACTGGGGCGATCGCAGGCTCGATGGTGCGGTGGTCGGCGTTCATCCTCTCCACGAGCGGTGCCGCGTCGGGATTGCACTGCACCACGGGGATAGAGCCCACGGTCCTCGGACCAGTGGTGATGGTGAAGGAAATCCATCATCCACAACACGTGGTGGGCGAGAGCCACTCGGTGGGTCTGCTGCCATGTCTTCGTCGAGGTGGCGACCTCGATGCGGAGGAGGGGCGCGGCGGAGGGCGGAGTGCGCGATTCCCATGATTCGGGTATCGGCGGATCCGTCGGGATCGGTGGAGTGTCCGTCGACGGAGGCTGTTCCCAGTGTCGATCCGGCGTGGACCGAGAGCAAGTCCCGCCGGCTGCTGCCGTACATACGGACGACAGCGACACGCGTTGCCGGGGATATTATTTGTCACAGTAACGGAGCCGGTGATTGTGACCGATCTACTTCCGTAGGTGCCGGGGAGGCGCAGGAGGAGAGGGCGGACGAATGGGTGCCGGGCGGAGTGTCGGTGGTGTCGTCGGAGCGTGTGTCGTCGCGATGCTGACTGTGGGTGCAGCGGCACTGACTGTGGGCGCAGCGGCGGCGCAGCCGCTCCCGTCCGACGACGGACCGATCCTCGGTCTCGGGGAAGGGTCGTACAGCAGCGTGCCCGTCCCGGCGGGACCGGTGGCCACCGGGCACGCCGAAGCGGCCGAATACGCCGAGAACAACCCCGATGTCGCCCCCGCCGGTAGCAACGACTTCGCGTGCGTGCCGTCCGAGGAGCGCCCTCATCCGGTGGTGCTCGCGCACGGCACCGATTCCAATGCCTACTCCGACTTCGCTGCGCTCTCGCCGCTGCTCGCCGCGTCGGGCTGGTGCGTATTCGCCCTGAACTACGGGTTCGCCGACGGTGCCGAGGATTACGGCACGGGCGACATCCGCGTCTCCGCAGCACAGTTCGGTGAGTTCGTCACCGAGGTCCTCGACGCGACCGGTGCGGAGGAGGTCGACGTCGTCGGCTACTCACAGGGAGCCACGGTGGCCCGCTACTACATCAACGAACTCGGGGGTGGCGAGGTCGTCGACCGGTGGGTGGGGATCGCGTCGCCGAGCTACGGAGGCACCTTCTACGGCATCGGGGCCGCCGTCGCCGCGCTGCCCGGAGCGACCGACATCGTCGAGGGCGAGTTCTCCGTCGCCCTCGTGCAGCAGCTTCAGGGGTCGGAACTGCTCACCGAACTCAACACACCCACCGACACCGTGCCCGGCGTGCGCTACACGACCATCGGTAGCGAGGTCGACGAGGTCATCCAGCCCGCCGGCAATGTCGCACTCCATGGTGAGGGCGCCGTCAACCACGTGATCCAGGAGCTGTGCCCGCAGGACCTGACCGGTCACTTCAACATGGTCTACGACCCCTTCTCTCTGCAGCTCGCGCGGCACGCGCTCGACCCCGGCCGGTACGCGATCGGGGAGTGCACCACCGTCGCGCTCGGCACCGGTATCCCCGAACTGATCCTCCAGTCCAACACCTGAGCTCCACCCCGTTACGGCAGCGACATCGGTGAAGCGGCTACCCGGCGCGGTGATGCAGGTCGCACGACGTCGACTCCCTAGACTGTGAGAGGTCCTCGCCGTCGAAAACTGGAGCAGCATCCGTGAAATCCCCGCACAGTCCACACGCCGCGCACCCCACCTCCTGCTCGGCGGTGCTCTGACATGCGCGTGGTCTTCGCGGGAACACCGGAACCCGCTGTCCCGTCGCTGCTCCGCCTCATCGAGTCACGCCACGAGGTCGTTGCGGTGGTCACCCGCCCCGACACCACCGCCGGTCGCGGCCGGAAGGTCGTGCGATCCGCCGTGGGGCAGATCGCCGACGAACACGGCATCGAGGTCCTCACGCCGCGCTCTCCGCGCGACCCCGAGTTCGTCGCGCGACTGACCGAACTCGCACCCGACTGCTGCCCCGTGGTGGCCTACGGCGCCCTGATCCCGCAGGACGTCCTGGACATCCCTGTGCACGGATGGGTGAACCTCCATTTCTCGCTGCTGCCCGCCTGGCGCGGCGCGGCGCCCGTGCAGGCGGCGATCGCTGCCGGTGACGAGATCACCGGAGCGAGCACCTTCCGGCTCGAGGCCGGCCTCGACACCGGTCCGGTCTACGGCGTCGTCACCGAGACGATCCGTCCCACCGACACCGCCGGCGACCTGCTCGGCCGCCTCGCCGAGGTCGGTGCGACGCTGCTCGAATCCACCCTCGACGGCCTCGAAGACGGCATCCTCACGCCCGCACCGCAGCCGGCCGACGGTGTCTCGCACGCGCCCAAGGTCACCGTCGAGGCCGCCCAGGTGCAGTGGACACTCCCCGCACACGTCGTCGACCGGCGAATTCGCGCCGTCACGCCCGCTCCGGGTGCGTGGACGATGATCGGCGACCTGCGCGTGAAGATCGGTCCCGTGACGGTGACCGACGAGACCCTCGAACCCGGTGAGCTCGACATCCGCAAGGACGGCGTGCTCGTCGGTACCGCTACCACTGCCGTCCGGCTCGGGACGGTGCAACCGCCCGGGAAGAAGGCGATGACAGCCACGGACTGGGCGCGCGGCGCCCGTCTCGACCCGAAGGTGCGTGCGCGATGAGCGAATCCGGCAGGCCCCCGCGGGGCAAGCGCAATGCCGGAGGACGGAACCCCGCAGGTCGCGGGGGTCGCAGCGGCGGTGGGAAGCCGAACCGCAATCCGGCGTCCGAACACGCCCCCCGACCGTGGAAGCCTCCCGCCGACCCCGCACGTGTCGCCGCGCGGGACGTGCTGCGCGCCGTGCGCGAACGGGACGCCTACGCCAATCTCGTTCTCCCGTCGCTGCTCCGGGAGCGGCATCTCGACGCGCGCGACGCCGCCCTGGCCACCGAGCTCACCTACGGCGCGGCCCGCGCGCGAGGCCTGCTGGACGCCGTGATCGCCGACGCCGCGAACCGTCCCGTCGGCGAGATCGACGGCGCGCTGCTCGACGTACTGCGTCTGGGTGCCTACCAGTTGCTGCGCACGCGCGTCGCCCCGCACGCCGCTGTCGCCACGAGCGTCGACCTCGTCCGGGCCGAATTCGGATCGGGCCGAGCAGGTTTCGTCAACGCGGTGCTTCGTCGTGTGGGTGAGCGTTCGGAGGAGGAGTGGATCACGCTGCTCGCCCCCGACCCGGACCGCGACCCGGTGGGTCACCTGGCCTTCCGATACGCGCACCCCCTGTGGATCGCGCAAGCGTTCGCCCACGCGCTCGGATCGGATGCCTCCGAACTCGCCGACGTCCTCGCCGCCGACGACGCGCGCCCGATCGTCCACCTCGTCGCCCGGCCCGGGGTTATCACCGCGGAGGAACTCGCGCTCGTCACCGGCGGTGAGCTCGGACCGTGGTCGCCCTATGCGGTGCACCTCGAGCACGGCGACCCCGGCCGCCTCGAACCCGTCCGGGAAGGCATGGCCGCAGTCCAGGACGAAGGCAGCCAGCTCGTCGCACGTGCCCTCACCCTCGCACCCCTCGTCGGCGAGGACCGGGGCCGCTGGCTCGACCTGTGCGCGGGACCGGGCGGAAAGGCGGCGCTGCTCGGCGCCATCGCCGCGATCGACGGGTTCGCCGTCGACGCGGTCGAACCGGTCGACCACCGCGCGGAACTCGTCCGCAAGACCGCGCGCGACCTGCCGGTGACCGTGCACATCGCCGACGGGCGCGAGCCCGGACTCGAACCGGGCTACGACCGGATCCTCGTGGACGCACCCTGCACGGGTCTCGGCGCGTTGCGTCGGCGTCCCGAGGCGCGGTGGCGACGGCAACCCGGCGACGTCGCCGAACTCGTGCGGCTGCAGAAGGAACTGCTCGCATCGGCGATCGGACTGCTGCGTCCCGGTGGTGTGGTGCTCTACTCGACGTGTTCACCGCACGTCTCGGAGACCGTCGCCGTCGTGTCCGACGCGGTGCGCCGCCACGGTGTCGAACAGCTCGACACCCGCGAACTCGTCCCCGGCGTGCCGCAGGTCGGGGAGGGGCCGGGAGTCCAGCTCTGGCCGCACCGCCACGGCACCGACGCCATGTTCATGGCTGCGCTGCGTAAACCCGAGCGCTGATCGCGACCGCCGGACACGGATCGTCGTGTCCGGCGCCGGGAAGATGAAAGTCTTCTCATCCGGTCTTCACGATCGATTCACTCCGGTGCAGGATGCTGTTCTCCATGCCGGTGATGAAACGCATGCTCGTGATCGCAGCGCTGCTGCTGATCCCGGCGGCCCTCGCGTGGGGGAGCCAGGCCCTGACACGACCGGCGGGCTCCCCCGAGATCGGTGATGCATCGGTCACCGTCTCCGTCGTGCCGACCACGACCGAGCCCGCGGCGCCGTCCCCCGGGGCCGAGGCGCCCGAGGTACGACCCGAACCCGAGCAGGAGTCGGCGTCCGCACCGTCGGTCCCCGGCACGCAGACATCCCCGCCTGCCGTCGTGCCGGCCCCGGTTCCCGATCCGGGCTTGCTCGTCCTCGCCAAGGCCGAGCGCCCCGACTTCGTGCAGCGACGACCGGTCGACGTCACCGACCTCATGCTCGACGTCGAGGCCAAGGCGCAGATGCTCGGCACCCGCGACTGGCAGCTCATGGAGATCGCCGAGGGCATGGCCGACATCGACGCCCAACGCGTCACCCAGGCCGTGCTGCAGTACGCGACCAATGCCGTCACGCACACCCACCCTGGGGACGTCATCCAGCTCGGATCCGTCTTCGTCGAGCACAACGGCACCGAGCACCTCCGGATCTGGGTCCGGGACACCGGACCCGGGGTCGCTCCGGACGACGCGGCACGCATCTTCGAACGCTTCCGCCGCGGACGCACCGTCCCCGGTGACCGGCACGGACCCGCCGCCGAACGAGGCGGGGCAGGTCTCGGACTCGCCATCGTCCGCGCCATCGCCGACGCGCACCACGGCTCGGCTTGGGTCGAGAGCGCGGTCGGGCACGGCGCGACCTTCGGCATCGACCTCCCCCTACGAGACCCTGCAGGAACCACCGGCACGACCGGCACGACCGGCACGACCGGTTCCCCCGGTACAGCCGAGACTCGAAGGACCGCATCGCAGTGAGCAGAATCCTCATCGCCGAAGACGACACCCGCATCACCGCCTTCCTCGAGAAGGGGCTGCGCGCAGCGGGATACACCACCACCGACGCCACCGACGGCGAGACCGCCCTGATGCTCGCTCGCAGTGGCGCCTTCGATCTGGTGATCCTCGACATCGGGTTGCCCCGCATGGACGGCTTCACCGTCCTCGAGAGGTTGCGCGGTGAAGGTGTGCGGACCCCCGTGATCGTGCTGACCGCGCGAGACAGCGTCACCGATACCGTCGCGGGGCTCGAGGGCGGTGCCAACGACTATGTGAGCAAACCGTTCCAGTTCGCCGAACTGCTCGCCCGCATCCGGTTGCGCATCGGCGACAGCAGCTCGGCTGCCGATCCGGCAGCGGTGATCCGCGACGGCGACATGGCTCTGGACCTGCGGGCCCGACGCGCCGAGATCGCAGGGGAGAGCGCCGATCTCACCAGCCGCGAGTTCGCCCTGTTCGAGGTCTTCCTGCGTCACCGCGGGCAGGTGCTCTCCCGCGAACAGATCCTCGGGCACGTGTGGGGATACGACTTCGATCCCGCGTCCAACGTCGTCGACGTCTACGTGCGCGCACTGCGCAACAAGATCGGGGGAGACCGGGTCGAGACGATCCGCGGAGCGGGGTACCGGTTGCGATGACCTTCCACGCCACCGTCCCGCCGAGCTCCGTTGCGCCACAGCAGCGTCCGCCGCGCAGACACACCGCCCCGACGCCCGGCCGGATCGTCGCGGTCGGGATACTCGCCGGCACCGTCGGTCTCCTCGTGTATCTCACGCGCACCGACCCCGACCTGACGCCTCCGGCCGCCGTCACCATGATCGTGTTCGTCGTGGCCGTCTGGCTGTGGGTGTTCACGAGGATCGACGACACCTATGTGGCGCTCGGCGCTGCCGCGGCCCTCACGGTCGTCGGGGTCATCGACGCGGAGGCACTGTTCGCGACCCTCGGCGACGACGTCGTGTGGCTCCTGTTGTCCGCTTTCGTGATCGCCTCCGGTGTCGCGTCCTCGGGTTTGGCGACGCGGGGCGCGGCCTTCCTGGTGACGGGGGCGCACAGCCCGCGGGCGCTCGTGCACCTGGTGACGGCTGCGCTGATCGTCACCGCGTTCGCGGTCCCGTCGACCTCCGGTCGCGCCGCACTGGTGCTCCCGGTGTTCGTCGCGCTCGCGACGGTCCTCGCAGACCGGCCACGACTGGTGCGGGCACTCGCGTTGCTCTTCCCCACGGTGATCCTGCTGTCGGCGGTGGCGTCGCTGCTCGGCGCCGGTGCGCACCTGATCACCTCGCAGATCCTCGTCACGGCGACCGGCACCGGATTCGACTTCGCGACCTGGATGATCCTCGGCCTGCCGCTGGCGATCGTCTCGTCGCACGCCGCCGCCGAACTGGTGCTGCTGCTGTTCACCTCCACCGACGATCGGCGCGGACGCCTCACCGTCACCGCCGCCGACATCGGCGCGCAGGCCGACACCCCGGTCTGCGGGCCGCTCTCCGTCGCCGAATCCCGCGCCGCCCTTCTGCTGGTCGTGGTGATGGTGCTGTGGTGCACCGAACCCGTACACGGCATCCACCCGGCGGTGGTGGCGCTGCTCGGTGCGCTCGTCGCGACCTCCCCGCGGTACGGCTCCGTGCGTCTCGCGCCTGCGCTGAAGACCGTGCCGTGGCCTCTGCTGCTGTTCATGGCGGCAACGCTGTCGATCGGTACCGCGCTGACGACGAGCGGCGCGGCGGACTGGCTCGCATCGACGGCTTTCGGCCCGCTCACCTCGCGCGGAGAGGGTGCCGGTCCGTTGTTCGTGGTCGTCGTGGTCGTGATCTCCGCTGCGGCGCACCTGGTCATCCAGTCGCGCTCGGCCCGTTCCGCCGTTCTCGTTCCCGTCGTGGTGGCACTCGCCCCGAGCGCAGGTGTCGATCCGCTCGCCGCGGCCTTCGTCTCGACGGCCGCCGCAGGCTTCTGCCACACCCTGCCGTCGTCGGCCAAGCCCGTGACGCTGTTCGCGGACGTGCCCGGCACATCCACCTACTCGACCTCCGACCTGTTGCGCCTGGCAGCGCGGCTCGGCCCGCTCCTCGCCGCGCTGGTCCTGTTGTTCGCGTGGTTCGTCTGGCCGCTGCTCGGCCTGTCGCTGTTCGTCTGATCCCTGTTCCCTCCCCCGTTGTCCCGTTCCACGGTCTGTCCCGTTTCACGATCGGAGTCGTCATGGCTTTGAAGGTTCCTCATCGCGTGCTCGTCGCACCCAGCGGTTTCAAGGAGAGTCTCGATGCGCGCAGCGTCGCCGCTGCGATCGGTGCGGGAGTCCGCCGGGCTCTGCCGTGCGCCGCCGTCGACCTCGTGCCTGTTCCGGACGGTGGGGAGGGCACCGCCGAGATCCTTGCCGAGGCCACCGGCGGCACGCTCGTCCCGGTCACCGTGACCGGTCCCGTCGGCGAGCCGGTGCGGGCGAGCTGGGCGCGTCTCGGTGGTGTCACCCGCGGGACGGCGGTCGTCGAGATGGCCTCGGCCGCCGGCCTTCGTCTCGTGCCCACCGATCGCCGTGATCCCGGTGCCACCACCACCCGCGGGGTCGGTGAACTCGTTGCCGCGGCACTCGACGACGGCATCCGCCGCATCGTCATCGGCTGCGGCGACTCGGGCACCAGCGACGGCGGAGCCGGGGCACTGCGAGCACTCGGCGCCCGGATCCTCGACGCCGACAGCCACGAACTGCCCGACGGGGGACGGCACCTCGCGCGCGCCGCGCGTCTCGATCTCGACGATCTGCACCCGGCGCTCGCCGACACCGAGATCGTCCTGGCCTGCAACGTCCACAACGTCCTGTGTGGGCCGACCGGTGTCGCTCGGGTCTTCGGCCCGCAGAAGGGCGCGACACCCGCGCAGGTCGAGGAGCTGTCCGCCGCTCTGGAGCGCTGGGCGAAGGTGCTCGAACGGGACGGGCGGGCACACGGGCTGGATGTGCGGTTCGGGGCGGGCACCGGCGCCTCAGGCGGCCTCGGTGCCGGTCTGGCCGCGGGCATCGGCGCCCGGATCGCCTCCCGGTTCGACGTGCTGCTCGACAGCGGCCTGTCCGGTATCGATCTAGACTCCCTGATCGCGCGCGCCGATCTGATCATCACCGCCGAGGGCAGCATCGACGTCCAGACCTCGCGCGGCAAGGTGCCCGCAGAGGTCGCCCGCCGTGCCCAGCGCGCCGGGGTGCCGGTGCTCGCCATCGCCGGGTCGCTCGGCGAGGGGGCGCGCGACGTCCACGACGTCGGAATCGGCGCGATCGCGTCGATCATCCCCGTCCCGATGCGCCTCGAGGACGCCGTCGCCAACGGTCACGACCTGCTCGTCGACGCCGCCGCGCGGTCCATGCGTCTGCTGATGCTCGGCTCCGCCGTGGCGAGTCGCAGCAAGGGCCGGGCGAAGAAGCGCAAGCACCGGGCGGCGGCGTGATGCAGTTCCGCGCGCGGCCGGCCGGGGCCGAATAGGGTTCCGGTCATGCCCGAGATCGTCACCCTGACCATGAACCCGGCACTCGACGTCACGACCTTCACCGACGCGGTGGTGCCCACCCGCAAGCTCCGCTGCGACGAACCGTTCTACGACGCCGGCGGGGGAGGAGTGAACGTCGCGAAGGTCGCGCGCGTGCTCGGTGCCTCGGCCGCCGCCGTCTATCCGGCCGGTGGTGCGCGAGGTGAACAGATGAGCGGTCTGCTCGACGACGACGACGTCGAGGAACACATCGTCCCGATCACCGGGTCCACCCGAGAGTGCTTCACGGCGATCGACCGTCGCAGCGGTCAGGAATACCGTTTCGTCACACCCGGTCCCGAGCTGACGGACGAGGAGCAGGAACGCTGCCTCGCGACACTCGAGAAGGTCGCCGAAGGCGCGAAGTACGTGGTGGCGAGCGGCAGCTTCCCGCCCGGTGTACCCGGCACCTTCGTCCGACGCATCGCGGCGGCGGCGCACGAGGCCGGCGCGCGGTTCGTCCTCGACTCGTCGGGCGATGCGCTGACCAGCATCGATTCGGGTGTCTACCTCGTCAAACCGAGCCTGGACGAGTTGTGCGAGTGGACCGGGCGGGAGCTGGCCACCGACGACGAGCAGATCGCGGCCGCGCGCGAACTCGTCACCTCCGGTGTCACGGAGATCGTGGTCGTCTCGCTCGGCGCAGACGGGGCGATCATGGTGACCGCCGACGAGGCCGTGCGGGTGCCGGCCCTGGCTGCCAAGGTGCGCAGCGCCGTCGGCGCCGGCGACAGCATGGTCGCCGGACTCGTCGTCGGACTGCTGCAGGAACGATCGTTGCGGGACGCGCTTGCTCTCGGGATCGCCTGCGGCACCGCGGCACTGCTCACCGCCGGAAGCCACGTCTGCCACCGCGAGGACATCGATCGTTTCGACGCCCTCGCCCGCCTGGTCTGACGACCCGCGGCGCCGGTCCGGCGACCGCCGGTCACACCGCGCAAGACCGTGGATCCCGCAGGGTACGAACGGCTTCGGTGAGTGTCGAGTGGATGTACCCGAGTTCCGGACTCGCGATGTGCGACCAGTCCGCCGACTCGTCCGCTGCCGCATCGTCCGTCCACGCGGATGTGTCGGTGCCGGGATCGTGCCGCTGGATCCACCAGAGATTGCCGGACGGATCCGAGAACCGGGCGAGGACATCGCCGAAGAAGTCCGTAGGCCGTGTGACGATCGCCGCGCCGTGCTGCGTGGCGCGTTCGAGGACGGCATCGACGTCGTGCACGTGGACCCGTACGAAGGCGGGGGTGAAGGGCCAGTCCGGTTTCCGGTCGGCGACCACGAGCACGGAGTCGCCGACCCGCACCTCCGAGTGGAGGAGGAGCCCGTCGTGGTCGAGGGTGCGCGCTTCGGGCACCTCCTCGGCCTCGAAGACGGCGACGAGGAAGTCGACGAGTTCGGTTGCTCCGTCGGAGATCAGGAAGGTGTCGACGGTGTTCGATCCGTCCGGACGGGGAGGGAGGGATTCGCGGTGATGGAGATCGGTCACGATGATCCTTGGGTTCGTAGGTGACTGCCAGCCTTCCGGGTATTGCGGCCACTTGGTGGCACCAATGCGCCCGAGATCGGAGATTCCGGCCGGGTTCGGCTGCGTGCGGCGCGTGCGACGCAGGTCCGACCCGGTGGAGGGCGCCGACTAGACTCGTCGGTTGTGGCCCACCCGATGATCGCTCCGTCCATCCTGTCCGCGGATTTCGCTCGTCTCGCCGACGAGGCGCAGGCCGTCGCCGGTGCCGACTGGCTCCACGTCGACGTCATGGACGCCCATTTCGTTCCGAACCTGACGCTCGGTCTCCCGGTCGTCGAGTCGCTGTTGAAGGCGACCGACATCCCGCTCGACTGTCACCTGATGATCGAGAACCCCGGTCGATGGGCTCCGCCCTACGCCGAAGCCGGTGCCCACAACGTCACCTTCCACGCGGAGGCGACCGACGACCCGGTCGCCGTGGCCCGCGACATCCGCGCGGCCGGCGGCAAGGCCGGGCTGTCCGTCAAGCCCGGCACCCCCATCGAGCCCTATCTCGGGATCCTGAAGGAGTTCGACACGCTGCTCGTGATGAGTGTCGAGCCGGGCTTCGGTGGTCAGTCCTTCATCCCGGACGTCCTCGACAAGGCCCGTCAGGTGCGTCGCCTGGTCGACTCGGGTGAACTGCGTCTGCTCGTCGAGATCGACGGTGGCATCAACACCGACACCATCGAGGCCGCCGCGGAAGCCGGTGTGGACTGCTTCGTCGCCGGGTCCGCCGTCTACGGCGCCGCCGATCCCGGTGAGGCGGTCCGCAAACTGCGGGCGCAGGCCGGGGCTGCGTCCCCGCACCTGACGCTCGCGCCGTGACCGCACCCGAGATCGCCGAAGCCCTCCAGTTCGCGCTCGACGCCTCGGAGGCCGTGCGGGGCACGACCAGCCCCAACCCGCCTGTCGGAGCGGTGATCCTCGACGCGGACGGCGCGGTGGCAGGTGTCGGGGCCACCGCACCACCCGGCGGTCCACACGCGGAGGTCCGGGCACTCGAGGCCGCGGGCGAACGCGCGCGCGGCGGAACCGCCGTCGTCACCCTCGAACCGTGCAACCACACCGGCCGCACCGGCCCGTGCGCGCAGGCCCTCATCGAGGCGGGGATCGCGACGGTGTACTACTCCGTCGCCGATCCGAATCCCGTCGCCGGGGGCGGCGCCGACACCCTCCGCGCCGCGGGCATCACGGTGCATCCCGGTCTCGGTGCCGAGACCGTCGCCCGCGGCCCGCTGCGGGCATGGCTGCACCGGCAACACACCGGCCGGCCGCACGTGACGTGGAAGTACGCCGCGTCGATGGACGGTCGCAGCGCGGCCGCCGACGGCACGAGCAAGTGGATCTCCGGTCCCGAGTCGCGTGCGCGCGTGCACGACCAGCGCAGCCGGCTCGACGCCATCATCGTCGGAACCGGCACCGTCCTCACCGACGACCCGTGGTTGACCGCCCGTCTGCCCGACGGCGAACTCGCGCCGCACCAGCCGCTGAGGGTCGTTATCGGTATGCGTGAGATCCCCACCTCCGCAAGAGTTCTCGATGACGCGGCGCCGACGCTGGTGTTGCGCACCCACGACATCGGGGAGGTGCTCGACGCGCTCGGCGACCGACCCGACGTGCTGCTCGAAGGCGGCCCCCGGCTCGCGGGCGCCTTCCTCGCAGCGGGCTGCGTCGACCGCATCCAGGCATACCTGGCGCCCGTCGTGCTCGGAGCCGGCGAGGCCGCCGTCGAGGACGCCGGGGTGGGCACGATCTCCGACGCGCTACGGTTCCGCCGGGAACGGGTCGAGACCGTCGGCTCGGACATTCTGTTGACACTCGTCCCGGACCGGGACAACCGACACTCGTCCCGGACCGGGACAACCGAATCGGACCCGGTCGCGGATCGGGAGCTAAGGAGCGGAACATGTTCACCGGCATAGTCGAGGAACTCGGTGAGATCGTCGCGAAGGAGGACCTCGCCGACTCGGCACGCTTCACCGTGCGCGGACCGCTGGTCACCTCCGACGCCGAGCACGGCGATTCGATCGCGGTCAACGGGGTGTGCCTGACGGTCGTCGACGTCCTCGACGGCGGGTCCTTCACCGCCGATGTAATGCAGGAGACGCTGAACCGGTCGTCGCTCGGACAGCTCACGCTCGGCAGCTCCGTCAACCTCGAACGCGCCGCCGCGCTGAACAGTCGCCTCGGCGGCCACCTCGTGCAGGGCCACGTCGACGCCACCGGAGCCGTCGTCTCCCGCACACCCTCGGAGAACTGGACTGTGGTGCGCATCTCGCTCCCGGCCGAAATCTCCCGCTACGTGGTCGAAAAGGGATCGATCACCGTCGACGGTGTCTCGTTGACGGTCTCGGGTCTCGGAGGGGAACGCGGACAGGAGTGGTTCGAGATCTCGCTCATTCCGACCACGCTGTCGCTGACGACGCTCGGCACCGCCGAGCCGGGCACCCTCGTCAACCTCGAGGTCGACGTGATCGCCAAGTACGTGGAGCGCCTGCAGAACGCGCGCTGACGCGTCGTACTGTGGAGATCGACAGTGGACGCGGAGCACGAGTCGTCCGGATACGAGAGTTGGAGTCCAGGGAAGTGACGAGGTTCGACACCATCGAGCGCGCGGTCGCCGACATCGCCGCCGGTAAGGCGGTCGTCGTGGTCGACGACGAAGACCGTGAAAACGAGGGCGACCTCATCTTCGCCGCGGAGAAGGCAACGCCGGAACTCGTGGCGTTCATGGTCCGCTACACGTCCGGGTACCTGTGCGTGCCCCTGGACGGCGAGGACTGCGACCGTCTCGGTCTGCCTCCCATGTACAGCGTCAACCAGGACAAGCACGGCACCGCCTACACGGTCACCGTCGACGCGAGGGAAGGCATCGGCACAGGTATCTCCGCGTCCGACCGCGCCGCCACCATGCGGCTGCTCGCCGACCCGAACTCCACCGCCCAGGACTTCACGCGTCCCGGTCACGTGGTGCCGCTGCGCGCCAAGGAGGGCGGCGTCCTGCGCCGGCCCGGGCACACCGAGGCCGCCGTCGACCTCGCGCGCATGGCCGACCTGCGACCGGCCGGCGTCATCTGCGAGATCGTCTCGCAGAAGGACGAAGGCGAGATGGCGCGCACCGACGAACTGCGGGTCTTCGCCGACGAACACGAACTCGCCCTGATCTCGATCGCGGATCTCATCGCATGGCGCCGCAAGCACGAGAAGCACGTCGTGCGCGTCGCCGAGGCCCGCATCCCCACCCGGCACGGCGACTTCACGGCCGTCGGCTACCAGAGCATCTACGACGACGTCGAACACGTCGCGCTCGTCCGCGGCGACATCGCCGGCCCGGACGGCGACGGCTCCGACGTGCTCGTGCGTGTGCACTCCGAATGCCTGACCGGCGACGTCTTCGGGTCGCTGCGCTGCGACTGCGGTCCGCAGCTCGACGCCGCCCTCGAGATGGTGGCCGAGGAAGGCCGCGGCGTCGTGCTCTACATGCGTGGCCACGAGGGACGCGGCATCGGCCTGATGCACAAGCTGCAGGCTTACCAGCTGCAGGACTCCGGCTCCGATACCGTCGACGCCAACCTGCAACTCGGCCTGCCCGCCGACGCCCGCGACTACGGCATCGGCGCTCAGATCCTCGTCGACCTCGGTATCTCGTCGATGCGGCTGCTGACCAACAACCCGGCCAAGCGCGTCGGTCTCGACGGCTACGGCCTGCAGATCACCGAACGTGTCCCGATGCCGTTGCGCGCGAACCGCGAGAACATCTCGTACCTGCGCACGAAGCGCGATCGCATGGGCCACGACCTGATCGGTCTCGACGAGTTCGACGAGGGAGACGCCTGATGAGCGGCGAAGGCCTGCCCGACCTGCAGCTCGCCGACGCCGCAGGGCTGAGCCTTGCGATCGTCGCCGGCAGCTGGCACACCGAGATCTCCGACGCCCTCATCGCAGGCGCACAGCGTGTCGCCGAGCAGGCGGGTGTCACCGACGTCACCCTCGAGCGGGTCGCCGGAGCGATCGAGCTTCCCGTCGTCGCGCAGCAGCTCGCCCGCACCCACGACGCGGTCGTCGCGCTCGGCGTGGTGATCCGCGGCGGCACACCGCACTTCGAGTACGTGTGCGACGCCGTGACCTACGGCCTCACCCGGATCGCGCTCGACGAGGGCACCCCCGTGGGCAACGGTGTTCTCACCACCGACACCGAACAGCAGGCCCGCGACCGCGCCGGTCTGCCCGGCTCCGCGGAAGACAAGGGCGGCCAGGCCTGCGCGGCCGCGCTCGACACCGCCGTGACCCTGCGGCGGCTGCGGAAGGCGGCGCGTTGACCCGCGACGAGACCGGCTGGGATCTCGAGGTACGCCCGGAGAAGATGCGGCGCTGGGTCGTCGTGGCGGCGGTCGTCGTCATGGCCATCCACATCTTCGCGGCGCTCGTGCTCCGCGGGGGCGGCGACACCGGCGTGCACCTGCGGGTCGTCGACCAGATCGCGATCCTCGCCATCGGTGTCGTGCTCACCGGAGGCGTCCTGCTGTTCACCCGCCCACGGCTGCGGGCGGGTGCCGACGGCGTCTCCGTCCGCAACGTGGTCGCCGAACGACACATCCCGTGGACCGACGTGCGCGGGCTGTTCTTCGACCAGGGCGCCCCCTGGGCCCGCCTCGAACTGCCGTTCGACGAGTACGTGCCCGTCGTCGCCATCCAGGCGCGCGACGGGGAACGCGCCGTGGACGCGCTCGAGCGTTTCCGCGAACTGGAGTCCCGCTACACCGGCGGAGCCGTCAGCGACAACGACGACGGCGGAGCCGTCAGGCGCAACGACGACGGCGGAGCCGTCAGGGGCGACGACTAGCCTGGACCTGTGCCCGACCCCTCGACATATCGCCCAGCCCCCGGTTCCATTCCCACGGAGCCGGGGGTCTACAAGTTCCGCGACCCGCACGGCCGGGTCGTCTACGTCGGCAAGGCGAAGAATCTCCGGTCCCGCCTGAACTCGTACTTCGCCGACATCGCCTCGCTGCATCCGCGCACCCGTCAGATGGTGACCACCGCGGGCCGGGTCGAGTGGACGGTGGTGCGCACCGAGGTCGAGGCACTCCAACTCGAGTACAACTGGATCAAGGAGTTCGATCCGCGGTTCAACGTCCGCTACCGCGACGACAAGACGTACCCGATGCTCGCGGTCACGTTGAACGAGGAATACCCCCGTCTGTTCGTCTACCGGGGGCCGCGCCGCAAGGGCGTGCGCTATTTCGGTCCCTACTCGCATGCCTGGGCGATCCGCGAGACCCTCGACCTGTTGCTACGGGTGTTCCCGTCGCGCACGTGCTCGGCCGGGGTCTTCAAGCGGCACGCGCAGATCGGCCGCCCGTGCCTGCTCGGCTACATCGACAAATGCTCCGCGCCGTGTGTCGGACGCGTCTCCGCCGACGAACACCGCCGCATCGTCGAGGACTTCTGCGACTTCCTCGCCGGTCGCACCGACAAACTCGTCCGCGATGTCGAGAAGCGGATGCAGGCCGCCGCGGAGGAACTCGACTTCGAGACCGCAGCCCGCCTGCGCGACGATCTCGGGGCACTGCGCAAGGCACTCGAGAAGCAGGCCGTCGTGCTCGGCGACGGTACCGACGCCGACCTCGTGGCGTTCGCCGGCGACGACCTCGAGGTGGCCGTCCAGGTCTTTCACGTGCGCGGCGGTCGCGTGCGGGGTCAACGCGGCTGGGTCGTCGAGAAGTCCGGCGACGTGCTCGACCGTCCCGAGGACCGCGACGTCGAAGGCGTCGAGGGGACCGACGACGCCGAAGAACTCTCGCTGCTCGTCGAACAGTTCCTCACCCAGTTCTACGGCGAGGAGGCCGCGCTCGGCACCGACGACGCGGACGCCACCAGTGCCGTGCCGCGCGAGGTGCTCGTCCCCGCCCTGCCGCCCGACCCGGACGAGATGAGCCGCTGGCTCGGGCGTCTGCGCGGCGGTCCCGTGCGTCTGCGCATCCCGCAGCGCGGCGACAAGAAGGCACTGGCCGACACGGTCGAACGCAACGCCAAGGAAGCACTTGCCCAGCACAAGCTGCGGCGCGCGGGCGACTTCAATGCCCGATCGGCGGCGTTGCAGGGTATCCAGGACGCCCTCGACCTCGACTCGGCGCCGCTGCGTATCGAGTGTGTCGACATCAGCCACGTGCAGGGCACCGACGTCGTCGCATCGCTGGTCGTCTTCGAGGACGGACTGCCCCGCAAGTCCGACTACCGGCACTACGCCATCAAGCACGCCGCGGGCGACGGGCACTCCGACGACGTCGCCTCGATCGCCGAGGTCACCCGCCGGCGTTTCCTCCGCCACAACCGCGACCTCGCCCGACAGGCCGATTCGGACGGATCCGTTCCGGAGGGTGGCGACGGCGGGGACCTCGCGCCCGAAGCAGCACTGGACCCGGCGACGGGCCGTCCGCGCAGGTTCGCCTACCCGCCGAACCTGTTCGTCGTCGACGGTGGTGCGCCGCAGGTCGCGGCCGCGGCCGAGGTCCTCGACGAACTCGGTATCACGGATGTCGCGGTCGTCGGGCTCGCGAAGCGTCTCGAGGAGGTGTGGGTGCCGGGGGAGGAGGACCCGGTGATCCTTCCGCGCACCAGCGAGTCGCTGTACCTGCTGCAGCGTATCCGCGACGAGGCACACCGTTTCGCGATCACCTACCACCGCAGCAAGCGGTCCAAGCGCATGACCGCCTCCGCTCTCGACGGGGTTCGTGGTCTCGGCGACACCCGACGCAAGGCGCTCGTCACCCACTTCGGGTCGGTCGCGCGGCTACGCGAGGCGAGCGTCGAGGAGATCACCGCGGTGCCCGGGATCGGGCAGGCCACGGCGAAAGCCGTCCTCGAGGCGCTGCGGGGCGACGTACCGGCTCCGGCCGAGTCGCCGCAGGACACCGACGCCCCGACCGTCGCGGATGCGAGCGATCCGGCTGCGGCACCTGCGGGTGACCCGACGGCCGCGGATGCGGGCGACACGCCCGTAGGCGATGATGGCTCCGTCGGCGTGTCGGGAGTACGAGCGGAGTCGGAACAGTGACCGAAGTGGGTCGGATCCCGGGGATGGCGGACGGTTCGGAACAGGGTGTCGACGGTGAACGGCCGGCGCAGGCCGAGGTCATCGTCGTCACCGGACTGTCCGGAGCCGGACTGAGTACTGCGGCGACCGCCCTCGAGGATCTCGGGTGGTACGTCGCGGAGAACCTCCCGCCCCAGTTGGTGCTGTCGATGATCGATCTCGCGGTGCAGGCCGAACCTCCGCTGCAACGTCTCGCCGTGGTGATGGACGTGCGCAGCCGGTTGTTCACCGGCGACCTCGAACGCGTCGTCACCGATCTGGCGGCCCGCCCGGTCAACACCCGGGTGCTGTTCCTCGAAGCGGCCGACTCGGTACTCGTCCGGCGGTTCGAGCAGGTACGCCGCAGTCATCCGCTGCAGTCCGACACGGCCGATCGCACGCTCACCGACGGCATCGCCGTCGAACGCGAGCAGCTCGCTCCCGTGAAGGCCGCGGCCGACCTCGTCATCGACACGTCCGCGCTGTCCGGGCCCGATCTGCGTCGCAAGATCGAGGCGGCCTTCGGCGACGCCACATCCGACACCATCCGGGTGACCGTGGAGTCGTTCGGCTTCAAGTACGGCCTGCCCATGGACTCCGACGTCGTGTGCGACGTGCGGTTCCTGCCGAACCCCCACTGGATCGCCGAATTGCGGCCGCACACCGGGCAGGACGCGGCGGTGCGCGACTATGTACTCTCCCGCGACGGTGCCGAGGACTATCTCGCCACCTATCACCGGCTGCTCGATCTGACGACCGCCGGTTACCGTCGGGAGGGGAAGCGCTACATGACGATTGCAGTGGGCTGCACCGGAGGGAAACACCGGAGCGTGGCGATGGCCGAGGCCCTCGCTGCACGCCTCGAGCAGGCACCGGATCTGACGGTGAACGTGGTGCACCGGGATCTGGGGCGCGAGTGAACGCCGCCGAGACTCCCGACTCCGACAGCACGCCGTACTCCGAGAGCGCTCCGAGCTCCGGGGCGGTGCCCGGCCCCGCGATCACTGCTCTCGGTGGCGGACACGGCCTGTACGCGACGCTCAGTGCCGTCCGGCGCCTCACCGACCGGGTCACCGCCGTGGTGACCGTCGCCGATGACGGAGGGTCCTCGGGACGGCTGCGCGCCGAACTCGGCGTCGTCCCACCCGGCGACCTGCGCATGGCGCTCGCAGCGCTCGCCGGCCGCGACGACGAGGTCCGGGTGTGGACCGAGACCGTCCAACACCGCTTCGGGGGCACGGGCGCCCTCGCCGGGCACTCGGTCGGCAACTTGATCCTCGCCGGGCTCGCCGAGGTCGCGGGCGACACCGTCACCGCCCTCGACATGCTCGCCCGCGTCCTCGACGTGCGCGGCCGTGTGCTGCCCATGTCGCCGATCCCGCTCGACATCGAGGCCGACGTGTCGGGACTCGAATCCGACCCGCGGGTGAGCCGCTGCATCCGGGGGCAGGTCGCGGTGGCGACCACCCCGGGCAAGGTGCGCCGGGTCCGGCTGATTCCCGCCGATCCGCCGGCCTGCCCGCCCGCGCTCGACGCGGTGTGCGAGGCCGATCTCGTGGTGCTCGGCCCGGGATCCTGGTTCTCGAGCGTCATCCCGCACGTGCTCGTCCCGGACCTGCACGAGGCGCTGGTCCACACGACGGCGCTCAAGGTCCTCGTGCTCAACCTCGCGGCGGAACCGGGGGAGACCGCAGGCTTCTCCGCGGAACGCCACCTGCACGTTCTCGCCCAGCACGCCCCCGATTTCCGTGTCGACCAGGTCGTCGTGGATGCTGCCTCGGTACCGGAAGGACGCGAGCGCGAGCACCTGAGCCGGTCCGCGGCCCGATTCGGAGCGGACGTCTCGTTCGTCGATGTCGCCGAGACCGGTACGCATCGACACGACCCCGCCAAGTTGGCGGGGGCACTGGAAACATGTCTGTCCTCGCGCGGTGGAGTCCGTGCCACACGCGGGGGTGGGAGGGAGAGCGTCTCGTGGCAATGACAGCGGAGGTCAAGGACGAGCTGAGCAGGTTGTCGGTCACCAGGATCAGCAACCGCAAGGCCGAGGTGTCCGCCCTCCTGCGCTTCGCCGGGGGATTGCACATCGTCGCCGGGCGAGTGGTCGTCGAGGCCGAGGTCGACCTCGGATCGATCGCACGTCGCCTCCGCCGCGAGATCTTCGAGCTCTACAGCTATCCCGCGGAGATTCAGGTGCTCGGCGCGGGTGGTCTGCGCAAGAGCTCCCGGTACATCGTCCGTGTCGGGAAGGACGGTGAGGCGCTGGCCCGCCGCACCGGTCTGCTCGACGGTCGCGGACGACCGGTGCGCGGACTGCCGGCACAGGTGGTCGGCGGCAGCGTCTCCGACTCCGCCGCGGCGTGGCGCGGGGCGTTTCTCGCCCACGGCTCGCTCACCGAACCGGGCCGTTCCTCGGCGCTCGAGGTGAGCTGCCCCGGCCCGGAGGCCGCCCTCGCGCTCGTCGGCGCCGCCCGCCGGCTCGGCGTCACTGCCAAGGCGCGTGAGGTGCGCGGCGCCGACCGGGTGGTGATCCGCGACGGCGAGGCCATCGGCGCGCTGCTCACCCACATGGGCGCGCAGGACACCCGGCTGGTCTGGGAGGAGCGCCGCATGCGCCGGGAGGTGCGGGCGACCGCGAACCGCCTCGCCAACTTCGACGACGCCAATCTGCGCCGGTCCGCACGCGCCGCCGTGGCGGCCGCCGCGCGGGTCGAGCGGGCATTGGCGATCCTCGGCGCCGACGTGCCCGACCACCTCGCTGCCGCCGGCGCGCTGCGCGTGCAGCACCGTCAGGCGTCCCTCGAGGAGCTCGGCCAGCTCGCCGATCCGCCGATGACCAAGGACGCCGTCGCGGGACGGATCCGCCGCCTGCTGTCGATGGCGGATCGTCGCGCGAAGGAACTCGGGATCCCCGATACGGAGTCGGCCGTCACCGCTGAGTTGCTGGACGAGGCATAGCGGGGCAGGCTTGCAAGGGAGTTCGCGCCACGGCCGGGCGGCTCCCCACAGTACGACCGAACCCCACTAGGGTGAAGGTCACACAAGTACGACCATCGGAATACTGGGCAAAGGAGCTTCATTGTGACTGTCCGCGTAGGCGTGAACGGATTCGGACGCATCGGGCGCAACTTCTTCCGGGCGGTCGAGGCACAGAAGGCACTCGGCACCACCGACATCGAGATCGTTGCCGTCAACGACCTCACCGACAACGACACCCTCGCGACGCTCCTGAAGTACGACTCGATCCTGGGGCGCCTCGACAAGGACGTGCATGTCGAGGGCGACGACATCGTCGTCGGCGATCGGAAGATCAAGGCCCTCTCGATCAAGGAGGGCCCCTCCGCTCTTCCGTGGGGCGACCTCGGTGTCGACGTCGTCGTCGAGTCCACCGGCATCTTCACCAACGCCGCCAAGGCGAAGGGGCACATCGACGCCGGCGCCAAGAAGGTCATCATCTCGGCGCCTGCCACCGACGAGGACATCACCATCGTCATGGGCGTCAACCACGACAAGTACGACGGCACGCAGAACATCATCTCCAACGCCTCGTGCACCACGAACTGCCTCGGCCCCCTCGCCAAGGTGCTGAACGACGAGTTCGGCATCGAGAAGGGCCTGATGACCACGATCCACGCGTACACCCAGGACCAGAACCTGCAGGATGGACCGCACAAGGATCTGCGTCGCGCCCGCGCTGCCGCCCTGAACATCGTCCCCACCGGCACAGGCGCCGCCAAGGCCATCGGCCTCGTGCTCCCCGAGCTGCTCGGCAAGCTCGACGGCTACGCGCTGCGCGTCCCGGTCCCGACCGGCTCGGTCACCGACCTCACCGCGACCCTCACCAAGAAGGCCACCGCCGATGAGGTCAACGCCGCACTGAAGGCTGCCGCGGAGGGTCCGCTGAAGGGCATCCTGAAGTACAACACCGATCCGATCGTGTCCTCGGACATCGTCACCGACCCGCACTCGTCGATCTTCGACGCGCCTCTGACCAAGGTCATCGACGAGCAGGTCAAGGTCGTCTCGTGGTACGACAACGAGTGGGGCTACTCGAATCGTCTTGCCGACCTCGTCGGTCTCGTCGGCAAGTCTCTTTGAAACTCGTAGAACAGGACATTTGAACAGTGGCAGTTCAGACCCTCGAGGATCTGCTCGACGCAGGTGTGGAGGGTCGGGGCGTACTCGTGCGCTCCGACCTCAACGTCCCGCTCGACGGCGACACGATCACCGACGCCGGCCGCATCCTCGCGTCCGCGCCCACCATCCGCACGCTCGCGGAGGCCGGGGCCAAGGTCGTCGTGACCGCGCACCTCGGCCGCCCCAAGGGCGAGCCGGATCCGAAGTACTCGCTCGCGCCCGTCGCAGCGAAACTCGGTGAGGTGCTCGACCGCAACGTCCAGCTCGCCTCCGACGTCGTCGGCCAGGATGCGCTGGCGCGTTCCGAAGGGCTGACCGACGGCGACATCCTCCTGCTCGAGAATGTCCGCTTCGACGCTCGCGAGACCAGCAAGGACGATGCCGAGCGGCTCGCCTTCGCCCGTGAGCTCGTCGAGCTCGTCGGCGACGACGGCGCATTCGTCTCCGACGGCTTCGGTGTCGTGCACCGCAAGCAGGCGTCGGTCTACGACGTCGCGACGCTGCTCCCGCACTACGCGGGTGGTCTCGTCGCGGCCGAGGTCGACGTGCTCGCCAAGCTCACCACCGACACCGAGCGTCCGTACGCCGTGGTGCTCGGCGGCTCGAAGGTCTCCGACAAGCTCGGGGTCATCGAGGCGCTCGCACCCAAGGTCGACACGCTCGTAATCGGTGGCGGCATGTGCTTCACCTTCCTTGCGGCACAGGGCTACTCGGTCGGCACGTCGCTGCTCGAGGAGTCGATGATCGACACCTGCAAGCAACTGCTCGAACGCTTCGGCGACGTCATCCACATCCCTCAGGACGTGGTGGTGGCCGACAAGTTCGCGGCCGACGCACAGTCGCAGACCGTCGCGGCCGACTCCATCCCCGACGGATGGATGGGCCTCGACATCGGACCGGAGTCCGTGCGGCGTTTCGCCTCGCTCCTCGGCTCGGCGAAGACGGTGTTCTGGAACGGCCCGATGGGCGTGTTCGAGTTCGAGAACTTCGCGGCGGGCACGAAGGGTGTAGCGGAAGCGATCATCGAGGCAACCGGCAAGGGCGCGTTCAGCGTCGTCGGTGGCGGCGACTCCGCTGCGGCCGTGCGGTCGCTCGGACTCGGTGAGGACCGCTTCTCCCACATCTCCACCGGTGGTGGCGCCTCCCTCGAGTACCTCGAGGGCAAGGAACTGCCCGGCATCGCAGTTCTGGAGGGCTGACGGTCATGGCACGGACACCGCTCATCGCGGGCAACTGGAAGATGAACCTCAACCACCTCGAGGCCATCGCCCTGGTGCAGAAGATCGCGTTCACCCTTCCCGAGAAGTACCTCGAGAAGGTCGACGTGACGGTCATCCCGCCGTTCACCGGCATCCGCTCGGTGCAGACCCTCGTCGAGGGCGACAAGCTCGGCATCACCTACGGAGCCCAGGACATCTCGGTCCACGACTCCGGCGCCTACACCGGCGAGATCTCCGGCGCGATGCTCGCGAAGCTCGGCTGCACCTACGTGATCGTCGGGCACTCCGAGCGTCGCACCCTGCACGGTGAGACCGACGAGATCGTCCGCGACAAGACCAAGGCCGCGCTGCGGCACGGTCTCACTCCGATCGTGTGCATCGGTGAAGGACTCGACGTCCGCGAAGCCGGCAACCACGTCGAGTACAACGTCGAGCAGTTGAAGAACTCGCTCGCCGGCCTGTCCGCCGACGAGATCGCAAAGATCGTCGTCGCGTACGAGCCGGTCTGGGCCATCGGCACGGGCAAGGTTGCTTCGGCGGCCGACGCGCAGGAGGTGTGCGCCGCGGTGCGCAGTACCCTCGCCGAACTGGCCTCGCCCGAGGTCGCGGCATCGGTCCGAGTCCTGTACGGCGGGTCGGTCAACGCCAAGAACGTCGGTGAGCTCATCGCTCAGACCGACGTCGACGGCGGCCTCGTGGGAGGCGCCTCCCTCAAGGCCGACGAATTCGCTCAGCTGTCGGCGATCGCCGCAGGCGGTCCGCTCCTCTAGAGCGACCGGCATCGGGCGGGGTGCAGGATCTCGACGAGATGCTGCACCCCNTCGCCCACCCGGCGTCCCCGGCACACCCGCAGCGTCCCCACAGGACGAGCGGGTAAGCTGACGCCGACGTCGCCCACCATCCGAAGGACATCGAACACCGACATGGAACTGTTCCTGGACATCCTCCTGATCGTCACGAGCCTGTTGCTCATCCTGCTGGTGCTGCTGCACCGCGGTAAGGGCGGTGGTCTGTCCAGCCTGTTCGGTGGCGGAGTCCAGTCCAATCTCTCGGGCTCGACGGTGGCGGAGAAGAACCTCGACCGTCTCACCGTCTTCACCGGCATCATCTGGGTGATCTCGATCCTCGGCATCGGACTGCAGATCAAGTTCAGCTGATCCCCGCACGTGCACGGACGCTGCCGCGGTCGCGCCCCGGCCGCCGGGCACAGATACTGGCCGTATGACGGACACCGTGCCTGCCTCTGCTACCGAACCCCTCCGCGAGGACATCCGCCTGCTCGGCGGCATCCTCGGCAACGTCATCCGTGAGCAGGCAGGACCCGAGACCTTCGACCTGGTCGAATCGGCCCGGGTGGAGAGTTTCCGGATCCGGCGCTCCGAGATCGACCGCACCGAACTCGCCGAACGCTTCGCCGGCGTCGCCACCGACGACCTGATTCCTGTCGCCCGGGCGTTCAGCCATTTCGGTCTGCTCGCCAATCTCGCCGAGGATCTGCACCGCGAACGACGTCGAGCCCTGCACGTGCGCGCAGGCGACCCACCGCAGGACAGCAGCCTCGCCGCCACCTACGCCAAGCTCGACGCCGCCGGTCCGGGCCTCGATGCCGACACCGTGACCGACGCGCTCGCGTCGGCTCTCGTCGCCCCCGTCATCACCGCTCATCCCACCGAGACCCGCCGACGCACCGTCTTCGACGTCCAGACCGCCGTCACCGAACTCATGCGGCGCCGGGAGAGGACCGACGAACCCGCCGCGCTCGAGGAAATCGACCGCGCCCTGTACCGGCACATCCTGACCCTCTGGGACACCGCGCTCATCCGGCTCGCGCGCCTGAGGATCATCGACGAGGTCGACAACGGTCTGCGCTACTACGACCTCGCACTGTTCGACGTCGTTCCCGCCCTCAACGCCGAAGTGCGACGCGAACTCCGGCGACGCTGGCCCGACGCGGCGGTGCTCACCGAACCGCTGGTCCGGCCGGGAACCTGGATCGGCGGCGACCGCGACGGCAACCCCAACGTCGACGGCGAGGTCGTCACCACGGCCGCGAATCGCGCCTGTGAGACCGCGCTGCGACATCACCTCACCGAACTCGCCGCGCTCGAACGCGAACTGTCGATGTCCGAACGCACCGCGACCATCAGCAGCGCCCTGAAGAAGCTCGCCGACGACTCGGGCGACGACAATCCCGCCCACAGCGACGAGCCGTACCGACGGGCGGTACACGGTATCCGCGCTCGCCTCACCGCTACCGCGGACAGGCTGCTGCCCGGCGTGGATCTGCCCCACACGGTGCGTATCCCGTGCGAGCCCTATGCCACCCCGGCCCGCCTGCACACCGACCTGACCATCGTCGACGCCTCGCTGCGCGCCGGCGGAGCGACCGTGATCGCCGACGATCGACTCGCGCACCTGCGCAGCGCCGTCGAGGTCTTCGGCTTCCACCTCGCGCCACTCGACCTGCGTCAGAATTCCGAGGTCCACGAGAACGTCGTCGCCGAACTGCTCTCCTGGGCGGGAGTGACCGACCGCTACCGCGACCTGCCGGAGGACGACAAGGTCGCGCTGCTCACCGCGGAGTTGCGGATCCGCCGCCCGCTCACCACCCCCGACGCCCACCTGTCGGACGAGACAGCCAAGGAACTGGGCATCCTGCGTGCTGCCGCCGACGTGGTCCGTCGCATCGGACCGGCCGCCATCGAGCACTACATCATCAGCATGTGCACCTCGGTGTCCGACCTGCTCGAGGTCGAGGTCCTGCTCAAGGAGGTCGGGCTGCTCGACCTCGACCGCGGCTATCCGCGCAGCACGGTGCAGGTCATCCCGCTGTTCGAGACGATCGACGACCTGCGCGGCGGTGCCGCCACGCTGACCGCCGCCCTCGCCGTGCCCGAGTTCCGCAGCCTCGTCGACGGACACGACGGACTGCAGGAGATCATGCTCGGCTACTCCGATTCCAACAAGGATGGCGGTTATCTCACCGCCAACTGGGCGCTCTACCGCGCGGAACTCGATCTCGTCGAGGCGGCGCGCACCGCCGGGATCCGGCTGCGCCTGTTCCACGGTCGCGGCGGCACCGTCGGTCGCGGTGGCGGACCGAGTTACGACGCCATCCTGGCCCAGCCTCCCGGCGCGGTCCAGGGCTCGTTGCGTCTGACCGAGCAGGGCGAGGTCATCGCCGCGAAGTACCGCGAACCGGTGCTCGCCCGCCGCAACCTCGAGGCGCTCGTCTCGGCGACCCTCGAGTCGAGCCTGCTCGATGTGGAAGGCCTCGGGAAGGACGCGCCGGAGGCCTACCGCATCCTCGACGAACTTGCCGACCTCGCTCGCGCCGCGTACAGCCGGCTCGTGCACGAGACACCGGGATTCGTCGAGTACTTCACCACCGCGACGCCGGTCTCGGAGATCGGTGCCCTCAACATCGGCAGCCGTCCCGCCTCCCGCAAGCAGACGAAGGCGATCAGCGACCTGCGGGCCATCCCGTGGGTGCTCTCGTGGACCCAGAGCCGCGTGATGCTCCCCGGCTGGTACGGCACGGGAACGGCTGTGCAGGACTGGGTGGCCGGTGATCCGGACCGGTTGGCGACCCTGCAGGATCTCTACCGTCGCTGGCCGTTCTTCCGTTCGGTGCTGTCGAACATGGCGCAGGTGCTCGCCAAGTCCGATCTCGGCCTGGCCGCCCGGTACTCCGAACTCGTCGAGGACACCGAACTGCGCGAGCGGGTGTTCGGCAGCATCGTCGACGAGCACGCCCGTACAGTCGACGCCTACCGGCAGATCACGGGCTACGACTCGCTCGTCGCGGATAATCCGGCGCTCGAGCGGTCGCTGCACAACCGGTTCCCGTATCTCGAACCGCTCAACCACCTGCAGGTCGAGTTGCTGCGCCGGTTCCGTGCCGGTGAGGACACCGACCGTGTCCGGCGCGGTATCCAGATCACGATGAACGGTCTCGCCACGGCGTTGCGCAACAGCGGTTAGAAAAAATTTCTCGTCGGGCGTCGATCCGGCAGGTGTCCGTTCGTCGTGATGGTGTAGGACGAACACCACACAGACGGGAGCGACCGCCATGAAGTACATGCTGTTGATCTACGCATCCACGACCGACGAGGCCACCTGCACCGTCGAGGACTGGCAGGACTACGAGAAGGCGATGCGCGACGCGGGTGTCCTCGTGTCCGGGCACGCCCTGCAGGATCTCGTCACCGCGACGACCGTGCAGGTCGACGCGGACGGACGACGCACGGTGACCGACGGACCGTTCGGCGAGAGCCGCGAGGTGCTCGGCGGATACGACGTCATCGACGTCGGCAGCCTCGACGAGGCACTCGACTGGGCGGCACGCTGTCCCGGATCGCGGGACGGCGGCACGGTCGTCGTGCGGCCGATCGCCGACTTCGGGGACTGAGCGATGGGGGAGCCGGCCTCGGCCGTCGAGTCGGTGTTCCGCGAGGAACACGGCCGGCTCCTCGCCGCGCTCGTCCATCGCTTCGGCGACCTCGACCTCGCCGAGGAGGTCGCATCGGAGGCACTCGAGGCGGCGCTCGTGCACTGGCCGGTCGACGGTGTGCCCGAGCGTCCGGGCGCTTGGCTGCTCACCACGGCCAGGCGCCGAGCGCTGGATCGGGTGCGCCGCGACCGCGTGTATGCGACGCGACTGGCGGAACTCGCCGTCGACACCGAACGTCGCGCGTCGTACGAACCGCCCGATGCCGGAGAACTGACGGACGACCGCCTCGAACTGTTCTTCACGTGCGCCCACCCCGCCCTCGCGGCGGACGACCGCGTCGCGCTGATCCTGCGCTGCCTCGGTGGTCTCACGACGAACGAGGTCGCGCGGGCCTTCCTCGTCCCGTCGCCGACGATGGCCCAGCGGATCGTGCGGGCCAAGAAGAAGATCCGCGGTGCCCGCATCCCGTTCCGGGTACCCGGACCGGACGAGCTGCCGGAGCGCCTGCCGGTGGTGCTCGCGGCGCTGTACTCGATCTTCACCGAGGGCTATGCCGCGAGCAGCGGTGAACATCTGCAACGCCTCGCCCTCGCAGAGGAGGCGGTCCGCCTCACCCGCATCCTGCACCGTCTGATGCCGACGGAACGGGAGGTGAGCGGGTTGCTCGCGCTGATGCTGCTCGTCCATGCCCGCCGGGACGCACGCACCGACCCGACCGGCGCCGTCATGCTGCTCGACGTGCAGGACCGCGCCCGATGGGACCGCGCGATGATCGAGGAGGGCAGCGCACTGGTGGTCGCCGCACTCACCGGACGACCACCCGGCCCGTACGGGGTGCAGGCCGCGATAGCCGCGTTGCACGACGAGGCGAGCGACGTCGACAGCACCGACTGGCCGCAGATCGTCGCCCTCTACGACGTACTGACCGCCCTGAGCCCGTCACCGATCGTCGCACTGAACCGCGCCGTGGCGGTCGCGATGCGCGACGGGCCCGCGGCCGGACTCGAACTCCTCGACGGACTCGCCGACGAGCCGAGTATCCGCGACTACGGACCGTACGTGGTGGCACGAGCCGAGTTGCTGGCTCGGGTCGGCCGGAAAGGTGAAGCGGCCGAAGCGTATCGGCGGGCGCTCGAGCTCGCCGGTACCGAACCCGAGCGGCGCCACCTCAGGGCGAGGTCGGCGGAGCTGTCGCGTTCACGGGAGTTGTGACCGACCCCGGTGCGCCGAGACCTCCGATGGGGGCGGAGCGGCGCGGTCCGGCGGTTCGTATGGCCGGATACCCCGAGGTCGTAGCGCTTCGGCGTGTACCACTCCGGATCGACCCAGTGCGGATTCCGTAGCCGGGTCGCCAGACCGTCCTCCCGGAGCTCGACGCTCTCGTGGATCTTCAGTCCTTCGGGCGATCGTGCCCCGCCGAGGATCTCACGAGTTCCTCGCCCGATGAGCCACCAGATGCGGCTCATCCGGGTCGGCGTCGCCGTCGCGCTCGTCTGTTCCGGCAGTCCTCGAATCCACCGCCGACGTCGGAGTGGACGCCCGTGAACCAGACCTCCTCGATCCGGTCGTTGGCGACCTCGTCCACCTTGTACGGCCTGCGGTACTCGTCGATGGAGATTTCCGGTGGTGCTCGTCGGGCGGATCACTGCAGCGAAAGGCGCCGGTCAGCGGTATTCGTCGACCAGGTCGAGGTAGTCGTCCCACAACGGCGGGCGGGTGCCGGCCAGTGCTGCGTCGAGGCGGTCGAGGTAGTACTGCCACCCCGGCCCGATCTCTCCGGCCTCCGAGCGCGGGACGTGCCGGTGTGTGAACTCGAGGGTGGTGACCTTCCCGACCTGACGCAGCACCACCTCGAGCTGCCACCCGTCCACGTCGACGGCGAATCCCTCGGGGGGAGAACACCGGAGGATGTCGACGTAGGTGGTGGCCGAATCGTGGTCGTCCGTCATGGTCAGGAGCACACGGCCCGTAGCGGGGTCGCCGATGTACGTGCCGTACCAACGGCCCAGCTTCTCCGAATCGGTGAGTGCCGCCCAGACCTCACCGATCGGGAGCAGGAAGTTGCGGTGGTAGATCAACCGCACCAGCGACGAGTCGCTCGGGCAATCGCGCTCCGGGCTCACTTCGCCTGTGATCGTCCTCGGCGTGCTCATCACGGCTCCTCTCGATGGGCGCTCGCCTTATCGAAATTGTCCTGCATCCGGCTGCCGGTGCGGTCCGTTTCACCGCGATGGGTCCTCCCGCTGTGTAGTGCGCTGCTCGAATCCGTTCACAGGATCGTCCCGATCGGCACGGCGGGGTGAACCGTCGGTACAGGGACGAGATCCTCGAACTCGGATGGCGGCAGTCGTGGAGGTCGTTGTCCGGCCCTTCGGCCCTCACGGATACCGGTTCACCGACGACGGGAGCCTCCGCGATCCTCACCAGCCAGTGGCGAAAGCCGCCACCGGCACCGCCACGCTGGTCACGAGCATGCACCCCAACGTGACAGTGTGCAGACGGCGGCGGGAACGAGCCTCGGTGCCGCCGAGATGTGTCTCCGCTGTGGCGCGGAGGGGACGACCTATCGTGGCGGATCAGCGCCTCCCAGGGCCACTGCCGCTCCGGGTCGGTCGGTACGCGACGTTCGAGCGGTGCGCACGCGAGCGTCCGGCCGTCCGCGTCGGTGATGTGCAATCGCGAAGGCGTCGCATTGCGCAGTCCGGAAGGTTCCGTGTCCGAGGCCGGCGCAAGAACGCCGGCGCGCCGCTCGTCGCCGGGACGATCAGCAGGAGCATCGTCCCGGCCTCGGAGTGTCTCCAGGACGGACGCGAACCGGTTGCTCTCCCTCTTCTTCTGCAACATGATTCCCACCCCGTCGCACCGATCGGCCGTGTTCGAATCCTGCACGCCCCGTGCGCGGACGGCACGGGTAGCGAGCTACCCGATTTCCGTGGATCGCTCCACCGGTCCGTGCGACCCGCCGGACGATCCGGACGACATTCCGCAATCGTTCCACGACATCTCGTACGCTGCACCACGGCAACGACGAGGGGGCGACGTGGACGACACGCAGCACGGGTACTGGAACAGGCGGCGTTTTCTCGCCGGGACGGCCGCGACGATGGCGGCGTTGATCGGCACCGCAGGGGTGCTCGCGAGCGAAGCCGACGCGAGTCCGCTGAACGAGACGCCGCCCGTACGCGACACGATCAACGGGGTGCTCGCGTTCGTCGCACCCGGCAACGACCCGTACTCGCACCAACAGGGCGTGTGGACCGACCGGCCCGGCGGCGTCACCGCCGGCACCGCGGAATCCCTCGAGCGAACCCTGGACCAGGCCTCGCCGATGCCGCTGCTCGGACCCGAGGCGGGCAACCTGCCCGGCGCCGCGGCGATCGCGGTGCTGCTCAACACTTTCGGTGTCACCGCCGACCCGCGTTCGGTGAGTGGTCCGTTCGCAGCGCCGTTCGCGAACCTGAGTCATGCCGCGAAGGCGCAGGTCTTCGAATGGCTCGACACCGACCCGCGTTTCGAAGGTCTGGTGCTGAAATTCGTGGTCAACGCGATTCCCACGCTGGCGGCCTTCGCGGCGTTCTCGGAGGTCTCCGCGTACAACCGTACTCGGCGCGAGCTCACGGGGCGGCCGGTCGGCTGGGAGTTGAGCCGCTATGCAGGGCCGAGTGACGGGTGGGACGAGTTCCTGGGCTACTACGGCGAAATCGACGAGGTGGAGGGATAGATGACCGACGTCATCGTCATCGGCGCCGGGGGTGGCGGACCCGTCGTGGCCAAGGAACTCGCGGCGCGCGGGCTCGACGTGCTGGTTCTCGAAGCAGGTCCCCGCTTCGCCGACCCGGAGAACGAGTGGACCCATTTCGAGGACGACCTCAACAATCCGATCACCGGGCTGTTCCGCCACGGACCGGGAGACCGCTCGGGCACGCCGTGGCTCCGAGATCTGCCTCAGAATTCGTTCGTGTGGCAGGTATCCGGCGTCGGTGGCACCACGCTCCACTTCTTCGGCAACTCGCCGCGGGCGGCACCCGGCGTATTCTCCGGATACGACGGCGCCGACCGCGACATGTACGACACGGCGCACCTGTTCCCCTTCGGATACGACGAACTGCGTCCCTACTACGAGTGGGTGGAGGCCACGCTGCCGGTGCAGACTGCCCCGATGGGCGCCAAGGAGCAGTTGTTCCTGCGGGGAGCAGCGGCCATGGGTCTGCCACACCAGACCTCGCTCGATACCACCGTGGCCGCCCACCGCGCACAGCAGAACGCGATCCTCCAACCCGGTGGTACCGCCGGCCGCACCCGCGACCGTGCGCGTCTGCACCATCCCGAAGCGCGGGGCTGCACGATGTGCGGGCACTGCTATCAGGGCTGCTATCTGCCGCTGGGGGCGCCGCGGAATCTCAAGGCCAGACGCTCCACCGACAATTCGTACGTGCCGATGATGCTCACCGCGGACGCGTGGTCCCCCCAGGGGCGTGCCGTCACCCTGATCGCCGATGCAGTGGTCTTCGAGATCCTCGTCGAGGAGGTGAACGGGGAGACCGTGGCGCGCGGAGTGCGGTTCACGACGGGAGAGGACGAGCACGAAGCGACCGCCCCGGTGGTGGTGCTGGCGGCCGGGTGCATCGAGAGCCCACGATTGTGGCTGAACTCGGTGCTGCCGAATCCGAACGGCTGGGTCGGCCGCGGCCTCACCGACCACCACATGGACGCGGTCTTCGGCGTCTTCGACGAGTACACCGGGCAGACGCGCGGCCCGGGTTCCAACGCGCGCGTCGATCTGCCCGGCTACGGCGGGATCGAGCAGGTCGGCCTGCCCCCGGCATTGATCGCGTACGCGCTGAACTTCAGCGACTCCGGCATCCACGGGTACGGACGTGCCGGAGGCGTCGTCGATTCCGCGGGGGCCGACAGCGTGGGGAGGCTCGTCGGACGCGACCTGCTCGATACGATGGCCGACGCCGACCGGGTCCTCGCGGCGCTCGTCATCTCGGACGACGACGTCGAACCGGACAACCGCGTGACGCTTTCGCCGATCCTGTACCCGGACGAAGCAGGTCTGGCGCCGCGGGTGACCGTGCAGCATCGTCGGCGCTCGGCGCGTACCCGCCGCAATCGTGACCACGCGACCCGCAAGGCCGTCGAGTTGATGAGAGCGGCGGGCGCGAAGAGGGTGCATCGCTGCGACTGGCCACCGCTGATCCTGCACTCGCAGTCGAGCATGCGGATGGGAGTGAGCGACCGGGATTCGGTGCTCGACGCCGACGCGGAGGCCCGGTGGGTGAAGAGACTGTTCGTCGCCGACAACTCGGCGCTCGCCAACAGTCTCGGAGGTCCGAACCCGACGTTGACGACGCAGGCGATCGCCACCCGCACGGCCGAGAAGATCTTCGCGAAGTACTTCGACGGTGACCCCTGGGTGGCACGGGAGAACCCGGTGTCGTCGATCGACGACCGCGTCACCGCCGCGGTGATCGAACGGGGTATCTGACCGCTCGATCCCGGATCGGACCGGCCGATTTCGTCCCGAGTGGAACCGTCGGGCGTCCCGGCGCGTCGAACGAGACAGAGGGCCGTGACGACAACGGTCCACGACGGGAGGAGCTCACCGGCATGGACCCACGAACGGTGCGATGTGTCCCGGGCCGATCACCGTTGCGCGCACTGCGCTCGACGGCAGGTCCGCGATCGATGAATCGGATGCGGTGTGTGCGAACCGGTGTCGACGACGGCGACACCGCCGGTACTTCGGAGGGGCGCCGTGTGGAGACGGACGACGCCGACGATCCCGACTTCGACGGCGCGGGCGCATGACGGCCGGATCGCCGATCACGGCGTCGGACTCCCGACGCTCCGCCCGGTCACTGCGCCGGGAGTTGCTCTGCGGCAGCCGGATCGAGGAACCACACGGTGCGTTCGGTGCCGTGGGCGCCCGCGGACGGGAAGTCCTCCGGTGCGGCACCGCCCACGGCCGCCGCGACGGCCTCCGCCTTGGCGGCACCGGTGACCAGCAACCAGACCTGCCGCGCCCGCTGCACGGCGGGCAGCGTCAGCGTCACCCGGGCCGGCGGCGGCTTCGGGGAGTCGTCGACACCCACCACGAAACGCTCCGACTCGCGCACCGCGTCGGTGTGGGGGAACAGCGAATTGATGTGTCCCTCACCGCCCATGCCGAGCAGGTGCACGTCGAAGACCGGCACGGTGCCGTCGGGGGAGTGCGCCGCGAGGAGTTCGGCGTACCGCTGGGCCGAGTCCTCCGGTGTGCTGCACCCGTCCTCGCCGAGCGCCGGCATGGTGTGGATGCGTGCCGGGTCGATCGGCACGTGGTCGAGCAGAGCCCCACGGGCCTGCACCTCGTTGCGATCCGGATCGCCGGGCGGCAGGAAACGCTCGTCGCCGAAGTAGACGTTCACCGCCGACCAGTCGATGGCGCCCTGGTCGCGACGCACGTGCTCGAGCATCGCGATACCGGTACCGCCGCCGGTGAGCACGACGTGGGCCTGCACCCGCTCGCGCTGCGCGGCGACGACGGCATCGACGAAGGCGGACGCCGCGGCGCGGGCGACCTCGTCGGCGTCGGCGAAACGCCGGATCTCGGACGGAGTGCGGGCCGTGTCAGACATAATCCACCTTCGGCAGGGCCGACAACGCGGCTTCGTAGACTTCGTCGGGATCGAGGCGACGCAGTTCCTCGGCGAGACATTCGGCCGAGTTCCGGCGCGCCAGGCTGATCAGCGAATCGGGCTTGTGGGTGCGTTCGAGGGTCGCCACGCGACCTTCCTGCGGGCGTTCCAGGGCGATCGTCTGCGACGCCGTGCGCAGTTCCACCCTCAGCTCGCCGACGGATCGCTCGACGGGGCAGTCGAGACGGCTCGCGAGCCACCCCGCGATCAGATCGACGGCCGGTTCGGTCCGCAGCCCCGACACGCGTGCCGAGAGCACTGGCTCGTAGGGCGGCTGATCGAGTGCCGAGACCAGCAGCGCCCGCCAGTAGGTGATGCGGGCCCAGGCCAGATCCGTGTCGCCCGGCCGGTAACCGGACAGGCGGGTCGCGAGATCGGCACGCGGGTCGTCGGAGTTGGTCACGTCGGTGATGCGGCGGACGGCGAGACGACCCACCGGGTCCTCGGCCGGGACCGCGGGGGCCTGGTTGGGCCACCACGCGACGACGGGGGTGTCCGGAAGGAGGAAAGGCACCACGACCGATTCCTGATGTTCACCGAGTTCGCCGTGCAGGGCGAGGATCAATGCCTCGGAGGCACCCGCTTCACCGGCGACCCGGATCTCCGCGTCGAGCCGCGACGGACCGTCCTGTCGTCCGCGACCGACGACGATGACGCGGCAGGGATGTTCCTTCGACGCCTCGGTGGCGGCCGTGATCGCGGCGTCGAGGCCTCGCGCGTCGCCGGCGCACACGATAAACGTGAGAACACGGCCCTGCGTGACCATTCCACTCGACCGTCGCAGCTCCACCAGCTTGCGACTGATGGCATTCGCGGAGGTGTTGCGCAACTGGAGCCTCACGGACGCCTCCATTCCCGGCCGGTACGCCGCAGCATCTCGTCGGCCGATTGCGGACCCCAGGTGCCGGACTCATAGGGTTCCGGTCGCCCGTTCGCCGCCCAGTGCTCGAGCACCGGATCGAGGATCTTCCAGGACAATTCGACTTCCTCGTCCACCGGGAACAGTGACGGGACGCCGAGGAGCACGTCGAGGATCAGGCGCTCGTAGGCCTCGGGGGAGGAGACCGTGAATGCCTGGCCGTAACTGAAGTCCATGTTCACGTCCCGGACCTCCATCTCGGAGCCGGGCACCTTCGACCCGAAGCGCATCGTGATGCCCTCGTCGGGCTGCACGCGGATCACCAACGCGTTCTGACCGAGCTCCTCGGTCATGGTCTTGTCGAACGGCAGGTGCGGGGCCCGCTTGAAGACCACCGCGATCTCGGTGACGCGGCGGCCGAGGCGCTTGCCGGTGCGCAGGTAGAAGGGCACACCCGCCCAGCGGCGGGTGTCGACCTCGAGGGTGATGGCCGCGTACGTCTCGGTGGTCGAATCCGCCGCGAAACCCTTCTCCTCGAGCAGTCCGACGACCTTCTCGCCGCCCTGCCAGCCGGATGCGTACTGGCCGCGCGCGGTGGTCTCGTCGAACGGCTCCGCCGGCCGGGTCGCCGACAGCACCTTGATCTTCTCCGCGTGCAGCTCCGACGCCGCGAAGCTCACCGGTTCCTCCATCGCGGTGAAGGCGAGCAGCTGCAGGAGATGGTTCTGGATGACGTCGCGGGCCGCGCCGATGCCGTCGTAGTAGCCGGCGCGACCACCGAGGCCGATGTCCTCGGCCATCGTGATCTGCACGTGGTCGACGTAGTGCGCGTTCCACACCGGCTCGAACATCTGGTTCGCGAAACGCAACGCGAGGATGTTCTGGACCGTCTCCTTGCCGAGATAGTGATCGATGCGGAAGACGGATTCCTCGGAGAACACCTCACCGACAACCGAATTGAGCTCGCGCGCACTCTCGAGGTCGTGCCCGAACGGCTTCTCGATCACGACGCGGCTCCACGAGCCGCCGCGTTCCGCGGCCAGACCCGAACGCGACAGCTGCCCGCACACCACGGGGAAGGCGTCCGGGGGAACCGACAGGTAGAACGCGTGGTTGCCACCCGTACCGCGTTCGCGGTCGAGCTTCTCGAGGGTCGTCGCGAGCTCCGCGAACGCCGCATCGTCGTCGAAGGTGCCCTGCACGAAGCGGATCCCCTCCGCGAGGCGCTGCCAGACCTCCTCGCGAAAGGGGGTACGCGAATGCTCACGCACCGCGTCGTGGACCACCTGACCGAAGTCCTCGTCGGCCCAATCCCTCCGGGCGAAACCGACGAGCGCGAATCCGGGCGGCAGGAGGCCGCGGTTGGCGAGATCGTAGACGGCGGGCATCAACTTGCGCCGGGCCAGATCGCCGGTCACGCCGAAGATCACCAGCGCGCACGGGCCGGCGATACGGGGCAGTCTGCGATCTCTGTTGTCCCGGAGCGGATTCACCCACTCCGCCGCACCGGATTCGGGCACGTTCAGCCCTCCGCGCCCGGCGCGTGAGCCGCGAGCTGTTCCGCCGTCGCCGCGAGCAGGTCCTTCCACGCCACGACGAACTTCTCCACACCCTCGTCCTCGAGCTTGCGGAAGACGTCGGGAAGATCCACACCGACCGATGCCAGCGCGTCGAAGACCTGCTGGGAGGAGGCGATGTTGCGGGTGACGGTGTCGCCCGTGACCCCACCGTGGTCGGCGACGGCCTCGAGGGTCTTCTCCGGCATCGTGTTCACGGTGTTCGGCGCGACCAACTCGGTGACGTAGAGGGTGTCGGGGTAATCGGGGTTCTTCACACCCGTCGACGCCCACAACGCACGCTGGGGAACGGCACCCGCCTCGGCGAGCTGCTCGAACCGCGTCCCGCCCTCGAACGCGCGCTGGTACGCGCCGTACGCGAGCCGCGCGTTGGCGAGACCGGCCTTGCCACGCAGAGCCAGCGCCCGGTCGGTGCCGATCTCCTCGAGGCGCGGGTCGATCTCGGTGTCGACACGCGAGACGAAGAACGACGCGACCGAGCGGATCTTCGACAGGTCGTGACCGGAGGCCTTCGCCGCGGTCAGGCCGTCGAGGTAGGCCTCGATGACCCGCTCGTAGCGCTCGACCGAGAAGATCAGCGTGACGTTGACGCTGACACCCTCACCGATCACCCGGGCGATGGCCGGCAGACCCGCCATCGTCGCCGGGATCTTGATGAACAGGTTCGGGCGGTCGACGATGCGCCACAGCTCGAGGGCCTGCTGGACGGTCTCGCCCGTCTTGTGCGCCAGACGCGGGTCGACCTCGATCGACACCCGTCCGTCGAGGCCGTCCGTGGCCTCGAACACCGGCGCGAGGACGTCGCAGGCCGCGCGCACGTCGTCGGTGGTGACGGTGCGGATCGCCTCGGTGGCGTCGGCACCGGCGGCGGCGAGATCGCGGATCTGCGCGTCGTAGGCATGGCCCTTCGACAGGGCGGCTTGGAAGATCGACGGGTTGGTCGTCACACCCACGACACTGCGGGTCGCGACGAGCTCGGCGAGCTTGCCGGAGTCGATGAGGTCGCGGGACAGGTCGTCCAGCCACACCGAGACACCCTGGGCGGACAGTTCGGCCAGCGCAGCGTTCTGCGTGGAGGTCTGCTGGGTCATCGGATCATCCCTTCACTCGGGTCAGCGAGCGACGCGCGGCGTCGACGACGGCCTCGGCAGTGATGCCGAACTCGCGGTACAGGGTCTTGTAATCGGCTGAGGCGCCGTAGTGCTCGAGCGAGACCGGCTCACCGGCGTCGCCGATGAGGCGGTACCACGGCATCGCGAGACCGGCCTCGACGGACACGCGGGCGCGCACCGACGGGGGCAGCACCTCGTCGCGGTAGGCCTGGTCCTGCTCGAGGAACCGGTCGAGCACCGGCACGGAGACGACGCGGGTGGGCACACCGTCGGCCTCGAGGGTCTCGCGGGCGGCAACGGCGAGCTGGACCTCGGAACCGGTCGCGAGGATCACGACCTCCGGGGTGCCCGACGAGGCCTCGGCCAGGATGTAGGCACCGCGGGCGACACCCTCGGCGGCCTTCTCCCGCGTGCCCTCGAGCACCGGCACGTTCTGACGGGTCAGCGCCAGAGCGGTCGGGCCGGTGCGGTTCTCCAGCGCGGCCTTCCACGCGAACGACGTCTCGTTGGCGTCGGCCGGGCGGATCACGGCGAGATTCGGGATCGCGCGCAGCGCCGCGAGGTGCTCGATCGGCTGGTGCGTCGGGCCGTCCTCACCGAGACCGATCGAATCGTGCGTCCACACGTAGATCGCCGGGGTCTGCATGAGGGCCGCGAGACGCACCGCGGGCCGCATGTAGTCGGAGAAGACGAGGAAGGTGCCGCCGTAGGGGCGGGTCGGGCCGTGCAGGGCGATGCCGTTGAGGATCGATCCCATCGCGTGTTCGCGGACGCCGAAGTGCAGGGTGCGTCCGTAGGGCTGCGCGTTCCAGTCCTTCGTGGAGATCGACTCGGGACCGAAGGAGTCGGAACCGGGAATCGTCGTGTTGTTGCTGCCGGCGAGGTCGGCGGAACCGCCCCACAGCTCGGGCAGTACCGGTCCGAGCGCGGCGAGGGCCTTGCCGGACGCCGAGCGGGTCGCGGGACCGCTCTCGGTGGGCTCGTAGGTCGGCAGTGCGTCGACCCAGCCCTCCGGGAACTCACCGGCGTGCAGGCGGTCGAACAGTTCCTTGCGCTGCGGCTCGCGGGCGGCCCATGCGTCGAAGTCGGCCTGCCATGCGGCGCGTGCCTCGGTGCCGCGCGTCACGACCTGCCGGGCGTGCTCGATCACGGCCGGGTCGACGTCGAAGTTCTTCTCGGGGTCGAAGCCGAGGATCTTCTTGATCTCGGCGACCTCGTCGACGCCGAGCGCGGCACCGTGCGCGTCGCCGCTGTTCATCTTCGTCGGCGCCGGGTAGCCGATGATCGTGCGGACGGAGATGAAGGACGGACGGTCGGTGACCGCCTTCGCGGTCTCGACGGCCTCGAGCAGGGCGGTGACGTTCTCGCCGCCCTCGACGGTCTGCACGTGCCAGCCGTATGCCTCGTAGCGCTTGGAGACGTCCTCACCGAGAGCGATCGCGGTGTCGTGCTCGATGGAGATCTTGTTGTCGTCGTAGAAGACGATCAGGTTGCCGAGCTGCTGGACACCGGCGAGCGAGGACGCCTCGGAGGTCACGCCCTCCTCGATGTCGCCGTCGGACGCGATCACATAGACGTAGTGGTCGAACGGGCTCGAGCCGGCGGGCGCCTCGGGATCGAACAGACCGCGCTCGCGGCGGGCGGCCATCGCCATGCCCACGGCGGAGGCCAGACCCTGACCCAGTGGGCCGGTGGTCATCTCGACGCCGGCGGTGTGGCCGTACTCGGGGTGGCCCGGGGTGAGCGAACCCCACGTGCGCAGGGCTTCGAGGTCGGCGAGCTCGAGTCCGTAGCCGGACAGGTACAGCTGGGTGTACAGCGTCAGGCTCGAATGTCCGCACGAGAGCACGAAGCGGTCGCGGCCGACCCACTCGGGGTCGGTCGGATCGTGGCGCATCACACGCTGGAAAAGGGTGTACGCGAGGGGAGCGAGGCTCATCGCGGTACCGGGATGCCCGTTTCCGACCTTCTGCACGGCGTCGGCGGCGAGCACGCGCGCGGTGTCGACGGCCTTGGTGTCCAGGTCGGTCCAGTCGGCAGGATGCGCAGGCTGGGTGAGGGTGCGGATCTCGTCTGTGATCGACACGAGCTTGAAGTCTCCTGACATGGGTGTACGGGGTCCCGGCGGGTGGAAGTCGGCCCGCGCGCTACTTCAGACTAATGCGCTGCTCCGAACGGGTCGATTCGGTCCGGGCAACGGTCCGGTCTACCATCGTTCGTAGTAGAGGAGCGTCCGGAACCGGGCGACCGTGAACGGGCGAAACGAAGGTGCGGATCCGCGTGGGACAAGGAGACAGTGTGCGGGCAGGGCGACGGCCGGGAGGACACGGCTTCGGCGCCCCCGAAGCGCCGAGCGCCCCGCGCCCCGACACCGCGTGGGGCCGGATCTCCGGCACCGTCCTCGCCTACATAGCGTTGACCAAGCCGCGGGTGATCGAACTCCTGCTGGTCGCGACCATTCCCGCGATGCTGTTCGCCGACCGCGGCAACGTCGACATCGTGCTCATCCTGAGCACCCTGTTCGGCGGCTGGATGGGTGCGGCGAGCGCCAACTCGCTCAACTGCGTCGTCGACGCCGACATCGACAAGGTGATGAAACGCACGGCGTTGCGTCCGCTCGCCCGGCAGACGGTGCCGACACGCAACGCCCTCGTCTTCGGCATGCTGCTCGGCATCGCGTCCTTCGCGTGGTTGTGGTGGCGCGCCAACCTGTTGGCCGGACTGCTGGTCGTGGCGACGATCGCGTTCTACGTGCTCGTGTACACGATGGTGCTCAAACGCCGGACCTGGCAGAACGTGGTCTGGGGCGGGGCTGCCGGATGTATGCCCGTGATGGTCGGCTGGGCCGCCGTGACGGGTTCGCTGAGCTGGGAACCCATCGTGTTGTTCCTGGTCATCTTCTTCTGGACGCCGCCGCACACCTGGGCGCTCGCGATGCGTTACAAGGAGGACTACAAGGCAGCCGGCGTGCCGATGTTGCCGGTCATCGCCACCGAGCAGCACGTCACGAAGCAGATCGTGCTCTACACCTGGGCGACCGTGATCGCGACGCTGGTGATCGTCCCGGCCGCCGGTGCGATCTACGCGGCCGTCGCGCTGCTCGCGGGCGCCTGGTTCCTGATCGTCGCGCACCAGCTGTTCAACAGTGTGCGCGGCGGGGCGTCGGTCAAGCCGCTCAAGCTGTTCCTCCAGTCCAACAACTACCTCGCGGTGGTGTGCCTGGGCCTGGCGATCGACTCCGTGCTCGCACTGCCGACGATCGGCTCGTACTTCTGATCCACGCTTCACGACGAACGCCCCGGCCGAGCGGCCGGGGCGTTCGTCNAGATCACGGGATCAGGACGATCGATCCGGTGGTCCGGCGTCCTTCGAGATCGGCGTGGGCGCGGGCGGCCTCGGCGAGGGGATAGCTCGCTCCCACGCGGAGCTTCAGCGACCCGTCGGCGAGCGCCGCGAGCACGTCGCCCGCCCGCCACAGCAGCTCCTCGCGGTCTCGGGTGTAGTGCACGAGGGTCGGCCGCGTGACGAACAGCGAACCCGCCGGGTTCAGCCGCTGCAGGTCGAAGGGCGGGACGGGTCCGCTCGCGGCACCGAACAGCGCGACCGTGCCGCGCACGCGGACGGACGCGAGCGACGCCTCGAAGGTCGCGGCACCGACACCGTCGTAGGCTGCGGCCACCCCCTCGCCGTCGGTGAGCTCGCGCACCTTCTCGGCGAGGTCGTCGCCGTAGCGCAGCACGTCCGCGGCGCCGGCCTCCCGCGACAGGGCCTCCTTCTCGTCGGAGGACACGGTGGTGATCACCCGCACGCCCTTCGCGACGGCGAGTTGCGTCAGGATCAGCCCCACACCACCGGCACCTGCGTGGACGAGCACCGTCTCGCCGGGCTGTGCCGGGTGGACGGAGTTCAGCAGGTAGTGCGCGGTCATGCCCTGCAGGAGGACCGAGGCGGCCTGCTCGGCCGGCACCGAGTCCGGGACCGGCACGGCGACCTGCTCGCGGACGCGGACCAGTTCGGCGTACGAGCCGGGTGCCTCGCACCACGACACTCGGTCGCCTACCGCCGTGTCCCGCACACCCTCGCGGAGGGCGACGACCGTGCCCGTGCCCTCCGAGCCCGGGATGTACGGCAGCTCCGTGCCGTAGAGGCCGGTGCGGAAGTAGGTGTCGATGAAGTTGACGCCGATCGCGTCGGTGCGAACCAGCAGCTCACCCGGTCCGGGCGAGGGGTCGGGTCGTTCGACGGGGACGAGGACGTCGGGGCCTCCGTGCTGTGCCACTTCGATTGCGTGCATAGCGCTCACAGTATTCTGCAGACATGAGCGTCGAAACACAGGTCGTGGCCGCACCGGCCGACATCGTCTCGTCCATCCGCAGCTTCGTCGCCGAGCACGGAGGTTCCGGGAAGGCCGTGCTGCAGCCGATCGGTCTGTCCGGCGTCCGGATCACCGTGGTCGCCGCCGACGGCACCCTCGGCGACCGCGTCGCGAAGGACCTCCCGACGGCGCGCGCCATCGTCGAGGAGATCCCCGACGTCACCGTCTCCGAGTGGGACCGCGAGGTCACCAGCATCGCCAACCCGCAGAAGGGTCACTGGGCGAAGATGGCCGGTTGGGTGGCACGTCAGACGAAGTTCCCCAAGGCCCGCAACGAGCGCTGACCGCCCGACATCCGTACGACGACACGCGGCCCCTTCCCGGAAGTCCGGGGAGGGGCCGCGTCGTCGAACGGTCAGGCCGGAACGGGCTCGCGATCCGGTGCGGTCGTGCGCGTCCGTCCGGCCGCCCAGACCGCGGCGGTCGCCGCCGTGCACAGTCCGGCGCCGGCGACGTGGAAGACGACCAGCACGGCAGGCACGTCCGTCCAGAACTGGACGAGGCCGATGCCGGCCTGTGCGACCACCAGGGCCAGGACGACCTTCAGACGCAGCGTGACGGCTCGGGGTGCATGGACCGCGTAGACGGCGAAGGTGAGGCCGATCAGCAGCGCGAGATAGCCGATGAGCGCTTCGGCGTGCAGGTGGACGAGATTGGTGATGTCGAGCGCGAGGCGCGGGACGGGTCTGTCGACGCTCTTGTCTCCGGCGTGCGGGCCGGCGCCGGTGACCATCGTGCCGAGCACGAGGACCACGGCGAGCGCGACACCCGACAAGGCGGTGAGCCGGCGCAGCGGCTGGGGCAATACCTGCACCACCGTGCCGTCGTCCGGCTCGCTCACCTTCGCGTAGAGCACTGTCGCCAGCCACACCATGAGCATCGATGCGAGCAGGTGGATCGCGACCGTCCACCAGGCGAGACCGGCCAGGACGGTGATGCCGCCGATGATCGCCTGCAGCACGGTGCCTGCCGGCATCAACCACGCCCAGGCGATGACCTCCTTGCGGCGCCGCGCACGGGTGACGGCCAGGACGATCGCGGCTGCGACGGCCACGACCACGAAGGTCAGCAGCCGGTTGCCGAACTCGACCACCTGGTGCAGGGTGTTCACCCCGCTCGACACACCCACCGGCACCAGCGACCCGGGGAAGCACTGCGGCCAGGTCGGGCAACCCAGTCCGGAGGCAGTGACGCGGACGACCGAGCCGGTCACTGCGATGCCGCCCTGGGTGAGAATCGTGAGGAACGCGATGATCTTCTGCGTCCGCAGCGACGGCAGGGGGAGACGGTCGACAAGGCTCAGGTAGCCGCGATACAACACGGTTCGATGGTACGGCGTGAACCACTACACGCTGTAGTTGGGTCGTGCCCGATCGGGCCGCCCACGACTCAGGTGAAGCGGAACCAGCGCGCCGCGGCGGTGCCGCCGATCACCGTCCACACGAGCAGCGAGACGATCGACAACCAGTCGAACACACCCGAGGTGGCGTTCTCGAGCGCGAGCGTCAACGCCCCCGACGGCACGATCCGCAGCAGGTGGACCACCGCTTCGGGGATCACGTCGCCGAGCACCACGACGCTGCCGATGCCCAACAGCACGAACCACACGATGTTCGCGAGGGCGAGCACGATCTCGGCGCGCAGGGTTCCACCGAGCAGCAGCCCCAGTGTCGCGAACATCACCGTGCCCAAGGCGATGACGACCGCCCCGATGAGCAGGTCGACGGGGGAGGGGCGCCAGCCCAGGGCCAGCCCGATGGCACCGAGCAACACGGCCTGCAGGACGACGACGATGCCCACCGCCGCGCTCTTGCCAGCGATGATTCCCCACTTGGGCAGCGCGGTCGCGCCGATCCGCTTGAGGGCGCCGTAGCGGCGGTCGAAGCCCACGGCGATCGCCTGACCGGTGAACGCCGTCGACATCACGGCCACCATCATCACCGCTGGCAGCACGCTGTCGACCCGCGAGTCGCCGAGATCGCCGATCGGTAGCAGCGACAGGCCGATCAGCAGCGTGATCGGAATGAACATGGTCAGTAGGAGCTGCTCGCCGTTGCGCAGCAGCAACTTGAGTTCCATGGCGGTCTGCGCCGCGAGCATCTTCGACGGCGAGTTCGGCTGCGGTCGCGGGGTGAAGGTCCCTTCCGCAAACCGGTTGTTCGCCAGACGATCGTGGGTCACGCTCACCCTCTCAACTCCCGACCGGTCAACTCGAGGAAGACGTCCTCGAGGCTGCGCTGATCCACCCGGATCTCGGTTGCCAGTGCGCCCAGATTCGCGCACCAGGTCGCCACCGCCGCGACGACGGACGGTTCGATCGTGCCCTCGACGAGATACCGCCCGGGATTGTCCTCCCGTATCCGGTAGGTGCCGGCCAGGGCGGACTGCAGGGCACTCAGGTCGAGGCCCGGAGGCGCGGACAGCCACAGCTGGCCCTCGGCGCCGTCGCGGGTGACTTCGTCGGGTGTCCCTGCGGCGACCACCCGCCCGTGATCGATGATGACGATCTCGTCGGCGAGCTCTTCCGCCTCGTCCATGAGGTGGGTGGTGAGCAGCACGCTCACACCGTCGCGGCGCAGTGCGTCGATCAGTTCCCAGACGAGCAGCCGGGCCTGTGCGTCGAGACCCGCCGTCGGTTCGTCGAGGAACACCAGTTCGGGGCGCCCCACCAGCGCGCATGCGAGCGCGAGGCGTTGCTGTTGTCCGCCCGACAATCGGCGGTAGGGGGTGCGGCGGGCGTCGGTGAGCCCGAGGCGCTGGAGCAGCCAGTCGGGGTCGAGGGGATCCGCCGAGTACGCCGCCACCAGGTCGAGCATCTCACCGGCCCGCGAACCGGGATAGGCGCCGCCACCCTGCAGCATCACGCCGATCCGGGGGCGGAGGGCGTCGGAATCGGCGACGGGATCGAGCCCCAGGACGCGGACTGTGCCCACGTCGGGAGTGACGAACCCCTCGCACATTTCCACAGTGGTGGTCTTACCGGCGCCGTTCGGGCCGAGGAGGGCGAGCACCTGGGCGCGTTCGACGGTCAGATCGAGACCGTTCACGGCGGTGACGCCCCCGTAGGTCTTGACGACGCCGTCCAGGCGCACGGCCGGTACCGCACCGGCGGGAGAACTCGGGGTCACAGGGTTCCAGCCTAGGCGTCCGCGGTTTCCGCCGGACGCGGTGGTGTGCGCTCCTGCAGCCGCCACGGCAGCCGGGAGCGTGTGGCGACGATGATCAGACCGACCACGACGATGGTCGCGATCGACGCCTGGACGATGATGAACGGTTGGTATTCGCTGCCGTTGGGCATGAGGATCATGCCGACAACCGACGAGAACGCGATGGTGGGGATCCGGAAGACCGGGCGGGTCGCCCAGGCCGCGAGCGGGATCACCGCCCACAGCAGGTACCACGGTTGCACGACCGGGAAGAGCAGCACGATCGCGCCCAGCGAGACCCCCAGCGCACCGACCGGATGGATCCGTCCCATGAGCACCGCGAGCAGCATGCGCATCGTGACGAAAGCGGCCACCAGCGCTGCGATGGGGCGCGTGATGGACAGCACGGCCGTCGTGTGGTCGCCGAGACCGAGCAGCACGCCGCCGAGGCCGGTACCCATGCCGAGCAGGGTCGGGATCGACATCCAGCTGCGGACCTCCGTGGCGGTGCCCAGGGTCTTCGTCCAGCCGAAGCCCAGGCCGCTGCCCCAGCTCACAGCGCCGATGACGACACAGGTCCCGATGCCGAGGATCGCGGCGGCGGCGAGCACGGCGCGGAAGCCGCCACCCCACTTGCGGGCAAGGGCCATGCCGACGAATCCGAGCGCGAGCAGCGAGGGCACCTTGATCATCGACGACAGGGCGATCAGCGCGGTGCCGGCCGCGAGCCACCCCGCGAGACGCAGGCGCGAGGCCGCCTCGTCGTCCGGGTGGACGGCCCGCAGCGCGAGCTCGACACCGGCGAGCATGAGCCCGAGCATCAGTGCCTCGTTGTGGATGCCCGCGACCAGGTGGAAGAGCAACAGCGGGTTCGCGGCACCGAGCCACAACGCGCTCACCGACGCAACGCCGCACCGGCGGGCGAGCCGCGGCAGCGCCCACACGATCAGGGCCACACCCACGAGCGCGAGCAGCCGGTGGACGAAGATGCCGGCCACGATGTTCTCGCCCGTGAGGTACGTGATCTTCTCGCCGATCCACAGGAAGGCCGGGCCGTAGGGGGCCGAGGTGTCGCGCCAGATGTTCGGCACCGTCCGGGTCAGGACGTGGTCGACCCCCAGCGCGCCGGCCGGACCGATCGCGTAGGGATCGAGCCCGCGCGCGGCAATCTCGCTCTGCGCGAGATACGAGTAGACGTCCTTGCTGAACATCGGCGGAGCGACGACCAGCGGAAGGATCCACAGCAGCAGGGTGCGGTCGAGCTGCGACCGGGACAGTCGGCGCACGGGACCGTCCGGTGCGCCCCGGCCGATCGCGAACCGGCCGAGCAGCAACCAGGCGAGGATCACCAGCGCCGTGCCGATCATGGTCGTCGTGAGGGCGGCGCTCGGCATGCGTGCCGCCAGTCCGAGGGCGCGGACGCCCTGCACGGGGTTCTGCAGGACCGGCTGGGCGCCGGCGCCGAGTGCCCCGACTGCCATGAGGACGGCACCGGTGGCGCCGAGCAGCCGGATGCGGTGGAGGTAGACGTTCTCGATCGCGTCGAGTCCGCGACCTTCGATCTCGTCGCCGTGCAGGACGACCGAGACATCGGCGTGTGGTCCCGGGGCGTCGAGGCCCAGAGCGCGTCGGATCCACACGTGCAGCCGTTCGCGGACCCCGGATCGGCCCGGCGACGGAGACGTCGTGTGCGGGGCGGACAGGGGAGGAGTCGACGGCACGTCAGAAGCGTAACGGGACGGCGAGGGTGCTCTCCGACGGCTCCGTCACGAGGTGTAACAAAGGGCACCCTTGGTGGACCGTGCTTCCGAATTCCGTCACACTGGTGTTGTGAAATACCCGTCCGACACCACCGACACCGCAGAACGCGCAGGTCACGCACCTGCCGCGACGGCGTCGCGCGTCGAGGACACCCGCAAGAGTCCTGCTTCGACGGGCCGCGAGATCCCGGAGGGTCAGACCCGCGCCGCCGTCGTGCAGCTGCTGCTCGAAGAAGGTCCCATCACCGCGCCGGAGATCGGCGAGCGTCTGGGGCTCAGCGCCGCGGGCGTGCGACGCCATCTCGACGCGCTCATCGAGTCCGGTGAGGCGCAGGCCGCCGCGCCGCCGCGCAGGCAAGGACGCGGTCGTGGCCGCCCCGCCCGCCGCTTCCAGCTCACCGCCGTCGGACGCGCCCGCCTCGGGCACTCCTACGACGATCTCGCCACCGCCGCCATGCGGCACCTCCGCGAACTCGGCGGCGACGCTGCCGTGGAGGACTTCGCACGCCGCCGTGTGGACTCGATCCTCGGCACCATCGCGCCCGCCGACGAGAACCTCGACGACGTCGAGAGCGTCGCCGAGGAGATCGCCGGAGCGTTCACCGCCTCCGGTTTCGCCGCCTCGACCCGCCGCGTCGGCACCGGCGTGCAGATCTGCCAGCACCACTGCCCGGTCTCGCACGTCGCGGAGCAGTTCCCCGAACTGTGCGAGGCGGAGCAGGAGGCCTTCGTGCGGATCCTCGGAACCCACGTGCAACGCCTGGCGACGATCGCGAACGGCGACGCCTTCTGCACGACACACGTGCCCGTTCTCTCCAAAGCGGACGCGCCCCGTCCGGAGCCGCCTACGTGACGATCCCACCGCGAGTGCTCCGCGAACCAGGGCACATCAGGAAGACATCCACCCACCCGTCGACCGTCGACGCACAGCCCGCGCCGACGCCCACCAGACTCCGGAAGGAGCTCGCATGACCGTCGCATCGGATCAGACGTCCGGAACCGCGCCGCTGACGCAGGAAGAGACGATCGATTCTCTCGGCCACTACGAATACGGCTGGGCGGACCCCGACACCGCGGGCGCCACGGCGCAGCGCGGCCTGTCCGAAGAGGTCGTGCGGGACATCTCCGCCAAGAAGAACGAGCCCGAGTGGATGCTCGACATCCGCCTCAAGGCGCTGCGCACCTTCGACAAGAAGCCGATGCCGGTGTGGGGCTCGAACCTCGACGGAATCGACTTCGACAACATCAAGTACTTCGTGCGCTCGACGGAGAAGCAGGCCGCGAGCTGGGACGAGCTCCCCGAGGACATCAAGAACACCTACGACAGGCTGGGCATCCCGGAGGCGGAGAAGCAGCGCCTCATCGCCGGTGTCGCCGCCCAGTACGAGTCCGAGGTGGTCTACCACCAGATCCGCGAGGACCTCGAGAGCCAGGGCGTGATCTTCCTCGACACCGACTCGGGCCTGCGCGAGCACCCCGAGCTGTTCAAGGAGTACTTCGGCACGGTCATCCCGGCCGGCGACAACAAGTTCTCCGCCCTGAACACCGCGGTGTGGTCGGGTGGCTCGTTCATCTACGTCCCGCCGGGTGTGCACGTCGACATCCCGCTGCAGGCCTACTTCCGTATCAACACGGAGAACATGGGCCAGTTCGAGCGCACCCTGATCATCGTCGACGAGGGCGCCTCGGTGCACTACGTCGAGGGCTGCACCGCCCCGATCTACAAGTCCGACTCGCTGCACTCCGCGGTGGTCGAGATCATCGTCAAGAAGGGCGGCCACTGCCGCTACACGACCATCCAGAACTGGTCGAACAACGTCTACAACCTGGTGACCAAGCGCACCAAGGTCGAGGCCGGCGGCTCGATGGAATGGATCGACGGCAACATCGGTTCCAAGGTGACGATGAAGTACCCGGCCGTGTGGATGATGGGCGAGCACGCTCGCGGTGAAGTGCTCTCCGTGGCCTTCGCCGGCGAGGGGCAGCACCAGGACACCGGCGCGAAGATGCTGCACCTGGCTCCGCACACCTCCTCGACCATCGTGTCGAAGTCGGTGGCGCGCGGCGGTGGACGTGCATCCTACCGCGGCCTCGTGCAGGTCAACAAGGGCGCCCACGGCTCGAAGTCGACCGTCAAGTGCGACGCGCTGCTCGTCGACCAGATCAGCCGTTCCGACACCTACCCGTACGTCGACATCCGTGAGGACGACGTCACGATGGGTCACGAGGCGACCGTCTCGAAGGTGAGCGACGACCAGCTGTTCTACCTGATGAGCCGCGGACTCGACGAGGACGAGGCCATGGCCATGGTGGTGCGCGGATTCGTCGAGCCCATCGCCAAGGAACTACCGATGGAGTACGCCCTCGAACTCAACCGCTTGATCGAACTGCAGATGGAAGGGGCAGTCGGCTAAATGACTGCGGAAGCGAAGAACACGCCGGCTACCGCGACGGGCGTGCAGGATGCCGTGCGTGCCGAGAACCGGGTGCCGGCCGTCAACACTGCCGGCAAGCCGGCAATCAACACTGCCGGCAAGCCGGCAATCAACACCGCCGGCAAGCCGGCAATCAACACCGCCGGCAAGCCGGCAATCAACAAGGGTGAGGTCTTCACGTCCTTCGATGTGAACGCCTTCGAGATTCCGTCGGGTCGCGACGAGGTGTGGCGGTTCACCCCGCTGCGCCGCCTGCGCGGTCTGCACGACGGCACCGCTCCCGCGACCGGCACCGCGACCATCGAGGTCACCCCGGTCGACGGCGTGCAGGTCGAGACCGTGGCGCGCGACGACGCGCGACTCGGACAGGCCGGTGTGCCGTTCGACCGGATCGCAGCACAGGCGTACTCGTCGTTCGAGACCGCGACCGTCCTCACCGTCGGCCGCGAGGTCGAGGTCGCCGAGCCCGTCACCGTGACGATCACGGGACCGGGTGAGGGCGCCGTCGCCTACGGTCACGTGCAGATCCGGCTCGAGGCGTTCGCCAACCTCACGCTCGTCATCGACCAGCGCGGCAGCGGCACCTACGCCGAGAACATCGAGTTCGTGCTCGGCGACAGCGCACAGCTGAAGGTCGTCGCGGTGCAGGACTGGGCCGACGACGCCGTACACGTCGCCGCGCACCACGCTCGCGTCGGCCGCGATGCCGTGCTTCGCCACTTCACCGTGGCGCTCGGCGGCGATCTCGTGCGCGTGTCGGCGACCACCAAGTACGACGGCCCCGGCGGCGACGCCGAACTGCTCGGCCTGTACTTCGCCGACGCCGGCCAGCACTTCGAGCAGCGCCTGCTCGTCGACCACTCGCAGCCGAACTGCAAGTCGAACGTCGTGTACAAGGGTGCGCTGCAGGGCGATCCGGCCTCCGGCAAGCCCGACGCGCACACCGTGTGGATCGGCGACGTGCTCATCCGCGCCGAGGCCGAGGGCACCGACACCTTCGAGCTCAACCGCAACCTGGTGCTCACCGACGGTGCGCGCGCCGACTCCGTGCCGAACCTCGAGATCGAGACCGGTGAGATCGTCGGTGCCGGACACGCGTCGGCGACCGGCCGCTTCGACGACGAGCAGCTGTTCTACCTGCGTGCTCGCGGTGTCTCCGAGGAGGAAGCGCGTCGCCTCGTCGTCCGCGGCTTCTTCCACGAGCTGCTCGAGCGCATCACGGTCGCCGAGGTCCGCGAACGGCTCGAGGCCGCCATCGAGGCGGAACTCGCCGCCGTCGGCGCCTGACGGCCGTCTCCCCGTACTCCCGATACCTCTCCACTAAGGAAACGCATTTCGATGTCCACACCTTCGAACGTCCTCGAGATCAAGGACCTGCACGTCCGCGTCGCACAGACCGACGAGAACGCCGAGCCGATCGACATCCTCAAGGGCGTGAACCTCACGGTCCGCTCGGGTGAGACGCACGCCATCATGGGCCCCAACGGCTCCGGCAAGTCCACCCTGTCGTACGCGATCGCCGGCCACCCCAAGTACGAGATCACCTCGGGCAGCATCACCCTCAACGGTGAGGACGTGCTCGAGATGAGCGTCGACGAGCGCGCCCGCGCCGGCCTGTTCCTCGCCATGCAGTACCCGGTCGAGGTGCCCGGCGTGTCGATGTCGAACTTCCTCCGCACCGCCGCGACCGCCGTGCGCGGCGAGGCCCCCAAGCTGCGCCACTGGGTCAAGGAGGTCAAGCAGGCGATGTCCGAGCTGGACATCGATCCGGCCTTCGGCGAGCGCAGCGTCAACGAGGGCTTCTCCGGCGGTGAGAAGAAGCGCCACGAGATCCTGCAGCTGGGTCTGCTCAAGCCGAAGATCGCCATCCTCGACGAGACCGACTCCGGCCTCGACGTGGACGCGCTGCGCGTCGTCTCCGAGGGCGTGAACCGCTACCAGGAGAACGAGAACGGCGGCGTCCTGCTCATCACCCACTACACCCGCATCCTGCGCTACATCAAGCCGCAGTTCGTGCACGTCTTCGTGGGTGGCCGCGTCGTCGAGTCCGGTGGCCCGGAGCTCGCCGACGAGCTCGAGACCAACGGCTACGTTCGTTTCACCCAGGCAGCAACGCAAGGAGCGTGATCGGATGACGGTGCCGGTGCGGACCTTGGACATCGCCCGGATCAGGGCCGATTTCCCGATCCTCGCGCGCACGGTGCGCGACGGCAAACCCCTGGTCTACCTCGACTCGGGGGCCACCTCCCAGCGCCCGGTACAGGTGCTCGACGCCGAGCGTGAGTTCCTCGCGACGCGGAACGCGGCCGTGCACCGCGGTGCGCATGCGTTGTCGGAGGAGGCGACCGACTCGTACGAGGACGCCCGCGCCGTCATCGCGTCCTTCGTCGGGGTCGACGTCGACGAGGTGGTGTTCACCAAGAACGCCACCGAGTCGCTCAACCTCGTCGCGTACGCCTTCGCCGACGACCGGTTCCCGCACCGGCTCGGCCCCGGTGACGAGATCGTCGTCACCGAGCTCGAGCACCACGCGAATCTCGTTCCGTGGCAGGAACTCGCGCGGCGCACGGGTGCCACCCTGCGCTGGTACGGGGTCACCGACGACGGTCGCATCGATCTCGATTCGCTGACGCTGACCGACGCCGTGAAGGTCGTGGCGTTCACGCACCAGTCGAACGTGACCGGTGCGGTCGCTCCCGTCGAGGAGATCGTGCGGCGCGCGAAGGAGGTCGGCGCGATCGTCGTGCTCGACGCGTGCCAGTCGGTGCCGCACATGGCCGTCGACTTCCGCGCCCTCGGTGTGGATTTCGCGGCGTTCTCCGGACACAAGATGTTCGGTCCGTCCGGCGTCGGCGTCCTCTACGGTCGCCGCGACCTGCTCGCCGACGTACCGCCGTTCATCACCGGTGGCTCGATGATCGAGACGGTGACGATGGAGGCCACGACCTTCGCCGCACCGCCGCAGCGATTCGAGGCCGGCTCGCCCATGGTCTCGCAGGCCGTCGGTCTCGGTGCCGCCGTGCGCTACCTGCAGGACATCGGCATGGACGCCGTCGCCGCACACGAACACGAGCTGACCGCTGCGGCGCTCGCCGAACTGGGTGGGATCGACGGCGTGCGCATCATCGGACCCACGACCGCCGAACAGCGCGGCGGGGCGGTGTCGTTCGTCGTGGACGGGATCCACGCCCACGATCTCGGCCAGATCCTCGACGACGAGGGCGTCGAGATCCGGGTCGGACACCACTGCGCCTGGCCGCTGCACCGCCGCTTCGGGGTGGCCGCGACCGCCCGCGCATCGTTCGCCGTGTACAACACGCCGGATGAGGTGCAGGCACTCGGCGCGGCGATCCGGCGCGCCCAGAAGTTCTTCGGGGAGGCGTGATCCGATGCGGATGGAGCAGATGTACCAGGAAGTGATCCTGGACCACTACAAGCACCCGCACAATCGCGGACTGCGCGAGCCGTTCGGCGCCGAAGTGCACCACGTCAACCCCACTTGCGGCGACGAGGTGACCCTGCGCGTGCACATCGACGGCGACACCGTCGCCGACGTCTCCTACGACGGGCAGGGCTGCTCGATCAGCCAGGCGTCGACGTCCGTGCTCACCGACCAGGTGATCGGCGTTCCGCTCGGCGATGCACTGAAGATCGTCGAGGGCTTCGTCGAGATGGTCGGCAGTCGCGGCACCGTCGAGGGCGACGAGGACCTGATCGGCGACGGCATCGCGTTCGCCGGCGTCGCGAAGTACCCGGCGCGCGTGAAGTGCGCGTTGCTGGGCTGGATGGCCTTCAAGGACGCGGTCGCGCAGACCGTGGACGCCGCCCCCGCCGACCTGGCGGGCGGCGCGCACACCCTTTCGAGCGGAGGACAGAACTGATGACCGAACCCGCACCGGGCACCGTGAACACCGACGAGAATCCGACGGCCGACGCCGGCGCGGACGAGACCTCGACGCTGGTCGCGGCCACGGCCCCGCCGCTGGATCCGGGCCGCCTCGACGAACTCGAGGAAGCGCTGCGCGACGTCGTCGACCCCGAGCTCGGCATCAACGTCGTCGATCTCGGTCTCGTCTACGGGATCTCCGAGGTCGACGAGACCGTGACCGTGGACATGACGCTCACCTCGGCGGCGTGCCCCCTCACCGACGTCATCGAGGAGCAGGCCAAGGGCGCACTCGTGCGCAGCGGTCTGTGCGACGAGCTGCGCATCAACTGGGTGTGGATGCCGCCGTGGGGTCCCGACAAGATCACCGACGACGGACGCGAACAGCTGCGCGCACTCGGATTCACCGTCTGATCCGGCCTTCTCCGGCTCCGATCCTCGGCGCCTGATCTTCGACTTCTCGTCGGAGGTCAGGCGCCTTTGCGTTCGCCGGAGGTCTTCTTGGCGGCCGTCTTCTTCGCAGGACTCTTCTTCGCCGTGCTCTTCGACGCCGAACTCTTGGACGCGGTCTTCTTCGCCGCGGTCTTCTTCGCGGGACTCTTCTTCGCCGTGCTCTTGGACGCGGTCTTCTTCGCGGGGGCCTTCTTCTTCGCGCCCTCGTCCTCGCCTTCGTCGTCGTCCTTCGAGGACTTCTTCCCGCCGGAGGACGAACCGGACGGGACCTTCTTGCCCGCCGCGTCGACGCTGCGCTGCAGGGCCGCGACGAGGTCGAGCACCTCGGCGTCCTCTTCGCTGGTGTCGGGTTCGGCGACCTGGAAGACCTTCTCGCCGCCACGAGCGAGGGCCTCGTCGATCAGCGTGCGCAGTTCCACTTGGTATTCGTCGGTGAACTCGGTGGGATCGAAATCGTCGGACATCGACTCGACGAGGGTCTCGGCCATCGCGAGCTCGCGTTGCTTCGGCTTCTCGATGTCGTCGAGCGACTCGAACTCGGCTGCGCGGACCTCGTCGGGCCACAACAGGGTCTGCAGGATGAGCAGTCCGTCGCGGGTGCGCAGCGCCGCCAGGCGGGTGCGCTGACGAAGCGTGAAGTGCACCAGCGCCGTCCGGTCGCTCTGCTCGAGAGTCGCGGCGAGCAGGCCGTAGGCCTTCGGCGACGACGAATCGGGTTCGAGATAGTACGACTTCTCGAACAGGATCGGGTCGATCTGCTCGGTGGGCACGAACTGCAGCACCGGGATCTCGTGCTTCTCGGCCGCGGGGAGTTTCTCGAAATCCTCGTCGGTGAGCACGACCCGCTCGCCGTCCTCGGAGTCGTACGCCTTGTCGATGTTCTGGTACGGGACGACCTCACCGCACTCGGTGCACACGCGCTGATACTTGATCCGCCCGCCGTCCTTCGCGTGTACCTGGTGGAAGGAGATGTCGTGCGACTCGGTGGCCGAGTACACCTTCACCGGCACGTTGACGAGGCCGAACGCGAGTGAGCCTTTCCAGATCGACCGCATGTGTCCATCATGATCGACACCTCGGGGCCACGCTGGAAAGCTGCGAAACTCACCGGCCGGTTCGCCGAGACGTTCGCCACACCGCCGCGCCCGGCGGATCAGCGGAGCGAACGCAGAATCGTCGCGCGCGCACCCATCGGCAGCACCCGGAACAGCCGCCACATCGTGGCCGCCACGCCGGTCGCATCGTCGCGACCGGACAGGTAGGCGCGTTGCTGCTCGACCGGAAGGTCGAAGAACGCGTCGAAGAACTCGATCGCTCCGCGTGCGTCGAGTCGCAGCAGGACCCGCAGCCCCATCTGCCGCAGCGTCGCCACCGAGCGGGCGCGGACCGACCACAGGACGCGCTGCGGATCGTCGCCGCGGCGCATCTCATCGACCACCGCATCCGCGGTGGACAGGGCGGTGGCCACCGCGTATCCCGTGGCCGGATGCATGAGACCACCGCGAGCGCCGAAACCGACCACCCCGGGGGCCGTCGGTGCGCTCTCGACGGCGAAGCGCACCCGTTCGACCTGCTCGTCGCCGGTCGTGCGCACTCCTCGCGCTGCGAGGCGGATGTGCAGGCGCCGCTCGAGTTCGCCGAGACCGAGTGCCGGACGGCCGACGAGGCAGGTCTCCTCGAGGATCGTGCGTCCGTCGCCGACCGGCACCGCATACAGGAAGGACGGCACGTCGTCGGGGCCCGTGCCGTTGTCGCGGCGCCAGTCCATGAACCAGGCATCGTGGCCGTCGAGTGCCGGAGCTGCGGTCGTATCGTCGACGATCAGCCCGAATGCCGTCTGCTGGGCACGTTCCGGTTCGGCGGGAACCCCGCGGGCATCGACGACGTAGCGGGCAGTCACCCGGCGTCCGTCGCCGAGGACCACGCCGTCCGCATCGACGTCGCGTACCCGACCCGTGACCACCGTGACGGCGTCGAGGGCGAGGAAGTCCTGCAGGCACGCCGTGTCCAGCACCCGGTAGGCACGATCGACGATCCGGGGCTCGGTCGTCCACGCCGCGGGCCTGTCGATGCGTGCTGCCACCACCTCGTCGGGCAGCCAGGCGGGCAGTTCGTCGGCCCACGCCGCGTAGGTCGCGGTCCACCGACGCTGTGGACGCACGTCGACGGCCGTCACCGACAACCCGGCCGCGGCGGCACGGAACGCCAATGCACGGCCGGCGGGGCCGAGTCCGGCCACGACGAGGTCGGTGGAGGGAAGGTGGGTCACGGGCGCCAGCCTAGGTTGCGCACGGGGAGAACCCGGCCGCGCGTGGCGAGGGGTAGTGCATCTCACCGTGGGAGCGAGGTGCTGTCACTGTAAAATGGGTGGTTCGTGTGCCCGGCTGTTTGCCAACATGGCACCCATCCATCGTCCTTCGTTCTAGGAGCCCGTGCGTGATCACCGCTACCGACCTCGAAGTCCGCGCCGGCGTGCGGACGCTGCTCACCGCCCCCGGCTCGGGGCTGCGGGTGCAGGCCGGGGACCGGATCGGCCTCGTGGGACGTAACGGTGCCGGCAAGACCACGACCCTGCGGATCCTCGCGGGTGAAGGCGAACCCTACGCCGGCGCCGTGATCCGTTCCGGAGACATCGGTTACCTGCCGCAGGATCCCAAGGAGGGCAATCTCGACGTCCTCGCCAAGGACCGGGTGCTCTCGGCGCGAGGTCTCGACGAGATCCTCCGCAGCATGGAGAAGCAGCAGGCGCTCATGGCGGAGGCCGTCGACGAGAAGATCCGCGACCGTGCCGTGCGCAAGTACGGTTCGCTCGAAGAGCGTTTCGCGACGCTCGGCGGATACGTCGCCGAATCCGAGGCCGCGAGCATCTGCCACAGCCTCGGCCTGCCCGACCGGGTCCTCGGCCAGCCCTTGCACACGCTGTCGGGTGGTCAGCGCCGCCGTGTCGAACTCGCCCGCATCCTGTTCGCCGCCTCGGACGGCTCCGGCGGGAAGTCCGACACCACGCTGCTGCTCGACGAGCCGACCAACCACCTCGACGCCGACTCGATCACCTGGCTGCGCGGTTTCCTGCAGAACCACGACGGTGGGCTCATCGTCATCAGCCACGACGTCGACCTGCTCGCCGATGTGGTGAACAAGGTGTGGTTCCTCGACGCGGTGCGCGGCGAGGCCGACGTCTACAACATGGGTTGGAAGAAGTACCTCGACGCACGCGCGACCGACGAGGCGCGGCGCCGGCGCGAGCGTGCGAACGCCGAGAAGAAGGCGTCCGCCCTGCAGAAGCAGGCCGCGAAGCTCGGCGCGAAGGCCACGAAGGCCACGGCCGCCCAGAACATGGCCAAGCGTGCCGAGAAGCTGCTCTCCGACCTCGACGACGTGCGCGTCGCCGACAAGGTGGCCAAGATCCGGTTCCCCACGCCGGCCGCCTGCGGAAAAACCCCGCTGATGGCCAAGGAACTGACCAAGGTCTACGGCTCCCTGGAGATCTTCACCGGCGTCGACCTCGCGATCGACCGGGGCAGCCGCGTCGTCGTCCTCGGCCTCAACGGTGCCGGCAAGACGACGCTGCTGCGACTGCTCGCCGGTGTGGAGCAGCCGGATCTCGGCGAACTCGTGCCCGGCCACGGTCTGAAGATCGGCTACTTCGCGCAGGAGCACGACACCATCGACGACTCGGCGACGGTGTGGGAGAACATCCGGCACGCCGCTCCGGACGCCGGTGAACAGGACCTGCGCGGACTGCTCGGCGCGTTCATGTTCACCGGTCCGCAGCTCGAGCAGCCGGCCGGAACACTCTCCGGCGGTGAGAAGACACGACTCGCCCTGGCGGGCCTCGTCTCGTCCGCGGCGAACGTGCTGCTCCTCGACGAACCGACCAACAACCTCGATCCCGTCTCTCGCGAGCAGGTGCTCGACGCGCTGCGGAGCTACGAGGGTGCCGTCGTGCTGGTCACCCACGATCCGGGTGCGGCCGAGGCCCTCGACCCGGAACGTGTGATCCTGCTTCCCGACGGGACCGAGGACCACTGGTCCCAGGAATACCTCGAGCTCATCCAGCTCGCCTGATCGGGCCTCCGGTCGGATCCGTCCCCCGATCCGCTCCCGCTGGTCCGATCTGCGTCCGCGCAACCTGACAGTCCTCTAGCCTGGGAAAGGGACCTTTGGCGAGGGCGCAGGGAGGATCCGATGGCGCGAAATTCCGGTGGTGGAGAGACGACCTACGCGAAGGGAGCCCGAGTTACAGGGGAATCGCGGGACCGCTTGCAGGAGGATCTGAAGCGCCGCTACGAGGAAGGCGCGAGCATTCGGAGGCTCGCGCAGGAAACCGGTCGATCCTACGGTTTCGTGCACAACGTTCTCGTGGAGTCGCAGGTGCGGCTGCGGGGCCGCGGCGGCCCGAACCGTCGTCGGGCGGCAGCGAGCGACGAGAAGGCGTGAGGAACGGATCCGGCGCATCAGTCGCGCCGGCGCACGGATTCCTCGACGAGGTCCAGAACCGCGACGAGGTCCTGTTCGGTGTGTCCAGAAGCGAGGCGGGCGACGAGTCCGTCGAGCACGAGGTCTAGATAACCCAGGACGACTTCCGTCGGCACGTCGTCGCGCAGCCGGCCCGCTTCCCGCTGCCGTTCGAGGCGTCCGACGGTGGCCTCGGTGAGTTCGGCCGAATGCTGCGTCCACGCCCTCGCGAACTCGGGGTCGGTGCGGAGACGGCGCGTGATCTCGAGCCGCGTCCCGAGCCAGTCGAACTGGTCGGGGGAGGACAGCATGTCGCGCATGACCTGCACGAGACCCTCGTTGGCCGCGACATCGGCCATCCGTCTCGCATCCTCCTGGGCGAGGGCGAGGAACAGTCCGTCCTTGTCCTTGAAATGGTGGAAGATCGCGCCACGGGACAGACCCGTGGCATCTTCGAGCAGTCGCACGGTCGCGCCGTCGTAACCGTATTCGGCGAAGCAGCGACGGGCACCGTCGAGGATCTGCCTGCGCCGCGCGGCGAGATGGTCCTCACTGACCTTGGGCACGCGCCACTTCCTTTCGGCTCGATGGAGACGGCGGGCCCGAGACGAGTCTCGTCCCGGGCCNCACGTACTGCAGGATGCCGCCGTTGCGGTAGTAGTCCGCCTCACCGGGGGTGTCGATGCGGACGACAGCGTCGAAGGTGACCTTCTCGCCGTTGTCCTTGGTCGCCGTGACCTTGACGGTCTTCGGCGTGACGCCCTCGTTGAGCTTCTCGATGCCCTCGATGTCGAAGACCTCGGTGCCGGTCAGGCCCAGCGACGCGGCCGACTCGCCCGCCGGGAACTGCAGCGGGATGACGCCCATGCCGATGAGGTTCGAGCGGTGGATGCGCTCGAAGGACTCGGTGATGACGGCCTTGACGCCGAGCAGGCGGGTGCCCTTGGCGGCCCAGTCACGCGAGGAGCCGGAACCGTACTCCTTGCCACCGAGGACGACCAGCGGGATGCCGGCCTTCTGGTAGTTCTGCGAGGCGTCGTAGATGAACGCCTGCGGAGCACCGTCCTGGGTGAAGTCGCGGGTGTAACCACCGGAGACCCCGTCGAGCAGCTGGTTCTGCAGACGGATGTTCGCGAAGGTGCCGCGGACCATGACCTCGTGGTTGCCACGACGCGAACCGAGCGAGTTGTAGTCCTTGCGCTCGACACCGTGGGCGTCGAGGTACTGCGCGGCCGGGGTACCCGGCTTGATCGGACCGGCCGGGCTGATGTGGTCGGTGGTGACCGAATCGCCGAGCAGCGCGAGGACGCGAGCGCCCTTGATGTCGCTGACCGCGTCCGGCTCCATCGTCATGCCCTCGAAGTACGGAGCCTTGCGGACGTACGTCGAGTCCTCGTCCCACGCGAAGGTGTCGCCCTCGGGGGTCTCGAGGTTCTGCCAGCGCTCGTCGCCCTTGAAGACGTCGGCGTAGGACTTGCGGAACATGTCCTGGTTGATCGCCGACTTGATGGTGTCGTCGATCTCCTGGGCGGAAGGCCAGATGTCCTTCAGGAAGACGTCGTTGCCGTCCTTGTCCTTGCCCAGCGCGTCGGTCTCGAAGTCGAAGTCCATCGTGCCCGCGAGCGCGTACGCGATGACCAGCGGCGGCGAGGCCAGGTAGTTCATCTTCACGTCGGGGGAGATACGACCCTCGAAGTTGCGGTTGCCGGAGAGCACCGCGGTGACCGAGAGGTCGTTGTCGTTGACGGCCTTCGAGATCTCCTCGGGCAGCGGCCCGGTGTTACCGATGCACGTGGTGCAACCGAAGCCACCGAGGTAGAAGCCGAGCTTCTCGAGGTACGGCCACAGGCCGGCCTTCTCGTAGTAGTCGTTGACGACCTGCGAACCCGGAGCCATGTTGGTCTTGACCCACGGCTTGGTGGACAGGCCCTTCTCGACGGCGTTGCGGGCGAGCAGCGCGGCGCCGAGCATGACCGACGGGTTGGAGGTGTTGGTGCAGGAGGTGATGCCCGCCACCACGACGGCGCCGTGGTCGAGGACGAACTCGCCGCGCTCCTCCGAGACGACCTTGACCGGCTTCGACGGACGTCCGTGGGCACCGTTGGCGGCCGAGTGGACGTCGACGGCACCGTCGTCCGCGAAGGACAGCACGGCCGGGTCGGACGCCGGGAAGGTCTCCTCGACGGCCTCGTCGAGCTTGGTGTGCTCGGCCGGGAGGTTCTCCTCCACGTAATTGTGGATGTCCTTGCGGAAGGCGACCTTCGACTCGGACAGCAGGATGCGGTCCTGCGGGCGCTTCGGGCCGGCGATCGACGGGACGACCGTCGACAGGTCGAGCTCGAGGTACTCGGAGAACTCGGGCTCGCGGCTCGGGTCGTGCCACAGGCCCTGCTCCTTGGCGTACGCCTCGACGAGAGCGAGCTGCTCGTCGCTGCGGCCGGTCAGGCGCAGGTAGTTGATGGTCTCGCCGTCGATCGGGAAGATCGCTGCGGTCGAACCGAACTCGGGGCTCATGTTGCCGAGGGTCGCGCGGTTGGCGAGGGGGACCTCGGCCACGCCGGCGCCGTAGAACTCGACGAACTTGCCGACGACGCCGTGCTTGCGCAGCATGTCGGTGACGGTGAGCACGACGTCGGTCGCGGTCACGCCGGGCTGGATCTCACCGGTGAGCTTGAAGCCGACCACGCGCGGGATGAGCATGGAGACCGGCTGGCCGAGCATCGCGGCCTCGGCCTCGATGCCGCCGACGCCCCAGCCGAGCACGCCGAGGCCGTTGACCATCGTCGTGTGCGAGTCGGTGCCGACGCAGGTGTCGGGGTAGGCCTGCCCGTTGCGGACCATGACGGTCGGGGCGAGGTACTCGATGTTGACCTGGTGGACGATGCCCATGCCCGGGGGGACGACGCGGAAGTCGTCGAAGGCGCCCTGGCCCCAGCGCAGGAACTGGTAGCGCTCGCCGTTGCGCTCGTACTCGAGGTCGACGTTGCGCTCGAGGGCGTCGGCGCGACCGAAGTAGTCGAGGATCACCGAGTGATCGATGACCATGTCGGCGGGGGAGAGGGGGTTGACCTTGTTCGGGTCGCCGCCCAGGGTGGTCACGGCCTCACGCATGGTGGCGAGGTCGACGACACAGGGGACGCCCGTGAAGTCCTGCATGATCACGCGTGCGGGCGTGAACTGGATCTCGATGCTCGGGTCGGCGGAGGGATCCCAGTTGGCGATGGCCCCGATGTGATCGGTCGTGATGTTGGCACCGTCCTCGGTGCGCAGCAGGTTCTCGGCCAGGACCTTCAAAGAGTAAGGAAGTTTCTCGGTGCCGGGGACGGCCGACAGGCGGAAGATCTCGTAGGAGTTGTCTCCGACCTGCAGCGAACCCTTGGCGCCGAACGAATCACTACTGGTGCTCACGTCAGCTCCACTCGTCGTTTCGGCTGGCCGCCGACGGGGCTGTGTCGACGGCTGAAGCGAGGCACACGACGTCCGCCCGCGGCCCGTGGCCCGGATGCAGTAGTCGTGGCGTCTCGCCCTCGATTCTAACAGTACGCTTGTCCTGTATTGAACCGAAGTCGGGTCCGTCGTGTCGACGAAGCGTCCCGCCGGCATCGGTCCTGCTCGCGACGAGTGCTTCGAGCCGCCGTCGCGCGATCGCGTAATGTTCTGCCTTGCCCACGGGTGTGGCTCTTCGTGTCGTCTCCGCACGGCCGGATCGCCGTATCGCCCGGCTTCTGCCCCAGCACCACCGGAGAGAGATGTCTGCGCCACTGCTTCGTATACCGGGCCCTGCGCTCACGGATCTTCCCGCCGGGGTCTCGGTCGAAAAAGTGCTCGCCGATCTCGCCGACGACCAGGTGGCGGCGCCCTCGCAGTACGTCGACGACCTCGTCGCCGAGGTGCAGCGCGCGCAGGAGAACGGGATCGACCTCAGCGTGGTCGTGCTCGACCGGGACCCCCGTATGGATTCGCAGCTGCGCGACCTCGCGACGGAGGTCGGCGCCGAGGACGGCGGAACGGTGCTGGTCCTCAGTCCGGGATGGGTCGGGACATTCAGCGAGGATCTCGACCGCGTCACTCTCGAGGCCGCCCAGGATCGCACCTACACCGGCGATCCGGTGGTCTCCACACGCAACTTCGTCGACTCGGTGCTCGAGCCGTCACCGCCCTGGACGCTGATGACGCTGCTGATCGTCGCAGTGGTCGCCCTTGCGGCCGGCGCGACCTGGCTCGCCAAACGCCGCCGCGCGGACGGTGACGCGACCGTTGCCGGAGGTAACGGATCGTCATCGGCCAAGGACGTCTGAGGTCTCTTTCCGTCACCGCGGAGATCGTCTCCGGGTTGTCCTCGCCCCGACCGTGACGGAATCCGGCAGGGAAGATCGTTCGGTGTCCTCACGGTGTTCCTCGGTGTCCGCACCGTGTTCTTTCGGAGTTCTTCCGGCCGATCTTCGTGACTGTCATGCGACATACCCCTGAGGTGTCGTACGGTTTTCATGACGCTCTTGGGGAAGGTGTGTCACAACCCGGCTCGTGGGGACGCTGTCCGCAGCCGGTGTACGACTGCAGCGTGTGAGCCGTGGGGCACCCACGGCGAGCGGATGCTGCCTGCCTTCCTCGGGTCGTCCGGCCGGATGTCTCGGCCACCAGGTGCGACCGAGGGAGATGCAAGTGAGACGGTTCGGTATCCACGGAGGGATTCCGCGACGGTCGGGGCCGGACGGCACCGCCACGACGCTCACTGCAGGCCGTCGACCCGACGGTCCGACGCCCGGTCGCACCCCGCGGACGCGCGCCGGCACGCTCCTCGCCGGTTTGGGGTTGGTCACAGCCGTGCTCCTTACCGTGACCACGACGGCGTCCGCCGCACCGCCCCCGCCGCCGAACCCTTCGGACGCCGAGATCGACCGCGCTGGTGCGGCCGTCGCGGCCAACATCGACCGGGTCGGGCAGCTGATCGTCCGGATCGCCGGCGCGGATCAGCAGCTCGCCGAGCTCGACGCGCAGGTCGCCATCCGCCGCGAGGACGTCAACCGCGCCCTCGTCGATCTCCAGAGCGCGCGCGACGCAGCGGATCTCGCCGAACGGGTGGTCGTGGATTCCCGCCGCGCACTCGACGACGCCGCCGACCGGATCTTCGCTGCCCAGAAGAACTTCGACGCGTTCGTCCGCGACAGCTACACCCGTGGCGCCAACTCGGTCTCCCTCGCGGCCTTCCTCGACGTCGACGGTCCCGACGATCTGCTCGACCGCGCCCAGGTCATGCGGTTGCTATCCGCCGGGCGCGCCGCGGTGCTCGATGCGCTCCAGCGCGCCCGGGCCCAGGAGGCCAACTCCCACTCGCGGGCACGCGCGGCCAAGCTCGAGGCCGACGCGGCGGCGGAAGCCGCCGAGCAGCGCAGGGCCGAGGCCGAGGCCGCGATTGCCGTCGCGCGAGCGGAACTCGGTCGGCAGGCCGCGGAGAAGTCGCGCATCGAGCAGGAACGTGCGAACGCGCAGAGCGAACTCGACCGGGCCCGCGTGAACGTTGCGGGCCTGGAAGGGCAACGCGCGCAGTACCAGGACTGGGACCGTCGCCGCGCAGCCGAGNCGGAACTCGCCAACGGCCGTCGCCCCCACACGCTGATCGAGGAGTCTCCGTCGACCGGCGAGAGCGACGTCGCCTCACCGGGTGAGGTCACCACCGAATCCGGAGCGCCGGAGGGCAGTGACACCGATACGAGTGGCACCGATACGAGTGGCACCGACACGGCTGCACCGGACTACACCGACGACGCCACGGTCCCAGACGGTACCGACGGTGGAACCGTCCCAGACGGTACCGACGGTGGAACCGTCCCAGACGGTACCGACGATGGATCCGTCCCGGATGGCACCGACAGCGGCACGATCCCCGACGAGGACGAAGACGAGGACAGCGGCGACGACGGTGGGATCGACTGGGAGAACCCGGATCCGGGCGACCCCGTCGTGGAGACCCCCGGATCGGGGACCGGGGGATCGGGTTCCCGCCCCTCCACACCGAATTCGACGCCCGGGATCCCGTCGCGTCCGTCCGTCACCGGTCCCGCTGCGGTGGAGATCGTCATCGACCGTGCGATGTCCCAGATCGGCGTCCCGTACGCGTGGGGTGGTGGCAATGAGAACGGCCCGACCCGCGGTATCCGCGACGGCGGCGTCGCCGATGTCCACGGCGACTACGCCAAGGTCGGCTTCGACTGCTCCGGACTGATGATCTACGCGTTCGCGGGCATCGGCATCTCGCTCCCGCACTACACCGGCTACCAGTACACGGCCGGTACCCAGGTTCCGTCGTCGCAGATGAGACGGGGCGACATGATCTTCTACGGGCCCAACGCCAGCCAGCACGTCGCGCTGTATCTCGGCGACGGGCAGATGCTCGAGGCGCCGCAGTCGGGATCGTTCGTGAAGATCTCGCCGGTACGCTGGGGCGGCATGACACCGTACGTGGTGCGCATGGTGTCGTGAGGGCGAGGTTTGCCGCGGCCCTCGTACCACCGAGGGCGGGTGCCATCCGGTCGTTTCCGGGTGCCGTCTCCCGGTCGGTGCAGGGGCGACGACACACCGAGCCGTCACCTGCAATAGTGGTGCAGCAGGTGTTTCCAGCGGAGCGACGTAGGCGAAAGCGGTGGATTGTTGGTGACCTCACGCGAGGGTGGGACGTCCGGTTCGGCGACGCCGGGCGACCAGGGCGGTAACGACGGACGCAAGAACAACCAGGCTGCGGCGGGTGCCGCGCCGGCGCCGAAGGCGGCCGGTGCGAACGGTCCGGCTCCGCAGGTGTCCGGCGCGAACATGCGGAAACCCGGCGACGCTCCTGCGAAGGCGTACGACCCCGCCGACGACGTCCGTCTCCTCGAACGGGCCATCTACGAGGTCAAGCGCGTGATCGTCGGCCAGGACCTGCTGGTCGAGCGGATGCTGGTCGGTGTGCTCGCGCGCGGGCACGTGCTGCTCGAAGGCGTTCCCGGTGTCGCGAAGACGCTGGCCGTCGAGACCTTCGCGAAGGTCGTCGGTGGGTCGTTCTCCCGCGTGCAGTTCACTCCCGACCTCGTGCCGACGGACCTCGTCGGTACCCGCATCTACCGGCAGGGACGCGAGGAGTTCGACACAGAACTCGGACCGGTCGTTGCGAATTTCGTGCTCGCCGACGAGATCAACCGCGCCCCGGCGAAGGTGCAGTCGGCGCTGCTCGAGGTGATGGCCGAACGCCACGTCACGATCGGTGGCAAGACCTTCCCGATGCCCGAGCCGTTCCTCGTGATGGCGACGCAGAACCCCATCGAGAACGAGGGCGTTTATCCGCTGCCGGAAGCGCAGCGCGACCGTTTCCTGTTCAAGGTCCTCGTCGACTATCCGTCGGTGGAGGAGGAACGCGAGATCGTCTACCGGATGGGTGTCGCCGCTCCCGAGCCGAAGCAGGTGCTCGACAACGAGCAGCTCCTGCGCCTGCAGAAGATCGCCGGCCGTGTGTTCGTGCACCACGCGCTCGTCGACTACGTGGTGAGGGTCATCTTCGCGACGCGTCGGCCCGCCGAGCTCGGCCTGCACGACGTGCAGGGCTGGATCGCCTACGGCGCCTCGCCCCGCGCGACGCTCGGCATCATCTCCTCGGCGCGTGCCCTGGCGCTCGTGCGCGGTCGCGACTACGTGGTGCCGCAGGACATCGTCGACGTCATCCCCGATGTGCTCCGCCACCGCCTGGTGCTGTCCTACGACGCGCTCGCGGACGACGTCTCCCCGGACCAGATCATCACCCGAATCCTGCAGACCGTGGGTCTTCCGCAGGTCGCGCCCCAGGCGAACGCACCCGTGCCGACCGCGACCCCCGGCCCGGCGCCTGCNGGTGCACCTGATCCGCAGGGAGGTGCGGGCGCGCGGTGAGCACACGTCCTCACGACGGGTCGCCACCGCGGTTCCGGACCGGTGAATTGCGCGATCCCGCGCTCACCGCCGCGCTCCGCACCCTCGAGCTCACCGTGCGGCGCCGTCTCGACGGCGTCCTGCACGGCGACCATCTCGGTCTGATCCCGGGCCCCGGTTCCGAGCCGGGGGACGCCCGCGAGTACCAGCCGGGTGACGACGTGCGGCAGATGGACTGGTCGGTCACCGCGCGCACGACGCACCCGCACGTGCGGCAGACCGTCGCCGACCGGGAACTCGAGACGTGGCTCGCGGTCGACCTCTCGGCCAGCCTGGACTTCGGTACCGGCATGTGTGAGAAGCGCGACCTGGCGATCGCAGCGGTGGCCGCGCTCGCGCATCTGACCACCGGCAGCGGGAATCGGATCGGCGCGGTGATCTCCACCGGCAACGAGACGGCCCGCGTCCCCGCGCGTGGTGGGCGGCTGCACGCCCAATCGTTGTTGCGTACCGTCGCGACAACCCCGCACGCACCCGACGGGACCCGCGGTGATCTCCGGGGGCTCGTCGAGTCGCTGCGACGTCCCCAGCGCCGCCGCGGTCTGGCGGTCGTGGTGAGCGATTTCCTCGGCCCTCTCGACTGGGAGCGCTCCCTGCGGGCACTGTCCGGCCGGCACGAACTGGTCGCTGTCGAGATCGTCGATCGCCGCGACCTCGAACTGCCCGATCTGGGCGACGTGGTGCTGCACGACCCGGAAACGGGCCGCACCCGTGAATTCACGACTACTCCCGAACTGCGGGCCGACTATGCGCAGGCCGCCGTCGAGCATCGCGCGGCCGTGCACCAGGCGCTGCGCAGTTCAGGTGCACCGGTGCTGACGTTGCGCACCGACCGTGACTGGATCGGCGATGTCGTCCGATTCGTCGCGGCCCGGCGGCACAGCTTCGGCGCACCCGCACGGCAGGGGGGACGATGAGCCTGTCCGGTTTCACTTCACCGTGGTGGCTGCTGCTGTTGTTCGTCGTCGCCGCCCTCGGCGGCGCATACGTGCTGGTCCAGCGCCGGCGCCAGACGAACACGCTGCGCTTCACCAATCTCGAGCTGCTCGAGAAGGTCGCGCCCGCCCGCCCGGGACGTGCTCGGCACATTCCCGTCGCACTGTTGCTCGTCGGGCTCGTCTTCCTCACCGTGGCGCTCGCCGGCCCGACCGCCGAACAGCGGGTGCCGCGCAACCGGGCCACGGTCGTGCTTGTCATCGACGTGTCGTTGTCGATGGAGGCCACGGACGTCGCGCCCACACGACTCGCCGCCGCACAGGAGGCGGCCAAGCAGTTCGCCGACGACCTGACGCCCGGCATCAACCTCGGTCTCGTCGCGTTCTCGGGTACCGCCTCGGTCCTGGTCTCGCCGACCACCAACCGGGAGGCGAGCAAGTCCGCGATCGACAACCTGCAGCTCAGCGAGCGCACTGCGACCGGCGAGGCGATCTTCACGGCGATGCAGTCGATCGACACGCTCGCCGCCGTGCTCGGCGGCAGCGACCAGGCGCCGCCCGCGCGGATCGTGCTGCTGTCCGACGGCAAACAGACCGTCCCCGAGAGTCCCGACGATCCCCGCGGGGGCTTCACCGCGGCGCGGCAGGCGGCGGAGAAGGGAATCCCGGTCTCGACCATCTCGTTCGGCACCCAGACGGGCACCGTCACCATCGAGGATGATCGGATCCCCGTGCCCGTCGACGATCCGTCGCTCAAGGAGATCGCGAATCTCTCGGGCGGGAGCTTCTTCACGGCGGCAAGCCTCGAAGAACTCGAGGACGCCTACAACACGCTCGAGGAGCAGATCGGCTTCGAGACGACCCGCGGCGACGCCAGCCGTCCGTGGCTCATGCTCGGAGCGCTCTCGGTGATCGCGGGGCTCGGCGCGGCGATGGTGTTGCGCCAGCGGCTGCCCTGATCCACCTTGTGCACGCTCACGGAGCGTTTTCCGTCCCGGCCAGGCCACCAGATAGGTTGGAATGCATGACTGACGCAGATAGTGCCGCAGCGTCCACGCGCGCGGGTGCCACCCCCCGATCCGTCCTCGTCACCGGTGGAAACCGCGGGATCGGCCTCGCCGTCGCCCGTCGCCTGCAGGCGGACGGCCACAGGGTCGCCGTGACCCACCGCGGTTCGGGCGCGCCCGACGACCTGTTCGGTGTGCGGTGCGACGTCACCGACACCGACTCGGTCGACGCCGCGTTCAAGGAGGTCGAGGAGCATCAGGGTCCCGTCGAGGTGCTCGTCGCGAATGCGGGCATCACCGACGACACCCTGCTGATGCGCATGACCGAGGACCAGTTCAGCTCGGTGATCGACGCGAACCTCACCGGCGCCTTCCGGTGCGCCAAGCGCGCCAACCGTGCGATGCTCCGTGCCCGTTGGGGCCGCATGATCTTCCTCGGCTCCGTGGTCGGCCTCGCCGGTCAGGCCGGTCAGATCAACTACGCGTCCTCGAAGGCCGGTGTCATCGGGCTCGCCCGTTCGGTCACCCGCGAACTCGGTTCGCGATCGATCACGGCCAACGTCGTCGCTCCCGGTTTCATCGAGACCGACATGACTGCGGATCTGTCAGACGACCTGCGCGACACGGCGAAGAAGTTCATCCCGCTGCAGCGACTCGGCAAGCCCGAGGACGTCGCAGCCGTCGTCAGCTTCCTGGCCTCCGACGACTCCGCCTACGTCTCCGGCGCCGTGATCCCGGTCGACGGCGGCATGGGCATGGGCCACTGACGGTCTCGCGACCACATCCGAATCTCACTGGAGGACCGACACACTCATGGGCGGACTGCTCGAGGGCAAGACCATTCTCGTCACCGGCATCATCACCGATGCCTCGATCGCCTTTCACACCGCGAAGGCCGCGCAGGAACAGGGCGCGAAGGTGATCATCACCGGCTTCGAGCGACTCCGGTTGATCGACCGGATCGCGCAGCGTCTCCCGCAGCCGGTGCCGCCGGCGATCTGCCTCGACGTGCAGAACCAGGAGGATCTCGACGGTCTCGCCGACAAGATCCGCGAACTCGCACCGGAGGGGATCGACGGTGTCGTCCACTCCATCGGTTTCGCACCCCGGTCCTGCCTGGGCAGCCCGTTCCTCGACGCGCCCTGGACGGACGTCGCGGTGGCGCTCGAGGTGTCGGCCTACTCCTACGGCGCGCTCGCCAAGGCCGTCCTACCCGTCATGAACGAGGGCGGTTCGATCGTCGGAATGGACTTCGACCCGTCCCGGGCCGTGCCGTTCTACAACTGGATGGGTGTCTCCAAGGCGACGCTCGAGTCGGTGAACCGCTACGTGGCCAAGGAAGTCGGCCCGCGCGGTATCCGTTCGAACCTCGTCGCCGCCGGCCCGATCAAGACGCTCGCGGCCAAGGCCATCGCGGGCGACGCGACCGGCCCGGGCGCGGAGATGAACCGTCTGAACGAGGGGTGGTCGGCGGCGTCCCCGATCGGCTGGGACGTCGACGATCCGACGCCCGTGGCGAAGACCGTGTGTGCGGTGCTGTCCGACTGGCTACCCGGGACAACGGGATCCATCGTCTACGTCGACGGTGGTTTCCACTCCCAGGTCGGCTTCGGCAGCTGACCGTACGACGGAAGGCACTCCCATGACGAACACCCCCGGGGCGTACGACGCGCTGATGCTGCTGTCGTTCGGCGGACCGGAAGGACCCGACGACGTGCGGCCGTTCCTCGAGAACGTCACCCGCGGACGAGGGATCCCGCCGGAACGACTCGACGAGGTCGCGCAGCACTATCTGCACTTCGGGGGTGTCTCGCCGATCAACGCCTTGAACCGGGCGATCATCGACGCCGTCCGCGCCGAGTTCGACGTGCACGGTATCGATCTGCCGATCTATTTCGGCAACCGCAACTGGCATCCCATGGTCGAGGACACCGTCGCGCGGATGCGCGACGAAGGGATCCGTAACGCCCTGGTGTTCGCGACCTCCGCCTGGGGCGGCTACTCGGGTTGCCGGCAGTACCACGAGGACATCGCGCGGGCGCGGGACGCCGTCGAGGACGCCCCGCAGCTGACGAAGCTGCGGCACTTCTACGACCACCCGCTGTTCCTCGATGCCGTCACCGACGCCGTGCGCGCGGCCCGCGTCGAACTCGCCGACGACGTGCGCGATTCCGCGCGCGTGGTGTTCACCGCGCACTCCGTTCCGACCTCCTTCGACGCGACCGGTGGTCCGCCGGAGGAGGGCGGCCGTCTCTACAGCCGGCAGGTCGCCGAAGCGGCGCGGTTGGTGGCCGAGGCGCTCGGCGAGGGCGACTACGACCTGGTGTGGCAGTCGCGGTCCGGTCCGCCGCAGGTGCCGTGGCTCGAACCCGACATCGTCGACCACATCGATGCGCTGCACGAACGGGGAGTCCGAGCCGTCGTGGTCGTGCCGGTCGGGTTCGTCTCCGATCATCTCGAGGTCGTGTGGGATCTCGATACCGAGGCTCGCGATCGGGCCGCTGAGCTGGGCATGGGCTTCTCTCGTGCGGCGACGGCCGGAACCGACCCGCGCTTCGCGCAACTCGTCCGCGAGCTCGTCGAGGAACAGCGGGAGGGGGTCACCGCCCGTCGCTGCGGCACCGAACCGCTGCTCGGGTCCGCGTGCAACGGGAGCCTGTGCGCCGTCGGGTGCTGTGAGCCGCCGAAACGCCCGTCCCGGCCCGCCGCGAACGGATAGATGCCTCCGAGCCTCACCGGGCGGAGTGCCCGGCCGGTGAGGCCAGAGGGGAGTCGAACCAGCGGGGCAGCGATCGGCGCAGGGCGCTCGGACCGTCGACGACTACGGCGCCCGAGCGCAACGCGTCCGGCCAGGTCGCTTCGCCACGCCAGATCTCGGTCAGCTCCCGCAGTCCCGTCGTCACCCGGATCGAGACCTCGAATCCCGGGTCCTCGTCGCACACGTCGACGTCGTGCGGCGTGATGACCATCCACCACCGGCGCGACGCGTGAGTGACCGTCGGGAAGACGAACTCCACGACCACCCGGGATTCCGGCAGGGCCGCATGGTCGACGTGCCGGTGCATGTCCCACATCAGCAGTCGCGGATCGAGGTCGACCTCGCCGAGTTTCCCGGTCCACCGCGTGCCCCACGCACCGAGTGCGTCGACGACGGTCTCGAGATCGCGTCCCGCCGGGGTGAGCACGTATCGGACGTCGTTTCCGTCCTCGAGGCGCTGCACGATGCCCGCCGCTGTGAGCTGGTGCATCCGCTTCGACAACAGCGTCGGCGACATGCGGGGCAGGCCGCGTCGGAGGTCGTTGAACCGTTCGCTGCCGAGCACGAGTTCGCGCACCACGAGCAGCGTCCACCTCTCGTCGAACAACTCCATCGCCTTGGCGACGGGACAGAACTGGTGGTAGGGCGGGCCCATGATCGGATCGTAGGCCGGTCCGACCGCCGCGACCAGCACGGATGAGCGGCGGTGCAGTACAGATTGTGTACTGGAGGACACCGCGTCCGCGTTCCTACAGTCGATTCGTGACCCGGGCCGCTTCCGAGACGGTGCCGAAGCCGGGTCCCTCGACAGGAGGAATCCTCTGATGACCGACATCTCCACGACACACGACGCCGATCTCGCCCTGAAGGCCAAGCACCGGGCGATGTGGGCACTCGGCAACTATCCAGCGGTGGCGACCGAGGTCATCGCCGAACTCGGCCCCGCTCTCGTGGCCGCGACCGGAATCGGTCCGGGCGACCGTGTCCTGGACATCGCCGCCGGATCGGGCAATGCGTCGATCCCCGCCGCGCTCACCGGTGCGACGGTGCTCGCGACCGACCTGACCCCGGAACTGTTCGAGGTCGGCCGCCGTGACGCCGAAGCGGCAGGTGCGACGCTCGACTGGCAGGAAGCCGATGCCGAAGCGCTTCCGTTCGACGATGCGAGCTTCGATGCCGTGATCTCTTGCGTGGGAGTGATGTTCGCGCCCCACCACCGGGCCGCGGCCGACGAACTGCTCCGGGTGACCCGCCCGGGCGGACGTATCGGGCTACTGAGCTGGACCCCCACCGGCTTCATCGGGCAGATGTTCGCGACGATGAAACCGTATGCGCCACCGCCCCCGCCGGGTGCACAGCCGCCGCCGCTGTGGGGCGACGAGGTGCACGTGCGCGAGCTGATCGGCGACCGTGTCACCGACCTGCAGGCACGCACCGAGAACCTGCGCGTCGAACGCTTCGCGACCGGGGAGGACTTCCGCGAGTTCTTCAAGTCCGCCTACGGCCCCACCATCGCGGTGTACCGCAACATCGCGGACGACCACGATCGGGTCGCGGCTCTCGATCTCAACCTGCTCGAACTCGCCCAACGTCACGATCTCGGTGGGGGAGCGATGAATTGGGAGTACCTGTTGGTCACCGCGCAACGGAGTTGACGCGCACTGGAGTCGACGCGCACTGGAGTTGACGCGCACTGTGGGCCGCGGTCAGTGATGGTGCTCGGCCCGCAGAGCCGCCGCGACCGCACCGGTGCGGGCCTCGCGGACCGCGGCCCACAGCGGCTGCAGCGCGCCCTCGCGGCCGGTGGCGGCGGACACCGAACCGGCCCGCAGACCCCCTCCGCGACCGGCCACGGTGAGGATCGCCGCGACCTGGTCTGCGGTGTCGAGGACGCGCACGGCACGTGCGGGCAGTGACGGGGGATAGCGGTGCCGCGCGAGTTCGGCGACCTTCTCGGCGATCTCCGTCCGCGGATCGGTGCGGCGCCCGTCGGTGCCCACCGTCGGGATTCCGCTCAACGCGGAGGCGGCATCACGAACCGCCTCGCGGATCGCGAACTCGGCCGCACCGAGACCACCGTCGACCGCGATCTCGGGTACCGCCGGCAGCGTGAAGACGTTCCACCGTAGGACGTCCGGACCCTCGATCACGGGTACCAGACCCAGCCCCGGGGTTCCGGGCGCTCCCACGACGACGCCTTCACCGGCAGCCAGCGCCGCGGAGGCGAACGCCGTACCGGCAGGCAACGCGCGGACGTCGCCCGGGGCGGGAAGGACGAGATGCAGACCGGCGCCGGCGGCGGAATCGACGCGGCGGATCAGGGTGAGCAGCAGGGCGGCACCGTCGGCGACACCCTTGTCGGGCAGATCCGCCGCGGAGGCCGTCGCCGCATCGTGGGCACCCACGAGATGCATCGGCGCCCACTCGTGCAGCGCATCGATCACATCGTCGGGGGAGGCGTGACCGGACAGCCACGACCCCGCCCACACGGTCAGCGTCAGGCTCGGAGAACTCACCCCGAAAGCATACGGCGACCGCGCACGGCGGTCCGGCGTGGCAGCGCGAGCGGTCCCGCGCAATGTCCTAGGGTGGACTGGCGTGAGCCCACGCGATATCTACGGCGGCGACATCTACGCCGGCCACGCCCGCACCAAGAAGAAGGCCGTTCCCGAACTCGCAGCGGAGCGCGGCGTCGTCGTCGAGGACGCCGCATCCGGCTGGTGCGGCGCGATCGTGGGAATCGAGAAGACCCACGACGGCGACTTCGTGCGGCTCGAGGACGCGCAGGGACGCACCCGTCTGTTCGCGATGCGCCCCGCGGCCTTCCTGGTCGACGGAGCACCCGTCACCCTCGTCAAACCGAAGATCCGTCCCGCCTCCGCACCGACGAGATCCGCCTCGGGATCCACCCGGGTGGAGGGTTTGCGCGCACGCGTGGCGCGGGGAAGCCGGATCTGGGTGGAGGGCGTGCACGACGCCGCCCTCGTCGAACGGGTGTGGGGGCACGACCTGCGGGTCGAAGGCGTGGTCGTCGAACAACTCGAGGGCCTCGACAATCTCGGCGCCAGGCTGGCCGAGTTCGAACCCGGCTCGGGCCGACGCGTCGGTGTGCTCGCCGACCACCTCGTCACCGGGTCCAAGGAGGAGCATCTCACCGCGAATCTAGGTCCGCACGTGATGGTCACCGGCCATCCCTACATCGACGTGTGGCAGGCCGTGAAACCGAAGGCCGTGGGCATCGACGCCTGGCCCTCCATTCCGCGCGGACAGGACTGGAAGACCGGCGTCTGCCGTGAACTCGGCTGGGGCACGCCGCAGGACGGCTGGCGGCGCGTCTACAACGCCGTGAACTCCTTCCGCGATCTCGAATCGCACCTCATCGGCGCCGTGGAGCGCCTCGTCGACTTCGTCACCGAACCCGACGAGGGCTGACCGAGCGCAACCATGACGGTGGGGTGGGTGTCCTGGAGCGACAGCGCCCGGAACAGGAACATCGGCCGGATGCGGCGGTCTGCCGGCGACCGGACGAAGGTGCGGTCGGCGACGGGTACATCGTCCTCGATGTTTGCGCGAACGCGCTGTGCGGGAGTGACTTCCATTGCCGGACTCCTCGGGTGCGAAGCCTGGGGAACGGATGCGGACATCAGCTGTCGGTGGAGGGGGAGGGCGGCTTCGTTGTCGACGAATCGTCGTGCGACCGGGTGGTAGCGAACGGTGCGGACCGCTTCGACGATCCATTCGACGGCGCGCTCGTACGGGTCCTCGATGTCGTCGATGGCCGCGTGGAACCGCCTGACGAGCTGATCGAGCTCCCACGAGGAGTGAACGCGCGGGGGTGATGCCGGTAGTTCGGGGACGGTATCACCGATTTCCCAACGGCAAAAGGATGTGTTTCGGCTGCCTCCACTTATGAAGCCGGGGTGAAATTCCGGTCGGGACGGAAAGCCGAAGAATATAGAATTACCGACCTGAGATCTTCCCTGCGGAAAGCAGCCTCGAGGACGAGGGGCCAAGACCGCTTCCTCCACCAGGGCATCTGCCAGGATGTCCGATTTGTGGTTCGATGGTGATCGTGGCCGCATTGATTTGGTTGATCGCCGGAGTGGCGTTGGCGGCCGGCGAAGCGCTCACGGGCGATTTCGCGCTGCTGATGCTCGGCGGTGCAGCGCTCGTCACCGGCGGTGTCTCCGCGGTGACCGATCTGCCCGTCTGGATCGACGCGGTGATTTTCGCCGTGACCTCGCTGGTTCTGCTGCTCGGTGTCCGGCCGATGCTGAGGCGCCGGTACTCCCAGCCGCCCGCTCTGCCCACCGGGATCGACGCTCTCCCGGGCAAGCACGCGTTGGTCCTCGAGCAGGTGGGGGAGCATTCCGGGCGCGTGAAGATCGACGGTGAGGTGTGGACCGCCAGGCCGCTGGACGCCACCGAGGTGTACGGGCCGGGAACGACAGTGACAGTGATGCAGATAGACGGCGCGACTGCCGTCGTGTGGAGGGGTGTCTGAGGATGGAAGCTCTGATCGTGCTCGCCGTAGTGGTGGCACTGGTCGTGGTGGTCGTGGCCAAATCGGTATCGCTGGTACCGCAAGCGGAGGCCGCGGTCATCGAACGTCTCGGCCGGTACTACCGGACGGCGTCGGGTCAGCTCACCTTCCTGGTGCCCTTCGTCGACCGCATCCGCGCGAAGGTCGATCTACGCGAACGTGTCGTCTCGTTCCCGCCGCAGCCGGTCATCACCCAGGACAACCTGACGCTGAGCATCGACACGGTCGTGTACTTCCAGGTGACGAACCCGCAGGCGGCGGTCTACGAGATCAGCAACTACATCGCCGCGGTCGAGCAGCTCACCGTCACCACGCTCCGCAACGTCGTCGGCGGAATGACCCTCGAGGAGACGCTCACCTCCCGCGACTCCATCAACGGTCAGCTCCGCGGTGTGCTCGACGAAGCGACCGGCCGATGGGGCCTGCGTGTCGCCCGGGTCGAACTCAAGAGCATCGATCCGCCGCCGTCGATCCAGGAATCGATGGAGAAGCAGATGAAGGCCGACCGCGAGAAGCGCGCGATGATCCTCACGGCCGAGGGTCACCGTGAATCCGCGATCAAGACCGCCGAGGGCGACAAGCAGTCGCGCATCCTCTCCGCCGAGGGTGCGAAGCAGGCCGCAATCCTCGAAGCCGAGGCCGACCGGCAGTCGCGGATCCTGCGCGCGCAGGGTGATCGCGCGGCGCGCTACCTTGAGGCCCAGGGCGAGGCGAAGTCCATCGAGAAGGTCTTCGCCGCGATCAAGGCCGGCAAGCCCACTCCGGAGCTGCTCGCCTACCAGTACCTGCAGACCCTGCCGCAGATGGCCCAGGGCGATGCGAACAAGATGTGGGTGGTGCCGAGCGACTTCGGCAAGGCGCTCGAAGGATTCGCGCGGACGCTCGGCGCGCCCGGCGAGGACGGCGTCTTCCGCTTCGAGCCGAGTCCTGTCGACGAGGAACTGCAACGGCCCGAGGACGACAGTGCCGAGGTCGAGGATTGGTTCGCGACCAAGCGCGATCCCGAGGTGGCCCAGGCCGTCGCCGAAGCCGAGGCGGTCGCGCGCAAGCCGGTCGACCCCGCAGTGCGGACGGGTCTCGCCACGGAGGGGACGCAGAGGGGTGCCGGTGAAGTACAGTCGGCGTTGCCCGCAACGCCGCCGGCGCAGCGCTGGATGACGAACGACGCATCCGAGCAGCCGGCCGAGCCGCCGCAACAGCAGTAACGGAAACCGATGACGAGTGGGAGGGCGCGCCGACCGGCGCGCCCTCCCACTCGTCANGGCAGTGCCATCGCCACCACGATGAGACCGGCGCCCGCGGCGGCGAGCACGGTCACGGACTCTCCGAAGGTGACCATGCCGATCGTCAGCGCGACCACGACTTCGAGGTAGGACAGGCCGGACAGTTCTGCAGCGCGGAGGTGCTTGCCTGCGACGACGAGCAGCCCCAGCGCGAACAGACCGCAGACGACGAAGAATCCACCGGCCCACAACCAGTGCGTCGCGGTCATCCCCGACATGTCGGGTCGGGTCACCGCGACCATCCCACCTGCCGCGACGGCGCCGAAGACGAAGTTCCACAGGGACCGGACGTCGGACGGAATGTCGGTGCGATAGCGGTAGCACAGCAGGGCCCCGCCGTAGAAGACTCCCGAGGCGGCGCCCAGCACGGTACCCAGCGTCTCGTGCTCGCCCCCGGACGATTCACCGCCCACCAGGCCGGCGGCGAGCAACATGCCGGCGAACGCCGTGCCGATCGACAGGGCGTCGAGGCGACCGACCCTCTCCTTCAGGAACACCCGGGCGAGGGCCGTCGCGACGACGGGGCCGAGGTAATGGAGAACCACGGCACGGGACAGGTCGGTCAACACCGTGGCGGACAGATAGGTCGCGAGGGACAGTCCGAGGAGCACACCGCCACCGACGACCGACCAGGACAGGCGGGTCCGGCGCAACTGTCCGAGGCGGCGGGACAGCGCGATCAGGACGAGCATGCCGATCGCTCCGACCGCCATCCGCCCGAGCGTCAGTGCTTCACCGAGCACCGCGCCTTCGGGAGTGGCCTTGCGGCCGAACAATCCTGCGGCGCCCATCGCGGTCGCGGACAGCACGATCGCGGCGATCCCGAGTCGCCGGTTCGTACGCGGCGGCGACTTCGGGGCGGGGGAGGGAGGGAGAACAGGGCCACGCGACTCGGTCGGTGCAACTTCGGGGCGCTGCTCGAGCAGCGCATGATCGGCGCGCAGGGGCGCGCCCAGGGAAACGGTCACACGTCTACCTCGGGTCCAGGGTGCACGAAACGAGCACCAGCGGGTGTTGTCGTTCCCCGCTCTGTCATCGGACCTGAGAGCTTTCGCGGACGGAGCCGCTTACACCTTCGGTGAACCCGGAAGAGTTGCTTTCCAGAGGAGCCTCGCCGTGGCGGTCTGGGGGGCCTGAGAGATTCCCGGGGAGGTTGCTCCTTCGGCGCCCGCTGTGTGCGGGACTCTCCCGCCGCGGTTCGGTGGCTGTTCAATTGTCCGTCGAGTATCTCATGGACTTGCCGTAACCGTGCCGTAGGGGACATCCGGTGCGTGTGCCCACAGCTCGCTGCGAGTGCCCGCGGTACGGATTGCGGATGGTTAGCTTGGTCGACATGAGTGCTCTGCCGAGACCGTGGATGCAGTTGCGGATCGCCGCGGGCGTATACCGATTCCGGGAGAGTCTGTTCGCGCTGCCCGCGCTGGTCGTCGTCGCCGGAGCCGTGCTCGCGGAGGTGAGCGGCTACATCGATCGGGTCTTCGGCCCCTTCGCGTGGGGCATGAAGATGAACAGCAACGCCGCGATCTGGCTGCTGAGCACCGTGGCGGGTGCCACGATCACCACCGCCGGTGTCGTCTTCTCGTTGACCGTCGTGAGCCTGCAGCTGGCCAGCAGCCAGTTCTCGCCGCGGGTGATGCGGTCCTTCATCCGGGATCGGGCCAGCCAGACGGTGATCGGGGTGCTGGTGGCGACCTTCGTCTACTGCGTGCTGACACTGCGCCACATCGGCGCGGACGACGCCGCACCTGCCCCGACACTGTCGACCACCCTCGCTGTGGTCCTCGCGGTGTCGACCGTGGTGCTCATCATCGCCTATCTCAACCGGCTGGCCCACGGTCTGCAGGTCGGGGAGGTGGTGCGCAGCATCGCCTCGGAGGCCGAGAAGGTCATCTCGAACACGAGCCGGAGTTCGCGCGGCGAGATCCACGTCGACCGGGTGCCGGAGCCGGATTTCACCGAGGGGGCGACGGTGTACGCCCGGCGCGACGGCTGGGTGACCCAGGCGCCGGCCGAGCTCGTTCTCGCCGTGGTACCGCCGGGTTCGGTCGTGCGGATGGAGACGCGTCCCGGCGCGTACATTCACTGCGGGGAACCGCTGCTGCGGATCCATCCGAAGCCGGAACGGGCGGTGATCCTGCGGCGGCTCGAGGCGGCCGTGGAGATCTCGAACACGCGCACCATGCAACAGGACGTGGACTTCGCGCTGCGGCAACTCGTCGACATCGCGCTGCGCGCACTGAGCCAGGCGATCAACGACCCGACGACCGCCACCGAGGTGGTGCTCCGGCTCGGCAGTCTGCTGCGCACCCTGCTGGTCACCGACAGTCCGGTGCCGGCGATCGGGGGTGCGGACGGCCGGATTCTGCTGCGTCCGTGGATCCTGTCGCCCGACGAGTACATCGAGCACGCCTTCGAACAGATCCGGCAGGCCGGCTCGGCGCAGCTGCACGTGGCCACGGCGCTCGCCCGGGTGCTGCGCATGCTCATCGATCATCTCTCCGAGCAGGGGCGCACCGGGTCGGTGCCGGCCTTGCAGCACCAGTTGCGTCTGCTCGTCGACGCGGTGGTCGCCCGGCCCGAGTTCCGTCCGGAGGACCTCGAACGTTTCCGTGCCGTCGCCGAGGGGTCCGCGGATCCCGCGGAGCATCGGACGGACTGATCGTCTTGGGGTGTAGGACCGATGGGAGACGGTTATCCGACTGCCACAGGAAGCGAGCCGATCGGGAGGACGACGACATGGCGACCCACTTCTCCGTCGGTGACCATGTCCGATGGAACTCCGAAGCCGGATACGTCGAGGGTGTGATCATTGCGAAGCACACGGAGGACGTGGAGTTCAAGGGGCGCACGCGGCGGTGCAGCGAGGACGAGCCGCAGTACGAGATCCGGAGCGACAAGACCGATCACGTCGCGATGCACAAGGGGAGTGCGCTGAAGAAGACCTGACGGTGGAGATCCCGGCGTCAGGTGATCAGCGCCTGCCCGACTCCGCACACCGCGACCGCCCACAGCACCGAGGTGGACGTGCCGATGATGAACTGTTCGGAGGCGTTCGGTTCGCGTAGTTCGGGATAACGGGCGAGACCCTTCACCGCCATGATGACGGCGATCCCTTCAGGCCATCCGGCGAGGATCGAGGCGGTGACCGCTCCGCGTTCGAGCACGCCGATGACGCGTCCGCCGCGGAGCGGGCCCGGGGGAGGGGTGGGCTCGGGACCGGCATCGGGTTGCCGGCGCGCGATCCGGAACGCCACGAGGACCGCGGGTCCGCCCCCGGTGATCGCCGCCGTGGCGGTGAGAATCAGCGTGGCCGCGAGCGCGACTCCCTGAACCGGTGTGGTCGCGGTGGCGGCGAGGGCTGAACCGGCGAGACCCGCAATGCTCAACGAGGCGGCCGGCCACACCGGCATGCTCGGGCGCAGCGCGAGTGCGGGTCCGAGAGCAGCCACGGCCAGGCACACCAGTGAGAGGGCGGTCAACGGTCGGCCCTTTCCATGAGTCGCCGCACGAGTTCGCGTCCGGCCAGTTCGGCCTGCCACCCGGCGGTGGCGAGGCGCTGGGACACCGCTTGTTTGCTGATGCCGAGACGCTCGGCGATCCGCGCCTGCGACAGGCCCTGACGAGCGAGGTCGACCGCCTCGTGCCCCTGGTCTGTGCGGCGCAGGACGACGGTGGCGAGCAGGGTGAGCGCGGCGTCGACGTCGGCGGTGGCCTCGGTGTCGTCGCCTTCGGCCGCGACCTGCCCAGGGGCGTTCTTGGCGCGTTCGACGGCGGTGCGGGCGTGTTCGAAGGCGGGTCCGCGGCCGGCGCGTGTCTGTTCGGGGAGCGGGGTCTCCACCGGGCCGATTCCCACCCCGATACTCCAGCGTTCCCTCCGGAGGAGGTCGAGGACGAGATCGACGACGAGGGCGGGATCGTCCGCGACGGCCTGGACCTCGTCGCCCGCGGTGCGATCGAAGGGCCGTACCAGCGGAACATCCTGCAGTTCGGTGAGGAGGTCCGCCACGCGGTCGATGTCTCGGCGGCTGCTCCGCTGGTCGACCGTCAAGACGAACATGCGTCAAGTGTGAGGGCTTGATTGTCGATAATCAAGACCTGAAGCTTGACGACCGGAATGTGAGACAGGGACGCGTACAGCCTATCGGCCCGGCTCGTTCCCCGTCAGCTCATGATGTGCGGTGATCGCGTCCACCGCATCGCCGTCGTACTTCATCCGTTTCGCGATGGTGAGGCGGAGTGTCGACGGCAGTGCCGGGGCGAACTTCTTGAAGTAGGCGCACAGCCATTCCTGGCGACCAACGAGAAACGGGAAATCGGTCGTCATCATGTGGCGGGCGACCAGCATCGGCAACGGGGCGTCGAGTGGATGGAAGTCGTGATTCCACAGACCCGGCTGGGTGCAGCCCGGGTAGAACTGGCCGAGCATGAAACCGTGTTCGACGAACCGCGACTTGAATTCCGTGTGGACGACGTCGATCACCTCGAAGCCGCTGAGGTCGCGATCGGCTTGTCCTGGGTGTACGCGGGACTGCTGCGCCACCTGCCGGATCGGCCGGTGTACGGGCTGCAACTGCCGTACCTCTCGGGCGGACCCCTCGACGCGACGCCCGCCGAACTGGCGCACCGCTACGTCGAGGAGATGCGGGCCGTGCAACCGCAAGGTCCCTACACCGTGCTCGGCTGGTCCCAGGGCGGGCTGATCGCCCACCACATGGGTGTCGAACTGCGCGCCGCGGGGGAGACCGTCGACCTGGTCGTCCTCGATTACTACCCGCTCGAACGCGAGCGGCGTGCCCACACCCACGCGGAGCTGCTGGCGGGACTGGGCATCGAACTGCCCCACGCGACGCCGAACGAGATGACCTCCGAGCAGCTGCTCGACGCGGTGAACCGCAGTCTCGGGCACGAGACCGGACTGTCCACCGCCGACCTGGAGCGGATCCTCACGGCCTATGCGCACGTCCATCGGGCCGCGCCGACGCTCGACCTGCGATGTTTCGACGGCGACCTGCTGTTCGTCGCCGCGGCGCGATCGCTCGGCACGGACGACGGTGCGTCACCGGCCCTGTGGCGGCCGTGGGTGTCCGGCACGATCACCGAGCACACGATCGACTGCGACCATCTGGAGATGATGACCCCGGCCGCGCTCGCCGTCCTCGGTCCGATTCTGGCCGACTATCTCGTCGCCGGATCCTGATCCGGCTCGACGACGGCGTCGAGCGCCGAACCGGCGGGCTCGGGGAGTCGAGCCTCGAGCAACAGCCCGGCGAGACCGAGCGCGATGCACACCCCGGTGATCACCATCAGCCGCGGATCGGTCTGCCCGGTCAGGGCGTCGCCGAGGAGTACGACCGCCACGGTGCCCGGCAGGATGCCCACGACCGTCGCGAGTGTGTAGGGGACGAGACGGACCGCCGAGACGGCGCAGCAACAGTTCACGACGAAGAACGGGGCGGCGGCGATCAGCCGCAGGGAGCCGACCGCGAGCCATCCGCGGCGTGCCAGCCGCAGATCGATCGCTTTCGCCGCCGGGTGCGTGAGGCGCGATTCCACGGCCTTGCGTCCGACGGCCCGCACGAGCAGGAACGCCAGGACGGCGCTGACCGTGGAGGCGGCGACCGTCACGCCGATACCGACGGCACTGCCGAACAGCACGCCGGCGCTGAGGGTGAACACCGTGCGCGGAATCGGGGCGATCGTGACCAGGGCGTGGACGGCGAAGAACGCCAGGACAATTGCCGGGCCGTGCACCGATTCCGACCACTCCCGGATCTGGGCGATCGTCGGATGCGGCACCACGAGAGCTACGACGACGAGAGCCGCCACCAGGCCCAGGATGCCGAGCACTCTGCGGTCTGCGGCAAGCCTCGTCACGAGCGTCCACACTACCGGCCGGGCGGTCTCTTGCATCCCCGCGAGCAGAGTGACGAAGGCGGCACGATAACGTTCCGATCGAGGACGTCGTTATCGAGCGCTAGAAAAACTGTGGTGATCCCCACAACGATCGCGCGATGTGCGGGGATAGCATCACACCGAAGGCAACCTACCCATTTCGAGGTTGCCCACCTCCGGCCGACAACGCCGTCCGTACAAAGCCTGCAAACCCGCAGTAGGAGGAATCGCCCGTGTCATTAGCTGCAGAAGCCGAGGATGCCGCGCGCGCATATGCGCAGTGGCAGGACGCGGTGGCGGGGGTGCTGGCCAAGTCCCGACGTGTCGACCCGGCCGAACTCGGACCCGAGCCGCAGCGTCTGCTCGAGACCACGACCTACGACGACGTCACCGTCGCGCCGCTGTACGGCGTCCGCGACGAGCGCGACGAAGCGCCGCTGCCCGGTGAGTTCCCGTTCGTCCGCGGCGGCTCGTCCACGCGCGACGTCAACACCGGCTGGCTCGTCGACGTCCGGTTCACCGGCACCGACGCGGCCTCGGTCAACGAGCGCATCCTCGACGCGCTGAACAACGGCGTCAGCTCGGTGTGGCTCGGTCTCGGCGCCGGCGCGGTCCCCGTGGACGCGCTCGACACCGCGCTCAACGGTGTGCTCCTCGACCTCGCGCCGGTCCGTCTCGACGCCGGTGCCGACGCGGTCGCAGCGACCACCGCCGTGTACTCCGTGCTCGACAACCGCACCGATATCGAGGACCGCGCCGCCGTGCGCATCTTCCTCGGTGCAGCGCCGCTCACGAGCGCGTTCTCCGAGCGTCCCGACGTATCTCTCGACGAGGCCGTCGAGCTGGCACGGGCCGCCGCCGACCGCACCGAAGCGGTGCGTGCCCTCACCGTGGACGGCACCGCCTTCCACAACGCCGGTTCGTCCGACGCCGAAGAACTCGGTGCCGCGATCGCCGCCGGCCTCGATTATGTGCGAGCACTCGTCGACGCCGGGGTTCCCGTTGCGGCCGCGCTCGGTCAGCTCGAATTCCGTCTCGCCGCGACCGACGACCAGTTCCAGACCATCGCCAAGTTCCGCGCGGGTCGTCAGGTGTGGGCGCGCGTCGCCCAGGTCGCCGGTGCCCCCGAGGCCGGCAACGCTCCGCAGCACGCCGTGACCTCCGCGGCGATGATGGCCCAGCGCGATCCGTGGGTGAACATGCTGCGCACGACCCTCGCTGCGTTCGGCGCGGGTGTCGGTGGCGCCGACGCCGTCACGGTCCTGCCGTTCGACTCCGCACTGCCGGCCGGTGTGCTCGAGGTGTCCGAGGCGTTCTCCGCCCGGATCGCCCGCAACACCCAGCTGCTGCTGCTCGAGGAGTCCAACCTCGGGCGCGTTCTCGATCCCGCCGCCGGTTCCTGGTACGTCGAGGAACTGACCGCGCAGATCGCAGAGAAGGCATGGGGCTTCTTCCAGGAGATCGAGGCGGCCGGTGGCTACCGCGCCGCTCTCGAGGCAGGGCTGATCGCCGAGCGTGTCGCGCAGACGCGTGCCCGCCGCGAGTCCGACATCGCGCACCGCACGTTCTCGGTGACCGGGGTCAACGAGTTCCCGAACCTGGCCGAGAAGCCGCTGCCGGTCGGTGTCGCCGAGGCCGGCGCGTCCGCCGCGCGGTACGCCGCACCGTTCGAGGCGCTGCGCGACCGCTCGGATGCCTACCTGGCCTCGCACGGTGCCCGCCCGCGGGTGCTGCTCGCCCCGCTCGGGCCGATCGCCGAACACAACGTACGGGCGACCTTCGCGACGAACCTGCTCGCCGCCGGTGGCATCGAAGCGGTCAATCCCGGACCGCTCGATCTCGACGCCGACCTGTCGTCCCTGGTGGGCGACACCGGAACGTCCGTCGCCGTGCTGTGCGGCACCGACACCCGCTACGGCGAGCAGGCCGGTACGGCCACCTCTGCGCTGCGTGCGGCGGGGATCACGACGGTGCTGCTGGCCGGACCCGAGAAGGCCGTGAAGGACGCGCAGGGGGACGATCGTCCGGACGGCTTCCTCACCGCGCGCATCGACGCCGTCGCCGCCCTCACCGACCTGCTGAACACTCTGGGAGCGTAAGTGAGCATCGAACACGAAATCGGCAGCTTCGCCGACGTCCCGTTGACGGACCCGGCCGCGCCGGCGCCCACCGCTCCCACCGCGGAGCAGGCCGCCGCGCTCGTCGAGTCCGTCGCCGAGGCGAACAACTACAGCACCGAAGACGTCGTGTGGTCGACGCCCGAGGGCATCGACGTCAAGCCGGTCTACACCAAGGCCGACCGCGACGCCGTCGTCGCCGAGGGCTACCCGCTCGGCAGCTACCCGGGTCTGGCCCCGTTCGTGCGCGGGCCGTACCCGACGATGTACGTGAACCAGCCGTGGACCATCCGGCAGTACGCCGGCTTCTCCACCGCCGCCGAGTCCAACGCCTTCTACCGGCGCAACCTCGCCGCCGGTCAGAAGGGCCTGTCGGTGGCCTTCGACCTGGCCACGCACCGCGGCTACGACTCCGATCACCCGCGTGTACAGGGTGACGTCGGTATGGCCGGTGTCGCGATCGACTCGATCCTCGACATGCGTCAGTTGTTCGACGGCATCGATCTGTCGCAGGTGTCGGTGTCGATGACCATGAACGGCGCGGTGCTGCCGATCCTGGCGCTGTACGTCGTGGCGGCGGAGGAGCAGGGCGTCAAGCCCGAGCAGCTGGCCGGAACCATCCAGAACGACATTCTGAAGGAGTTCATGGTCCGCAACACCTACATCTACCCGCCGAAGCCGTCGATGCGGATCATCTCCGACATCTTCGCGTACACCTCGGCGAAGATGCCGCGCTTCAACTCGATCTCGATCTCCGGCTACCACATCCAGGAAGCCGGCGCGACGGCCGACCTCGAGCTCGCGTACACCCTCGCGGACGGCATGGAGTACATCCGCGCCGGACTCGACGCCGGCATGGACGTCGACAAGTTCGCGCCGCGCCTGTCGTTCTTCTGGGCGATCGGCATGAACTTCTTCATGGAGGTCGCGAAGCTGCGCGCAGGTCGCCTGCTGTGGAGCGAGCTCGTCGAGAAGTTCGGGGCGAAGAACCCGAAGTCGAAATCGCTGCGCACCCACTCGCAGACCTCCGGCTGGTCGCTCACCGCACAGGACGTCTTCAACAACGTCGCCCGCACGTGCGTCGAGGCGATGGCCGCGACCCAGGGCCACACCCAGTCGCTGCACACCAACGCGCTCGACGAGGCGCTGGCACTGCCCACCGACTTCTCGGCGCGCATCGCCCGCAACACCCAGCTGCTGCTGCAGCAGGAGTCGGGCACCACGCGGCCCATCGACCCGTGGGGCGGCTCGCACTACGTCGAGTGGCTCACCCACGAGCTGGCCGACAAGGCCCGCGCCCACATCGCCGAGGTCGAGGCCGCCGGCGGTATGGCGCAGGCGATCTCGGAGGGCATCCCGAAGCTGCGCATCGAGGAGGCGGCCGCCCGCACCCAGGCGCGCATCGACTCCGGTCGTCAGCCCGTCATCGGCGTCAACAAGTACCAGGTGACCGAGGACCACGAGATCGAGGTCCTCAAGGTCGAGAACTCGCGTGTGCGGGCCGAGCAGCTGGCCAAGCTCGAGCAACTGCGCGCCGACCGGGACGAGGAGGCCACCCGCGCCGCCCTCGACGCGCTCACCCGCGCCGCCGGTGCGCAGAGCCAGGGTCTCGACAACAACCTGCTCGCGCTGGCCATCGACGCGGCCCGCGCGAAGGCCACCGTCGGTGAGATCTCGGACGCCCTGGAGAAGGTCTACGGCCGCCACCAGGCCGAGATCCGTACGATCAGCGGCGTGTACCGCGACGAGGCCGGCAAGGCCACCAACATCACCGCCGCAACCGAACTGGTCGAGAAGTTCGCCGAGGAGGAGGGTCGTCGCCCCCGCATCCTCGTCGCGAAGATGGGCCAGGACGGTCACGACCGAGGCCAGAAGGTGATCGCCACGGCTTTCGCCGACCTCGGATTCGACGTCGACGTGGGACCGCTGTTCCAGACCCCCGAAGAGGTCGCCCAGCAGGCGGCCGACAACGACGTGCACGTCGTCGGCGTGTCGTCGTTGGCCGCGGGTCACCTGACGCTGGTCCCTGCCCTCAAGCAGGCGCTGGCCGAGGTGGGCCGCGAGGACATCATGATCGTCGTCGGTGGTGTCATCCCGCCGGGCGACTTCGACGAGCTCTACGCGGCGGGTGCGGCGGCGATCTTCCCGCCCGGCACCGTGATCGCGGATGCGGCGACCGGTCTGCTGACCAAGCTCGCCGCGCAGCTCGGCCACCACCTCGGAGGCTGACGTCGGCATGAGCGACTCCTCGGTCGGCGCCGCGCAGACCCGCCGACGGCAGATCGACGTCGACGCCCTCGCCGAGGCCGTGCTCGCCAACGAGCGGGCCGGCCTCGCGCGGGCCATCACGTTGGTCGAGTCGACCCGCGACGACCATCGGGAGCGGGCGCAGCAGTTGCTGCTGCGCCTGCTTCCCAACGCGGGCAACGCGATTCGTGTCGGTATCACCGGTGTGCCCGGTGTCGGCAAGTCGACCTTCATCGACGCGCTCGGCATGCATCTGCTCGAGCAGGGGCATCGGGTCGCGGTGCTGGCCGTCGACCCGTCGTCGACCCGCACGGGTGGTTCGATCCTCGGCGACAAGACACGGATGGCGCGGCTCGCGGTGCAGCGGGACGCCTACATCCGCCCGTCGCCCTCGGCCGGCACGCTCGGCGGGGTCGCGAAGGCCACCCGCGAGACGATGGTGCTGCTCGAGGCTGCCGGTTTCGACGTGATCCTCGTCGAGACCGTCGGTGTCGGACAGTCCGAGGTGACCGTCGCGAACATGGTCGACACCTTCTGCTTCCTGACCTTGGCCCGCACCGGCGACCAGCTGCAGGGCATCAAGAAGGGCGTGCTCGAACTCGCCGACCTCGTTGCCGTCAACAAGGCCGACGGGGAGTTCGAACGCGACGCGCGGGTCGCCGCCCGCGAACTCGCCGGCGCGATGCGCATGGTGCATCCGCACGACGCGATCTGGAAGCCGCCGGTGATCACCATGAGCGGCATGACCGGCAACGGTCTGGACACCTTCTGGGACACCGTGCTCGAGCACAAGAAAGTGCTCACCGAGGCGGGCATGTTCGACGAGAACCGGCGCCGTCAGCAGGTGGACTGGACGTGGACGATGGTGCACGACCAGCTGTTGCGTCGTCTCGAGACCTCCCCGCGCGTGCGGGCGATCCGCAAGGACGTCGAGGCCGGGGTGCGCGACGGTTCGCTGACCGCCGCACTCGCCGCGCAACGCCTGCTCGACGCCTTCGACGGGGTGCACGACCCCGGAACGTCCGACGAGGACTCCTGATCCCGTGAGCCGCCGCACGATCGCCGTCACCGTTCTCGGTGCGTTCGCGATCGTCGCGGCGGCTCATCTCGTTTTCGGGTTCTCGCGCCCGATTCGGCGTTCACCGACGTTTCGCAGTGGTTCCTCATGCCGCTGCTCGCGCTCGGACTCGTTCTCGTCACGTCCGCACCGCGCGACCGGCTGGTCGTGGGCACGCTTGTGGCACTGGGAGTCTCATGGTTGGGGGACAGCTCACCTACATCGTCGCGTTGCGGCCGCACCGGCGGTCGAGCGTGCTGCGGACCCGCCATGGGTGGTCGGTCTCTACACCTTCGCAGTGTTCGCCATGGTCGCCGTGTGCGCTTCGGCGGCAGGGATTCTCGTCGTCCCGGTGGCGATCTACGCGTCGTGCGTCGGGGAGTAGTTCGAGACCGCCGGTTTCGAGGTCGCTCGCCGACGGGACGTTGCCGGATCCCGGTGGCAGGACGATCTCCACCGACCGGATCTCGTCGAGGTTGGTGACGCTGTCCGGGGTCTCCCATGCGCAGTAGACGCTGTACTCCTCCACGCCGCTCGAGGAGCGCAGGCTCAGTGCCGCTCGATGTAGGGGGCGACGGCGGGCGCGACATCATCGCACGAGTCGAAGCGGGCGAGGATGTCGCTGCCGAGGCCGGTCGGTTCGCTGACGGTGTCGGCGTCGAAGGTGGTGTCGGAGGTGGCGTCGTCGCCGGAGGAGCACGCTCCGAGGAGCAGGGCGCCGGCGAGGGTCGCGGATGCGACGGCGTATCGGGGCAGATTCCCACGGCGCATCGTAGCGTCCGCACGAGTTGTACGTGATCTTGGTTCCGCCCGGGCGGTCGAGGGCTGCGACACCGTGCGTTACAGCCCGAGAAGCTGCTTGGCGACCGCCACGGCACTGCCGGATCGAGGACCATCGCGGCATCGCGGCCGCCGACGGTGATCGACACGCAGGCCTGGGGGAGTTCGACGCCGGCCGCGGTGAAGGCGGTGCCGGGCCATGTCGATCGGCATGCTGTGCGCGAATCCGCCGGCCGCTTCGATGGCGGGATCGGGAAGCACCACCGCACGCGGGCATAACCGCGATATCAGGCCCCGTCGGGAGTCCGTGGTGACGTGGTGGAATTCAGGCGAGTTTCGTTGTGTCCGGGCACCTCCCGAGGCTCCGGACGGGCCCCGGGGAGAGGCGTCGCGTCGGTACCTTCGAGCAGTGCCGCCGGTGTCGGCTGCGCCAGCGGTTCGAGCGAACCGCTCTTCTCCGCGGGGGTGAGGCGCGAACGCTTCCAGGACACGATCAGCAGCGTGAGCCACGCAGCGACGATGGCGAGGTAGAGCACCGCCAGCGCCGCGCCGGAGAGGTCGACAGTCTTGGCGAGCTTGTGCGCGTTGGTCAGCACGATGACACCGCCGACGCCGGTACCGAGCAGCGTCGCAGGGACGCGGCTGACCAGCCAGGCCGCGACCGGCGCCGCGAGGGCACCGCCGAGCGCGAGACCGGCGACGATCACGAGATTGCCGAGGGAGTCGTGGCCGAGCCCGAACAGGAAGCCGACGCTCGCCGCGACCGCGACGAGGAACTCCGACGCGCTCACCGAACCGATCACGGTGCGCGGTGCCGTCTTACCGCGGGAGAGCAGGGTGCTGGTGGTGATCGGTCCCCAGCCGCCACCGCCGCTCGCGTCGATGAAGCCGCCGAAGAAGCCCAGAGGCGACAGGAATTTCGCGGTGTGCGGGGAGGTGCGGGCGTGGGCGACCGCAGGGGGTCGTACCGAGAAGCGCAACGCGACGTATACGCCGATGGCCAGCAGGATTCCGGCGGTCACCGGTTCGGCGGCCTCGGTGGACAGTCCCGACAGCACGGTCGCGCCGAGGAAGGCGCCGATGGCACCGGGAACACCGAGTCGCAGCACGACCTTCCAGTCGATGTTGCGGAACCGCCAGTGCGAGGCACCGGAGACGAGGGTGGTTCCGACCTCGGCGAGGTGCACGGCGGCGCTCGCGTGCGCCGGACCGACACCGCTGAACAGCAGCAGGGTGGTCGCGGTGACACCGAAGGCCATGCCGAGTGCGCCGTCGACGAGCTGTGCGCCGACACCGACGAGCGTGAAGATGAGCAGATTGAACATGCGTTGGCTCCGAAAGCTGGAAGAACCCGAAAAGTTGGACGAGCGGCGAAGCGCTCAGCAACACTCCCGGGTGCAACACAGACAATCGAAGCAGGCGCCGCGACGGGTCGGCCAGAACGGCATGAGCGCGAGACGAGCGGCCGGAGCCATCTCGGTACTCGTCGCAGCCATGGTCACGTCCTCAGGTCTCGTTCCGCGCGCGGATCGTTCGGTCCGGTCGAGCATAGCCCGTCGAAGCGACGGAGCCACACTCGGCGGGCCCGGCGCGCCGATCGGGCGCGCCGGAGGCGAGGTCAGCCGAGGCGGCGCGCGGAGATCTCGAAACCGGCCGTGCGGAGCCGTTCGGTCAGCACGTCCCCGAAGGCCACCGCGGGGGTGAGGACACCGCCACCGGCGTGCAGGGCCGCGCCGCCGAGGGCGAGCGAGAGGGCGGACTCGCCGAGCATCACGGCCGTGGCCTTGTAACCTGGGTCGCCCTGCGCGGAGAACCGCGCGGTGTAGCGAGCTCCCGATTCGGTCGAAGCGTACAGATCCACCGTGAAGTAACCGTTCTCGCGGGTCTCCTCCGACGGTCCCTCACCGGGCGCGGGCAGGAGCTTGTCGAGGACGAACCGCGTGGGCGGGAACGACAGGCCGGCGGCGAGGGCTCCCGTGCCGAGTCCGACGAGCCCGGCGAGGACGGGGGAGAGCGGTGAGGAGCCGACACTCATCACCTCCCGGTAGCGGAACCGGCGTCCGTAGGCCCAGTCGCGCAACGCGTTGCTGCGTCGCACGATGCGGGTGTTGTAGGAGGCCATCACGAACGGTGCGAGCCGCCCCGAAATCTCCGGCGCCACGGATTTGCCGTCGACGAACGCGAAGTCGTTCTGGCGACCGAGATCGGGTTCCCGAGCCCGATCGGGGGACAGCGAGTACGGGCGCGCGGCGATCTTCCGTGCGGCGGCATCCTTGCGGACCGCGTCGAGCTGTTGCCGGAGCGAATCGATGGTTCCGCCGCTCACCCCGCCGCGGAAGGAGCCGAGCACGAAGGTCGTGTCGGTGAGCGGCAGGTTGCCGTCGGCCTCCGCGGCGCGGTAGAGCGCATGGACGCCGAGGTCGGACGGGACGGAGTCGAAACCGCACGAGTGGACTATGCGGGCGCCGGTGCGCCGGGCCACGTCGTCGAAGCGGTCGATGCTCTCGCGGTGGAAGAGCACCTCGCCGGTGAGGTCGACGTAGTCGGTGCCGGCCTCGGCGCACGCCTGCACGAGCGGCAGCCCGTACGTGGCGTAGGGACCGACGGTCGTGATCACCACGCGGGTGGACTCGGCGAGCGCGGTCAGCGAGGCGGGATCGTCGGCGTTCGCCTCGATCAGCCGCCAGTCGGTTCCGAGGTCGGCGGCGAGCTTCTCGAGTTTGGTGCGTGAACGTCCTGCGAGTCCGACGGCGACGCCGTCGGGGAGGTTCTCGGCGAGATAGGCGGCGGTGAGGCGCCCGACGAAGCCGGTGGCGCCGTAGATAACGATGTCGAGATCCCGGGAGACAGTCATGCCCCTCACCCTACTCAGGAGTAAGTCTCGGGGGCGACCTTCGTCACACGGATCCGGCGCCACAGCACCACCCACGAGATGAGTACGGCGAGCGCGGCGAGGGCGCGGACCGCGCCGAGCGCGGACTCCGGGTAGATCACCCCGGTGAGGTAGTGATCGATGAATCCGCTCGGCGGCAGACCTTCCTGGCCGGCCTCGCGGCGTGCCCAGTTCTCCACCGCGGTCAGCGGGCAGTCGAACCCCACGGCCACCGAGGCCGCTCCCCACACCACCGCGACGACGTGCGCGACGATCGTGCGGGGCCACCGCCACGCGAGGAAACCACCGAACGCGACGTAGAGCACGAAGAGCAGATGCACGAAGGCCGTGAGGTCGGCGACCACCCGGAACGCCATGTGCCCAGGGTAGAACGAACGGCCTCGGAACGAACGCGGTTGCCGGAGGGCGGGCGGCGCCTCAGCCGGCCTTGATGACGAGCACCGGCACCGACGACTCGGTGATCAGCCGCTGCACCGCCCGCTCGACGAGGAACTTGCCGGTCGCGGTGCGCCCGCGGCTGCCGATGACCACGCGTTCGGCGCCGCTGCGCGCAAGCAGTTCGACGGTCGTGCCGACCGGATCGCCGTCGTGGACGGCCGAGAGCAACTCCCAGCCGTCGGTACCGGCCACCTCGCTCACCTGTGCCCGCACGCCTTCCACCTCGTCGGGTTCGTCAAGCGGGTGGAGCACCACCAGCGACTGCTGCCGGTCGGCGGCCTCCCGCACCGCGGCCTGCAGAGCGATCCGGCCTTCGGGGGTATCGGCGTGAACGACAGCGACAGTCATGACTCTCCTCGTGCGAGCCTGCGGGGACGTTATCCATTATCGCCGCGGCCCGGAGAGTGGGCCACGATCCACGGTGTGGAACCGGTCTCCCCAAATCACCGGGTCCGGATCACCAGGGTGCCGGGCGGAAGTCCTTGAGGAAGCATCCGTACAGGTCCGTGCCGGCCTCGCCCTGGACGATCGGGTCGTAGACACGGGCGGCACCGTCGACGAGATCGAGCGGGGCGTGGAATCCCTCCTCGGCCAGCCGCATCTTGGTGTGGTGCGGCCGTTCGTCGGTGATCCACCCGGTGTCGACGGCGGTCATGAGGATGCCGTCGGTGAGCATCTCCTCGGCGCTGGTGCGGGTGAGCATGTTCAGCGCGGCCTTGGCCATGTTGGTGTGCGGATGCCCGGCGCCCTTGTAGCGGCGACCCCCGAACTGCCCTTCCATCGCGGAGACGTTCACGACGTACTTGCGGCGGGCCGGGGACGCGGCGAGCGCCGGACGCAGACGGTTGACGAGGATGAACGGCGCCACCGAGTTGCACAGCTGCACCTCGAGCAGTTCCAGCGGCTCGACCTCGCCGACGGTCTGGACCCAGCTGTTGGTGTGCACGAGATCCGGCAGCAGGCCACCGGCGTCGACGGCGACGCCGGCCGCGACCCGCTCGGGTGTCGCCGATCCGGCCACCAGTGCCAGCGAGGTCAACGAGTGCGCCGACAACTCGGCCGGCAGCGACCCGGCCAGAGCAGCCGGATGGGCGTCCGAGGGCTTGCCGAAGGTCAGGACCTCGGGGCGCGGACCGGCGGGCAGCGGATCGGCCTCCGCCTCGGCCAGCGCCGAGTAGGCACCGGGGGAGCGGCGCACCGTCTGCGCGGCGTTGTTGATGAGGATGTCCAGCGGACCCTGCGCGGCCACATCGTCGGCGAGGGCGACCACCTGGGCGGGATCACGCAGGTCGATGCCGACGATGCGCAGCCGGTGCAGCCAGTCGCCGCTGTCCTCCATCGCGGTGAAGCGGCGGATCGCGTCGTTGGGGAACCGCGTGGTGACGGTGGTGTGCGCGCCGTCGCGCAGCAACCGCAATGCGATGTACATGCCGATCTTGGCGCGACCGCCGGTGAGCAGGGCGCGACGGCCCCGCAGATCGGTGCGCGCGTCGCGTTTTGCGTGGTTCTCCTCGGCGCACGTCGGGCACAACTGGTGATAGAAGGCGTCGACGCGGGTGTACTTGTCCTTGCAGATGTAGCAGTGCCGCGGACGCAGCAGCGTTCCCGCGCTTGCACCGCGAGTCGACGACGCCAGCGGGAGTCCGGCGGTCTCGTCGTCGATGCGGGTGGGGGAGGCGGTGGCGGTCGCGGACAGCACCTGACGGTCGGCGTCGACGCGCTGCTTGCGGGCCTCGTTGCGGCGCAGCCGCTTGAACTTCTTGAACATGTGCCCCACGGCCCGCTGCACGGCGATCGCGTCGGGATGTTCGGCGTCGAGACCCGCTGCCTGGTCGAGCACCCGCAGACAGGTGGCCAGATCGTCGGGGTCGATGCGGGTGAAGCCGTCGGTGGCGGGTTCGGCGGTGGTGTCGCTGTGGGGGTTCATCTGCCTTTTTCCGTGTGCTGCTGTATGCCCGATCGTATCGGGCAGGATGATCGTGTCCGAATTCCCGTGCAGGTACCGGAGGAACGATGAGCCCGAGCTCCCCCTTGTCCAAGAAGAAGTTCGCCGAACTGAGCCGCCCCCAGCAGGTGCTGGTGGTCCTGCTCGCGGTGGTGCAGTTGTCGCTCGCCGTCGCGGCCTGGGCCGATCTGGCGAGGCGACCGGCCGACAAGATCAACGGCAGCAAGCTGCGCTGGGCGCTGACCATCGCGGTGAACTTCTTCGGCCCGATCCGGTACTTCCGCAAGGGCCGCCGGGACTGAGCGGACCCCGGACGGACCGAAGGCCCCGAACCGATATCGGTTCGGGGCCTTCGGGTTTCGGAGTGTCCGAGGGGGGACTTGAACCCCCACGTCCGTTAATAGGACACTAGCACCTCAAGCTAGCGCGTCTGCCATTCCGCCACTCGGACCTGGTGCTCGCGCCCACTCGTCGTGGGCGCTGTGAAAGAGTAACCCACCACGCCCACGGTCCCAAATCGCCACCTCCACCTGCGGTGATCCGAACTGTCGAGATGGCGGACGGGCGGTGGTAGACATACGGCCATGGCCATTGACACGAGCGCCCACCAGCCGTCCCGGGCGGAGGAGGAGGTCGTCGACCTCGTCTCCCGCCTCATCCGGTTCGACACCTCGAACACCGGCGAACCCACCACTACCCGCGGCGAACGCGAATGCGCCGAGTGGGTCGCCTCCGTGCTCGAGGAGGTCGGCTACGAGACGACCTACGTCGAATCCGGAGCGCCGGGCCGCGGCAACGTCTTCGCGCGGCTGCCCGGCTCCGACCCGAGCCGCGGTGCCCTCATGCTCCACGGCCACCTCGACGTTGTGCCGGCCGAGGCCGCGGACTGGAGCGTGCACCCGTTCTCCGGGGCCGTCGAGAACGGTTACGTGTGGGGACGCGGCGCGGTCGACATGAAGGACATGGTCGGCATGATGATCGCCGTCGCCCGCTACTTCAAGGTCGAGAACATCGTGCCCCCGCGCGATCTGGTGTTCGCGTTCGTCGCCGACGAGGAGGCCGGAGGCAAGTTCGGTTCGCAGTGGCTGGTCGAGCACCGGCCCGAGCTGTTCGAGGGCGTGACCGAGGCCGTGGGGGAGGTCGGCGGGTTCTCCCTGACCGTGCCGCGTCCCGACGGCACCGAACGTCGCCTGTACATGGTCGAGACGGCCGAGAAGGGCATGCGCTGGATGCGCCTGACCGCCACGGGTGTCGCCGGGCACGGCTCCTTCCTGCACGAGGACAACGCCGTCACCGTCCTCTCCCGCGCGGTGGCCCGGCTCGGATCCCACACCTTCCCTCTGGTCGTCAACGATTCCGTGGCCGAGTTCCTCTCCGCCGTGAGCGAGGAGACCGGGCTGGACTTCGACCCGGCCTCGCCCGATCTCGAGGGGGCGCTCGCCAAGCTCGGGTCGATCGCCCGCATCGTGGGCGCGACCCTGCGCGACACCGCGAACCCCACGATGCTCGACGCCGGGTACAAGGCCAATGTCATCCCGCGCACCGCGCACGCCGTCGTCGACTGCCGTATCCTGCCGGGCCGGCTCGCCGAGTTCGAACGCACTGTCGACGAGCTGATCGGGCCCAATGTCACCAGAGAGTGGATCACCGGCCTCGAGCCGTACGAGACCACCTTCGACGGCGAGCTCGTCGACGCGATGAACGCCGCGATCCTCGCGCACGACCCGATCGGCCGGACGGTGCCGTACATGCTCTCGGCCGGTACCGACGCCAAGGCGTTCGCCAAGCTCGGCATCCGCTGCTTCGGTTTCGCGCCGCTGAAGTTGCCGCCCGATCTGGACTTCGCCGCGCTGTTCCACGGTGTCGACGAGCGTGTCCCCGTCGAGGCACTGCGCTTCGGCACCCGGGTCATGGAACACTTCCTCATGCACGCCTAGAACACATGAAACCGTCACGAAAGGACCGGAATGGCTTTCGATTACGACCCGTACAAGTTCCTGCCCGAGCTGCCCACCTTCGAGGTGACCAGCGCGGACTTCGCCGAGGGCGAGGAATGGAAACTCCCGCAGGCCAGCGGTGCGTTCGGAATCCCCGGGGGCGGCGACGTCTCCCCGCAGCTGTCCTGGTCGGGTTTCCCCGCCGAGACGAAGAGCTTCGTCGTCACGGTGTTCGATCCGGACGCCCCCACGGCGTCGGGTTTCTGGCACTGGGCCGTCGCGAACATCCCCACCTCGGTCACGGAGCTGCCGGCGGGTGCGGGTAGCGCCGACTCGGACGCTCTTCCGGAGCAGGCCGTCACGCTGCGCCACGACGGCGGAGCCCACGGGTTCATCGGTGCCGCTCCGCCGGCCGGCCACGGCCACCATCGCTACATCGTCGCGGTGCACGCACTCGACGTCGAGGCGCTCGAGGGTGTCACGCCCGAGTCGAGCCCGGCCTTCCTCGGCTTCAACGTCTTCGGGCACGCCATCGCCCGCGGTCTGCTGACCGGCACCTACGAGGTGCGCTGACAGGTCGTGACGGACGGGGCCCGGGTCGAATGCGACCCGGGCCCCNTCAGACCCGTGCGGTGGCGCCCACCGCGTCGGCGATGGAGCGGTAGCCGTGCGCGCGCAGCTTGCGGGCGATGCCGCGGTTGATGCGCCGCGCCCAGAACGGACCGCCGTAGATGAAGCCGGTGTAGCCCTGGACCAGCGACGCGCCGGCGAGGATGCGCTCGAACGCCTGCTCCGGGGTTTCGATGCCGCCCACCGAGATCAGGGTGAGTCGATCGCCGACCCGCACGCGCAGTCGGCGCAGCACCTCGAGGGAGCGCTCGGCGACCGGGGCGCCCGACAGGCCGCCCGCGCCGATCTCCTCGATGCGGCTCTGCGGGGTGTTCAACCCGTCGCGGCGGATGGTGGTGTTGGTGGCGACGATGCCGGCGAGCCCGAGTTCGAGTGCCAGGTCGGCCACCGCGTCGACGTCCTCGTCGGACAGGTCGGGGGCGATCTTCACGAGCACCGGCACGGTCACGGTGTCCAGCACCGCGGCGAGGATCGGGCGCAGCGACTCGACGGCCTGCAGATCCCGCAGGCCCGGGGTGTTGGGGGAGGAGACGTTGACGACCACGAAGTCGGCGAGCGGGCCGAGGAGTCGTGCGCTCTCGGTGTAGTCCTCGGCGGCCTGCTCGGCCGGCACGACCTTCGTCTTGCCGATGTTCGCGCCGATGGGGACGGTGCGGCGGCGTTGCCGGAGCCGATTGGCGGCCTCCCCGGCACCGTGGTTGTTGAATCCCATCCGGTTCACGATCGCCCGGTCCTCGGGGAGGCGGAACAGTCGCGGCTGCGGATTGCCCGGCTGTGCCTGGGCGGTGACGGTGCCGATCTCGGCGAACCCGAATCCGAGCGGACCCCACACGTCGACACCGGTCGCGTCCTTGTCGAAACCGGCCGCCAGGCCCACCGGCGTGGGGAACTGCACGCCGAAGACGGTGTTGCGGAGGATGGGGTCGTCGGTGACGAGCACCTTCGCCACCAGGGCGCGCAGCGGCCCGAAGCGAGTCGACCAGCGCATCGCGAGGAAGGCGAGGTGGTGGGCTCGTTCCGGCGGCAACAGGAACATGAGCCGAAGAAGATAGCGGTACACGAACTACTCCCTGCAAGCCCGGTCCACGACGGTCCGGGATCTGTTATCAAACAACGGTGGGTTCGGGGACGTGATGGGCGGTCTTGCGGCGGCGCAGCAGCACCCGCCGGCTCCCGTCCGGATACAGGCGCACCCGGGTGAGTTCCCAGCCGTGGAATTCGGCGGAGATCGCCAGACGCATCGACGCGCTCACCCGGGACACGTCCCGGGGCAGCTTGAGCGGCACGTATTCGTATTCGTCGTTGCTGGTGTCCCAACCGACAGGCATCCGGGTCAACCGGCCGAGTCGCTCGTTCGCCATCACTGTCCTTCGATCGGGATCCGTTGCAGTCCGTCACCGGTTGCCGACGCGATCACCAGTGCCGCATCGGCCGGATCGACGGCGATCGAATTCGGTTGCCGCACCGTTGCGAAGCGGTGGCGTTCTCGCGGGATCCCGGTCGAAAGATCGTAGCCCACGACCTCGTTGCTGCCGGTCAGAGTCACCCAGATCAGGTCCCGCGTCTCGTCGTAGGTCACAGCGTACGGGGCGGGCCCGACGGGATAACGCTGCCGCAGGACGATCGCGTCGAGGGTGTAGACGAGCAGTTCGTCGCCGGTGGTGTCGGTGATCACGACGCGTCCGAAGGGGTCGGTGGTCAGCTGCGTCGCACCTTCGCCGGCACGCAGCGCGGGCCCGAGATGGGCGTCGGCGAGGTCGAGCTCGGTGAGGGAGGTCTGCCGGCGGTCGAGCGCCGCGACGGCGTCACCGGTGACGGCGAGGGCGTCGACGGAGGCGAGGCCACCGACGGTGGTGGACACCTCGCCGGATTCGGGGTCGACGACGAGCACGCGGCCGTTGTCGGTGCCCACGGCCCAGCGGCCGTCGGACAGCACGGCCGCCGACGTGGCATTGCCGTCTACCGGGACCTCGGTGATGGTGCCGTCGGCGACGTCGATGCGCAGCACGGCCCCGGACACGGGGGTGAGCACACTGCCCTCGGGGCCGGTCACGACGGTGGCGGCGGACGACGGCAGGCCCACCAGGCGCGGTTCCGTCCCGGGACCGTCGAACGCCGTGTCGTCGAACAACGCGACCCGTGCTCCGTCGTCGACGAGCGCGGCGAAGGTACCCGTGGACGGTTCGACGACCAGCGCATCGACCTGCAGGTCGAGCGGACGGACGTCGCCGGCAGGGGACGGGCCGACCTCGGGGGCGGCCGCAGGAGTGGCGGGTTCGATGGTCTGCAGCACGTCCGGGGTGCTCTCCGACGAGCAGCCGGCCAGCACGACCATCGCGATCGCGCCCACCATCGTGACCGCTCGGATCCCCGCTCTGCCCATCGTTGCTCCTCGTCCTCGGATTCGATTCGCACCTGCCGGACGTGCTCCGGCGCCCGGCGCGCCGACCTTCAGTGTTCCTGATGCCGGTCGCGGGGAAGAAATCAGTGGGTCGTCCGACGGGCCGGATGTGATCTGCTGCTCAGGTCTGCGCCGAGGCGGACCGGTCGCGGTTCGGACGTCGCGGCAACACGAGCGGGGTGCCGGTCTCGGGGTGGCGGCCGATCGCCACGGGGTACTGGTAGACGCGGCCGAGGAGCTCTTCGGTGAGGACGTCGCCGGGTGCGCCGTCGGCGACGATGCGTCCCTGTTCGAGCACGCAGACGCGGTCGGCGTAGGCGGCGGCCAGCCCGAGATCGTGCAGCACGACGACCACGGCGTGCCCGTCGTCGGCGCGGGCCCGCACGACCTGCATGACCGCCTCCTGGTGGCCGAGGTCCAGTGCCGCGGTGGGTTCGTCGAGCAGCAGTGTCTCGGTGTCCTGGGCCAGCACCCGTGCGAGCGCCACCCGGGCGCGTTCACCGCCGGACAGCGCGGGGAACGGCCGGTCGGCCAGATGGGCGACGTCGCAGGTCCCGAACGCCTCGGCGACGATGCGGTCGTCGTCGTCCTGTCTGGGGGTGCGCGCCCACGCGGCCCGTCCCATCCGTACGACCTGCCGGGCGGTGAACGGGAAACCGACGGTGTGCTGCTGCGGTAGCACGGCGCGGCGGCGCGCCAGGGCGATCGACGACCACCGCTCGAGGGCACGGCCCTCGACCTCGACGGTGCCGCCGCTGATCGGATGGTCGCCGGACAACGCCGCGAGCAGGGTGGACTTGCCCGCCCCGTTGGGGCCGACGAGCGCGACGACCTCACCGGTGCGCACTTCGAAGTCGACGCCGTGCAGGATCTCCCGCTCTCCGCGCCGCAGTCGCACAGCCACCGCGCGCATCGTCGCGGTGCCCGGTGCCGAGCGGGCCGGGACGGCCGCGTCCGGGGTTCCGAGGGAGCGGGGAAGCAGCCTCATGCCCATCCACCTTGCTTCGCGCGGGTGCGGCGCAGCATCAGGAAGAAGACCGGGCCACCGATGAGGGCGGTGATCATGCCGAGCGGCAGGTCGGCGTTCTCGACCAGCGTGCGCGCCCCCAGGTCGGCGGCGAGCAGGACGACCGCGCCGGCGAGCACACTCGCCACGACAAGCACCCGGTGGGCGGGGCCGAGAGCCAGGCGCATCAGGTGCGGAACGACCAGGCCGACGAACATGATGATGCCGGTGAAGGCGGTGGCGCCGCTGACCAGCACGGCGACCGCCAGGATCGACAATTGCCGCACGCGTTCGACGTCCACACCCAGATGCCGGGCGACGCTCTCGCCGAGCGCCAGCAGGTCGAGTTTCGGGGCGAGCAGGACCGCGACGAGCACACCGGCCAGGGTCAGCGGCGCGACCACCGCGACGATGTCCCAGGTGGCTCCGCCGAGACTGCCGAGCTGCCAGAACACGATCTGGTCGCGGGCGGCGGGACTGGCGACGAAGGTGAAGAACGCGATGAGCCCGCCGGCGACGGCGTTGACGGCGACGCCGGTGAGGATCACCGTGACGACTTCCGTGCGTCCGTTCGATCGGGACAGCGCGTAGACCAGCACGGTGGTGATCAGACCGGAGACGAGTGCGGCGCCGGCCAGCGCCCAGCCGGTGGTGAATGCGCCGCCGAGCACGATCACCGCGGACGCGCCGACGGCGGCGCCGGAGGACACACCGATCACGCCGGGTTCGGCGAGGGGATTGGCGAAGATGCCCTGCAACAGCGCCCCGGAACTGCCGAGGGCGGCACCGACGAGCATCGCGAGCACCACGCGCGGGAAGCGCACCTCCCACAAGGTCACTTCCCCGGCGGGATGCGCGGGCATCGGGCCGAGGTCCAACCCGATGCGGTGCAGCAGACTGCCGACCACCTCGGCCGGGCTCGTGGGCACCTGTCCGAGGCACGCCGACGCGACGGCCAGGGCGAGCAGGGCAACGACGAGACCGACGAGGACGACGGTGGTGCGTCCCCGTCCGGCCTTCCGCAGTGCCCGCTCGGGAAGGCCGGTGGCCTCGGTGATTTCTCCGCTCACGGACATCCGGTGATCACGACCGGTCCGACGGGTAGAACGCCTCCACCAGAGCGGCCAGGACCTTGCCGGTCTGCGGACCGAAGCTGAGGAGGGTCGAATCGTCCATGTCCACGATGGTGCCCGTCTTCCCGGCCGGGGTCTGCGCGACCCCCGGGAGTTGTGAGAGCCCCTCCGGCCCGCCCACCGAGTCGAGGCTGTGCGTCATCACCAGGATGATGTCGGGCGCCGAGGCGATCATCGCCTCACTGGTGATGGGCACGAACTGCGAGTCCAGGCCGGCGAGGATGCCGGCGTCGCGACCACCGGCGGCCGCGACGAGCGCATCGGCCCCCGATCCGGGGCCGCCGAGCATCTTGATCGCCGAACCGCGCAGATAGAGGAATGCGACGGTGGGTTCGGGATGATCGGCGGGAATCGAGTCCTTCGCCGCGGCGATCTCGTCGAGCGTCCGCTGCGCGAGCGCGGCGCCGGCCTCGGGCGCACCGAGCGCGGCCGCGACCGCCTCGATGTCGTCGGCGACGGTGTCGAGGGAGCGTTCAGGGTCGACGAACACCACCGGCACGCCGGTCGCGCGGATCTGTTCCTGCACCGCCAGCGGACCGATGGAGGTGTCGGTGAGCACGACGGTCGGGTTCAACGCGAGGATCGCCTCGGCGTTGAGACCGTGCCCGCCGGGGGTGACGTTGGGGACGTCCTGGATCGCGGGGAAGGACGCGGTGGAGCGGCCGACGAGCTTGTCGCCGAGTCCGAGGGCGTACACGGTCTGCGCCAGGGTGCCGGAGCGGTCGGCCACCACGATCCGCGAGATGTCGGTGATCGTGGTCTCGACCCCGTCCACGCCGCGCACCGTGGCCGGCAGTGCGGGTGCCGGTTCGGTGGTGATCGGCTCGGGTTCGGCATCGACGACGGCGGTGCGCGGACCGGTCGCGACGTCGGTGACGGTCGTGCCGTCGGTGGTGGGGGCGCTGCATGCGGCGACGAGGAGGACACCCAGCACTGCGATCAGCGCGACCGGGAGGCGGAGGAGGGAACGGAACATCGGTCAGGCACGCACCCGATACCGGTCGATATCGCGCGCGAGGTCGGCGAACAGGCCACCGTTGAGCCCGTACACGAGGTTCGCCTCGTCGATGACGGTCTGTTGCTGGTCGCCGTCGAGCGGTGCGGCGTCGAGCTTCGCGCGGTAGGCGTCCTTGAACGGCTTGGTCTTCGGGATCCCGTCGAAGATGTAGAAGCGCAACCCGTCGCGCTCGTAGCCGTAGGCGCGTTCGAGCATGCGGCGGATGATCTGGCCGCCGGACAGGTCGCCGAGATAGCGCAGATAGTGATGCGCGAGGAAGGCTTCCGGGGACACCGCCGCGACCTGCACGAGCCGGTCGACGTAGGCGACCGTTGCGGGCAGCGGCGTGATGCGGTCGCGCCAGTCGGAGCCGACGAGGAAGTCGAGGTCGGCTTCGAGCGCGGCGGTGCGGAGCAGTTCGTCGCTGAGGAAGGGACCGGCGATCGGGTCGTCGGCGTAGCTGCGGCCGATCCGCTCGAGGCTGTCGTAGACGAACCAGGTCTGCGCGATGAGCGCGGCGTGGGCCTCGGTCGACAGCTTGCCGCCGAGCAGTTCCGAGACGAACACCGAGTTCTCGGTGTCACTGTGCGCCTGCTGGGTCTCGAGCCGGATCCGTTCGGCGAATCCGACGACTTCGGTCGTGGCCATCGACCGACCTCCCCTCACATTGCCTGTACCGAATGTACTCGGCAGGCTAGCCTAACCTTCCGGATAAGGGCAGGGTGCGGGCGGTGTCGCGGAGATCACGCGCTCACGTCGTCGAGCGCCGCGGCGATCGCCGGCGGCAACGCCAACTCCTCGGCGACCAGCACTCCGGTCAGTTGCGCGAGATCCCGGGCACCCACGAGCGTCGAGGCCACGTGCGGCCGGTCGCGCACCCACGCCAGCGCGACGGCCAGCGGGGAGGTGCCCAGCCCGTCGGCGGCCGTGGCGACCGCGTCGACCACGCGCACCGCGGATTCGGTGAGATAACGGCGCACTTCCTCGGTGTGCACGTCGTCGGCGCCGCGCGAATCCGCCGGCACCCCCGACCGGTACTTACCGGTGAGCACACCGCCGGCGAGCGGCACGGCCGCGAACACACCCACGCCGTGGTGGGCCGCGGCGGGGATCAACTCGTCCTCGACGCCGCGGGCGAGCAGGGAGTACTCGACCTGCGTGCTGATCAGCGGCGCCGGGCGCCGGGCCGCGGCCGCGGCGGTCGCGAGCTGCCAGCCGAGATAGCCGCGCACCCCGACGTATCGCACGCGCCCGCTGGTGACGGCGAACTCGAGGGCGTCCATCACCTCGTCGACGGGGGTGTGCGGATCCCACGTCGCAACCTGCCACACGTCGAGGTGGTCGGTGCCGAGTTCACGCAGGGTCGCGTCGAGCTGGTTGAGCAGGCCCGAGCGGGAGCAGTCCACGCGGCCGGAACCGAGTGTGGTGGTGTCGATGCCGGAGCTGCCCGACAGCACCAGCTGGTCGCGGGGCACCACGTCGTCGAGCAGCTCGGCGAGGATCCGTTGCGCGACCCCGTCCCCGTAGGCGGGGGAGGTGTCGACGAGCGTGCCGCCCACATCGACGAAGGCCGACAACTGGGCTGCGGCCTCGTCGCCGTCCGTTCCACGACCCCACGTCAAGGTGCCCAGGCCGAGCCGTGAAACCCGCAGGCCGCTCGCACCGACTGTCCTGTATTCCATAACCGTCCGCGTTTCCTCCCGACACGACGGGACGTCGCCGCGCTCGGCCACGACCCTGGTACTGCACCCTAATGCGCAACAGGCGCGCGGCAGCGTCCGGCGCGCCGACCGGTCGGGTTCCACGTACCCTTCGCCGAGTGAGAACTGCTCCCTGCATCCGCGACCACCGATCCGTCCCCACCGCAGCCTTCGTGCCGGGGGTCGCCGCATGATCGGCGAATCGATGACCTGGCTGCAGACGATCGTCCTCGGCATCGTGCAGGGCCTCACGGAGTTCCTGCCGATCTCCTCGTCCGGCCACCTGCGGATCGTCTCGGAGATCTTCTTCGGAGAGGACGCCGGCGCGTCCTTCACGGCAGTCACCCAGTTGGGCACCGAGGCCGCCGTTCTGGTGTTCTTCGCCGGGGACATCTGGCGGATCCTGCGGGCCTGGTTCCGCGGCCTGTTCCACAAGGAGCACCGCTCCGACCACGATTACAAGATGGGCTGGTACGTCATCCTCGGCACCATCCCGATCGGCATCCTCGGCGTGCTGTTCAAGGACGACATCCGCACCGTCGCCCGCAATCTGTGGCTCGTCGCCACCATGCTCATCGTGTTCTCGATCGTCATCGCAGCTGCCGAGTACTTCGGCAAACAGCGGCGCGACGTGAGTCAGCTCACCCTCAAGGACGGGCTGATCATGGGTTCGGCGCAGGCGCTGGCCCTGATCCCCGGCGTGTCCCGCTCCGGCGGCACCATCTCCGCCGGTCTGTTCCTCGGGCTCACCCGCGAGGCCGCCGCCCGATACTCGTTCCTGCTCGCCATCCCCGCCGTCGTCGCCTCCGGTCTGTTCAGCCTGCCGGACGCCTTCGAACCGGCCGGGGAGGGGCTCAATGCCTCGGGGGCGCAGCTGCTCGTCGCGACCGTGATCGCCTTCGTGGTCGGCTACGCTGCGATCGCCTGGTTGCTGCGCTTCGTCGTCAACCACTCGATGTACTGGTTCGTCGGCTACCGCGTGATCCTCGGCGTGATCGTGCTCGGACTGCTCGCCACCGGCGTGGTCTCCGCCACCTGAGAGGCTGCCGACAGGCGGTACCTCTAGGCTGGGCGCATGACGGTCATCCTGCTGCGGCACGGACGGTCGACGGCGAACACCTCGCACGTGTTGGCCGGTCGTTCCCTCGGTGTCGAACTCGACGAGGTCGGCCACGTCCAGGCGAAGAATCTCGTCACCCGGTTGGCCGGGCTCGAGATCACCGAGATCGTGCGGTCGCCGCTGCTGCGGTGCCGGCAGACAGTGCAGCCGCTGGCGACCGATCGTGGACTCGAACCGGTCGTCGATGAGCGACTCGCTGAGGTCGACTACGGGCAGTGGACCGGACGCGAACTGAAGGAACTGGTCAAGGAACCGCAGTGGGCGGTCGTGCAGCAGCACGCCTCCGCAGCGGTCTTCCCGGACGGTGAAGGGCTCGCGCAGGTGCAGTCCCGCGCGGTCGCTGCGATCCGCGAACACGACCGGCGTCTGCGCGAGGCGCACGGCAAGGACGTCGTGTGGATCGCGTGCAGCCACGGCGACGTCATCAAGTCGATCCTCGCCGACGCGCTCGCGACGCATCTCGACAGCTTCCAGCGGATCGTCGCCGAGCCGGCGTCGCTCAGCGTCGTCCGCTACACCGACACCCGGCCGTTCGTGCTGCGCGTGAACGACACCGGTTCGGACCTGTCCGGGCTTGCCGGGCCGTCCGAACCCAAGTCCGTGCCCGGCGGCGAAGTGCCCGGCGCGGTCGAGGAACCCGGCGACCCACCGCGGGGGCACCGACAGGAGACGGCACGCGGATAATGGCAGTGTCCGTCATGGCAGAGTGTGGGGACTCGAGGAGGTGTGATGGCCCGCGCGATACACGTGTTTCGAACACCTGATCGGTTCATCGCCGGCACTGTCGGTGAACCGGGCGACCGGGTGTTCTACCTGCAGGCCGTGCACGAGTCCCGTGTAGTGAGCGTGCTTCTGGAGAAGCAGCAGGTGCAGATCCTGGCCGACCGGATGGGGCTGTTGCTCGAAGAGGTACAGCGCCGCTTCGGCACCGTGATCCCCGACGACCCCGAGGTCGACGTCAGCCCGTTGGTGACACCGATCGAGGCCGAGTTCCGGGTCGGCACCATGGGTCTGGGCTGGGACGCCGACGCCGGATCGGTGGTGGTGGAGCTGCTCGCGGTCACCGACACCGAACTCGACGAGTCCGTGGTGCTCGACGACACCGAGGAAGGTCCCGACGCGGTGCGGGTATTCCTCACACCGGTGCAGGCCCGCGAATTCGCGGCCCGCTCCGAACTCGTCGTCTCGGCCGGGCGCGCGCCCTGCCCGCTGTGCGGCGAACCGATCGGCGCCGACGGACACATCTGCGTCCGCACCAACGGTTACCTGCGTACCCCCGGATTCGATCCGGCCGCGTGGTTCGGCGAGGAAGAAAGCTGACCGCGTGACGGCGCCGGACGTGCGGAGTGTGCTGACCGACGGCGACCTCGACGTCGTCGGGCAGATCGCACACGCAAGCAACGCGACCCTCGTGTGCGACGCGCAGCTCGGCGACACCGAGGTGCGGTGCGTCTACAAACCCGTCCGCGGGGAGCGGCCGTTGTGGGACTTCCCCGACGGCACCCTCGCCGGACGCGAGGTCGCCTCGTACCTGATCTCCGAGGCGCTCGGCTGGGACGTCATCCCGCTCACCGTGCTGCGCGACGGCCCGTACGGTCCCGGCATGGTGCAGCGCTGGATCGACACGGTCGACTCCGCGCAGGGCGGAACGGAACGCCTGGATTTGGTGGACCTGTGCCCGGCCGGTGCGGTCGCGCAGGGGTGGCTGCCGATCCTGCGTGCCCGCGATCTGGACGGCGCCGAGGTGGTGCTCGTCCACGCCGACGATCCGCGCCTGCAGCGCATGGCGGTGCTCGATGTCGTCCTCAACAACGCCGACCGCAAGGGAGGCCACGTCCTCGAAGGTCTCGACGGACACGTCTACGGCGTCGATCACGGCATCTGCCTGCACCAGGACGACAAGCTGCGCACCGTGCTGTGCGGGTGGAGCGGCGACCCGGTCGACCCGGTTCTCCTCGCCGACCTCGACAAGCTGCTGCGGCGGTTCGACGGCGGCTTCGCCGAGGAGCTGTGCGAGCACATCACCGCCATCGAGGTGCGCGCCCTGCAACGCAGGATCTCCCGCTTGCTCGAGCGTCCCGTGATGCCGCATCCGCGCGGAGACCGGCGCATTCCCTGGCCCGCCTTCTGAGGCCGCGGCCGTTCGCCTGCGGCACGCCCGGGTGCCCGCGCGGAGCACTCCCGCGACTCCATTAGGCTCGTAGTCATGCAATCTTGGTCCGACGTCGCGATCCCGTCCGTCCCCGGTCAGGGGCCTCCGTTGCGGTTGTTCGACACCGCGGACCGAGCGGTGCGTCCGGTCACCTCGGGCGACACCGCGACGATGTACGTGTGCGGCATCACCCCCTACGACGCCACGCACCTCGGCCATGCCGCCACCTACCTGACCTTCGATCTGGTCAACCGCATCTGGCGCGACGCCGGCCACGACGTCCACTACGTGCAGAACGTCACCGACGTCGACGACCCGCTGTTCGAACGCGCCGAGCGCGACGGTGAGGATTGGGTCGTCCTCGGTATGCGCGAGACGGCCCTGTTCCGCGAGGACATGGAGGCGCTGCGCGTGCTGCCGCCGCGCGACTACATCGGTGCCGTCGAATCGGTGAACGAGGTCGTCGAACTCGTCGAGAAGCTCGTCGCCTCCGGTGCGGCCTACATCGTCGACGACGCCGAGTACCCGGACGTCTACTTCCGGACCGACGCCACCGAGCAGTTCGGCTACGAGTCCGGCTACGACCACGACACGATGATGCGGTTCTTCGCCGAGCGCGGCGGCGACCCGGAGCGCCCCGGCAAGCGCGACCCGCTCGATGCCCTGCTGTGGCGCGCGCAGCGTCCGGGCGAACCGGCCTGGCCGTCGCCCTTCGGTGACGGACGTCCCGGCTGGCACATCGAGTGCGCGGCCATCGCCCTCAACCGCATCGGTTCCGGCTTCGACGTGCAGGGCGGCGGCAGCGACCTGATCTTCCCGCACCACGAGTATTCCGCCGCGCACGCCGAGGCTGTCACCGGTGACCGGCGTTTCGCCCGGCATTACGTGCACACCGGCATGATCGGCCTCGACGGCGAGAAGATGTCGAAGTCGCGCGGCAACCTGGTGTTCGTCTCCAAGATGCGCGGTGAGGGCGTCGACCCCGCCGCCATCCGGCTCGGGCTGTTGTCGGGGCACTACCGCGTCGACCGGCCGTGGACGTCCGAGGTCCTCGCCGCCGCCGAGGCGCGACTGGCGTTGTGGAAGCAGGCGGCGGCGCTGCCGTCGGCCGCCTCCGCCGAGGACACGGTCGCGCGCCTGCGCCAGCACCTCGCCGACGACCTCGACACCCCGAAGGCCCTCGATGCCCTCGACGGGTGGGCGACCTTCGCCGTCGAGCGTGGCGGCGACGACGCATCGGCGCCGGGTCTGTTCGCCGACGCGGTCGACGCGCTGCTCGGTGTGAACCTGCGCTGAGGGGTCGGTGCGTGGTGTTGGTAGCAGGCATTACCAGGACCACGCACCGTAGCTACGCCAGCAGGGCGCGGATGTCGTCGGCGGTCAATGCCGACGAGAACATTTCTCCGTCGTCGACGACCGACGAGAACAGCTCCGCCTTGCGTAATTGCAGCGCCCGCACCTTCGCTTCGATGGTGTCGCGGGCGATCAGCCGGTACACCATGACGTTGCGGGTCTGCCCGATGCGGTGGGTACGGTCGACGGCCTGCGCCTCCGTCGCGGGATTCCACCATGGGTCGAGCAGGAAACAGTAGTCCGCTTCCACCAGATTCAGGCCGAATCCGCCGGCCTTGAGGCTGATGAGAAACACCGGTGCCGCTCCGGACTTGAATTCCTCGAGTACTTTTCCGCGTTTGCGGGTCTTGCCGTCCAGATACAGGTAGTCGATTCCGGCGGCGTCGAGCCGTGCCCGGACGCGGTCGAGGAACCCGGTGAACTGGCTGAACACCAATGCTCGGTGCCCGCCGACGATCACGTCGTCGAGCTGTTCGAGCAGCGCATCGATCTTTGCGGAGCCGACCTTGTTATGCGCGTCGTCGACGAGGCCCGGATCGAGGCTCATCTGCCGCAGCAGGGTCAGCGACCGCAGGATCGTGAAGCGGTTGTTGTCGAGGTCGTCGACGAGCCCGAGAATTTTCTGCCTCTCGCGCTGCAACTGCCGGTCGTAGACGGCACGGTGTTTCGGTGTGAGTTCCACCTCGAGTACCTGCTCCTGTTTCTCCGGCAGGTCGGTGGCGACCTGTTCCTTGGTGCGACGCAACATCAGCGGTTTGATGCGCTGCCGCAGCTGCACCAGCAGTTCGGGGTGACTGCCGCTTTCGATGGGTTTGCGGTAGTAGTCCTGGAACTTCGTCGGATGGGGGAACAGGCCGGGTGCGGTGATCGATAGCAGCGACCACAACTCCATCAGGTTGTTTTCCATCGGAGTTCCGGTGATCGCGACCTTCAGCGGTGCCTCGATCTGCCGCACGCACTGATATGCCTTCGCCCGGTGGTTCTTGACGAACTGTGCCTCGTCGAGCAGCAGCATCGACCAAGCCCGTTCGAGATACTCGTCGATATCCAGGCGCAGCAGCGTGTACGACGTGACGACGACGTCGATCCCGTCGAGCAGATCACCCAGCGACACACCGCGTTTGGCGGATGTCTCGGTGATCGCCACGACGTTCAGGTCCGGTGCGAATCGCCGGGCTTCGGTGGCCCAGTTCGGAACCACCGATGTCGGCGCGACGATGAGTACCGGAGCATCCGCGGGTCGCTTCGCGCGAGCGTGGCAGATCAGTGCAAGCGACTGCAGGGTCTTGCCGAGGCCCATGTCGTCGGCGAGGATTCCGCCGAGTCCGTGCGTCCACAGGAACGTCAACCACCGGAATCCGTCGAGCTGGTACGGCCGCAGCGTCGCCTGTACCGCCTTCGGCACCCGGGTCTTCGCTGTCGCCTTCATGTCGAGAAGGCCTTGTACCTGTTTCTTCCAGGCTGCGGCCTGCTTGTCGACGACACCGAGCGCCGCCAGTTCCTCCCAGATCCCGGCTTGGAATCGGCTCAGCTGCAATCGATCCGGATCGTTGTTTTCGTGCAGTGCGCGGGCTTCGTCGACGAGTCGGCGCAGTTGTTGCAGTGCGGGTTTGTCCAGGGGCAGGTAGGCCCCGTCGGGCAGCATCAGAGTTGCCGCGCCCTCGCTGAGCGCGGTGAACACCTCCCGGAAAGGGAGGGTGGCCCCGTCGAGTTCGATGGTGATGTTCAGGTCGAACCAGTCGGAGTCGGCGGTGGCCTCGGTGGACAGTCCGATGCGCAGGCTGTCGCCGACGTCGCGGTAATCGGCAGGGGTGCCGTCGACGCGCACCTGCACATCGTCACGGCCGGTCAGCAGGGGCAGCAGTTCGGATACCAGTCGTGCGGTGTCGAGGTCGGTGATGGCGACGCGGGGGAACAGCCGCCGGTCGACGGAGTTGTCCAGGCCGAACGGGGCGACCACCGGCCGGATCTCGGTGAGCAGCGCGTCTTCGGCGTCGCGGTCGCGGACGGTGTCGCCGAGACGTTCGTACAACTCGACCGTGTACTCGCCGTCGCCGACGGTGTAGCCGAACTGCCAGTGCAGATCGGCGCGATGTTCGGGACGGAAGGCGACGTGTAGGAGCAGCGTCGGCCCGCTGACGGTCGGTGCTGTGAACGAGCCGTCGGTGGAGGTGACGGTCGCTGCTCGGTGCAGGCGCGGGTAGTAGGTGGTCGCGAACCGCGGCACCTGATCTGCTGGCACGGTGAGCGCACCGCTGCTCTGCAGTAGTTGTTGCATGCCGGCGGCAACGGGGTTGCGGAGCTGCGCGAGGCGGAACGGTAGATCTGCCGGCGCGCCGCCGTCGTGATCCCCTGAAGGGAGGTAGATGACGCCGTGGGCGGGGGTGCCGATGAACGCGACGGCGGTCCCGGTCGAATCGTCGCCGATGTGCAGGGCTGGGGTGACGGTCAGGCCGTCACCCGAATCGGCGACGTCGACATGCACATCTGCGGTGCCGGGCGGCGGCACCGCACCGTGCTTCTTCTTCGCGTAGCGCAGCTCGATCCCGAGACGGTGGGCATCGTCGAGCAGCGACCACAGTCGCGGCGACACTGCGGACAGGTCGACGGTGCTCGAGGCGGAACTGTAGTAACTCCGTGTCGAGGCGTGTACCAGCGCTGCGAACTCGAGCAGCAACTGCCGATGTTGCTCGTTCACGTCGTAGGTGTAGGCCAGGTTCTGCCACGAGATGTTGCCGGACACCCACCCGGTGCGGCCGGGCCGCAGCACCCGCGCGGTGAGTGCCGGTGCAGGAGTGTGGGCGCGTTGTGTCAACGCCAGTTGCAGTGCGAGCGGCGTTCCGCTGCCGGTGTCGTGGTCCTCGAACATCGCTTCGAACGGTGCCTCCCACGAGGGAGTGGGAGAAGGCATGTCCCCCTGCGGGGTGAGCAGTGTGAGTAGAAGCGCCACGGTATGCTTGCAGTCGTAGCCGACCGGGCACGAACACTCGCCGTACTCGAACTCGAGTCCCCGCGGTCCGGGGTGGAGCTGAACGACAGTCTCGTACATTCGTGTGCCGGAGATGCGTCCGAGACCGACGAGATTGTCCTCGTCGAATCCGCAGTCGACGACCGCGCCCTGCTCGGCGTAACGGCTGCCGCGGTCGAATGTGGGCCCGCCGACCGCGGCGATCAAGGACCGGATGAGGTGGTCGAAGGCGGGATTCCCGGACATGGGTGAGCAGTCTATGTCCAGCACCTCGTGCGCGAATGCGACCCCCAGCGCAACCGGAAGCACGCCCGAGGCGGCAACCGGCCGCGCGTACTGGCCGCACGTGCCACGACACGCTACGATTGCGCCGATGACAACCTTCTCTGATCAAAGATTGGGGGCCCAGTTCGCACACGGTGAGTGCTGATGCACCCTCCGACTGCGAACGGGACCGATCCCCGACTGTCCTTCTGGCTGCGCGTGCGCGAGTTCGCCGTGCCGCCGTCCATGATCGAGGACGCGACCGACCGACGCCGTGCAGGTGACTGGCGTGGCGCTTGTGCCGCAGCGGGATTCGACCCCGACCTCGACCTACGCGTACTGCGCAACAGGCACGGCGTCGAGGTTGCGTCGCAGGTCCTCGACGATCTACGACACCTGGCCCCCGACCTGCTGCGCTGGCACCTACCGCGCGTAGCTCCCGACGGACTACTACGCCCGGGGCTGACCATCTCGCTGGCCCGGTACGGGCCGCATGAGCACAGAAGACGCTGCGGTGCGAACAGTTCCATGCATCTGATCGTTCGGACCGCTCCGGCCTGGGCGGATGCGGGGCAGCGGATCGCGCTGACGTTGTGGGACGGCTCGGATTTGACGAACCATCCCCATCCACGCCCCAACAGACGGTTCCGCCTCGACCTCCACCGGCACCTGTGGGATGTCCGCAGGTCCGCTGAACTGCGACTACGCGGTGGCACAGGGCAGGTGCCGGCCACCACCGCGTTCGCCCCCAGTCTGGCCGCGATGATCCCGGAGAACTGCGCCGTCGACCGCTGGGCTGCAGAATCCGGCATCCTGCTCCGCACGGACGGGCACCGTGACGGTCCCGTGCGGGTGCGATGCGGGGGTCGACTCGACGTAGTGGTGGAACCGGCCGGCGGTACGGATCCCGTGGCATTGCGTGTTGTGGACGACTACCCGCGCGGCCGGCTCGCTGCGCTGCCGGTGCTGCCCGAGGCCGCGATCTGGGTGCCCCCAGACCTGACGTTGCTCCGGTCGGGAGCAATCACCGCCGACCGTCTGCACCCGCTGGTCGCCGCAGCGCTGGATCCGGGTCGGCCACCGCCGCAAGCACCCCGGATACCGAAGCGGGGGAATCGAACTCACCTGATCGATTGCCGTGGAGAACGGCACCGGCTCGGGCTGGTCGACGGCGTCCTGACCGCGCTCGACCATGATCCCGCCGAGATCCGGCGCGAAGAACTGCTCGCCCGACTGGGCGGCACTCCATTGCCGTGTCTTCACGCCATCGACCAGGCGCATCGCCGTCCCGACTGCCTGCCGGGCGTTCGTGAACGCCTGGATCACGGAGATGCCGCCGGGGCGCTGGCAGTCGTCGAAGGGCTGCTCGGTCCCGACGCGGTCCTCCGTGACGGACCTCTGCTGGACGAACTCCGGACCTCCGCGGACCGCCGCAACATCTACGACCGGTATCTCTCCGAACCGCTGGGACCGCCGCCCGCATCGCGACCTCGCCGACTCGGATGGTCGCGTCGCACCCGATCACACTGAATCTCTTTCCTTCTCGAAGCCCGCTGTTCCGCAGGGCGTCCTACCGTTCGTGTCCTGCTGTTCCTTCCGACATCACAGGTGGTACACATGTCGTCCCCACTCCTTCCTGCCCGGTCCACGAACAACGAACTCGACAGTGCTGCAGCGTTGTCGGCGATGCTCGACGCGGTCACCACCGAGCCTCGCCCCAACGACCAACTCGAAGCCCTCGCCGTGGCGGTCGCCGCCGATCTACCGGTACTGCTGTGGGGTGAACCGGGAATCGGCAAGACCGCCGCCCTGACCCAGCTCGCCGAGACCGTCGACCTGCCGCTGACCACTGTCATCGCGAGTGTGCACGAGCCGTCGGACTTTTCGGGTCTGCCCGTTCTCGGCGACGATCCCGCAACTCACGGAGTCCCCATGGCACCCCCGGACTGGGCGGTCCGGCTCGTGCAGGCCGGGCGGGGACTGTTGTTCCTGGACGAATTGTCGACGGCACCACCCGCCGTGCAGGCGGCCCTGCTCCGTATCGTCCTCGAAAGACGAATCGGGGCACTGCAACTCCCGACCGGTATCCGCATCGTCGCCGCCGCCAACCCACCGTCCTCGGCAGCGGACGGCTGGGAGCTGAGCCCACCGTTGGCGAACCGATTCGTGCATCTGAACTGGACCTACGACCACGACGTGGTCGTCCGAGGTCTCGGCGGAACCTGGCCACGCGCGACGCTGCCGCGCCTCGATCCGGAGAAGTTCTCCGACGCCGTGACGTTCGCCCGCCGCGCGGTCTGTGAACTCCTCGCCGCCCGGCCCGCCCTCGTACATCAACTCCCCAGCAGTCAGACCCGTCGTGGCAGTGCCTGGCCGTCGCCGCGGAGCTGGGACATGACCGTGCGGCTGATCGCGTTCGCCACCGCCACCTCGTCGTCGAAGGATGTGCTGTCCCTCCTGGTTCGGGGGAGTGTCGGTGACGGACCCGGTTTCGAGCTGCTGGCCGCCATCGAGCGTATGGACCTTCCGGATCCGGAGGCGCTGCTCGCCGATCCGGCGGCTGCCGATCTTCCCGAGCGCGGCGATCTGCGCCAGGCCGTGCTCGACGCGGTGGTTGCCGCGGTCCGCCGACGGCCGGACAAACCCCGCTGGGACGCGGCGTGGGCACTGCTGGCCACTGCGGTGGAATCCGGGCCGCCCGATCTCGTGGTTGTGCCGGCGACCACACTGGCCACCTTGCGCCGCGACGACTGGGAGGTGCCGGCATCGATCGACGAGCTTGCCGGTGTCGTCTCGGTCGCGCGATCAGCGGACGACGCTGCCGCGCAGGTCGGCCGATGACGACGTCACCGGCATTCGACGCGAACAGGATCTATGCCGCACGGTTGTATGCCGTGCGCGCCCGGCCGTATCTCGCGACCGCCTTGCACGCGCTGCACATCGTCGCATCGCCTCGCGTACCGACGATCGGTGTGGACCGGCACTGGCGCTGCTACATCTCACCCGTCTTCGTCGCTCAGCGGCCGGTCGAGGAACTGGCGTCAGTCCTTGTTCACCAGGTCTCGCACGTACTGCGCGACCACCACGGCCGCAGCGACCGCTACGCCCGCGCGCACGACCTGGGCGGTCGCGCCGATCGACTACGCATGAACATCGCCGCCGACGCGGAGATCGACGACGATGCGTTCGGTGACGGATTGCCCCTACCCGACGACGCCGTTCTGCCGTCGACCCTGCAGTTGCCCGCCGGTCAGCTCATGGAGGACTATCTGCAGCAGTTCGGCCTCGGTCCGTGCACCGACAGGCTGGCCTGGCTCGACTGCGGCAGCGGTGCCGACGGACTGAGCCGTGAGTGGGAGTGGGGACCGGAAGGGGCGAACGCGCTCAGCGACGAGCAACGGGACGCTGTGCGCTTCCGGGTGGCGCACAGCATCATCGGGCAGCCGGGCAGTGCACCCCGCGGGTGGCAGCGGTGGGCGGAGGAAGCTCTGCACCCGACGCAGCCGTGGCGAACTCTGTTGGGGGCGGCGATCCGCTCGGCCACCTCCGCGTCCGGCGCCGGTGACGACTACACCTACCGCCGGCCGGCGCGGCGCTCTGCTGCCGTGCCCGGAGCGGTGCTGCCGAGCCTGCGGCGAACCCCGCCGCGGGTCGGTGTCATCGTCGACACCTCCGGCTCGGTGAGCGACGCGGATCTGGGCAGTGCACTGCTCGAGGTCGCCGCTATCGCGCGGGCCGTGGGAGGGCGTCGTGACCTGGTCACGGTGCTGTCCTGTGACGCGGCCGCGCGGATCGTGCACCCGCTGTGTCAGGCCGAGGACATTCCGCTGGTCGGAGGCGGTGGCACGGATCTGCGCGCCGGATTCGCCCGGATGCTGCGTCTTCGGCCCCGGCCGGATGTAATGGTGGTGCTCACCGACGGGGAAACCCCCTGGCCCAGCAGCCGTCCGGGGTGCCGGACGATCGTCGGTCTGTTCCCCCGCATTGCGACCCGCAGCGAATCGAACCCCGACTTCGTTCCGGACAGGCCGCCGGAATGGGCGCGTGTGGTGCAGATCGGCACATCTGCGATCTGAAGGGCACCGGAACGAAGCCATGAGGGAGGGGACGTGGGGCGCTCGCTGGTGCTCTCGGGTGGGAATGCCATCGAGGCCGCGTGGTTGTCGGAGTGTTGCGCCCGCGGAATTTACCCAGGCGCAGCGCGCTGCGTCGAAGCGGTGTCAGCGATCAGATCGACTCTACGAGCGGATTCAGCGGATCCTCCGGTACCGATGCGAGCCACTGCTCGGCCCAGGTCGCTCCCATCGCGTGGGCCGGATCAGTCATTCCGACTGCTCTGGCGTTGTCCTGCCGGTTCTGGAAGCGGACGTGATCTGATGTCGGACTTCGGTGTCGTCGGTGGGACGACAGAGGCTTTCATCCGCCTGAGACTCAGCGTTCGGAGCCGCGGGCCGTCGGCCAGTTGATCAACAACCTCGGTCTGAGTCGATTGTCGAAGTCGGATCAGAAGATGGCGATCAAGCGCTGGCTCGAGTCGAATCGTCCGAGTCCACGCTTGAAGAAGTCGCTGGTCCGTGTCGGTGACGAGTCTTTGCTTGCCGAATCCGTCTGACTTCTCCAGCTTCGAATGCTCCTGGTGCTTGGGGCGTCCGACAGTCCTTGTCCTGATCCGGATAGCCGCTGATCCCTACTGTGTGTGTGTCCGGGTACGTTGTGACGGACGTGAACGATCGGAATGAAGAGGGGGAACCCGGTGCGCAGTGACCGGTGGGTCGAAATCAGCCCTTCCCCGTTCGACCACGAACGCGAGGGCCTCGAACGTATCAAGGATCACGCCGGCGACTTCCGACGGCTCCAGGAACACCCTCGATACGACCAGATCGTCGCGGCGCTTGGACTGTACCTTCCCGCTGCGTGCCGTATCCGTGCCGTACCGAGGCGACATTCTGGACGGTGAGTTGTTTCCCGAGTTCCAACCGCAGGCGAATCTTCTGCATCTCCATGGCTGCCCTGGAGACGTTCTACATTGCGGTCTCCGACGAGTCGGACGACATAGCCGCCGTGTTCTTCGTGGATAGTCGCTATCTCCCGGTCAGTAGGTGGGGCCGGGTGTTGCTCGCCGCTCGGGGAGTGATGTTCGGCGAGGGGACCCACAAGTCCGGCGGAGGATTCGAGCAGTGCTTGATTGTCGATGACATCCGCTTCGTGCGTTCAGCTCTGAAATCGAAGCACGTCCGCGCTGCGGCTGCGAAGTTCAACCTCGACTTGATGCGTAAACGTCAGTCGGCATACAAGCCGTCGCATTGTCGGCAACTTCCCGCTGCTGCTCTGGCCTCGTTCGCGGAACTCCCGTCGAGGCAGAGCGAAGCATCGTGCCGTCAGGCGTGAATTCGAGCAATCGCTGGACGACCGCGAGTATTCGACTCGATCGGTTCGCTGCGGAGTTCTGCAGGTTTGCAAATTACCCGGTCCGAACACTCGGGCTTCCGAGGAGGTAACGAAGGTGTACGAAGTCAAGGTCACCCATCGGGTCCTGGCGAACCGGCGTTTCGCGTGCGAGATCTACCCCGGGGTGTTCGTCGTGGAAGGTGGTGCCGTCCTGTCCACCTATGCCGGACCTGCAAACGGTTACTGCCCCTGCGAGCCGGTGGAGCCGGAGGTCGACGAAGTGTTCGAGATGAGCGAGCGGCAACTCGAGGACGCCATTCAATGGGCAACGTCGATCTATCGTCCGCGACTGAGCTATCGTCCGCGGCGGAGGTTGCGCTAGAGAGCATCCGGGCGCGGCGGATCGTCGCTGGGGGCGAGGGTGATCAGCTCGGCGGCGCGAAGAATTCGAGCGCGATGTTGTCGGGATCGCGGAACGACAACCCGGAACCGTACGAGGCGTTCTTGATGTCTCCATGCGGAATTCCGAGGGTGTCGAGCCGATCGCGCCACTTCTCGAGATCGCTCGCCGTGCAACCGAATGCGATGTGGTCGAGCCCTGTGTTCCGTTCGTCGAAAGTCGCCTGCGCCGGCGTACCGGGGTGGGTGTGCAAGCCGAACAAGGTGCCACCGTCGAGTGCGAAGACCGCGTGGTGGAAGGTGCCCGATTCGTCGTCCTCGTCGAGGACCGGTGTGGCGTCGAAGAGGTTCGAGTACCAGGCCGTGCTTGCGGCCAGATCCGAGACGGTGACGGCGACGTGGGTGAGTGCGGGAAAAACCATGACAGTCTCCTCCGTTCGAGGCCCCTCCTCATCGTAGACCTCGATGCGGTGCTGCCGACCCCTGTCGGCGTATCCCCAAATGTTTCCGAGTGTTCTTCCTACGTTCGGTAACGTAGTCCGTGCGAAGGAGATTCGGCCACTACCTTCCGTGGCCATGCCTTTGTCACGTAGATCGTTCCTTTCGGCCGGACTCGGAATCACTGTCGTCACCGCAGCCACCTCCGTCGGTGTCACCGGATACGCGCGCGCCGACGCGCCGGGAGTGAAGGGCGACCCCTTCCTGCTGGGTGTTGCCTCGGGCGACCCGGTGCCGGACGGATTCGTGATCTGGACCCGCCTCGCGCTCGACCCGCTCGCCGAGGACGGACTCGGCGGCATGCCGAACCGTCCCGTCACCGTGCAGTGGGAGGTCGCGGAGGACGAGAAGATGACCCGTGTCGTCGCACGCGGTGAGGAACGAGCCGTCCCCGACAGCGCCCACTCCGTGCACGTCGAACTGTTCGGGCTGCGTCCGGGCCGGGAGTACTTCTACCGGTTCCGTACCGGCGACCACATGAGTGCGGTGGGGCGGGCGCTGACGACACCGTCGGCCACCGAGACCGCGGCGGCTCTGACGATGGCGTTCGCGAGCTGCGCGCAGTACGAACACGGCTGGTTCACCGCCTACCGGCGCATGGCGGAGGACAACCCTGATCTCGTTCTGCACCTAGGGGATTACCTGTACGAGTACACCAGCGGCGGTTACACCAGCGACACCGGTCTCGTCCGCTCGCTCGACGGACCCGAGACGGTCACCCTGGCGAACTACCGGCAACGTCACGCCCAGTACAAGGCCGACGCCGATCTGCAGGCCGCGCACGCGATCGCACCGTGGCTGGTGGTGTGGGACGACCACGAGGTCGACAACAACTGGGCCGGAACGATTCCGGAGAACACCGACGCCGCTCAGAGCAACGAGACCACCGAGAACTTCCTCGCCCGCCGCGCCGCCGCCATCCAGGCATACTACGAGAACATGCCGCTGCGACCCTCGTCGACACCGCGGGGACACGACATGAAGATCTTCCGGCGGATCCAGTGGGGGAATCTCGCCAACTTCCACATGCTGGACACCCGTCAGTACCGCGACGACCAGGCCGCCGGCGACGGGTGGAAGAAGAACGTCGCCGAACGTCACGACGAGGCACGAACACTCACCGGAACCGAACAGGAACAGTGGCTGCTCGACGGTTTCCGCACCTCCACCGTGCAGTGGGACTTCCTCGGTCAGCAGGTGTTCTTCGCCGAACAGGACAAGGACCCGAGCCCTGAGGGCGACGAGGTGAGTATGGACGGCTGGGACGGGTACGCGGCGTCACGTCGTCGGATCACCCAGGGCTGGGTGGATTCGCCGGTACGCAACGCCGTCGTGCTCACCGGCGACGTGCACCGGCACTGGGCCAACGACATCAAGGTCGACTTCACCGATCCCGACGCGCCGGTAGTGGGTTCGGACCTGGTGTGCACGTCGATCACGTCGAACGGCAACGGAACCGGCGCGACGCAGGTCGACCACATGCCGGCGAACCCGCACCTGAGGTTCCACAACGACCGGCGCGGTTACGTGCGTACCACGATCACCCCGGACGCCGTGCACGCCGACTTCCGGGTGCTCGACACGGTCACCGAACCGGACGCGCCGGTGTCGACGGTGGCGTCGTTCGTCATCGTGTCCGGTCAGCCGGGTCTGCAGCCGCGTTCGTAACATCCTGGACGGTCGGTACTCGGTGACCGTCGCCGGTGGCCGCACCAGCACGATCATCAATCCCGGTGCGGGTGTGAGCCTGCTCGTCTCCGTCCCGAACACCGGCGCCATGAGAGATCCGAGCTGGGGCACCAGCGGCAACATGTGGCTGCAGCCGTAGCCACCGGGCGGATGACTCAGGGGCGGGGGACGCGCGAGACGGACCGGTGTTGCGCACGGTGCAGTGCGCGCCGCAGTTCGTCCCGGTCGTCGAACACCTGCACCGTGTCCCCGGAGACCAGGCGTGGCTCGCATCCGCGTCCGGCCACGACGACGACGTCTCCGGGGCCGGTGTGGGCGACGGCGATATCGAACGCGCGACGTCGGTCGGCCTCGACGACGACGCGGGCGCTGCGCGCTGCGCGCTGCGAAGGCACCTTCGGCGACCGCATCCCTGAGCACACGCGGGTCCTCCGAGGGGGGACTGTCGTCGGTCACGACCACCACGTCGGCGTAGGTCGCGGCGGTGTGCCCGAGCGGAAATCGCTTGCCGGGATCGCGTTCTCCGGTCGCGCTGATCACGAGGACCAGTCGCCGCTCGGGGGCGAGCGACCGGAGGAAGGGCAACAGTTCGCGTTGCCCGGACGTGTTGTGCATGTAGTCCACGAGCGCGAGAACACCCTCACCGGCGTCGACGCGTTCGAGCCGGCCGGGCACACCCGCGAGGGTCTCCAGACCCGCTGCGGCCTGCAGGACGTCGCCGTCGACGGCGGCCACCGAGGTGAGCGCCGTCAGCGCATTGGCCACCTGGTGTGGTCCGAGCAGCGACAGTCGCACCGGCGCACTCCCGGCCGGCGTGTGCACGGTGAAGCAGGTGCCGTGGAGATCGCACCGGATCGAGTCCGCGTACACGTCGGCGCGGGCATCGCAGGTCGAGTGCGTCCACAGCGGCACGTCGACGGAGGCCGCCAGACGTCGCCCGTACTCGTCGTCGATGTTCACCACGGCCGTCTGCGTGCGGTCGGCGGTGAACAGTGCCGCCTTGGCGGCGAAGTACTGCTCCATCGTGTGGTGGAAGTCGAGGTGGTCGGGCCCGAGATTGGTGAAGGCGACGGTACGGAACCGCACACCGTCGACGCGGCCCTGACTGATGCCGTGCGAGGACACCTCGAGCGTCACCGCCTGCACGCCCTGGTCACGGAACTCGGCAAGCGTGCGGTGCACGACCGAGGCCTCGGGAGTGGTACGGGTCGCGGGTCGTGTGCCGGCCGGACCGCGCACGACGACCCCGCCGATCATGCCGGTCACCACGCCGGTGGCCGCGAGTGCGGTGTCGAGGAGATAGGTCGCGCTCGTCTTGCCGTTGGTGCCGGTGATGCCGTGGACCTGCAGGTCGTGGGAGGGATGCCCGAGGATCCACGACGCCAACGGGCCGACCACGCCGCGCGGTCGATCGACCACGAAGGCGGGCAGCAGGCGCGACGGCCGGTCGCTGAGCACCGCGACCGCGCCATGGGTGGCGGCTTCGGCTTCGAAGTCCAGGCCGTGGGCGTGGTGTCCGGGTAGCGCTACGTACAGATCGCCGGGGCGCACCGTCCGGGAATCGTCGCTGATGCCGGTGATCACATGGTCGTGCCGGTCCGCTGGTCCGGATCGCAGGACATCGCGGAGGTGCTCGGCGACGTCGCGGACCTGGATCCGCCGGATGGGACGGCGAGGATCGTCCGGGTCGGTGTGCACGGGGGCGGATACCCGGTCCGGGACGGAATGATGCGCCGCCGGTGACCGGGCTCCACCGGCGTGCTCCTCGCCCGCGACATGCGTCGGTCTCACACGGTTACCCTCGAAGGATGACTGCGATTCCGGATTTCCCCGTCGGCACGAACACCACGATATCCGGTCTCGGCAGTTCCTTTGCCGACGAATTGAGCGGATTGTCGGTGCCGTGGCAGGGCGCCGAGGCCCCCGACCCGGAACTGCTCGCGCTCAACGAGGACCTCGCGGTGTCGCTGGGACTGGACGTGGCGGCGTTGCGCAGCGCCGACGGCGTCGCCGTCCTGGCCGGCGCGGAGGTGCCGGCGGGTGCCAAGCCGGTCGCGATGGCCTATGCCGGACATCAATTCGGCGGATACGCTCCGCTGCTCGGCGACGGTCGGGCGTTGTTGCTCGGTGAACTCGTCGACGCGGACGGTGACCGCGTCGATCTCCATCTCAAGGGTTCGGGGCCCACTCCGTTCTCCCGGGGTGGGGACGGCTTCGCGGTCGTCGGGCCGATGCTGCGCGAGTATCTGGTGAGCGAGGCCATGCACGCCCTCGGCATTCCGACCACCCGTTCATTGTCGGTGGTGGCGACCGGTCGGCCGGTCCACCGCGAGGGTGCCGAGCCCGGCGCGGTGCTGGCCCGTGTCGCGGCCAGCCACCTGCGGGTGGGGACCTTCGAGTTCGCGGCGCGGCAGGGAGAGGTCGTGCGTGCACTGGCGGACCACGCGATCGCCCGGCACTATCCGGATCTGCTCGACCTGCCGGAGACCGGCGAGAACAACCGCTACCTGGGACTGTTCACCGCCGTGGTCGAGGCGCAGGCGTCGCTGGTGGCGCAGTGGATGCTCGTCGGTTTCGTCCACGGGGTGATGAACACCGACAACACCACCATCTCGGGGCAGACCATCGACTATGGTCCGTGCGCCTTCGTCGACGCCTTCGATCCGGCGGCGGTGTTCAGTTCCATCGACCACAGCGGGCGCTATGCGTTCGGCAACCAGCCCGCCGTCCTGAAATGGAATCTGGCGCGTTTCGCCGAAACCCTGCTCAGACTCGTCGATTCGACTCCGGATGCGGCGATCGCCGCGGTCACCGCTGTTCTGGACAGTTTCGACACCCGCTACGAGCGTCACTACCGGTCCGGTCTGGCCGCCAAACTCGGTCTCCCGGAGGACTCTCTCGATCAGGAACTGGTCGACGATCTGTTGACGCTGCTGGAAGAGCACCGCGCCGACTGGACGGTGACCTTCCGTGCCCTCGCCGACGAACTGCGCGGCAATCCGGCACCCCTCGACGGACTCGTGCCGCGTGAGCGCTCGGCGCCGTGGCTCGAACGCTGGCACGCCGCGGCCGAGCGGGACGACCGGGCAGCAGGGGAGAGGGCGGAGGCGATGGACCGCGTCAACCCGCTGTACATCCCGCGCAATCATCAGGTCGACGCCGCGCTGAAGGCAGCGACCGGCGGCGACCTCGAACCGTTCGCGAGGCTGCTCGAGGTCGTCACACATCCCTTCGAGGCGCGTGCCAAGTGGAACGAATACGTCTCGCCCGCACCGCGTTCGTTCGCCGAGTCCTTCCGGACCTTCTGCGGCACCTGACCGCCCGATACTGACGAATCGAGACCGGTGTTGTTCGCGAGTTCCCAACGGATTTCGCGAACAACACCGGTCTCGGTCGATTCTGGACCAGTCGGGTGCGGGTCGGATCGCGCGGCCGGTTACGCACGAACTCGACTCCGGTCGGGCACTTGCAGGTGGCGAGTTCGCGTCGAAGGCGGCCGCGGGATCGGCGAGCTGGACGACCGCTTTCACCGCCTCGCGGCGAGACTTCCGGCATCTGCACCGCCCGGCCGCAGTGCTCGGCGGCGGTGTGCAGATGTACGGGATGGAGACGGTCAACGGGCGCGACGCCGTTTCTTGCGCTTCTTCTTGTTCTTCGCGCGCCGGCGAGCAGCCGGCGGCTGCCGCCGGCCCGTCGACGCGGCGGCCTCGAGCGAACGTTGCATCTCCCGGCGCAGGCTGTCCATTAGTTCGGGGGAGCGGAGCAGGAAGGTTGCCTCCTGCAGCGCCGCATAGCGGTCCTTGGAGATCAGGACGCCTGTGCCGCGTTTGCCGACGATCTCGACGGCGACGGTCTCGTCGTTGACCTCCCGGACCAGCTCACCGAGCCGCTTGCGTGCGGCTTTCACGGACACGGACGTTGATGGCACTCGCGGCGACTCCGATCTGTTCCTTCGACGCGGGCATCCTTTCATCACCGATGTCGGATTCGGGGGCGGACACGACGGAAAGCCCCTTCGATGTCACAACGGACAGCCCGTTCGATGTCACAGAAATGCGCGCACGGAGCGTGGCAACGCGGTCGAGGACCCGGTGATCGGTGACGGGATCGGATCGTCGGCGACGGTCCGCAACGGCACCACTCCCGCCCACACGGAGTGGTCTTCACCGTCCCCGGCGTCCTCTCCCGGTCCGGCCGCCCGGACCTTTACGCTCACCTCGGTGAGCGGCACTTCCAGGACCGTGGTGGCGGCCAGTTCCTTCGGTGTCGGCGACCGGACCTCGTCCCACCGACCGGGAATCAGATGCTCCGTCACCACCTTCAATGCGTGTTCCTTCTCGCCCGGCGCGACCGGTGTGGCCACACCGAACAACACCGCACTGCGGTAGTTCATGCTGTGGTCGAAGGCCGACCGGGCGAAGACGAGCCCGTCGAGATGCGTCACCGCGACCGACACCTCGATCCCGGACCGCGCGTCGAGAAACATGCCGGCGCCGGTCGAGCCGTGCAGCAGTAACCGGTCCCCGTCGCGGCCCATCGCCATCGGCAGCACCACAGGCGATCCTTCGCGGACGAAACCCACGTGCGCGATGCGGGCCTCGTCGAGAAGCCGGTGCAGCACCGCCGGATCGTCGGTGCCGCGTTCGGGTTTGCGGGTCAGGCGCGTGCGGTCGCTCATGGCACCGATCGAAGCAGTGCCGCCGCGGCCGGTCAACCGGATTCCGAATCGAGTAGTGCGCTACTCGCGACCCTCGGCGATCGCCACCACAGACTTCGTGTACAGGCACGGAGTGCGACAGTCGACCGGACGACGGAGATGACGAGATGGACAAGATCGGGGACCATGCAATCGTTCTGGGCACGAGCGTCGGTGGTCTGCTCGCGGCCCGTGCGCCGGCAGAGTCTACGACGCGGTGACGGTCGTCGAACGCGACGTCCTCCCGTCCGGTGCAGAGAACCGTCGCTTCCGCGACCGCCGAGCCACCTACGTGCCGAGTCGGCCACTGCTCGAACATCATGTCCGGCGGCGCGTGCGCGCGATCCCGAACATCACGCTTCTCGACGGCCACCACGCCGGGGGCCTGACGGCGACACCGGATCGCCGCCGAATCACCGGGGTCCAGGTGGGCAGCCGCGACGGTGTTCGGATCATGACGGCGGATCTGGTGGTCGACGCGATGGGACGGGGCGCCCGCACCCCGGCGGGTCTCGAGAAACTCGGCTACCGACGACCGGTCGAAGAGCACGTCGTCGTCCACGTCGTGTACCGCAGCCGGCTGCTACGACTTGCGCCGGGCACACCGATGGAGAAGATGGTGTTGATCGGTGTTGTGTCGGGACGTCCGGCGGGCATGGCGCTGTTCGGCTACAAGAACGATATGTGGCTGTTCACGGTCGCTGCGATGGCCGGACGCGAACCGCCACCGAGCCTGACCGGCATGATCTTCGCCGTGGAGGCGTACGCACCCGACCACGTGGTGGCCGCGCTCCGGACCGCCGAACCCCTCGGCGAGGACGACCTGTCCCGCAGGTTCTTCCGGGCCGCGAAGAAACCGATCGGTGCTGCGTGGCAGTTCGCGATCGGCTCCGACCTCGCGCTGCCCGAAGTCGAAGGACCCCGCAGCGTGCAGACGCGACTCGGCAACGCGTACGTGGCGCGGGTCCTGGCCGCGGCCGAGAACGATCCCGTGGTCGTCGACCGTTTCCTTCGGGTCAGCAGCCTGATGGATCCGCCCGGACATCTGATGCATCCCGCGCTCGTGGGCCGGGTGTGCGTGGGCAACCTGCGGCGACACCGGAGAATCGCCGGCATGCCTGCTGGGGCCGCCGATCGTCGGACGACATTCGTGCCCGCACACCGATGTCGCGGACGACGACCTCGACGATCACATGGCCGACGTCCTCGCCGGCATCGACGGCATGTTCTTCGGCCGTGTGGCCTACGAACTGCTCGCCCAGCACTGGCCCGCCGCGGAACACTCGATCAGAGCGGTCGAGGCACGGCAGGCACGGCTGATGAACGCATTGCCGAACTACGTGCGCTCCCGATCCGCGACGGCGACCGATTGGGGACCGGCGCGGCGGATGGGTGACGCCCTGCCCCACGAGGTTGCACAGGGGTTCTCCGACGGGTAGAAGTGTCGGATGCCCAGCACGCTCATCGAGGTTCGCACCCGCCACGACCGCGAGGTCGAGACCGGCATGATCGACGCCGTCCACGACGCGCTCGTCGCTGCCTTCCGGATTCCGGAGGCCGACAAGCACATCCGGCTCGTGGTTCACGAACCCGAACGCTTCGCGGTGCCGCCGACCCTGACATCGCCCGAGCTCTACACCCTCGTGATCGTCGACTGCTTCGCCGGGCGCAGCGTGGACGCCAAGCGGCGCCTCTACCGCGAGATCACCGAGCGGCTCGGCGCATTCGCGATTCCTGCCGACCACGTGACCGTGATCGTGCGCGACATCCCGACCGAGAGCTGGGGGATCCGCGCCGGGCAGGCCGCGTGCGATGTGGATCTCGGATTCACCGTCGATGTGTGAGGACTGCTCTTACGGAGAGAACTGCGCGTTCGGGAGAGTGGAGGGTTCGAGGGATCCGAGGTCCTCGACCACATCCCACAACGGGTCGTCGAATCCGATGTCGTAGGTACAGTCGGCTTCCCTCGGGTCGGGCACGAACGCCCACAGCAGTGCACCCGCGGTGCCGGCGGCGCGTTGGCCCTCGATCTTTGTGGTGATGTGGTCGGCGCGGTCACCGAGCGACCCGCAGGACCCGGCGAGCTCACCGATCTCCGCCACGAGCAACGGCTTTCCGACGGCTGCGGCTTGCGCGACCCGCCGGGCGAGACCGTTCCACTGATCGCCGGGCAACGGCACGCCGTCGGCGCCGTAGTCGTGGTACTGCACGGCATCGACATAGGGGGAGGCGCTGACGAACTGGTACTCGTCACCTTGGGTGCCGCACTGACCGCCCCCGGTGTAACCCGCGGTGATCAGGGTGCGTGGGTCGACGGCGCGCAGTTCGGCTCCGGCCGTGTCGAAGAAGTCGCGCAGCACCTGCGCGGCGCCGGGCTCGCACGACCGGGTCCACCAGTGGCACGCGGGGTCGGTGCATGAACTCGTCTCCGGTTCGCCGACCAGTTCCCATGCTGCGAGGGATGGTGAGTTCCGGTAGCGGGCGACGGCGGTGTGCATCCAGTCCCGGTAGCTCATCACCACCTTTTCGTGTCCCGGGGTGAATTCGGTCCACCCGTCGACGTACCATTGCCGTCCCTTGAAGACCTCGTCCTCGCACGCGCCGTCCTGTGGTGCCAGGACCGGCAGCAGCATCTGATCATGCGCTTCGGCCGCGGCGAAGACCGCGTCCATCGGTCCGAAGTCGAGTTGCCCGGTGAACCGGTTGACGGCGAGCGCCTGGAAGAGATTGAAGCGGGTGAGCGAATTCGGGGGCAACGTACCGAAATAGGCGTCGAGGTTCACCATCGCTCCGCATCCCCAGTTCACCGACCAGTCGGTGGCGAGCTGGTAGGCGTTGAACCCGGTGGGCCACCAGGCCCGACCGTCGAGCGCGAAACCGTCCGGCGACGCGGTCACCCGCGCGCCCGGTGCCGGTGCCGGTGCCGCTGCCGCGGGGCTCGTGCCCAGCAGCAGCCCGACCACGGTCGCGGCGCCGACGATGAGTCTGGATACCCGAAGCCTCGTCATCTTCCGCATCGTAGGTCCGCGGCGCAGGTGAGAGCCTCGATCGAGGAGGAACACGCCGTAGTGACCGTCGTCATGATCATGCGAACTCGAGGGCTCCTTCCACCGGGCGTGTGATCCGTCGGGTGCGCGGCGATCCGAGCGCGCTCTCCAGATCCGACCCGTCGTGCTCGGCGAGCAGTTCGCCACCGGACCACACCAGCAGCGTGGTGGCGACGGTGTGCTCGGCCACCGAATGCGACAGGTCGTAGTGCGCACAGCCAGGCACACCGGCATAGGTGATCCACAGGTCGAAACCGGTCATGAACAGGTCGAGGTCGAATTGCACGGACAGGCCGAGCAGTTCGCTGCGACCGGTGTCGTCGACGCCGGCGAAGGCCTCGTCGAGGGCGAGCAGGCGCGGCGCATGCGGGTCGGCGGAATCGAGCATCACGTGCGCCGCCGCGAACAACGGCAGGTGCAGGGAGACGGACTGTTCGCCACCGGACAACGCCGAGTGCCGGGCCGGGGTGAGGCGGTCCTCGCTGCCGTCCGCACCGACGAGACTGAACGAGAACACCCGCCACCGGCGGTAATCCAGCGTCGCGGCGAGGATCTCCGGGTACGACCGTTCCGGATGCGCGGCCCGCTCCGCGCGGATCCGCGAGGCGAAATGCGCGCGGATCCCCGCGAGATCGTCCGGTGCCAGCATCGACGCGTCGCGGTCGAGGAGTTTGCACACCGCCCGGGCCGGCTCGTCGAGATGGTCGGCGAGCACCCAGTGCACCCCGATGGTGTTGCCCGAGGACATGTGCCGTTGCCGCATCTCGGTACCCATCCGGGCGATGAGGTCGCGGGCGTCGACGGTGCGCTCGTGGATCTGCTGCGCGAGACCGGTGAGCAGCGCGTCCTCGAGGATGCGCCGTTCGGAGTCGGTGAGCAGGGTCTCCTGTTCCTGCCGCGCCCGCGCGATGCGCTGCGCGAACGCCGCGACGGACGTGTAGCCCTGTTCGTCCTGTACCTGCACGACGGTGATGCCGTCGGCAGCGTCCCAATGCAGGCGGTAGTCGCGACCCCGGGCGAGTTCGGCGTCGAACTCCTGCAGCGCGGAGGTCAGTGCAGACGCGGTGGACTTGCGGGTCGACTCGGAGGCCGTGACCGATTCGGTGGCGGCGTCGAGTGCCCGGAACAACGAGAGGACCTCGGTGGGCAGCACATCGACCGTGTCGTCGGGGGACTGCCGGATCCGGTAGGCCAGCTGATCGGCATCGAGCCACGCGGCGGCGCTGGACGGCCACACGTGCTCGCTCTCCACGCCGAGCAGGGTCAGCAGGTCGCGCCGGGCGAAGGGTGCCAGGGCGTCGGCGTCGGCGCGGGCCTCGGTGAGCGCCGACCGCAGTGTCTGCTCGGCGCCCGTGTGGGCGGCCTCTGCCTTGCCGATCCGCTCGAGCGCCGACTCGTGGGCCTTACGCGCGGTTCGCTCGGCGGTCTTCGCAGTCTCGATCCGGCGTCGGGCCTCGTCGAGCTGGGCATCGATCCGGTCGGCGCTCGCCCCGATCGACTCGCGCAGCGTCTCGAGCTTCTGCTGCTCGTTGGCCAGCGTCTCGGCGTTCTCCGCCGCGAGCTCGGCCGCGTTCTCGGCGGAGACCCGCGCCTCGTCGAGCTGAACTTCGGTGTCGCGGAGTCGATCACCGCAGGTGACCTGCTCACGCAGGGCGCGCTGCAGGGCCTGGCCCTGGGAACGGAAGTGCCGCACGGCTGCGTCGAGACTGTCGAGTTCCGTCGCGGTGAGCGGCGCTCGGTGCCGGCCGGCCGTCGACCGCAAGTGCTGTTCCTTGGTGGCGACCGCGGCGATCGCCTGGTCCAGGTCGCGATCGGCGGCGGCTGCGGATTCGGATGCGGTCCGCAACGCGCCGGCGCATTCGGTGACCTTGCGCAGCGCCGCGAGCACGGATCCGGTGCGCGGCAACGACTTCACGGCCTCGTCGAGTGCGGTGAGCCGGTGGCCGATCTCGCGATCCTGCTCGCGCTGCGCCTCCACGTCGGCGCGGCATTCGGCGATGGTGGTCTCGAGTTCGACGATGCGACGCTGCCGACGCCGGGCGCGGGCGGTGGCTCCGATGAACTCGGCCTGCTCCTTGACGTGGCGACCGAGCTGCACTCCCTGCCGGAACCCGCCGTGCGCATCGACCGACACTCGCGCGTCCGGACCGGGATCGGTGGTCCACGCGATCGACGACAGCACCGCGGCGATCCGTTCCTCGGGGACGGCCGTGTCGGGTTCGGGAACGAGTACGTCGGCGAGGGTGAGACCGCTGGGGCGGTGCTCGGGCGCCAACGGCACCAGTAACTGCTCCGACTCGATGTCCGGCAGGTCGCCGTCGGTGATCCACCCGTCGAGCAGGTTCGCGGCCTGCAGCGCCGCTTCGATACCGGCAGCGTCCTGCGTCGACACATCGTCGCGGAACCGGACGAGCTGCCACAGCGGGGCGCCGACGAGATCGTCGCGGCTGCCGGTGCGGGAAGGGAACGCCGGGGGAGCGTCGTCGCGTTCGGCCGCGACGGCGGTGCGTTCGGTCTCGAGTTCGGCGATGCGGGTGCCGAGCGACTCGATCTCAGAGCCGCACACGCGACGCCGGAACCGCAGGTCGTCGAGCACGGGCCCGGTGTGCTCGGCGAACACCGCCGCGGGGGACGGGGCATCGTCCTGACCGACGGTGCCGAAGGCGGTGTCGAGCGCCTCGAAGACCGGGGTGGACAGGCCCACGGCCGCGAAGGTCTCGGCGCGATCGGACCACCACCGGCCCAGCTCGGCGGCGACCTCGCTGCGGGACAGCTCGACCATGGTCTCGGCGGCCTCCACCGCGGCCGAGGCGGTGTCGCGTTGCGCGCGGGCACGCACCGCGGCGGCCTCGGCCCGTGACCGCGCGGCGGTCGCACCGTCGAGCTGGGACAGTGCGCTGCGCACCACGCGCACGTCGGCGTCGCGTTCCTCGGCGAGTGCGTCGATCGCGGTGTTGAGCTGCTCGGTCCGTTCGATGCCGTCGAGACCGGTCCATGTGATGCCGGCGTCCTCGGCCGCCGCACTCAGCCCGTCCTCGGCGCGACGACGCGCCGCCGTCGCCGTCTCGAGCGCGTCGCGGGCGCTGTCGTGGTCGCGGAGCCGGTCGGCTACGACGGCCTGGGCGCGGTTCGCCTGCTCGGCCTGTGCGGCGGTGGTGCGCTCGAGGTTCTTCACCGCGGACGCGAGGTCGTCGAGCTGCTGTTTGCCCTCGTAGGCGCTGGAGCGGTGCAGTGCCTCGAGGGTGGTGCGTGCCTGTTCGTGGTCGCGTTCGGCCACCAGGAGCTGTTCCTCGGAGGCCGCGCGGGCGGCGGCGGCCTCGGTGCGGGCTTCGGTCGCCTCGCGCAGCGACCGGACGGCGGTGTCCACCACTCCGAGACGGGTGGCGACCTTGTCGACGGCGGTGCGCGCCTGCTGACGGATGTACTTCGAATACACCTTGACGAACTGTTGCGCCGCATCGTCGGCGGCGGCGAGGGATTCGAGGGTGCGCTCGACCTCCTCGATCGCGGAGAACGAGCGGGCGGCCTCGACGATGAGATCCTCGTCGAGGGGGCGAAGGCCGTCGGTCAGCGCCTGCGACAGGCCCTTCGGGTCGAGGTTCTTGGCGAGCTGGGGGCGGCGCAGCGTGAGGATCAGGTTGATCAGCTGGTCGTAGCGTTGCGCGCCCAGACCGAACATGCGCGCGTCGATCGCGGCCCGGTAGTCGACGGGACGATCGGCGATCGCGTCGGCTCCGATCTGATCGACCAGTTGTTTGCGGGTGAGCGGTCGGTCCTCGTCGTCGAGCAGCGAGAAGTCGACTCCCACACGGCCGTCGACGACGAAATGCCAGCGGGTGACCTTGTCGTTGCCGCGGGTGGCGCGCATCCCGATGCCGACGGTGACGGCCTCCGGGTCGTCGGCGCGGCCGCGGCAGAACTCCATCCACACGTACGAGTGGGCGCTGTCCTGGCCGCGGTACAGCAGGTTCGAGCGCATGGTGCGCTCCTCGCCGGCGAACGGGTTCAGACGTCGCGGTTCGATCCGGCCGTCGAGCACGAACGGGAACAGCACCTCGAGCGCCTTCGTCTTGCCCGACCCGTTCGGTCCGCGCAGCACCAGTCGTCCGTCGGCGAACGAGAACTCCTGGTCGCGGTAGTCCCACAGGTTGATGATCCCGGCACGCGTGGGGCGGAATCGGGCGCTGCTCATGAGATCTCCGTCGGGTTCGTATCGGGTGCGGGGACTGTCGGTGGGGTGGTCTCGGGGAACAGGTCGATTTCCGGATCACGTTCGCGCACACTGACCGTCACGCCGCGGAAGCGCGCGATCGCGGGCAGGACGAGCACCCCGCCGGGTACCCGGGCCACCAGCCGCAGCCGGTCGAGCATGTCCACCGCGGCCTCGGCGAGTCCCGCGGGGTCGGCCTGCCACTGCGCGGCGAAGGTTCGGCCGTAGATGTCGACGAGGCGCCCGACCGTGCCCGCCAGCCACGAATCCTCGAGCAAGGGATGCTCGAGCGGGGCACGAGCGGCGTCGTCCTGCTCCAGCTCGTCGGGGATCGGGGTGTCGGACGCCGCGAGCGGGGTGAACACCGTCGACCTCGGGATCGCGGAATCGACGGCCGCGAGGAGAGCGTCCTGTGTCTGTGCAGGTACGGGTATCCGGGGTGGGGCAGGGGCGTCGGGATCGAGGACGCGATCGCACATCTCCCCGGCCAGCAACAGCGCGACCTGCGCGACCGTCCCCGTGTTCGGAAACCGTACATCTGACAGTCGTCCCGAGGTATCCACCAGCGCAACACCTTCGGCGCGACGCTCACACACCAGGCCGGTGAGCAACTTTACTTCGTCGGTGGTGCGCGGCAACGCCAACTGCAGCGCTTCGTCGTCGTCGAGATCGTCGGCGTACACCACGGGACGCTGCACCAGTGCGCGTCGCACCCGCCTCCGGACCTCCGCCGTATCCGATTGCGGGGCACCGGCATTGCCGAGCAGACCGCGCACCGATTCGAGGTGCTGCAACGCCCGCGGTGGCCGGAACAGGGCATGCACGACCGCGCGGTCGACGTCGTAGAGCGCCTCACCACTGTCGGGATCGCTCGCCCACCTGCCCGCATCACCGTCGGCGAGGGTGATCGCCCCGCGCACGCCGAGCCAGGTCACGGCATCGACGAAGGCATCGCGATCGGCGGCACGTTCGGTGTCGAGCTCGACACCGTCCACCCGGCTCGCCTCGGACGCGACGTGCTCGGCGAGTTCGGACAGCGTGATCTGCCCGGCGCCGCGACCGAGCGCCGCGATCGCCAACGCGAGATAGGCATAGCGGCGCCGGTCGAACGGCCGGCCGGTGTGCGTCGACGTGCCCGCCCCCGCGTCGAGGCGATCGGCGACGGTGAACAGCCGCGCGGTGGTCTCGGTGACCTCGAGCCGGTATCCGAAGGTGGCGAGCAGATCCTCCCGCAGCTCGGTGGCCCAGCGGCGCACCGTCGCCAGCGCCGACCGGTCGGGAAAGGTCGCGGTGACGAGGTGGTGGGTGAGCACCAGCCGCGCGGCGCGCTGATACGAATCCAGCTCGACGGACGGAATCGAACGCGCCCTCATCGCACCTCCACCGACAGACCGTCGAGATACAGGCGCCCGCGCGCGGTGTGCACCACCGTCGACTCGCCGCTCGGTCGGAGGGTGAGCTTGACGCCGTTCTGCGTACCAGAGGACGCATCGTCGCTGCGCACCCGCCCGCTCACGGGCACGCGGGCCGACAGTGCGGCGTCGAGCAGGCTCAACAGCACCTCTGCTTCCGGTTCGCTCAGCTTCCGTTCGCGCACCCCTCCGGCGGCGAGGGAACGCGCCGCTTCGGCCCGGCGACGCTGCTTCTCGAGTTGCGCCTCGCGCAGCCGCCGTACTCCGGCGTCGTTGCGCTGGATCCGCCCCGGCGCTCCCGCTGCGGGGCGCCGGCCGGTCTCGGCGAGGGTGCGGGCGATCTCCACGGGAGGCGCTTCCCACCACGAGCGGGTGACCGGCACGATGTCGGCATCGGGATGGGCGACGGAAAAGTGTCGGGGCCGGCCCAGGTCGAACACCGCATCGAACAGTGCGTGCGCGGCCTCCTCGGACGGCGCGGCAGCGAACCAGCCCGCGAGATGCCGCAGCTGCGACTCGCGGCTGACACCCCCACGACGCTGTTCGGTGAGCCGGCGCAGCAGCCCGAGCACCGCGGAGATCGCGTTGATGGTCGCGCCGCGCAGGCGTTCGGATTCGCTCGGTTCGGAGCCCACACCGACGAACCAGTGTTCGACGCCCCACCAGCGCTGCGCCCAGTCCGCTTCGCGTTCCTCGAACGAGAGCAGCACCCGCTCGTCGTGCCGGGCCGCGGCCGCGGTGAGCTTCTGAACCCCGGTGGTCTGTACCCGGTCGAGCGCCGTGGAGAGCTTCGGGGCGTAGCGGGCCAGGTCGGTGCTGAACTCGCGCATATGGGTGAGCAGCGCGTCCTTGTGGGCGAGGAAGGTCTCCGGGGTGACCTCGGTGGTGCGCACCAGCTCGCCGAGGACGAGATAGAAACGGGCGGCGCGCTCGGCCATGTCCGACAACGTCGCGTCGAGGCGGCTCAACTTCCGGTAGACCAGCTCGCCGTCGCCGGCGGCGTTCGCGTCGGCGAGATCGTTGAGATCGGCAAGCAGATCGGGAAGGGCCAGACGTGACAGCGAGACGTCCTCCCCGCGGGAGGACAACACGTCCTCCACGGCGCGGAACACCCGGTAGCCCGCCTGCCCGAACTGGTAGACGTAGTGCCGGTTGCGGTACTCGGCGAGCGTCGCTGCCCGGGATCCGTCGTAGCTGCGTTCGAGCACACCCCACGCGTGCAGCTGCTCGAGCAGCGCCGGGATCTCGGAGGAATCGGGCACGTCGTCGCCGCTCGCGCCGGGCAGTCGGGTGAGGACGTTCTCGACGTCGCCGGCGTGCAACAGCACCGAGTAGTTGCCGCGCGCGTGATCGAATGCGCGCAGAACCCACAGGTAGTGCACCCTTTTCTCGGCCGTCGCGAACGAGAACAGGCGCAGGCGGTCGTCCCGCACCAACGCGTCCTCCATCGCGCCGAACCGCGCTCGGCCTGATTCACTCACCGTGACAGGTTAGGCGGCGCAACCGACGGGTCCGGACAACACCCGGCGTGAGTGTCGGCATGATCGTTGTCCGAGGGACGCCCCGATCCGCGGTGGCGGCCCGTCCCGAGCCGTTACGGTCGAGGCGGTGCGCTCGGCAAGGCAGTGCACTCGGACAGACGCCGTAGCCTCCGGAATCGGACACGATGAATCCTCACGAGATCGGACAGGACACCCACAGCGTGGGCGATCCCGGACCTGCCACGCGTGCCTTGATCGAGGCGGTCGCCGACCTGTCGACGACGCGGCACGCCGAGATCACGCAGTACATGACCGAGCGGATCTCGGCCGAGATCGAGGCGGTGTCCACCGACCGCCACACCCGCCGCTCCCTCGCCCAGGCCGCGGAGGAAGGCGTCGCAGCCATGACCCGGTTCCTGCGGGACGACCTCGAGGAGATCGAGATCCCGGCGGCGTCCTACTCGCTGGTGCGCATGCTGGCCCGACAGGGATTCCCCGTCTCGGTGGTCGACCGCAGCAACCGGCTCGCGCAGGACAGCATCATGCGCTGGTGCCTCGAGGTGCTGGCCGGACTCAGCGACGACGCCGCGGCAGTGATGCAGGCGGGCGTGGAGATCCTGATGAAACTCTCCGCGGGGATCGACGGGGTGTCGCAGAAGCTGCTCGGGGTCTACGAGACCGAGCGCGATACCTGGCTGCTCAACCGCAACGCCTCCCGGACCGCCCGCATCCAGGACATCCTGGCCGGACGACCGATCGAGGTGGGGGACGCCGAGCGCACCCTCGGCTACCGGCTCGGCCAGCGCCACCTCGGGGTGATCGTCTGGACGGACGATATCGAGGTGGTCGGTGGGGACCGGTCCGGCACCGAATGGAACGGTCTAGAGCAGGCAGTGACGACTCTGGCCGAACATCTCGGGCGGGGAGGTCGGGTGCTGTTCGAACAGTTCGACGAGTACACCGCCTGGGCATGGATCCCGCTCGGCACGGTCGATCGCATCGACCCGAGGGGACTGTCCGGGATCGTCGCGGCATGGCAGCGACCTGTCGGTGTCGCCGTCGGCGCGCCGCAGGAGGGGATCGACGGTTTCGTCCGCACCCATCGGCAGGCGGCGCAGGCGCGGGAGGTGGCTCTGACATCGGCGCTGCCGGGTCCGCGTCTCGTCTCGATCGACGAGGTCGGCGCGGTCGCGTTGATGTGCACGAATCTCGAGTGGGCCCGCGGCTGGGTGGGGGATGTGCTCGGTCGCCTCGCCGCCGACGATCCCGCTGCCGCGCAACTGCGGCACACGCTGCGGGAATTCCTTTCCAGCGGAGGGAGTTTCGTCGCCACAGCGGAAAGACTACATCTGCACCGGAATTCGGTCGCCTACCGGATCAGCAAGGCGGAGGAGCAGATCGGGCACAGTGTCCGCGAGTGTCGGCTCGACCTCGAGAACGCGCTGGCGCTGTGCCACTGGCTCGGCGCCGCCGTGCTCGCCCCCGATTCGGAGATTCCGCCCGCGTCCGGCTGACTGCGCGTCAGCGGGACGCGGGCACGGTGCTGCGAACGAACCGTCCGATCTCGCCGATCGCGCGGACTCCTTCGGGTAGCAGATCCGCGGCGGCCTGGAATATGTGCACCTGCCGGTCCCAGACCTGCAGATCGCACGCCATACCGGCGTCGGCGAGACGGTCGGCCATCGACTCCGCGTCCACAAGAACAATTAGTGCGAGCCGACCTGGATGAGCGTGGGCGGCATGCCCGACATATCCGCCTCGGCGGGGCAGATCCGCCCCGACTCCTGGCGACGTCCTGCAAGGCCGGCCAGCGCTTCGAGTGCGTTGCCGGGCAACAGCGCGCAGTGTGCGGCGTTGGAGCGACCGAGCTTGCGGGCGAGTCGACCCGGCGAATCGGGTGCCGCTGTCTTCCACGTGAAGGACGAACGTCCCTCGGTTCACCGGTGCGGCTGCACACTGTTTCGGTAGTGGTTCGGGCTGCGCGCACAGTGTCCGCGCGTGGCACTGGGTGCCGGTGCGAGCTGGAACACGTCGAAGTAGGGAAGATCTGCAGGTAGGGAGGTTGCTTCGGGCGCTTGTCCAAGTGACATCCGGTGGCCCGAACGACCCGAAAGCCCCTGTCGACCGACCCGGCATTGTGCGCTGCGACCAGCGAACCCCCACGATCTGTGTGCTCGCGTACCGATGGAAAAGGTCCCGAGTCGACCTACCTTCGAATAGGGGGCCGATGATCGGAGCCACGTCATCGGCCCGTCGGGGTCCCCCCTCTACGACGGACCGCTTCGTGGCTCGGACATTTTCCGTTGACGGAAGGACTGCGATGGCGCCCCACGCGACGCAGAACTGCATGACGATCCTGCGCTGCGGAAGCTGCACGACGCTTCACGCTCCGGAGACAGCGTGCTGCTCCTCCTGCGGCGGCGCGAACCTCGAGTCCGCCCGCTGCTCCGGCACCGGCTCGATCGTGTCCTGGAAGGTCGTCGAACCGCTCGACGACGGCGCGCAGGACGACAGCGCGGTCACCCTCGCGATCGTCGAACTCGACGACGGGCCATGGCTCTACTCGAAGATCGAAGGATCGTTCCCCGACTGCGCCGAGGCCCGGGTGCGGGTCGCGTTCCGGTCCACTGCGGGTGACGACGGATTCCCCGTCTTCGGGATCTGCGCGGCCTGATCTACGACGCTCATCCCTCGAGAACCGCGGTGGCTTCGATCTCCACGAGCACGACAGGTTCGTAGAGCGCCGCGACACCGATCAGCGATGCCGGCGGCATCGGATCGGGCAGATCGATCTCCTGCGCGACGGCCTGCACACCGGCCATGAACTGTCCGATCTTCTCGGGATGCCAGTCTGTGACGTAGAACGTCAGGCGCACGACATCGCGGAAGGTCGCGCCGGCTCCGTCCAAGCCTCGTGCGACGTTGCGCAGCGCTTGGGCCACCTGACCGGCCAGCTCGGTAGGAATCGGTGAGCCGTCCGGCATGTATGCGACCTGTCCGGCGAGATGGACCTGTCGCGTGCCGGTGGAGACTGCGACGTGGTGGTAAGGAGCGTTCGGCAGCGTGCCTTCGGGGCTGAACAGGGTGACGGACACGGAGTTCTCCTGGGGTCGGAACCAAATGGTATCCGAGTTATACTTGGTATCCGGAAGTCACTTCAACGAAACCAGGTTTCATGTCGGATACCGCTGACCACGATCTGCTCGCCGTCGCCGCCCACCGGGAACTGTTGGGGCAGATCCTCGACAAGTGGTCCTTGAGCGTGCTCACCGAATTGTGCGAGGCTCCGCGCCGCTTCAACGAGCTGCGGCGCGCCGTTCCCGAGGTCACGCAGAAATCCCTGACGACCACGTTGCGCAGACTCGAACGCAACGGAATCGTCGAACGCCGGGTGGTGAACACCCGTCCCGTCGCGGTCGAATACCGCATCACGGCACTGGGGAAGACGGTGCGCGAACCGATCGACGCTCTGTTGATGTGGGCGTCGACGAATCTTCCCCGCATCGAGGAAGCGCGACGCAGATTCGACGAGGATCTCGGCGAATGAGGATGTCAGCGCTCGGGCCACGGTTCGACGACCAATCGAGGCCATTCCACCTGCCATCGTCGGGCTTTCGCTTCGTACACGTTGCGAGGTGCCAGCACCGGATTCGGGCGGAGCGCCATCCCGAACAGGTCGTCGAAACCGTGCGGAGCGTAGACCCGTAGTCCCGGATGCCGGCCTGCCGGTCGCGGCCGTCGAGAAAGTTCCAGACCGACTGGAAGACTCCGCCCGCGGTGAGATACCAGTCTCCGATGCCGAGTTCACCCGCCCGGTCCAGGACGACCCGGCACACCGGATTTCCGGGAACGATGTCGAGCAGTCGCTGCTCGGTTGCGGGGCGTGAGGTCACTCGGGCATCGTCTCTCGTCGCGGGATACCGATAGCGCTAGGCCTGACGCGACCGGGACTTCCAGGCCGACCAGGCAGCGGTCACGATGATCGCGCCGGCGAGGGGGCCGATGATCCCGCTGGGGCGTAATTCGAGTCCGTCACCTGCGAGAAGGCTGATGAGCAGACCGCCGATGAACGAACCCCCGACGCCCGCGACCAACGCGAGAGTCCAGTCGATCCCGGTCCCGGACCTGCCCACGACGAGCTGTGCCACCGCGCCGACGAGCAGCCCGAACAGAATAATCCCGATGATCAACATTGCGCGAGTACAAGTGGACATCCTCACGCGGACAACGCTTTACGTCTCGAGAGTGCAATTCGAGATCCGGTCTTCCCGCGGGTCAAACTGTTGTTACATGCGAGCCTGCCCTTCGAGTTCAGCAAGGTTGCGGTTGCGCAATGACTCGGTAGTGGGTCTGGTGTGACCGTCCGAGGCGGACCACACTCGGAGAATGGCCAGGACAAGCGCACAGGCCCAGGATTTTCCGATTGCGCCCGACGTGCCGATGCATTTGATCGACCGCATCCGGGCACTCCGACATCTCGATACCGGTCCCGAGAAATTCCGTGACGCAGGCGGGCCGGTCACCCTCGTACATATCGGTCCTGCCCGGTGGGCGCCGACCTTCGCTATCGTCACCTCACCGCAGGGCGCCCACGATGTTCTCGGCGGTTCCGACGGTTCCTTCGACAAGGAAATGACCGTCCACGTCGAGGGACGGGTGTGGGTCGGCGACAATCTCTTCAATCTTCCTCACGATTCGTGGGTGCCGCACCGTCGTGCGTTGCAGCCTTTGTTCACCAAGAAGCACGTAGCGGTCTACGCCGACCGGATCGCCGAGGTCGCCGACACGATGGCGGCAGAGTGGAGCGAGGGCGGGTCGATCGATCTCGACACCGAAACCCGGCGACTCACCCTGCGTGTCCTTGGCCGGTCACTCTTCGGAACGGATCTCAGCGAGAGATCCGAAGCTGTCGGAGTTCCACTCGGACAGGTGGTGCAATTCGTGGGACGACGTGCCCTGCAACCGATACGAACCCCGACATGGCTGCCGACACGTGCCCGTCATCGTTTCCGTGTTTCGTTGGCTGTTGTCACCGAAACGCTCGACGAGGCGATGGACGCCGCGCGGAGCGGTGCTGGCAATGGCGCCGAATTGATCAAGCTGTTCTTCGAGCTCACCGATCCGGTCACTGGCAGAGCGTTCAGCGACGAGAAGATCCGTGACGAGTTGCTCGCGTTTCTCTTCGCGGGTCACGACACCACCGCGACCACTCTCGCCTACAGCTTGTGGCAGCTCGGCCGCAATCGCGAGATGCAGGAGCGGGTGGCGCGGGAGGCTGCAGCCATCGGAGACCGCCTGTTGCGCGCGAGCGATGTCGGGGATCTACCCTACACCGTCCAGATAGTCCATGAGTCACTGAGGATGTGTCCGCCCGCAGCGACGGCCGCGCGAATGGCAATGCGCGACGTGGAGGTCGACGGTTACCGTATCCCTGCCGGGACGAATACGATCGTCGGCACCTACGCGCTCCACCATGATCCGTCGCTCTGGGACGAGCCCGAGAAATTCGACCCGGATCGGTTCGCCCCCGGGCAATCGGTAGAGAGGTCGCGGTGGCAGTATCTGCCGTTCGGTGGTGGCCCACGCACCTGCATCGGAGATCATTTCGCCATGCTCGAAGCAATCCTGGGCCTCGCCAGTGTGGTGCGAAAACTCGAGGTGGAATCCCTTCACGACGATTTTCCGGTGAAGACGCCGTTCACCTTGGTCGCGGCCGGACCCGTGCCCGCGCGTGTGGGGACCAGAGCCGTCACTGCGTAGTCGTCGGCAAGGGCAGGCGGGCAGGCAGGTGCGTCGCGCCGCACTGATCGGGACAGGGCAGGATGGTGGCCATGCAGACCACACCCCTGACCTTCGAGTCCTCCGTTGTCGTTTCCGCCACCCCCGACGAGGTGTACGCCCTCGTCTCCGACGTCACCCGCACGGGTGAATGGTCGCCCGTCTGCGCGGAGTGCTGGTGGGACGAAGGGCAGGGCCCCGAGGTCGGTTCCTTCTTCACCGGCCGGAACGTCACCCCCGAACGCACCTGGGAGGCCCGGTCGAAGGTCGTCGTCGCCTCCCCGGGCCGCGAATTCGCATGGTCGGTCGGCCCGGGCCTCGTGCGCTGGAGCTACGTCATCAAGCCCGCGGACGCCGGCACGGAACTCACGGAGACCTGGGAGTTCACCGAAGCCGGGCAGGAATTCTTCCACGAGAAGTTGGAGGCGGAGGCACCTGCCCGGATCGCCGCGCGGGAGCAGGCCGCCCGCAGCGGAATTCCGGCGACCCTGGACGCGATCAAGCGCATCATCGAGGGCTGACCCGGGACGCTCGTCGATCATCGAGGGATCGCCGGGCGCCTCCTTGCCGAGGGGCGAACGGTGAACACCGCGACCTTCGGGTGCACCAGGCTCGGTACGTGGTGGGCGCAGTGTCGTGCGCTGCGAGGCCGGGATCGGATTCGAGGGGTCGGCTGCGACACGTAGCAGCCTGATCGCCGAAGTGCGGGTCACCGAGGAACTCCCCACCGGCGGACTGGGTGTCGGCCTGGGCATCCGGAAGGCCGATTCGCGCTAGGAGGCCCTGCGCGATCTGATCGACGAGGTGCTCCGCGTCGACGATGCCGGCTCACCGATCGCGGCGTTGATCTCCGGCCTCGACGTCGCCTACGACCTCGGTGAGAGACACCCGCTGCTGGGACGACGCATGCCGGATCTCGACGTCATTGCCGAGGAGAAGCCGGTTCGAGTGTTCGGGCTCGCCCACTTCTGCTGCAATTCGACGGTCCACCAATCGATTCCGGGCATCGTCCTGAATGTGTCGACCTCATGTGGGCGCGTTACGACGCCGCTTGGGGATTGTCGTTGCTCGGTGAGGGGGACGCGCCGTCGGCTGTGCTCGTGCGCCCGTATGGGCACGTGGCATGGGTGGGGGCTCGACGGACGGTCTCGACGCCGCGCTCGCGAAGTGGTGCGGCACTGCGGCCGGCCGACCAGGAACCGTTGCGTGAGCAGGTGATTCCTGACCTACGCGGGTAGACCGTACCGACCTTGCGCTGAACAGGGCTTCGCGCGCGTTGCAGTTGCGTCGAAACACGGTTCGGCGCGCAAGGATCGGCGGCGCAGTGAGACCATGCGTCACCGACGAGGAACAGCGACGTACTTGACCTCGAGGAACTCGTCGATACCGATGGTGCTTCCCTCACGTCCGAGACCCGATGCCTTGATGCCGCCGAACGGTGCCGCGGGGTTGGACACGATGCCGGTGTTCAGCCCGACCATGCCGACCTCGAGCGCTTCGCTGACACGGAAACTGCGGTCGACATCCTGGGTGAAGATGTATCCGGCCAGTCCCCAGGGCGTGTTGTTGGCGATCTCGACGACCTCGTCCTCGGTATCGAAGACGACGATGGGCGCGACCGGCCCGAAGATCTCCTCGCTCATCAACGCGGCGTCCTTCGACACGTCGGCGAGGACGGTGGGTGGGTAGAAGTAGCCGGGTCCCTCGGGCCGGCTGCCGCCACACACCACGCGCGCTCCACGTTCGACGGCATCGGCGACGAGACGTTCCACCTTCGTCAGAGCCTTCTCCTCGACCAGCGGACCGACTTGGGTGCCCTCGACCAGGCCGTCCCCGACGGCGAGGGCATCCATACGGGCAGCGAGCTTCTCGGTGAACCGATCGGCGACCGCGCGGTGCACGAAGATGCGGTTCGCGGCGGTGCAGGCCTCACCCATGTTGCGCATCTTCGCGGCGAGCGCGCCGTCGACGGCCCGGTCGAGATCGGCGTCCTCGAACACGATGAGCGGGGCATTTCCGCCCAGCTCCATCGAGCTGCGCATCACGTGCTGGGATGCCTGTTCGAGCAGCCGGATGCCCACCGCGGTCGAACCGGTGAAACTGATCTTGCGTGCGATACCGCTCGACATCCAGGTCCAGACGACCTCCCCGGGTGCGGTGGTGGGCACGACGTTCAGCACACCCTTGGGCACACCGGCCTCGACGAGCACCTCGACCAGGGCCAGCGAGGTCAACGGCGTCAGCTCCGAGGGTTTGAAGACGATGGTGCATCCGGCTGCGATGGCGGGTCCGATCTTGCGGGTACCCATGGCGAGCGGGAAGTTCCACGGCGTGACGAGGACGCACGGTCCCACCGGCTCCTTGGACACCAGGATGCGGGTCGCGCCGTCGCCGGTGCTGGTCACATCGCCGCGGATGCGGACGGCTTCCTCGGAGAACCACCGGAAGAACTCCGCGGCGTAGGCGACCTCGCCCTTCGCCTCGGCGAAGGGTTTGCCCATCTCGGTGGTCATGATGGTCGCGAACTCGTCCTGCCGTTCCAGGATGAGCTCGTAGGCCCGGCGAAGGATCACGCTGCGTTCGCGCGGAGCGGTCTTCGCCCAGTGCTTCTGCACGCGAGCACAGGTCTCGACGGCACGCCGGGCGTCGTCGGCGTTGCCGTTCGCGACGGTCGCGATGACCTCCTCGGTCGCCGGGGCGACGACCTCGAATCGTTCGCCGGTGGTCGACTCGACCCACTCACCGTCGATGAACAATTCTGTGCTGACGCGGGACACTGCGTCGGAGACGCCCACCCGTGTCCCGACGATCGTTGCATCGGTCATGCGCTTTCCTCCTCGGAGATGGCGTTGTTCATCGACATTCGTGGCCCGGGGTCGAGAAGTTCTGCGAGATGTTGCCCCGGGGCGGACACGTCGATCTGCGCAACCTGCATCGCGCATGAGAAGCCGTCGGTGATCACCGCGGAGTCGTCGTCGGCCGCGCGCAGTGCCGGGGCGAGGGAGGTCTCGGCGACTTTCATGCTGATGTCGTGGTGTTGTTTCTCGAATCCGAAGTTTCCTGCCACGCCGCAGCATCCGACTGCGTCGCGGACGTCGTCGACTCCCGCTGCGGTCAGGATCCGGCGATGGCTTCCGGCGCCGAACACGGAGTACTCGTGGCAATGGGTCTGCAGCACTATCTCGTTCGGTAGCGGTTGTGCAGGGGCGGGTGTCCAGCCGTTGCGCACCATGGTGTCCAGATAGGACGCGAAGCTGTGGACCCGTGCGGCGACGCGACGCGCAGCCTCGGTGGGCACCAGCTCGGGCAGGTCCTTGCGCAGGGCGGCGGCGCAACTCGGCTCGACGACGACGATCGGCCGGTCGGTGCCGTCGTCCAGTGTGCGGGCGGCGTGGGAGAGCTTCTTCTTCGCGGTGTCGAGCTGGCCGGTGGAGATCCACGTCAGTCCGCAGCACGCGTCTGCGGAGCAGCTCATCACCTGCTGATCCGCCGAGGCGAGCACGCGGGCGGCGGCACCGGCGACCTCCGGCCGCAACCCGCGAGTGAAGGTGTCGACGAACAGCACCACCGGCGTCGAACCGGACCGGCCACGTAGTGCGTCGCGCACGGCCTTCTTCCAGGCCCGCCGGGAGGCGAAGGGCGGAAATACCCGGTCGGGGGAAATGCCGCCGAGTGCGGCGGCGCGCTTGGCGAGAGAAGTGCGCAGGACCGCGTTGACCAGCGGTGCTGCCAACCCCGTGAGGCGGAGCCAGCGTGGCAGCCACCCCAGCGAATAGTGCGACACCGGTCGTCGTGTGCTGTCGTAGTAGTGCGAGAAGAACTCGGATTTGTAGGTGGCCATGTCGACGCCGGCCGGGCAGTCGGTCGAGCAGGCCTTGCACGACAGGCACAGATCGAGTGCCTCACGCACTTCCTCGGATTTCCACCCTTGCTCGATTGTGCGGGCGCCGCGCACCATCTCCTGCAGGACCCGGGCCCGGCCCCGAGTGGAGTCCTTCTCGTCGCGGGTCGCGCGGTAGCTCGGGCACATCACGCCACCGGAGTCGGCCCGGCATCGTCCGACGCCGATGCAGCCCTGGACGGCGTGCACCCACGGGGCGGGGGTGTGTTGCGGCCGCGCGCCGTCGGGACGGACCGCCTCGATCGGGTGCAGGTCGTAGTGGGTACGCCAGGTGCGTTCGGGAACGTCCGCCAACGCCAGATCGTCATCGATCCGCGCCGGGTCGGTCAGCGATCCCGGGTTCAGGATGCCTTGCGGGTCCCAGATCGTGCGGAAGGCGCGGAATGCGCTCATCATCCGCGCGGAGTACATCACCGGCAGCAGTTCCGAGCGGGCACGGCCGTCGCCGTGTTCTCCGGAGAGCGATCCGCCGTGACGGACCACCAGCCGCGCGGCCTCGTGCGTGAACTCGCGGAAGACCTGTCGGCCTTCCTCGGTGCGCAGGTCGTAGGTGATGCGGATGTGCATGCAGCCGGCGCCGAAGTGCCCGTACATCACGCCCTGCAGACCGTGCCGGTCGAGCAGTGCGCGGAAGTCCTGGAGGTAATCGGCGAGGTTCTCCGGCGCGACAGCGGAATCCTCCCAGCCCGGCCAGGATTCGCCGCCGGATGCCAGGCGGGAGGACAGTCCGGCGCCGTCCTCGCGCACCCGCGACAGGGAAGCACGCTCGGTGGTGTCGGCCGCGACGCGGCCGTCGACGAGGCGGCCGTTCCGGCGAAGTTTGTCGAGCAGTGCGTCGGCGGCCGCGGCCACGGAGTCCGGGTCGTCACCGTCCAGGTCGACGTAGAGCCAGGCGTTTCCCACCGGGAGTCCGAGGACGGAGTTCTCGCCCCGACGCAGCCGCATGGTCTCGACGATCGCCGCGTCGACACCCTCGACTGCCGCAGGCGAGAACTCCAGGATGGTTCCGATGTCGCGGGCCGCGTCGACGACATCGTCGTAGCCGAGGCAGACCAGCAACGCGCTGGACGGGCGGGGAACCAGCTCGACGCGGGCACCGACGATCACCGCGCAGGTTCCCTCGGATCCGACGAGCGCACGGGCGACGTCGAACCGCTTCTCCGGCAACAGATGATCGAGGTGGTAACCCGAGACCTGCCGTTGGATCCTCCCGAGTTCGGTGCGGAACTCGAACAGGTGCTCGCCTGCCAGCGCGGTGAGCTCGGCGTCGAGCTGCTGCGCGCGCGCCGCAGCGGCCGCGTCGTCGGGATCGGTGGCACGCAGACCTTGCTGCGCCGCGGTGAGCCGGAACCCGTCGGCGGTGACGAGGTCGATCTCGTGGACGTGATCGGACATGCGGCCGTAGCGCACCGAGTGGTTGCCGCAGGCGTCGTTGCCCAGCGCGCCACCGACCGTGGCCCGGTTCTTCGAGGAGGGATCGGGGGCGAAGGTCGTCCGGCCCGAGGACGCGTCCTCGGCCACCCGCGTGAGGGTCGCGAGCACGACGCCCGGTTCGACGTCGGCGACACCGGCCGTCTCGTCGATCTCGAGGATGCGGTTCATGTGCCGGGAGAAGTCGACGATCACACCGGGGCCGACGGCATTGCCCGCCATCGAGGTCCCGCCCCCTCGGCTGACCAACGGAATCCCGGTGTCGCCGCAGACGGTCACCACCGCCACGACGTCGTCCACCGACCGAGGAAAGACCACGGCCGAAGGTGGCACCCGGTAGTTGGAGGCGTCGTAAGAGTACTCGGCCCGTCGACGCGTGGAGGTGTCGACCGGGACGCCCAGTGTCCGGAGTCTGTCGGCGAGGACACGAATCCGGACGTCCTCGTCCGTGCAGGAGACGCTGGGGCGCTGTCCTATGTCGAGCTGGTCGTCGTTCATCGCGTGCGCCGCGTCAGGATCGGGGACCGCAGAGAATATGGGCGCGTCGGTTCGGGAACTCCATCGGCCGCCTCCGGGTTTGTAGGATTGTCAACAATCCTGCCATGAACGGAGCCTACAAAGAGGAGGCAGCGAACGCAACGGCACGCCGGCCCGGGCGTTCTCACCGTCAACCGAGGAGGCTTCTGTGACAGCTTGCCGTCTGCACCCCGAGGCTGGGCAGGGTGCAGACGGCAAAATGCTGTATCGGAGTCGGAGGGCGCTGCGGCGTGCCTACACCAGCCGAGTCACGCCGATGGTGTGATCTGTGGTGAACTCCTCGATCGCCCACTCGCCGTTGAATCGTCCGAGACCGGAGTTGCGTTCGCCACCGAATGCCACGTGTGCCTCGTCCTGAACGGTCATCTCGTTGATGAACGTCATGCCCGCCTCGACCCGATGCGCGAATTGCAGTCCCCGGTCGATGTTCTGCGTGAAGACCGCGCTGGACAGACCGAATTCGTGGTCGTTGGCCAGTTCGAGGGCGTGTGCTTCGTCATCGGCGCGTAGGACCGCGACCATCGGGCCGAAGATCTCTTCGCGGGCGATCTCCATATCGGACGTGACGTCGACGAACACGTGCGGAGGCACGACCCGGCCGTCGATCTCCCCACCGAGCGCAACGCGTGCTCCGGCGTCCCGGGCCTGCTCGATCTTCTCCTCGAGGCTCTTCAACTGCGAATCGTTGACGACGGGCCCGACCAAAGTGCCGTCTGCGGACGGATCGCCGTAGGACACGGCCTGCGCGGCTCGGGTGAACCGATCGAGGAAATCGTCGTACACCGGCGCCTGCACGATGATGCGATTCACGGCCATGCAGATCTGTCCGGAATGCAGGAACGACCCGGTCACCGCTGCCTCGACGGCCGCGTCGAGATCGGCGTCGTCGAGGACCACCAGGGGTGCGTTGCCGCCCAATTCGAGTGCCACCTTCTTGAGGTGCTTACCGCCGGTGGCGACCGCACCGACCTGCTTGCCGACCGGTGTCGAGCCGGTGAAGGAGATCAACCGCGGGACGGGATGCTCGACGAAAGCATCGCCGATCTCAGAACCGGAGCCGATCACCACCGACAACACTCCCGCCGGGAGGCCTGCTTCCTCGAAGATCCGCGCGATCAACAGGCCGCCGGTCACCGGAGTGTCCGAGGCCGGCTTGATCACCGCGGCATTGCCCAACGCCAACGCCGGTGCCACCGATCGCTGCGACAGGTGCAGCGGGAAATTCCACGGGCTGATCACCCCGACCACTCCGATGGGCTTTCGGTACACCCGCATCTCACGGTTCGGGGTGTTCGAATCGAAGATCGATCCGTGGACCCGGGACGGGAACGACGCCGCCTCCTGCGTGATGCCGATGGCCAGGGAGACCTCGGTATCGGCCTTGATCCGCGTCGAGCCGGACTCGGCGACCAGCCAGTCGATGATCTCGGCTCGGCGCTGCTCGAGGATCTGTGCGGCGCGACGCAGGACCGTGGCGCGCTCGGCGGGAGCGGTCGCGGCCCACTCGGTCTGTGCTGCCCGGGCAGCGGTGTAGGCGACGTCGACGTCTTGGGCGGAAGCGAGGCGGATCGTGGCGACCACGCTGTCGTCGAACGGGTTGGTGTCGGTCAGGACGCGGTCGGAGCGTCCCTCGCGCCACTGCCCATCGATGAACTGGGAGGCGACCGGTTGCCCAGCGAACGTGGCACTGGAACCGAGATCTGTTGCTGTCATGGAGAACTCCTCGATGGTAGGTAGGTCAGAGAAAGGCGACGACGGGCTCGGGGGTCGATGTGTCTGCCGAATCGTCGAATGTGGTGTCGATCTGCCCGAGCGGATCGGTCTTCACCGGCCGACCGAACGGGAACCGCCCCAGCGTCGGCCGGAGCACGTCGCAGATCGTTACCGGCTCCTGCCCGGATGGCGCAGATCGAACATGTTTTCACAGTGCGCCGCCTTGATGGTGGTAGGCAGCGGCGTCGGGTACCACTGTTTGCGGGCGATCGCATCTGTGTGGCATACCCCGCCGGCGACCATTCGAACCCGGACTTGCGCCTTGTCGGGACCGGCGACGCAGGAGATGGCGCACGGCTCGCGAAGCTGTGCGCCATGTCTTGCGTTCGATGGACGATACCTACGAATCGAGCCGGCGACCGTCGAATCTATCGGCGTGCCCGGCGATGTGAGCGTGCAGTCGCGCGACCGCCGGGGACGGCGTCCTCGTCCCGGTCGTCAATCCGATGGTGCGATTCGCGATTCCGGCGACCGGCACGGTGACGATTCCGGGCACAGGCGTTTCCGAGCGAGGCAGCAGTGCGACACCGAGGCCCTGGGCGACCAGTGCCCGGATCGTTTCGAACTCGCTGATCTCGAACGCGATGTACGGTTCGAATCCTGCTTCGTCGCAAGCTGATTCGAGTTCTCTGCGGATGTGATAGTCGGGTGGGCTGGCGATGAAGTGATCGTCCGCGAGATCGCGCAGGTCGAGGCGGGCACGGCCGGCGAGTCGATGGCTGCTCGGGAGGTGGAGCAACAGTCGCTGTTGCGCGAGCACGGTGACCGGCAGATCCTCCGGTGGAGGGATGATGACGGCGAGATCGAGCCGGCCGTCGCGAACCATCTCCGCGAGCTCTTCACCGTGTGCCTGGACCAGATGCAACCGGACGCCGGGGGCCAGTCGGTGGAACTCGGCCAGCAACGACGGGATGCTCACCGGCCCGAGGGTGAGCGGGAACCCGAAGCGGACGAGGCCGTGGTCGGGATCGGCGTGCTCACGCACCGTGGTGATCGCACCGTCGAGTTCGCGGACCAGATGCCGGGTGCGTTCGTGCAACTCCCTCCCGGCAGTCGTCAGCACGACCCCTCGCCCGGACTGCTGGAACAACGTCACACCCACTGCCTTCTCGAGTGCCCGGATGCGGCGACTGACGGAAGACTGGGGAACGTCGAGCAGATCCGCCGCGCGCGTGATGTGGCCTTCGCGCGCCGCGGCGTCGAAGGCGACGAGCAGCGGGGCGACCATTGCGGTCTCGGGCGTCACATACCAATCCACATCTGCATGGTACTGCCTGCAAGATCTCATTGGACGGATGAATCGGAAGGGGGCACGCTGAAGGTCGACAACGGCGAAAGCAGGTGAATGATGGTGGATCGGAGGCATTCTGCCGACGGAGCACAGTACGGCGACCAAGAGTACGACGCCGTCCTGATCGGCGGCGGCATCATGTCGGCAACACTGGGTGCACTGCTGACACGGCTCGAACCCGATCGGTCGATCCTCGTCCTGGAACGACTCGACGAGGTCGCGGCCGAGAGCAGCGCCCCATGGAACAACGCGGGCACCGGCCACGCAGGTCTGTGCGAACTGAACTACATGCCCGATCCCGCGGATTCGACCCGGGCCGAGGAGATCGGCGGACAGTTCCGGATCTCACGGCAGTTCTGGCAGTCCCTCGACGACCCGGGCGAGGCGACGTTCGTGAACGTGACACCGCATATGAACGTCGTCTTCGGCGAACGCGATGTGGACTATCTGCGACAGCGGCACGCCACCCTGCAACGCTCGCCGCTGTTCTCGGCCATGGAGTACAGCGAGGACCCCGACGCGATCGCGCGGTGGGCACCGCTGGTGATGACCGGTCGCTCGGGCTCCGAACCGGTCGCCGCCACGCGCTACGAGGCGGGCACCGACGTCGACTTCGGTGCCCTGACACACCGACTGCTGTCGGACGCGCGTCGTCGTGGCGTCGAGCTTCGTACCGGACACGAGGTCACACGCCTGCGCCGCGCCGCCAACGGGCGGTGGACCGTCTCCGGGCACACGAAGACGGGACGGTTCTCGGTCCGATCCCGGTTCGTGTTCGTCGGCGCCGGCGGGTACGCCCTGAAACTCTTGCAGAAGGCCAGGATCCCGGAGGTGCGAGGTTTCGCCGTCTTTCCCATCGGCGCGCAGTTCCTGCGCACCGGCGAGCCCGACGTGGTGTCCCAGCATGCAGCGAAGGTCTATAGCCAGGCCGACGTGGGAGCACCACCGATGTCGGTGCCGCATCTCGACAAGCGGGTCGTCGACGGCCGCGAGTGGTTGATGTTCGGGCCGTACGCCACGTTCAGCACGAGATTGCTCACACGCGGCCGGCTCACCGATCTGTTCACCACCCTGCGCCTGCACAACATCGCCCCGTTGGTGGCGGTGGGCCTGCAGAATCTGTCGCTGGTGCGCTATCTCGTCGGCCAGCTGCTCGCGTCCCGCGCGCGGAAGTTCCGGCAGCTGCAGCGATTCTGTCCCGAGGCGCGGGAGTCCGACTGGGAGTTGATCGACGCGGGGCAACGAGCTCAGCTCGTCAAACCCGATCGTCGCAGGGTCGGGGTCCTGACCTTCGGCACCGAGGTCGTGGCGAGCGCGGACGGCAGCATCGCCGGGTTGCTCGGGGCGTCGCCCGGCGCTTCGATCGCTCCGTCGGCGATGGTCGAGCTGCTGAGCACGTGTTTCCCGGATGATGTGGCGCGCTGGCGGCCGGTGCTCGAACGGATGATGCCCGACCTGTCTCGGGAGACCGAAACGACCTCGCGCGCCGAACCGAGGCTCGCCCGCGCTACAGCAGCGGCGAGAAACGGTTCGGCGCGCAAGGATCCGAGCGCCTCGTAGGGCTTACGCTCAGACGGTCTGCAGGAACGGGTAGTCGGTGTACCCCTCGGCTCCGGATGCATAGAACAGCTCCGGACGCGGTGCGTTCTCCGGATGCCCGTCCCGCCAGCGCTCGGCCAGGTCGGGATTGGCGATCAGCGCGCGGCCGACGGCCACGGCGTCGGCGTGCGAATCGTCGATCAGCTGCACGGCCTCGTCACGCGTGGTCGGCGAGCCGAAACCGCTGTTGGCGATCACCTTGCCGCCGAAACGCTTCCGGAGCTCCTGCGCCAGATCTCCGGTCGGCTCCTTGTGCAGGACCGACAGATACGCCAGGCCCAGGGGCTGCAGGGCGTCGACCAGAGAGCCGTAGACAGCACGCACATCGTCGCGATCGGTCTCGACTGCGTCCTGGATGTTGTGCTCGGGAGAGATCCGCAACCCGACACGTCCGGCGCCGACTGCCGCCGACACGGCCTTCACGACTTCGACGACGAGGCGGATCCGGTTCTCCACCGAACCGCCGTACTCGTCGTCCCGCACATTCGATGCAGGGGAGAGGAATTCGTGCAACAGGTAGCCGTTGGCGCTGTGGACCTCGACGCCGTCGAATCCGGCATCGATCGCGCGGCGAGCCGAGGCGACGAAATCATCGACGACGGACGGGATCTCGTCGATGGTCAGCGCGTGCGGCGTAGGGTAGGGCTGCTTGCCCTGCTCGGTGTGCACCTGGCCGTCGATGGCGATCGCGCTCGGCCCGACGACACGCCGGCCACCGTTGACGTCGGGATGCGTGACGCGGCCGCCGTGCATCAACTGCAGCACGACGCGTCCGTCGCGCTCGTGCACGGCATCCGCGACACGACGCCAGCCGGCGACCTGCTCGTCGGTGACGATGCCGGGCTGACCGACGAAGGCCTGCGATTCGAAGTTCACATAGGTTCCCTCGGTGATGATCAGGCCGGCACTCGCCCGCTGACGGTAGTGCTCGACGATCAGGTCTCCGGGTACACCGGCCGAACCACCACGCAGGCGGGTCAGCGGGGCCATGACGATGCGGTTCCCGAGTTCGAGGTCTCCGAGGGCTACAGGTGTGAACAGATCCATGGGTGGCGCAACCACCCCCACCCCCGACGGCATTCCGATGCCCGGCCGATTGTGGGATGTGTCATAGCGCCGGATGGATGGTCACTTCGAGTGTTCGTCGGCGGTGACCAGCCGATTCGACCAGTTCTCCAGGTACTCGACGAACTCCGGTGGCGACGCGCCGAGCAGCCGCCCACCGGACATACCCACGGCGAATACCGCCCAGTCCATGCTGTCGGCGTCCACCTCGATCCGGCACCGTTCGGAGTCGATCGCGATCACCTCGGCCCACTGACCGATCCGGCGGCGCACCTCGTGCTCCGACGCCTCCAGTTCGGCGCTGACCTTCACCTGGGAGCGGCTGCGGATGCCGCGTTCGACGAAGGCCGCGGCGTCGCCGCCGGGCAGCTCGCGTTGTCGGAAACGCATCCCGGTGGCCGTGGTCTCGGCCATGCGGTCGAGCCGGAAGCTGCGCCAGTCACCGCGGTCGAGGTCGTAGCCGACGAGATACCAGCGTCGCCCGAGGGAGACGAGCTGCCGGGGTTCGACGCGCCGGCCCGTCGCGGTGCCATCGGCGGCGGTGTACTCGAAGACGATGCGTTCGTCGTCGCGGCAGGCGCGCGCGACGGTGACGAGTTGCTGCGAATCGGTCGCGCGGGTCGCCCAGGGGATATCGGCGGAGACCGTCGCCGCATCGATCGCCTCCACCTGGCGTCGCAGTCGCGGCGGCATCACCTGGATGACCTTGGCCAGCGCGCGCACGGAGATCTCGGCGATCCCGGTGATCGAGGTCTGGGCCGCGGTGAGTAGGCCGACCGCGAGCGCGACCGCTTCGTCGTCGTCGAGAGCCAGTGGTGGCAACGACGCGCCCGGCGCGAGCTGATACCCACCGCCGACCCCGCGATCGGACCGCACCGGATATCCGAGATCGCGGAGCCGTTCGATGTCGCGGCGCAGGGTGCGCAACGAGACGCCCATCCGGTCGGCGAGTTCGGCGCCGAGCCAGTAGCGGTGGGTCTGCAACAGCGACAGAAGCCGCAGGATGCGGGAGCTCGTGTCGGACATGACCTCATTCTTCCGCACCTGCCGACCTATAAGTGACAGGAACTGGCACCAATGGCTCGTAGCGTAGATCTTGCCGGATCACGACGACGAGGAGCACCCGATGACCGAGAGCACCACCACCCGGAACGCCACCCCGACCCTCGACCAGGAACGCCGGGATCTGCTGTCGAGCCTCGCCCACGCTCGGCACTTCCTGCGGTTCACGGCCCGCGATCTCACCACCGAACACGCGTCGCAGCGAACGACGGTGAGCAACTTGACGATCGGTGGTCTCATCAAGCACGTCACCGAGGTCGAGCGGGGTTGGGCGGATTTCCTCGTGGTCGGAGCCGACTACATGGAGAAGGATTTCACCGAGTGGACCGAAGAGGATTTCGCCGAACGCGACAAGGACTTCCAGCTGCAGCCCGGTGAGACCCTCGAAGGTGCGCTGCGCGCTTACGACGAGGTGGCGGCCCGAACCGACGAGTTGGTGCGCACGCTGCCGTCGCTGGACGTCGTCCACGAACTCCCCAAGGCCCCCTGGAACATCGAGGACGCCTGGTCGGTGCGTCGCGCGCTGCTGCACATCGTCGCCGAGACGACGCAGCACGCCGGACACGCCGACATCATCCGCGAGTCCCTCGACGGATCGAAGTCGATGGGATGAACCGGAGGTCGCGCTAGCGCCGGCCGGTGTCGCGCATCAACTCGGCGAGCTCCGTGCGGTCGGAGACGCCGAGTTCGGTGCACGCCCGGTAGATGTGCCCCTCGACGGTGCCGACCGGCACCACGAGCCGGTCGGCGATCTGCCGGTTGGACAGCCCGGCGGTGACCATTGCGGCGAACTCCCGTTCCGGGCTGGTCAAGGGGAGTGGGCGGGCCGCTTCGTCCAGCGCAGGCGACGAGGCGTGATCGCATCGCGCAGCCAGTGCCGCGGCCGCGGCGGCGGCTTCGACGGACCGTTGGGTGTCGGCGTGGTCGCGGTACGCGATCGGGGCCAGGGCGTGGGCATCGGCCGCGTCGGCGAGTGCCCCCAGCGCCTCGAAGGTCTCCGCGGCCACGGTCGGTCCCCGGCCGTCCGCCTCCGCGGAAGCGGATCCTGCCGCCCGCGTCGCCGGTTCGCACCGGTCCCGAGACGAACCGGTTCCATATCGCGCGACTGATTCCTAGTCCGCGGGTGGCCCGGTGGTGGCAGCGACTGCTGCCTCATCCGGAACCCGAGACGGCGCGCCGCACCGCGGCGGTCTGCGGCTGATTGATCAGAACCCGGGAATGCTGGGCAGCTGCGGGAGCTGGATCTGCGGAGGCGGCGGCAGCTCGAACTGGGGGAGCCCGGGGACCATTGGGGCCGGCTCCGGTTCGAGTGACGGCACCGAGGTGTCGGCTGCCGCATCGTCCTGCGCGCCGGTGGTGATGGGGACCTGCGCGGAGGTCTCCGCCGTCGTCTGCGGCCGGTAGGTGCTGCGGGTCTCGCTGCGATCGATGGCCGTCGACTGCTCGTCCGACACTGCCGGGACGGTTTCCGGCGCGGGCGATGCGTCCGTGGTGGTCATGGGCCGCGGTTCCGCTGCCGGTGGCTCCTGCGTCTCCTGGTGCGTGGAGGTGGGCTGCGGATCGCGACCGGAATTCTGCAGCAGGTCGACACCGAGGCCGATCGCCGCTGCGACGACGACGGCACCACCGGCGAGCAGGAGGCGTCGACGGTTCCGCGGCTGCGCGGGCGTCTCGGTCTCCTGCCGGATGTCGGGGGCAGCGAAGCTTGCGGTCGGTGCGTCCGGCGCGACCAGCTGCGGGGCGAACTGTGCGGTCTCGGTGAACTCCGTCGGCGCAGCGAACTCCGCCGTCTCGACGACCTTCGCAGTGTCCGGGCGGGCGAGGAGCGCCGCGCCTTCCGCCGCCACGAGTTCGGGCTGCGAGGGCACGATCACCGGAATGTCGAGCCACGACTCCATCACGGCGGTGACCAGTGGAATGTTCGCTCCGCCTCCGATGAGCACCGCGGCGTCGGGAGTGCGTCCCGAGCGGCGGATGACGTCGAGGGTGAGGCGGGCCGAGGCCTTCACGGGTCCGTCGATGAGCGAATCGAAGCTGGCCTGCGAGAGCAGTAGCAGACCCCCCTCGCCGGGCATGCACACCGCGTCCTTCGAGGACAGCTGCTCCTTCGCGTCGCGGCACCGGGCGGTGAGGGCCCGCTGCGCCGCCATGTCGGCCGGCTCGGCGAAGCGCTGCAGTTCGACGTGGTGGTCGTAGATCAGGTGGTCGACGAGGTCGCCGCTGATCCGGTCCGAGCGTGCCGTGCTCAATGCGATGCGGGTGCCCCGATCGACGACGGTGACGGTGAGGCCCGAGCTGCCGAGGTCGTAGAACACGAGTGTCTCGTGGTCGTCGAGATCTCCTGTGGTTTCCAGCATTTCGAGCGCGGCGGTCACTTCCGGGACGAGCCGGAAGTTGTCGATGTCCAGGCGGCTCATCGCGCCCTGGACGAAATCGGCCTGCGTCTCGTTCTGGTAGGCGACGCCGATGGCGCGCACCTGCTCGATCTCGTCGGTTTCGGCGAGCATCGTCTCGATGGACTCCGCGGCCAGCTCGGCCGGCCGGTCGAGCAGGGCGGGCATCGAGTGGGATCCGAAGACGGGGCTGTCGAGGCTCCCGGTGTCGCGTCGCGCAAAGCGCACCGCGCTGGCACCGACCGAGACACCGAGAACTGTAGTCACGACGCCGACTATAACGGTTCGGTCACGGTCTGCACGCCGGAGGCGGGCGGTGCCTGGATGACGGCACGTCTCCGAACGGCAGCCGAGGACGTTCGTGGCCTTCGCCGATCCCGACTGACCGGGCTCACATCTCCACGGCGGTACCGCAGATCCCGCACTGCTCCAACTGTCGGCGGCCCCACCGCGCGACCGGCACGAAGAACAGCGTGAACTGCTTGGACTCCCGGATCCGGAGCCACTGCGTGGTGTTGTGGCAGCGCGGACACGTCCGGTTCTGCCCTGGACCGAGATTCTGTCGCTTGGTGCCGAAGCCGAAGAGAAGGAACATCGTCCGAGCATAGAGCGATGACGTGTGGTCTTTCAGTGCATGATCGGAAGGATCGCCGTGCTCGTCGCCACCGATCGGCCAGCCTCTGTCGACGACCCGACCGCCGTCCCTCTTGCCGGGGCGACGCGACGGATCAGGCGGGGGAGAGCCGCACCCGTAGGTCACGGGGCTTCAATGTGATCGCCTCGTGAACGTCGAGTTCGTAGCCCGGTTCCGGAGCGAAGTCGTACCGCCGGANGGTATTGCTCGGCGGCCAATCTCGACTACGTCACCGGACTTGAGAGCACCTGCGAGACCGAGTTCTTCGTCGCTACCGACCGGCTCAAGCACGGGCAGACCACCCCGGAGCCGCCCCGGGGCCCAATCCCCAAGAATTACACCGCGACGCAGCGGATGGCCCGCAAGCTGCGGACAAAGAATGGCCGGGCCGCGTGGGCCCGACGCGAGACGATCGTGAAACCAGTATTCGGGCAGATCCATACCCGGCAGGGCACACACGTCCTCTTCGATGCCTGGAGCCAGCCCAGGATGAGTGGGACCTTCTCGCTAGCTGCCACAACCTGCTCAAACTCTTCTATTGCGTCATGACGGACCCCGAATGGGCCTGGCAGGTGCCTGGCAGGGGTACGCAGTGGCCCGTACCCCCTACCGGTAACGTCCAGAGTGCAGGACTTTGGATTTTGGCCCTCGGTGAGAAACCAGCGATGGGTGGCCAGCAGACGCTGGCCACCCATCAGCACACGAAATGCTCGACTCACCGAGGCAGTCGAACCATTACGGACTCACTCTCCTAGTGGGAAACGGTGGCGTAAGCGCGGGCGCTGCCCTCACCAGCGGCCTCACAATCGCCCCAAGTGTGGGTCGCCTTCCGGCAGGGGCTCGAGCACCGCCACGTGCAGTGGTTCTGCAAGCAGATCCTCGAATTGCGCGGCCAGGGAGGTGAACGCCTCGGCGCGGCCGTGCTCAGTCAAGGCGTCTGTGGATTCCCAATGCTCGATCATCACGAGTCCCTCGGTACCACTGACTGCCCTGTGCAGGGCGTAACGTCGACAGCCCGGCTCCTGGTGAGTTTTCCGTATCGCGACACGCAATGCTTCTTCCAGTTCCACCCCCCTTGCCGGAGGCGGGGACCAGAGTCGCGACCGCCACGACGTCGTTGGTGTTGTTTGACACGATGAATTCCTCCTCAGTGTCGTAGCCCCACGCACGAACGGGGACCACCACGATGCTCGAATGAACTACGGCTTAGTCAGCAAGGGCCTGCTGGCGGACTGTCGCGCCACCTCGAATCCTTGCTTCGGCGTTCTGCATGAGTAAAGTGTTGAGGTTGTCGGCACCACCGAAGTAGAATTGGGCTAGTGTAGTTACTTTATAACCGCGCCCAAGTCTACTCCGAGAGTTTGTCCAGTCACGAAACGCGATTCGTCCGAAGCGAGCCAAAGCACTGCCTGGGAAATTTCCCTCGCGTCGATAAAGTCGACGGGCATTGCGTTGAGGGTTCTAAACGCCGCCCCCGCGTCCTCCCTGGTGGGATTTTCAATATGCGGTGCGAACACCTTGTATGCGTCCGGGTTGTGAACCATGATCGTGTCTACCGCGTGGGGGTTTACGACATTGACACGGATGCTCTCTTCTGCGAGTTCGTTCGCCATCGCCCGCATAAGGCCAACAACACCGTGCTTGGCTGCGTCGTAGTGGCCAAGATTGCGGAGGCCCTTACTTGCGGCCCGTGAACCAGTCATCACGATCGATCCGCCGTCGCCTTGCTTAAGGAGCTGCGGAATGGTGGCTTGGCACGTGTTATACACGCCCGTCAGGCAGACGTCGATGGTGTCCTTCCATGCCTCGGGAGGGATTTCCCAGCCGTTCACATGGCCCAAGATTCCCGCGTTGCACACTACTGTGTCGATCCGGCCGAGTTCACTCACGCCGGTTGCCACTGCGGCACGCAGAGCGTCAACATCGCGGACATCTGCTTCGAAGGCGACGACCTTCTGGCCGAGATTTTTAACCAGTTCCGCTGTTTCATCCAATTCTTCGCGAGTGGCCATGGGGTAGCCGATCGTGGAAATATTCTGGCAGATGTCGACGGCGATGATGTCAGCGCCCTCTTCGGCAAGCCTTACGGCATGCTCCCTACCCTGTCCGCGTGCTGCTCCAGTAATAAACGCGACTTTTCCCTGAACTCTTCCGCTCAACTGAACTCTCCTGTGTAAAAAAACTGCGTTCTTCCCGCTAAGCGGTGTTCCGCTCTGGGTGAACGGTCTGTGGCCGGTACGCCACAGACGCTATCCATCAAAATCGATTCGCGCCACCCTTAACGTATGCGAATAATATTGAAAAATAACTGAATAGTAGAGGAAGATTTCTGAATACCATATCCTGTTGCCAAGGATGCTGGGGCCTTCAGTCAAATGCGACGTTGCCTCTGATTGATGGCCCAAGTGGGGTAACGTAAAGGAGTTCCTCGGACACGTCAACATTGCCACCACCAGCACTTGCGCCAACGCCGAAAATCAGATGGTCCGCGAGAAGATCCAGAACCTCCCCAGCAACACCCCTGACCTCGCACCAATCTGGAATGGGGGCGACGAGCTCCTGCTGCAGCTCGCAAGCATGAAGTAGTTATCCCGACAAATCACTACCGGAAACTGCTCCCACCAGCGACGCACCGCGACCATTCGGGATAACGGACTCCTCCAGATAATCGTAGGGTTTCCGAACTCGAGCCGGCACGATCGTGGTTCCGTAATTATCGGCTAACTGCGGGTAGCGGGCGTTCAGCGCCCGGGCGGCCTCACCTTGTTTCTGGCGGTGCGTGGCGATGGTTGGATTATCCGGAACCACCAGCTGCGGCACCCCGCCATAGAGCGCGGCAGCACCGCCACAAACAAGTACAACTTGGTCACCTCGCCGGTGACGGCGTCGAGGACTTCGAGGGTGTCGCCGTGAAGCGCACCTAACCATCGTCTTCGCCGCACGCGTGGCGGCCCCTCACCTGCAACGTCTCGGTCGAACTGATCCGTGGCGGATCCCGCGTTGGGTTAACGGTCCGCCCTCGCCTCGGCTGACATACCCTCGACACCAATGTTCACGAACGTGGGTTGGTCCGAGATCTTGGTCCTCGGCGTGGTCGCGCTCGTGGTCCTGGGACCCGAGCGACTACCCGAGGCCGCCCGCTGGCTCGCCGGCGCCGTCCGAAAGGTCAAGGAGTTTGCCGGCAGTGCCCAGCAGCAGCTTAAGGACGAGTACGGCACCGAGTTCGAAGAGTTCCGCGAACCGCTCAAGCAGCTCAACGATCTCCGAGGAATGAGCCCGCGCGCGATGGTCACAAAACACCTATTGGACGGCGACGACACACTGTTCAGTGGGAATATCGGTGCGGCCGGCCCCGCGGGTCCCGTCACTGCGGATGATGCCCCCTCGACCTCCCCGGGGTTGGCCGCAGGGGGTCAGGCATCCCAGCCGCAGACTCCAGCGGCCACGCAGCCTCCGCCGACGTCGACCCGTGGCAGCGAATCCGCCGCCGTGTGGAACTCGGGCGCCATGTAGCGACACAGAGGTCGTGTCGTGTCGATCCCGAGGATAACTCCCACGAATCCGCGTCGGAGGGGTTGTGGCTTGCGGGGCGGCGTCTGGTCTCGATCGACGGGATGCGCTTGGACCTTCCAGATACAACGGCCAGCGATGCGCATTTCGGTCGGCCGGGCGCGGCCAACGGAGAGCGCTCGTCCTTTCCCCAGGCCCGGTTGTCGGCGCTGGCCGAATGTGGCACCCGCGCGATGTTCGAGGCTGCGATCACACCGATGGCGCCAGCGCCACTCACGAATTTCTCGAGCAGTTGGAGCGCAAGAGGGTCCTGACCTACCGCGACTCCGCCGCCGATAATGTGGTTTCCATCAAGCGTGCAGGTCACGAGAGATACAGCGACCCCGCACTGCCGCACAGAGCACCTGGGGCACCTACTAGACCGCAAGTTGTACAAGATGTACTCTTAGTGTCATGGTCACCACGACGCTCAGCAACTTCCGCGCACACCAGAGCGAGGTACTCGACGCCGCACAGCGGGCGCCGGTCGAGATCCTCAGCCGAGGCAGCCGTCGTCGCGCCGTCGTCGTCTCGCCTGAATTCTTCGACCGCGCGCTGCAAGCTCTAGAGGACCAGGCCGACGTGCGCGGCGCGGCCGACGCCCGCCGCGAGGACGGCATCGTCTCGCACGAGGACCTCATGGCGGAACTGGGTCTGTAAACGCCCGCGCCCGGATCGCTGATGCCCTATTCGATCTCCTATAAACCCTCGGCCGCGAAAGCTCTCCGCAAAGTTCATCCCACCGAGCAGAAACGAATCGTCCGCGCCGTCGAAGCCCTGACAGTGACACCGCGACCGCCCGGCGCCATTCAACTCGCCGGAGGCGACGGCGAACTCCGCATCCGCGTAGGCAACTACCGCATCATCTACGACATCGAAGACGACGCCCTCGTTGTGCTCGTGCTGCGCATCGGGCACCGCGGCGACGTCTACAAGTAACCGCGCGGGGTCTTCACAGGGAAATCGGGGACGCACTACCCGCCGGCGCCGATAAGTTGCGATTACGTAAGGCGCAAGTGCTTCCGATGCTTCGGCTTGGTCACTACTCCCCCGTCTCACCAGCTCGCAATTCTTCGTTGTCGCACTTCAAGGAGGTTCTCAAGCCTAGGCACGCTGTTAGCGACGGTCCACCACGACGTGGCTTCATGCACGGTTGCTCAGTCGCAGGCCGATACACCAACATGCAAACGGTATGTACCAAGAACGGTATACACCGCCTGGTTTTATCGATCTAGAGCGTTCCTGATCGCGTCCTCTACGAACTCAGAGACAGTGACGCCCTGCTCGATTGCAGCGATCTTCGCACTTCGATAGACATCGACATCTAGTGCGAGCGACGTCTTAGTGCGACGAACTGACTCGCCCTGTTCTGCCGTAGTTGCTGAGAATGTCTCGGATACTGGACGCCCCGGCGATGCCGAACGTGGACGCAAGCTACGGCTTACGGGTTCGGACTTATTGCTCATCTGGTCACCTCAAAGATCTCGTCCAACAGGTCGCGGTATCCGTAAAAATTGCTTGGCACGGTACCGAACGCCTGTCTTATCGCCTGCCGTTTTCCAATTATGTTCTCGAAGACAAACACCCCCTCAGCTTCGAGCGTCTCCTTGGTCAGCTCGAGGAGCTTTGTGCCGAGCTCAGCGCTAGTGATCAGCACGCCGGCCGGCTTGTGAGCCGCAGCCTCGAGCGTCGGCCAAACCCGTTGGAGATCCAACCCAGAAGGCGCAGTTGGCACTACCACTACGTCTGCCGCATCAATCGCCGCCTGAATAACGTCGGCGGCGCCCGGCGGCGTGTCGATTACAGTGAGCTCCTGCTGCCCGGCCCGACCAAGGGTGATCTTGTTAGCTGGAGTGACTGGAAACGGGAGCGGTGTGCCTTCTTCTGCTGCGATATCCGACCAGCTGGTTGCGGACCCTTGCGGATCCGCATCGAGAAGTTCGGTCGACTTACCCTGACTTGCAGCTACGGTCGCCAGATACACGGCGGTTGTCGTCTTCCCGACGCCGCCCTTGGTGTTTACTACCGCAATCTTCATTTCCACCCCTACCTTCAACGGTACATACCACTTAATTGCTTCAGGTACATACCTATGCACCCCTTAACCAGGCTACCGTAAAAACTATCACGGTGTCGCCACCTATACCGGCGTACTGATAGCGGTACATAGGTATACGCCAACACCAACCAAGGCAGGAGCCGCTAGAACCTTAATTTCCAGCTACCTAACCTGGGAGGCCATGCCTCCGTCGACGACGGCTGTGCTGACGAGTTCGTAGTGGTCTGATCCTGGTCGGTCTCGGAGCTGCATCCGGCCACCGTTAGGGCTCCGGCGAGGACACCGATCAGTGCCAGTCGGCGGATCATTCGGCTACCACCAGATCCGACAGGCGGATCGCCCGCCATTCGCCGTAGCCCGGTTCGAGGCACCACTGCTCGGCCGGATTGCCGGTCGGCGTCACCTCAAGATCGAGGATGACCTGCTTTTTTGCCGCGAGATCGGCCAGTTTCACCCCGTCGATGCGTTCACTGCTTACCCGCAGACGCAACCGAACCGCCTCGACCTCGAGGTGGTCGCGGACTTTCGCAGCGAGGAACACGGCTTTACCGGCGCTGGCCTCATCCGCCGAGTCCTGATCGCCGGGCCGGAAGATCCGATCGTCCTTGTGGAACGATCCGTACCAGGCGACATCGTTGGTGTCGGCATCGCCGACGACGGCGAACGAGCCACGTTCGTCGCCGGCCGAGGCCAAGGACACCACCGGAGCCGATGCGGCGGCCGCGGCCAGTTTTTCGGCCCGTTCACGCTGCTCGCGTTCTCGCAGGGCGTCGTAGTCCACATCGAACTGCTTGTAGAGCTCGCGCTTGATCTTCGGCCACTGGGTGCGCGTCATCAGGTTGTTCTCCGCAGCCCAAGCCCGCAGGTCCGAGGCCGTCATCGCCTGGACTGTCCGGGTCGATCCGAGGGTGCGGACGGCCGATTCCGCCTTGTCCCACTCTTCGCTCACGGTGTGGTGTTTCCTTCCTGGTGTGTCATCGTTTTCGATGTTCTGGCGTATGAAATCCGTTGTGTATCAATGAAATCGGATTGCTCTGACCTGTTTCGGGGGCGTCCATTCGGTGATCCGGACCTTCTCTCCGGACTGGGGTGCTTCGACAACTTTGTTGTCTCCCATCCAGATCCACACGTGGCCGGGGTAGGGCTGCACGATGTCTCCGGGTTGCAAGTCCGTCGCCTCGGTTACAGGCGTCCCTTGAGGATCGTTGACCTGAGCGGAGTCCTGGTGTGGCAGAACGATTCTTCCGTCCGTCGCCTGCGCCACCGCGTACACGACCAGGCCCGAGCAGTCGAAGCCGACCTTGTTGTGGTCGCCGTGCTCATCAGCGACACCGCCATCGGCGATGCCGCGAGTCGGTCCGGTGGCATCCCCGCCGCCCCAGGCGTAATCGGTGCCCAGCCATCCAAGTGCTGCATCGACCACCCGCGAACCACTCACCGACGGCGGCCGAGGCTGGTCGACACCGGCGAAGTCAGCGCGGCTGGCCAGGATAGTGCGGACGTAGCTCGTGGTCTCCGCGTTGCCGCACACCCCGCCGGAAGCGAGTGTGTTGCCCGGCCCGCAGTTGTAGGCCGAGAGCATCAACTCGGTGCCGTCACCTGAGACTTTTCCCTCTCGGAGCCACTGCTGCGTCTGCTCCCACATCTGGCAGTCGTAGGCGGCCATCGCCATCACCGAATCACCGATGGAATTCACGTCGGCCACGCCGTCACCGTCGTAGTCCTGGCCGATCGAGGCCCAGGTTGCGGGCATGAACTGCCCCGGCCCGCGTGCCCCCGCCGGAGACACCGGCGAGGAGGGACCGTAGCGGAACTGGTTCTCGGCGTAGAGCTGGGAGGCCAGCAAAGGAGCGTCGATCGCCTCGCAGGTCTGAGCCGCCTTGACGATCCACTCCCGGAACTCCTCGGGGACCGATCCCGGCGCGAGGGAGCGTCCGCCGGGGCGCGTCAGGCCGGTGCAACCGGCACCGAGCGGAGTCTCGGCCGCGACCAGCTGCACATTCGGCGAGGTCGGACGCTGTTGCGGGGCGTCGAGTTCAGACGCATCGGCCAGCCACGGCATCGGGTCGATCGGAGATCCGCCGTCGAGTCGGCCCCCGGGCCAGACCTCGAAATGCAGGTGCGGTCCGGTCGAACCTCCGGCGTTGCCGACCAGGCCGATCAGATCCCCGGCGCGCACCTCGTCACCGACGGAGACGAGAACACCGTCCGGGAACATGTGCCCGTAGACCGTCGAGATGGTCGACCCGTCCGCGGTGGCCGAGTCGACGATGATCCAGTTGTCGAAACCGTTCTCATCGCTCGCGCCGGAATCTCCTGCTGCAACAACGATTCCGTCGATCGGTGCATAGAAGGGCGTACCGACCGGCGCCGCCAGGTCGATGCCGTTGTGCGAGGTACCCCAGCGCGGGCCGAAACCGGAGGTGAACGTGTAGGTGCCGGTGACCATCGGCTGCACCTTCTTGCCGGTGGCAGCACGCAGGCTGTTCGGTGACCGGGACGGTCCCTGCGCCGGCAGGCAGTTGTCCGGATCGGGAGTGTCGCTGCCGCACATCACCAGCGCACCCATCAGGGCCACGACGCTGGCTGCCAGCGTAATTTTCGTCGTCGAAGAAGCCACGTTCTCACCCCCTTTGCATGAGTGCTTGTCGCTAGCCCGCCCAGGCCATGCACGTGAGTGACTTCGCATCCGCCCGCCCGAGGTCGGATGCCGCGTTAGTGGAAGGCTCCCGGTCCTGGCAGCGGCACCACCCGCTGACCAGGACCGACCGGCGTCAGCCGATCGCCTTGGCGAAAACCTTCACCATCGTGTCGATCGCGTTGTCCCTCCCATCCGGGGACCAGCTCGGATACGCAATGTGCGAATTCGAGGCGTAGAAACTCGCCGCGGTGAATCCTTCGGCCACCAACTGCCCCAGCTCGGCCGCACTGTCACTGCTCGCCAGCGTCATCACCGACTGGCCCAGGCCGGCCAGATCACTGTCCTGTGCCTGCACCGACATCAGCGAGCCGATCGGATCGCCCGGATCGTGCAGTTGATCAGGACTCATCTTCTGGCCCGGGGTGAGCACGCCGAGAGCTACCTGCGCCAGATCCACCGCCACCGGCATCAGCCGAGACAGCTCGAGCACATTCCCGTTCTCGGCCACCGACCAGGCGATTTCCTGAATCTCACCGACATTGCGGGCCAAGCGGATCACATCGACGTTGCCGAGCAGATCAAGCACCAGCGCGGCGATTGCGGCCGTGCCGGACGGGTCCGGAACCATCGCCACCAGCCGCGAGAGTGTCTTGAAATCCACCCCGGCAGCCATCTTCACCAGCGGGGAGAGCTGATTGTTCAGATCCCCCGCGACCGCGTGCGCCCCATGGACATCGCCGGTGGCAATCTTGATCGGAAGCTGCTGCAACCCGGCCGCCACCGCCGGATAGTCGACCGAGGTCACGCCGGAGACGACGCCCAGCAGTTGATTGATGATCGTCGTCGGCTTGGCCACCGAAAGCACCTGCGTTGCCGTCCGCAACTCCACCGGACCCGAGGCCGCCAACGGCGACAGACCCGCGACCAGCGCATCTGCCGACCCTGCCAGCGTCGACACATCGACCGACTCGCCCGAGGCCCGGGACTTGAGCAAGGCCGTGCTCACGCCGGTCACCGCTTCGGCGGCCGACAACACTGCCGGGACATCGACCTGCTCGAGCATGTCGAGCACGCCCGCCGTCGTCGCCTCCGGCGATCCCTCGGGAGCCGAGGTGAACGTCTCACGCGCGCCCGGATTGCTGTCGATCCACTGTCGCGCCTGGTCGACCGGCGTCAAAGTCTCCGACACCAGCCGCGCCTGCTGCGTCATGCGGGCGATGTTCGCCGCTGAGGTGGTCGACGTCGGACCAGCGGCATCGAGCGACGACACCGACTCGGCCAGCTGCGAGGCTGCCCCGAACACCGCCGACAGATCCGCGTTGCGCCAGGTCCCCGGCGAGGACAGCTCATCGACCAGGGAGGATTGTGCCACTGTCGACGTGCCGGTGATCGTCGGAGTCTGGGGTGATGCAGTCGAGGCGAGTTCGGCAGAGACATCGACCGCTCCCGGCGGATTGGCGATGATCCGGCCCAGAGACGCCAGGAACGGCGTCGACTGACCATCGGTGTTGCAGTACGCATCGTCCGGGTGGCAGATGTCGAACACCTTGCCCGCGAGCTTGCCGAACCCTTCCGGGGCCGGCCCAGCGATGCCCTGACCGCTCAGGGGCGGGCCGATCAACGTTGCACCCTCGGTGCCCCGCTTCGGATTGGCGAGCAGAATCACCGCCTTGACCTGCTGCGGAGTGACGGGGCCGAGACCGTGGCCGATGTTGACGGCCAGATCGTTGCCGATCTGCGCGCCCTGGCTGTACCCGGCGATGAGGTACTTCGACGACGGGCACCGCTCCATCAACTCCGCTGCCGCTTTGTCGCCCCGCGACTTCGATTCGGCATAGGACGTGCCGTTGAAGAACGCCTCGCCCGGATACGGCACGTACACCACGTCGAGGTTCTTGCCGAACCGTTGCTCGAGTGCGTCACCGACCGCCGCGAGCATGCCCGTCGGCACGGTCGGATCAGCATGAGCGGACGTTTCCGTCGTACCGGGAATCATCAGCGCGATCGTGCGCGCACACCCGTTCGTTTCCGCTGCATGAGCAACCGTCGGTGTGCTCACCGCGGCCGCGGTGGTCACTGCTGCTGCTGCCAGAGCGAGACTTGCTTTCCTCATGCCCCGACCTCTTCGATGGAGCGGATCATCACTCGGCCGTCCTCTGCCGTGGTCGTTGTGATGCGCTGCTTGAACTCGTTGCGCCGATCCGGGCGGACCTCGGTGATCTGCGCGCTGTAGGTGTTCGGCCCGATGGCCGTGACCTCGAGGCAGTGCGTGGTCCCCAGCGGCACGGTGTCGATGCCCTGCTGGATCATTGCCGCGTCGGGCAACGGCGCATCAGGGGCCATCAACTCCCGCACCGACTCACCCGAACGCAGCAGGTAATAGCGGTGTTCGAGCGCCGCGATCACCCCTTCGCCGGAGAGTTGGTCACCCTCGCCAGGCGAGCACGGATCATCTGCCGCTGCCGCGGCCGCGGTCGGCGCAGCGGTTGCGGTGTCCGGGACCAGGCCACCGAAGTCCGCGTCGTCGTCACCGCCGCCGACGAGAGCGGTGATGCCCCAGCCGGCCAGTCCCACGACGGCCACGGCCGCGAGGCCGAGACCGGCGTAGGCCGATCCCTTCCCCACAGGGCGGCGCGTGGTCACCTGCGTGGTCGGGTGAGTGGCGCGGCGACCGGCATCGGCCGCCGCGACCACTCGAGACGCCGACTCACGGGCGGACGCGGTTCTCCCGGAGGAAAAGCGCTCTTCGGCCACCGGTACCGACACCGGCACCGACTCCCGAACCATGCGGATGCGAGGTGCGGTCGCATCGAGCACCCGAGGTGAGCCCGTTCGGTCGTTCCGCTTCATCGGTTCGTCTCCCTCTTCGACTGGACTCAGGCGTCGACTGCCGGAGCGGGCGCGCCGAGACCCAGGCCGACCGCCTCGCTGACCAGGCGCGATGCCAGTCCCGGCGTCGCGTAGGTGAAGAACGAGTTGAGTGCCTGGTCGACCTGCTCGATGACCTGCTCACCGCCGGGCTGTGCCTGAACGAAGTCGCGGACCTGCTCATCGATCGCAGGTGCGGTCTCGGTGGCGAAGGTTTGCACGGCGTCGGCAGAAGCCGCACCGATGGGGTCTTCCGACCACTGCGCGAGCGTGGTGTCGACCTGTTCGGTGACCTGTTCGGTCTCGATGTCGGGCACCTCGGTTTCGATCGGCGTGGCATCCTCACCTGCGCCGTAAGCCGTGCCGACCCCGTACCCGGCCAGGCCGCCACCGACTGCGCCGACCGTGCCGCCGACCGCGCATCCGGCTGCAAAGCCACCCACTGCACCAGCGGCCGTGGCGGCAACACCGGAGGTAATCGGGGCCACGCCCGGAATCGGGATGGGCACCATCGTGCCGGCAGCAGCTCCAGCGATACCCGCAGCCGTGGACGCGACCAAAGCCGTCGGGATACCGACGGCGGTGCAGCCGGTGACGAACCCGGCACCAGCGCCGACTGCCGTGCCCGCGACCTGAGCAGATGCGATCTTCTCGGCCTCTTCGGTCTCCATACCGGTTGATCGGTGGTAGTCGGTGACCATCGCCTCGACCACTGCGGTCGTGCGGTTGGTCTTGTCGGCATCGACGTCCGAGACCCAGTTCGGCTGGTCGAAGATCACCCGGCCGAAACGCATCTTGTTGACGGGAGCCTCGATCGGCAGGGTCGGGCCTTCCACCACGACCGGCGCCTGCGGAGCAGGAACGCTGTAGCCGGAGTAGCCGGAGTTGTCGCCGCCCGAATAGCCGTTGTACTGCGCCATCGACACACCGCCGCCGGTCTGCGGGTTGTAGGCGCGGGTGCCGCGGTTGTACTCGGCCGGAGGCGCTACCCAGAAGTTCTCGGCGGGCTGCGGATCAGGAGTCGAGGGTGCAGGAGCAGAAGTTGAGGGGGGCGTGGAGGTGATGCCCGCCTGGCCACCACCGGACTGCGGCGGGGACGTGATACCTGCCTGCCCGCCGCCGGAGTCGCCGGTCGGCGCTGCTGCTGCCGTCGGCGCAAAGGCAATGAGCAACCCGGCTGCCGCCGGTGCCAGAGTCGCGGTGCTGAGCACCGCACTGGTCGTTCGGCGGCGCCGGTGTCTGCCGGTGCTGGAAACCAGCTGATCTTCGTTGGATACGGACATGTACATCGCCTTTCCTGCGAATGAATCGAGTCCCGAATGCGTGAAGGACCTGAGCGAGAAAGAGATCCGTCAGGGCCGAGAAGATCGGGTGGTCACCACAGGGAGGTAGTCCGCTCGTGCACGTGTCGGCAGCGCCGACTAGGTGCGGGAACGCTGCCGTTGGCGCGCACAGTCGAGTAACGCCAGAACAGCAGCGCCCGACAAGGAAGTGGGCTCTCGTCCGCAGTGACCTGGTGCCCGAGCTTGCGTAGTCAGCCCGGACGGGTTGGTACGTAGGTGGTTCAACCCCGGACACGTGACACCGACGCCAATCACTGACACGTGTCCGGGGTTTTCCCTTTTGCCGGTGGCCTCACCGTGGCGCGCGCTGGTTGCCGGCCAGACGCTTCCCTCGGCTCAGTCGATCGTTACCTCCTTCGCCACAAAACCCTTCATTGAAACTCTATTCCGGAACATTACAGCAAACTCTATTCCAGTGGAAAATGACGCAAGCCATTCCTGTAGGGCAGTGTTATGGCTCGTGGAAAGGTTTCGGGCATGACGAGACGGCCTCTTCGGGGATTCGACCGGGAGAGGCTGATCGAGCTGCGGACGGAGAAGGGTTACACCCGTGGTGACCTGGCGAGGTTCGCCGAAGTGAGCGTGGCGGCCGTGCGCGCCTGGGAGTCCGGGCAGGCGACCCCGCAGGTGGACCGTCTGGCCCGTGTCGCTGCCGCCCTCGACGTTCCGATGTCCGAGCTGGTGCGGATATCCCCGCACGACCGGTATCTGGGCGATCTGCGCGTCCAGGCCGGCCTGACCCAGCCCCAGCTGGCGCTGCAAGCAGGCATTTCCACGGCCTCGCTCAGCAGCCTCGAGCTCGGGGAAACCTCGCTGCGAGAGCCGGTAGCCGAACGACTGGCTCGAGCTCTGGGAGTGGACACAGCCGAGGTCCGCGCCGCCTACGAACGGGCCCGAACCCGACCGCCGGGCGCACCCGTCTGACACGCGCGACACACTGTGTGTCGACGCACGACAAATACGGATAACCACGTCTGAGCTCCCCCCGCGGAGATAGCAGCCCGCCTCACGCGGACATGCGGAAGCGGCCGAAACCGGCTGTGCTACATCCGAGGCCGAGTGGACAAGCCCCGGGAAATCCCCACGGGCGGGGACGCGGAAGACAAACTACCAGATCACAGCTGATAGTCCGGGACCAACCTACCCGCCTCGCACCCCCCGATCGGATCCCTGCAAATCCTCTGTGGCCGCATCGGATTCATCCGGAATCGTTGAAACCTGAACGAGCACGAGACGGTCGCTGAGAGGGCCGGGATACGGGCTGATCGACAATTTCGCTGCCCGCCAACCCGATTCCGAACGCAGACGAGCACGGGCGCATTGAGGCGCGGTATCCCCCGAACGGAACGTTGCCAGTGCATCGGCCAGCACATGCCGGTCGTCGGGATGCACGATCTCGTTTCCGCCCTTGACGTTTCGCCAGGACACCCACGGTGGAGCATCGGGCAGCCACATCGTCAGAACGGCGAGGTCGGCGACGAAGACGCCGGTGTAGACCCCCGCTGACCGCAGCATCTCCTGCATTCCCAGCTCGCTCAACGTCGGCAACTCCGGTGACGTCGTATCGGAGACGTCGTGCCACAGCAGCCGCAATCCCACGTTGCCCGGATCAGTACGGCCCTTGCCCCAGCAATACCAGCGCATCACCCGACCATCGGCGTGCAGAACCGACATCGGAGCCTCCCACCGACGACCGTGCACCGGATCGATGCCCAGCTCGAACAACGACGCCGAATCGTCGAACTTCACCGCCTTGGCGATGTACTCCGCAGGAGTTCGCTCCGGAACGTGCTCTTCAGGAAGCACCCCGGACATCATCGATGCTTCGACCGTCTGGCCGATCACCATCCGCTCGAGACTCCACGCAATCCCAGCCGCGATCCGAGGCGGGCTGGGAACCCGGCCGGGCTCACCCACCCACACCTGGACACCGTGCGCCTCCGCGCTCGGGCCGAGAACGGGCAGCGCCTCGATGTGGAACGCCTTCTGCGCCCCCTTACGCGAGCGCAGATCGAGCGTCACCGGCCGTCGAGTGCGGATCACCGAGTCGATGATCGGCGTGACCGGAAGGTCCGGGGCCGGCTGAACATGCCGGGTCACCGACGCCCAATCCTTGACTACGCCGCCGCAGCTGACAACGGACATCTCGCCGTCGACCAACGTTTCGACCAGATGCCACTCGTTGAGAAATACCATTAACTTATAACCTCCCCCGAACCGTGGGCACAGTATGGCTGCCCAGGGGGAACTTACCTGTCGGCCGCCTCGTCACCGACGCGAGAGCTTGACCTTCAACCCCCGCGGCTTGAGAGTGATCGCCTCGTGCACGTCGAGTTCGTAGCCCGGTTCCGGAGCGAAGTCGTACCGCCGGATCAGCGATGCGAGCGTGAGCACCGCTTCGTGCAACGCGAACTGCCGACCGATACACGCCCGGATGCCGGTCCCCCACGGTTTGAAGATGTGCGCCGGACGCTTCCGTACGGCCTCGGGCGCGAACCGATCCGGGTCGAACCGCTCGGGATCGTCGCCCCACAGGGGGTCGCGGTGCAGCTGCGGCAGCAGCACGAACACCCACGAACCCTTCGGCAGCGTCCGTCCGCCGAGGNCCGCAGCTTGGCGACCTGCTCGTACCCGATCCGACCGTCGGCACCGACGACCTCGGCGATCTCCGCCCGCGCCTTCGCCACCACCTCGGGATGTCGGCTCAGGAAATGGACCGCGAACCCCAGGGTGGCCGCGGTGGTCTCGTTGCCCGCGACCAGGAAGGTCAGTACCTGGTTACGGATCGATTCGCGGTCGAGCTGCTCGCCGGTGTCGGGATCGGCGGTGTGCATCATCAGGTCCAGCAGGTCGCCGTGCTGCTCACCGGAGCGCATCCGCTCCTCGACGATGCGATCGACCGTCTGCTGCATCAGCGCGATGTCGCGTTCGTGCTGCTCCCTGGCACTGCGGCCGAACAGGGCCCGCAGGATCGGGATGTCGTTCGACGAGCGGTTGATGTACTCGAGCGCTCGGCTCATCGCCGCGATGAACGGATCCGGTTCGGTGCGGCCGAACGAGTCGAAGTCGTAGCCGAAACCGCACCGGCCGATGACGTCGAAGGTCAGCGACGTCATGCTCTTCGGCACGTCCACATATTCGCCGCCGGCCGCTGCGCTGTCCCAGCTGTCGACCAGCCGGTCGACGACGGTGAGCATCGAGTCGTGATAGCCACGCATCGCGGCCTGGCTGAAGCCCGGGCCGAGGATGTTGTGGGCCTTGTGCCAGTTCGGTTCGGAGTTGAACGCGGTGAACAGGCCGTCGCCGGCGATGACACGAAGCTTGCGCAGCGGCTTGCCGAGGAACTTCGCCCACTTCTCCTCGTCGTTGACCTCGCGCACCAGCTCGGCGCCGGAGACCACGATCAGCCGGTGCTGGAGGATCTTGCGTTCGAAGATCCCACCGAGTTCCTGCGCCATCTGCATCTCACGCTGAACCGGTTTGGCCACGTCGATGCTGAGCAGATCACCCAATAGAGGCAGTCTCCATCGAGGTTGCGGGATCGGCTGGGAGTCGGTGGTCGCAGGGCTGCTCGTCGAAAGCTGCGGTGACGCCATTCGTGAGAGTGTGCCCCACCGCCGGCGAGAGGCACACCGCCGCCTCCCACCGCTCAAGGGCTCCCTGACTGCCGTCCCACTAGTCGACACGCGCCACGCCGATGTACGGGGGTAACTGACATCCGCGCTCGCAGCCGCTAACCTGAGTCAGATTCAACGGGCCGATCTTGAAGAACGGGGGTTTACGCATGGCACAGCCGCATAAGGGCGACCGCGCCGCGATGACTCTACGCATCCCCGCTGAGCTGCACGAACAGCTCCGCAACGATGCCAAGGACGCCAAGGTCGCGCTGTCCCAATACGTCGCCGACCTGCTCGCACTACAAGCCGGTCGACCGGACCTTGCCCGCGAGATCAAGGCGGTGACCGTGTAAACGCCACCAGAGAGGGCCGCTAGCCGCCAACTAGCCCGCCCTCAGATGCAGAAGACCCCCCGCCTGCCAAGCGAGGGGTCTTCCAAACCGAATATGTGACCGAGCAAAGTCGCCAAACTCCTCGGGCACTCGAACTTTCTCTCCAGAAAGCCTTCGTTATGCATATTAGCGAGCGCTGCTCGTTTGGGCCAACTTCCGTCTCGAATCACATTCCCGCGTGTCGCCCTCAACGGAGCGCACACACCGCCCGGGACAACCGTCGAGGTCCCGGCCGCGCCACTCCCCAGACCCGCCGTGGTCGCCGTCGCGGCAGCTACAACCTCCGCGTAGCCGATGGTGCCTACTCCCCCATCCCCGTCTGGGACTCCCGCGCGGGCTGGATGCGCCAGATCATCACCTTCGCCCGCAGCGAGACCGGCATCAAAATCTGCCACGAGCACCGCATCGCCCCGGACAAGTTCATCGCCGCCGCCAACGCTCACGCCGCTTACGCCGACGAATCCACCGGCCGCAGCCTCACCGCCGCCCGCGACACCCTCGCCGAGTACGCCGGCATCAGCACCGACGTCCTCGATCGTGCCCGCCAGATCCTTCGCCGCATCGGAGCCGCCGTCGAGCTCGTCCGCGGCCGCTACCTCACCATCGCCGAACGCATCGAAGCCAGCCTCACCCACGGTGGAAAGCAACTTCGTGCAGCTTCCGTGTGGGCCTTGACCAGCAAGTTCACTGCCGACTCTTCTGTTTATCCCCAGTTTCCGAATCATGCGGATCTACCAGAGAACCCTTTGGGTTCTACAGGTATCTCTCGTTCTCAAGTAATCACCAACGCGCGCGCTACGCGCCGCGCCCGGGCTTCGACGAAGGGCGAGGGCGACCCACGACCCCTGCACGCTCAGATCGCCGCAGCGCGCCTGGCCGACCGACTCGGTGCCACGATGCCCGAATACCGCGGCGTGGATCGGAATGGCCACTACGTCCCCGGAACCACCCATCACCACGTCGGAGCGATCGCCGATGCCCTGACCGCCGCAGGCATCGACACCACCCGATGGACCGGCGACGACGTAGCCGACCAGATCACCGAGTTCCGCCGCGACCGCAGCCTCCCACACCTAGCGTCCCCGACCGCTTTCCTGCGCTGGCAGCTCCGTGCCCTCGCCGATGTGTGGTCAGGGCCTACCCCCACCGAGCGCCGCACTGAGATCCAGGACCGCCGCGCCGCCGAACGTCGCGCCGAACTCGACCGGCGTGCTGCTCATCCTCCGGCTAGCGACGACACCCGTGCCACCGCTCTCGCCGAGATCCGGCAGATACTGTTCCAGCGCTCGGGCATGCGCACCCGGACCCGCGGGGACCGCTTCGACCGGCACCGCTACTGAACGAAATTCTCGCTCCGGTCAGAACCACAGCGGCGAAGGGGAATCGAATCGTTTCACGCGGAAGCCGCTCCTACCCCTCGAGCTTGCGGGCATCATGCAGTATCCGACCCACCGCTCCGGTCGACATCTCCAGTTTCTCGGCGATCTCGCGATACTTCATCCCCTGCTCGCGAAGTTCGACCACCTGCTTGCGTCGGCGTTCCGCGCGTTCGAGGAATTGGTCTCGGGGTTCGGCAACCAGGCGACGTGCAGTGCGCTCCGACGAGCCGAGCCGGCGTGCCAGTTCCTTTGCGGTGATGGACCGCCGTTGTTGTGCCTGGGCACTGCCCCTCATTGCGCGAACTCCAATGCTGTCGCCAGATCGAACTTGGTGGCCCGCTTCCTGTTTGCTTCCCGTTTGGCAGAGCTCATGACCTTGCCGCCCTTGCTCCCACGTGCTGCCTGGCGCGCCCGGAACGTCCCCTCATCGAAGTTACGCCAGATCCACTTGCCGATGGAGTACGCCGTGGCACGGACCTCGATGAAAGGAAGAGGGTCGGCGAACTCGCTGTTGATTCCGTGACAACGCTGAAGAACCAGTTGGAGCCACTGGTCTACGGTGCCATGACGATGGTGCCACCACTGTGGGTACGCCCACTTACGGGCAGTGTCGAACATCGTCACATTGCGGCCCAGACCCACGGAGCGGTCGGGCCGGCGCGGAGCCTGACGAGGTGTGTAGATGGTCGCCAGATCCCGCAACGAGTACGGATCCCCTGGACCGTAAATGGTTTCCCATTCAGGGTGGATCGGGTTCTTGGTCAGCTGCCCACCGTAGGAGAAGTCCCCGCCGACGGAGATACACAGACCTCGCTCGATGCGATGGGCATAGCGCAGCGGAGTCAACCGCGCCGAGTCGGTACGGCAGACTCGATGGTCGCCCAGCCACCAACCCAGGTGCGCCCGCCCGGAGGGAGACTGCGCGACCCAGCTCGGCGTCGGATGATCCGACGGTTTCTCGAACGCCCGCATCGCCGCATCGGGGTGGTCACAGTCGATGACGATCGATCCGAGCAACGCGTGTGGAGAGTGCTGGATGTAGCGCATCATCAATGCCTGGTCACGGCTCATTCGGTACTGACCGTGCTCGAGTTGGTTCGTCGCGAACGGCCGATGCGGAAGTAGCACCTCGTTTCCCCACTGCTCGTCAGTGAGAAGGGACTCCCCCGCCGTTTCCATGCCGAGTACTGTGCACTACCAAGATCGAGTATTCGGGTAGGACACGCCGAGCCATATACAGATATTATTCGGGTAGGTCATGCCAAGCCATATCAGGTATCCGCCCCGCCTTCTCCCTTTCGAACCCTCGAACATGTCCACTCGTGGCAGAGGCTGTGCCTCACGTACCGAAGTTACGATGAGAACCATGACCGGGAAGAAGCGCATGGCCTTCGACATCACCGAAGCCGACGCCGACCGGATTCGCGCCGCCTACGTCGGCACCCGCGCCATCCTGCCCCCCACCACCCTCAGCGAGTTCATCACCGACCTACTGGTCGAGGCCACCGAACGCCTCGAAGCCGAACACAACGACGGCCGGCCCTGGCGCACCCCCAGCCGCAGCGAACTCAAATCCCTCTCCCAGACCGGCGTCGGACGCAACGCCCCCGGCCGCCCAGGAGAACAGGACCAGCAATGACCGAGGCGTCACGCACACCGCGACCCAAACTCGGGTTCCACACCGACCAGGCCGAACGCATCCGCGCTGCCTACCTCGGCACCCGCGCAGCACTCCCGCCGAGCACCTTCAGCGAATTCCTCGAAACCGCCGTCCTCGAGACAATCGAACGACTCGAAGCCGAACACAACAACGGCCACAGCTGGGACGCCCCGGCCACCGGGGAAGTCAAGTCCACCGCCCAGACCGGCGTCGGCCGCTGGAATCGCACCTGACCAGTCCCCCGGACCGTCGACCTCGGCTTCGTTGACGGCACGCCCGAGCCTTTCGACAACCTGGCCGGAAGACTCACGGGTCTGTGGTGGCTATTGGTCGTCGCGGCGTTCATCTGCTTCGGAGCGTGCGAGTACATGCGGCGAAAGGAGCGAAATGAAGGAGTGGAACCGGAAGATCAATAGTTCAGAAGTTTCTGAATACAGAAGATCATGTATTGTTGGCGTCATGGAGGCTCTGGTCCATCGCGACGCCCTGGCCCGTTTCGGTTACGCCCTGTCGGACACGACCCGGACACAGATTCTGCTGCTCCTGCGGGCAGGACCCGGTTATCCATCCGACCTGGCCGAACAGATCGGGGTGTCCCGGCAGATCCTGTCGAACCATCTGGCGTGCCTGCGCGGGTGCGGCCTCGTCGTCGCGGCCCCGGAAGGTCGGCGCACCCGCTACGAACTCGCCGACCCCCGCATCGGACGGGCCCTGGACGATCTGATCGGCCTGGTCCTGGCCGTCGATCCCTCGTGCTGCCCCGACGCAGCTACCGAGAGGTGTTGCTGATGGACTCCGAACCCGGCTCTCTCCGGTCGCGAACACCGCTCACCACACAGCGCCGACAGGCACTGGCCCGTCGTATCCGCTGGTTCGTGGCCGCCACGATCAGCTACAACGTCGTCGAGGCGATCATCGCGCTCACCGAAGGGGCACGGGTATCGTCGACCGCCCTGATCGGGTTCGGCCTGGACTCGGTCATCGAAGTGTCCTCCGCCGCCGCGGTGGCCTGGCAGTTCGCCGGCAAGGACCCCGAAGCGCGGGAAAAAACCGCACTGCGGATCATCGCCTTCTCGTTCTTCGGCCTCGCTCTCTACGTCACAGTCGAGGCAATCCGATCGCTTCTCGGGGTCGGCGAAGCTCAGCATTCGACGGTCGGCATCGCGCTGGCGGCGGTCAGTTTGGTGGTCATGCCCGTCCTGTCGTGGGCGCAACGCCGCGCCGGTCGAGAGCTCGGCTCGTTGTCCGCGGTGGCCGATTCCAAACAGACACTGCTGTGCACGTACCTGTCCGCGGTCCTGCTCATCGGCCTGCTGCTGAACAGCCTGTTCGGCTGGTCCTGGGCCGATCCCATCGCCGCCCTCGCCATTGCAGGAATCGCGGTGAAGGAAGGGATCAACGCCTGGAAGGGCGACACTTGCTGTCCGGCCCCGGCCATGCCAACTGACGCCGCACCGGGCCACGACTGCCACTGCTGCGACGACCGGAAGGACGACTGATGCCACGAATCACCGCCGCTGCGCGTGCGCTCTACCACCAGGAGATGGTGGCGGCGAAGGTTGCGGTCGCGCCCGACGCGCGATGGGCTCACCTCGAACGGGCACACATTGCCTCACAACCCGATCCGTGGTTGCACACCTGCAACCATGTGGCCATGCTGGCGCTGGCGCTGCGGCAGCGGGATCGGCGAGAAGCCCTCGGGCAGGTCCTGCGCATCATCGTTGCCGCGCCCGGTTCACTGACCGGCCGCTATCCCGAGGGCAACACCGGCCGGGCAACGGTCGGACTCACGACACCGATGCCGATCCCACCAGATCTGGCAGCGATTCTGGCACGGTGAAATGTTCTCGGGACGGACTCGTCTCTCATCAAGGCTCGGGGGCCATCTCGGTGACCCACCAGCGGACTCGCGTCGTGATGCGCCGACAGCCGAAACTTGATTTGTCAGACATGCTCTAACCGTGTTGGAGGCTGTCGCGGGTGGACCCGCTGCGGCGTGGCTTCGCCAACGACGCGACCCCAGCGACGAGCAATGCCAGCGGCAAGAGAGGCCAGAAGAAGCCGTACAGACCCACCTGCCTCGGTGTCGACGACATGAATGCAGCGCAGAACCCGACTATCGAAAGCGTGAATAGGGCGGCCACCGCCAGCCAGGAAACACTCTGTCGCGGTTTGAGCACCGGGATCAGACACACCACCACCGGAACCGCGAGAACAGGCACGACCATACTGCCGAAGTAACTCCAGATCGAAGCATTACACGCCGCCAGGCCAGGGACCTCCCGCAAATACACACCGATTTCGCAATCCGTGATCTCTGACATCGAGCTGGTAGCTGCGGCGATTCCGAGAGAGACGGTCACCACGGCCAGCAAGATCCAGCCCACCCGCATCACGGTCATCAACAGATCATGCAACATCGTCACTCGAAGCGACGGTCCTGTCGACATCGCGAGACGCCGACCCGAACGATAAGAACCATCACGCGCCCCGGCCGGCTCCCCCGAGAACCGGTCGGGGCGCAGTCGTCTCTCATCTCACCTTGCCGACTCGATCCGGTCGTGACCTGCGACTCTCATCTGAGAAACCCCTTCTCATATCATGGTTCTCATTGTTACTATGGGAACCATGAAGTGGACGAAGCGACGCAAGAACAAGAACACCTCAGTGCCCGCGGATGTGGCAGCCGTCAGCGGATCCATGTGGTTCGCAGGCGTGACCATCACCGTAGGAATCGGGGCGGCCGCGTTCATTCTCAGCTTCCTCGCACTGCGAGACCTGTGCATCCAGGCCGGCCAGCCGAGAGAGATCGCCTTCCTGTTCCCCGTCATCGTCGACGGAACGATCCTGCAAGCAACGATGGGAGTCGTCTCCCGACGTCACGACCACCGGGCGCGACGATTCTTCTGGAAGATTCTCATCGGCGCCGCCACCGTCTCGATCGCAGGAAACGCGATCCACGCCGTTCTCACCACGACCCCCGGCTTCAACTCCGTTCTCGCCGCCGTGATCGCCACACTCCCGCCGATTTCACTGCTCGCCTCCACCCACGCGCTGACTGTTCTCGGCCGTCGCACCGCCGCACCCACCGAGAACCCCGCTGAGACTCACATCGAATCCGCGCCCGCGACACAGCCGCGCCGTGAGACCGCACACGAGAACGCGACCGCACCCAAGACTCACGTCACAACCATCACCGAGAACCGTGCCGCCGCCGAGACCGCGAGTGAGACTCCGGTCGCGCGGTCGACTCGCACCGCGACCGCTGACGCTCTCGCTCGACAACTCGAGGTGCCATTGCCCCACCTGCCCGGCACCCACCTCGATACCAACGCCATCCCGACCTTCCACTCCCACGAGGAGCGTCGCGAATGGGCACTCGCCCGGCGCCAGGCCGGAGTGGAGGTGCCCGTCATCGCCCAAGAAGTCGACCGCTCCGTCGCCACCGTTTACCGCTGGCTCTCCGAGGCCGACACTTCCGTCACCATCTGATCATCACAACGACATCTGAATATCAACTTTTCAGCGTCAAATCTGAATCAACAAAAAATCAGGCCGACATCAAAAAATGTCCACGTCTGATGCCTGCCAGTCTCACCTCGGCGCATCGAACTCGGGAATCGTCCCCGGTTCGGTGCGCCGAGTCGCGTTTCCGGCGTTGACCAGGGGCGATCCGCCCCCGGACCCCCTTGGGGTTATGTCGGGTGTCGACGTGCAGTGTGTTCGAGGGTCGGTGTGGCAGTCGGATCTTTGCCTCGTTGGTCTCGGGGCCGGCAAACGTATGCTCCCGCGGCCGGCGGATAGTGCCCCCTCGCTCTGGCTAGGAGTGTGCCCCGGCTCGTCTGCGGTGTGTCGGCTCTACCGATCCCCGGGGGCTCCGCCCCCNGGAAGAGATCACCGCGAAGCTCCGCAACCTCGGCCGCGACATCGATGCCCTGCTCGAGAACATCTCGACCGGCAAGGACATCTCCGTAGTCCTGGCCGAGTCCCGCGACACCAAGGCCGCCGCCCGTGCCGCAGGCATGACCGAGGACGAAATCAGCGCCGCAATCGAAGCCGGCCTCAGCTGACCTCCCGGAAGGAAAGACGCGATGACCACTCCCGCCCCCGTCCAGACACTCGAGCTTCCCGACCAGTGGTGCGACTACAACGGCTGCACCACCGAAGCCACCCACACCGACGGTGAGTGGGTCATGTGCCCCCACCACGAGGAACGCGCCTACCGGACCACCACCTACTGGCGGCCGATCCTCCGCTGGACCACCCGCCCCGGCCCCCACTGGCCGGTCTTCATCGCCGAGTACTGATCCACACTCCGCGCCGGTGGGGAGTCACCGCGACTCCCCCCGGCGCGCACTACCGACCCGAACAGGAAACGCCCACATGCTCACCATCACGCACACCCCCACCGAGGGCACGATCATCGACGGCACCAGCAAAGGCGACGGCACCGCGCCGATCCTCAAAACCGCAGGTTGGAAATGGGGACGCAGCATCACCGCCTGGTACATCCCGCACAGCCGCGACCGCGCCCCCCACCTCGCCCGCATCGAACACACCGCCGCCGCCCTGCGCGCCGCCGGCTACGACGTCGAAACCGACATCGACACCACCCTCCGCGACGGCACCGACGCCCACCACGACCGCAACGAGCGTCTGACCGACCGCGCCGCCGCCCTCGCAGCCAAGGCCGAACGCAAGGCCACCGCCGCCCACGCCGCCCACGCACGCCACGACCACGCCTGTGCCGCACTGCCCGAAGGCGGAGAACCCATCAAAGTGGGACATCACAGCGAACGACGCCACCGCCGCGCCCTTGACCGCGCCCACACCACCGCCCGCGCCGCGATCGAAGCCGACGCCGCCGCCCGCTCAGCCGCCGAATCCGCCCGCCTCGCCGCCCGCAGCACCGATCACCGCTACACCCCCGCAGTGATCCACCGCCGCATCGAACGACAAAGCGCCGAACTACGCAGCATCGAACGCCACCTCACCAAGTACCGCGCTGCCGGACACACCGCCGAGACCAGCAACCACATGCACCAACTCGAACTCAACAAAGCCGAACTCGAGCGCGACATCGAATACTGGACCGCAGTACGCGCCGAACAGGACGCCACCGACGGCCCCAAGCTCTACAGCCGCGCCGACCTACGCCCCGGATGCTTCGTCAACTGCTCCGGCACCTGGCACAAGGTGATCCGAGTCAACGCAAAGTCGGTCACCGTCGCCACCGCCTACAGCTGGACCGACCGACTGCCCTACGACAAGATCACCGACGCCCGCGCCGAGGACGCCCACACCCCCATCCGCCCAGGTCAGTAACCCACAATCCGGCGGCCGCGACCCCCTCGCGGCCGCCGGTCCACACTCGCCGCGAGGACGCCATGACCGCCGAATCCCTGTTCGCCGAGTGCATCATCCCCGGATGCAAACAGCCCGTCACTGACGAACTCACCCCCTGCCAGACCTGCCGCGCGATCTTCGGACCCATGCTCCAAGAAGCCGACCGACCCCCGGGCTACACCGCCGCCGACCTCGCAGAACGAGACGCAGGCACCGCCGCCGCCTACCGCATGATGCGCGCACTACCCACCGCGGCCCAGCACAACGACCTGGACACCGAGCGAGAACGCCGCACAGCCGAACACGAAAAAGCCGCAGCGCAGGAACGCGGCGAAGCCGAAAAAGCCAACCAGACCTGATCTGTTGACCGGACTAAACAGCGACACGCCGTCCTACCGACCCCGGACTCGTTGGACGGCCCCGTAGACATCTCTCAATACGAGAGGTGGTGGAACGTTGTCCGACGAGATACAGCGGAATATCGGATCGATCAAACTGCCGCAATGGGGACGGGTCGAGCGAGACGGTGGCATCGTGCCCTGGCTCGTCTACGACGACGCGGGCGAGGTGGTCGAACCGGTCCGACGTTATCTCGCCGATTGCGTTGCGCGCGATCACAGCCCGGCGTCCGTGCGCAGCTACGCCTACGGCCTGCTGCGGTGGTGGCGATGGCTCCGCGTGCTCGAGGTCAACTGGGACAAGGCAACCCCGGCCGAGGGCCGGGATCTGGTGCTGTGGCTAACCCAGGCACCCAAACTACGACGGGCACCACGCACGAAATCGAAGAAGACCGCAGGCACGGTCAACACCCGCACCCGCAAGCGCTACCTCGACGACCGATACGCCGCCCGGACCATCCGGCACTCGAACGCCGTGGTGCGGGCCTTCTACGAGTTCTGGAACGAAACGGGCCAGGGGCCGGTACTCAACCCGATTCCCCTGGATCGGCGCAGCCCGTGGTCGGCGGTACACCCTGCAGACAGTCGCTCACTACACCCGGCCGGGCGCATCCGGTACAACCCGAAGCTGCCCAAGCAGCAACCTCGTGCCCTCACGGACGAACAGTGGAAGGAGTTGTTCGATGTGTTGCGCTCGAATCGTGATCGGGCATTGCTGTCCCTGGTTGTCGGCAATGGAGCTCGAGCCTCGGAAGTCCTGCGGGTTCGGCCGGTCGACATCGACTGGGGTGAGCAACTGATCCGAGTGACTCGCAAAGGCACCCGCGCTGAACAATGGCTGCCGGCCAGCCAGGAGTCGTTCGTGTGGCTACGTCTCTACCTCGCCGACCTCGGGGAGGCGCTCTCTCCGCACGAGGTGATCTGGAAGACCCGCCGGCGCCGCGATTGCGGCAACGGACTTCACCGCCAACCTCTGAACTACGAAGCCTTGCGCAAGGTCTTCACCAGGGCCAACGAGGTTCTGGGAACGAACTGGACGATGCACGATCTGCGCCACACAGCTGCCTTACGGATGGTGCGCGATATCCACCTGTCTGCTCGCGATGTCCAACTCATCCTGGGTCACGCTCATCTGTCGACCACCGCCGAGATCTATCTGATAGAGGATCAGGCGGAGGTGGTACGCCGAGTCCAACACCACCTGACCACCCGTGGTCAGCATGTTCCACCTCCGATTCCGGCGGCACCGGGATACGACGCGGCAGATCTGGCCGTGCTTCTGGGAGGGACTCCCTCGTGACCGAGACGTTCGCGCATTCCGGGTCGACGTCCGCGCCCCCGCAGCTCAAACGGACGGTCCGACCCGGCACCTTGCTCAGGCGACATGACGATCTCGTCGTCGATGTCGCGGTCGCCGGCGGGGAGCGTGACCGGATTCTCCTGGGCGAGTTCCTGGCCTTGCTGCCGTCGCTGCCGAGCTGGCCGAAACGCGCCCACCTGCAACAACGCCACCGCGACGGTGCTGCGGCGCTTCTGAGATGGTTGGGAACCTTTCCGGGCGATGGATGGCAGCAACGTTGGGTGGCCGCCAGGGCCGAGGACGATCTCGACTGGATCGAGACTTTGACCGACCCGGCAGATCCCCGATCGACCCGCGTCCGACGAGATGTGATCAACTGCGGGATCAACGCCTTGATCTTGTTGCGGATCGTGCGGCCGGGGTACCGATTCCTCAACAACTACAAGTCCCGCACGTTGTACACCGATATCCGGAAGCTGGTGTGTCCGAAGTTGTTCTCGGTGATCGAGTCACGAGCAGATCATCTGGAGATCAACAACTTCCAACGCACCGACGCCTGCAATGTGGTCAGCAAGCTGGTCCTGCACACCGGGCGCGCGATCGACGAGCTGACAGTCGACGACCTGTTCACCTACCGGGCTTGGTATCAACGCCACACCGGCAACGGCAAGTCACCTACCGGGCTGTCTCTGGCGTGGGAGCTGTTGTACGGGATCGCGGACCTCGGGGAACACATCACGCTCAAGGACGCGGTCCGATACGGGCAGCGACCGACACTCGAACTGGTCGATGCCTACGGCATCCACAGTGTCGCGGTACGAGAAGTGCTGATTCGCTACCTCGACGAGCGCCGCTCCTCGGTCGACTACGGCACCTTCGTGGAACTGGTCGGACGGTTGGTCGGGTCCTTCTGGACGGACATCGAACAACATCATCCCGGCATCGACTCGCTCCACTTGCCCGACGACGTCGCCGAGGGTTGGAAACAGCGGATCCGGATGGTCACTTCCAAGGACGGCTCGACCCGTCCACGCAAGTGCAGCCTGGACATCGTGATGTGTGTCCGCTCGTTCTATCGTGACCTGCAAGAATGGTCCCTACAGGACCCGGCCTGGGCGCAATGGAGCGTTCCCAACCCGATCCGCAAAAGCGATGTCGGCGGACAGACGAAGGCCCGCCGCACTACCACCGCCGAGATGCACCAACGTGTCCGCGAGCGCCTGCCGCATCTGCCGATCCTGCTCGACACCGCTGATCGTCACCGACGCGAGCAAGCAGCGTTGCTGGCGGCAGTCGACGCCGCACCCGTGAGGGCAACGATCGACTATGCCGGGCGCAGCTATCGGCGTGTGCTTCCTCGGTACTTCACCACTGCACGCAGGCGACGGCTGCCCTCGCCGCCTCATCGCATCGAGGATGTGGTCAGTGGGGAGGTGATCGATGTCGACAAGACCGAATCCGATGCGTTCTGGGCGTGGGCAAGCATCGAGACGTTGCGGCACACCGGTGTCCGGGTCGAGGAACTCCTTGAGATCTCTCACTTGGGATTGGTCTCCTACACCCTTCCCGACACGGGCGAGTTGGTGCCGATGCTGCAGATCGTGCCGTCGAAAAGCCACGAGGAGCGTCTGTTGCTCGTCAGTCCGGAACTGGCCAGTGTGCTGGCCTCGATGATCACACGTCTGCGCGCCCAGAACGGGGGCACCGTTCCTCTCAGCGCCCGTTACGATCCGCACGAACGTGTCGCCGGTCCACCTCTGCCGCATCTGTTTCAGCACCGTGTGGGCTGGAAATGGGTGGTGCCGGCCACCACCACAGTGCAGACCTGGCTCACCCAGACCGTGGCGCGATCGGGCCTGACCGACGCTACCGGCAACCCGCCGCACTACACCCCACATGACTTCCGCCGGATGTTCGCCACCGAGGCGGTCACCGGCGGGCTGCCCGTCCACATCATCGGTCGGCTATTGGGGCACAAGAACCTCAACACCACTCAGGCCTACATGGCGGTATTCGACGACGAGTTGGTCCGCTCCTACCGCTCGTTCCTCGATGCCCGCCGTGCGGTGCGCCCGGTCGCCGAATACCGCGAACCCACCGACGAGGAATGGCGCGACTTCCAGCAGCATTTCGAACTGCGCAAACTCGAACTCGGTACCTGCGGCCGCCCCTACGGCACCCCGTGCAAGCACGAGCATGCCTGCATTCGATGTCCCAGTCTCCGGGTGGATCCGCGTGCTCGACGCCGACTGGCCGAGATCACTGCGAATCTGCGCGATCGTATCGACGAAGCGCAGGCCAACGGCTGGACCGGCGAGGTCGAAGGACTACGCGTCAGCCTCAAAGCCGCCGCAGCGAAGCTGGTCAGTGTGGACCGGATGCAACAAAGGAGCACGACGCAGGCCGAGAGTCCTGTCGATCTCGGCGTACCGGTCCTGACCAGCGAGGAACACCCCTGGTGAGCTGAACCGAAATTCCGACATCAGCGTTCAACTGAATAGCGCAGCCAGCCACGCCGCGACGAGCAGCACGTCCGGTCCGCGAAGCCATTGCCGGAGCAGATCGACAGGGATTTGTCCCACGGCGGTTTCCAGGATCAACCCGTCATAGCTGATCGACGGTCGGGTGCGTACCCGGTACGCGGCCGCGCAGCCCCCGACCAGCCCGATCGCCAACGTTGTGACCGTGCTATCGGTCAGGAGTGTCATAGATATGGCCGCCAGTGCCGCGGCCACACCCGGCACGACGGTGAGCGGCCACCGTATCTGCCGGTCGTCGACACCGAGCACGGAACCGAAATCGCGGTCGCGGAAGACATCCCGGAGCCCCGCACTGAAGATCATCGCCACGATGAAGACCGCGGCGAGGTACAGCACGGCCACCGCCGGTGGTGTCGTCACCATCGGTGAAATACCCGCCGCTCCGATGGCACAGAACGCCAGCAACAGAGAGACTGGTCTGCGGACGTGACGGAGCACATCGGATCGGATCAGCGCCCAGGCAAGCCCACCGGAGAGGGCGCGGGTGCGTCGGCGTCCGATGCGTCGCCACGATGCGTGCTCGAGCGCGCCGAGCAGCACCGAGATGTCCAAGGCGGTGGCCGACGCGGATACGGCCACCGTGGTGTCGGCTCCGGCTGCCAGGTCTGCTGCTGCGATCCTGTGGCACGACCGCACGGCGACGACTGCCAGAGTTGCGGCCAGTGCCCCGACTGCGGCGACGGGCCACCAGCCGGTCGGCAGCGCAACATCGACTCCGGCTGTCGCCGTGAACACCGCCGCTACCGATCCCAGGGCGCAGATCCGGCTCAGGATGGTCACAGTGCCGGGGGCGAGCAGTCGGCACTGGACGAGAACGCAGAGCGCAACGACGACGACTCCGGTCAGCGTCGTCAAGACGGTGAACGCAAACCACACCGTCAACTCCGCGGCGAACGCTGCGATGCGTCCGGTCAGCGCACCGACCAGGGCGCCGCAGCCGAGTACGACAACCACCCGGCTGCGGACCAGGGCACCGCGGTCGAGCAGTGTCGAGCTCACCCAGAAGCCGAGCTCTGCACTGGTGGTCACCGGCCCCACGGCCCGCCCGGCCGCGGCGCCGGCTGCGACCGCGGCCGCGGCGACGGCCCATCCCCAGGTCGATGTCCACGGCTGTCCGGTGACCAGGACACTCGAGGCGGTGAGCACGGTCGGCGGCAGTGTGAACAGCCACCACAGCAGGCCGACACCGACGTACAGGCCCAGCGCCCCCAGCACGAGGGTCGCTGCCCGACTGGTGGCCGGTGCGTGGCGTCGTTCGAAGTGTCGAACCAGCGTGCGGATCGACCGGACGGAAGGAAGGCTGTCGGTGATCACCATGAGTCGGCCTCCACGACCTGATCGGCGACCGCATCCACCAGTTCTGCATCGTGCGAGACCATCAGCACGGTTCGGCCCGACTGTTTCTCGGACGCGAGGACAGCCGCCAGCCAGCTGCGACCGGCGGTGTCGAGGTGTTGTTCGGGTTCGTCGAGAACCAGCAGCGTGCGGGGCCGGACGAACGCTGAGGCCAACGCCAACCGGCGACGCTGCCCGCTCGAGAACGTCACCGGGAGCCGGTCGCCCACCGCGAGCAGGTCGACCTCGGCCAAGGCCTGTGTCGCCGCCTCGAACGGGTCGGGCACCCCGTGGCCGGTTGCGACGAGTTGCAGGTGTTCGTGAGCGGTGAGGTGGGCGAAGACGGGCACCTCGCCGAGTACCGCAGCGACGGTGCGCCGGAAGGCCCGGGAGGTCTCGTCCACGGGTGTGCCGTCGATGTCGATGACACCGGAGTCGAGGCGGTCTGCGCCGACGACGCATCTCAACAGGGTCGACTTGCCGGCGCCGTTCGCGCCGACCACGGCGCAGCATCGGCCGGAGGCGACATCGAAATCGACGCCGGTCAGAACAGGCAGGTCACCGAACGAACGGTGGGCATTGCGAATGGACACGGCCGGTACGCCGTGCAGATCAGGAGTGTGCATGAAAAGGGGTCTCCGGTCATCCTCGAGGAACAGAACACATGAGGATGGGGACCATGCAGCAGTGACATCGTTCGAGGCCACGCCCCGCCGAGGTCGACAGGACAGGTTGCGTGCGGGTCCCCGTTACCGGGACCCGGGTGCTCGCGGGCGGGGCCGACCCGCGGTGTCGGGATGAGAGTGTCGACGGAGTTCGCCGCGTCGGTGTTGCTCCTCGCTCGTCGGACCGCGAACGCTGCGTCCGAAGCAGAACAGCGGATCGTCGGCCCCGGTGACGAGCACAAGCGCTGCAACGGCAACAACTGCAATCAGCAGGCCCGCCAGCAACGCTGGACTGTCGCCGGTGGACATCGCTGCGACCGGCACGGCCGCAGCGACGAGCCAGGACAGGACGAAAAACGCTACCGTCGCCCCGTTCCTCCACCCGTAACGGGGTAGCCGTAGCATCCGCCGGAAATCGGGCGGATTTGGCGTATCNACCCGCGACCAGGAAGGTCAGCACCTGATTGCGGATCGATTCACGGTCGAGCTGCTCGCCGGTGTCGGGATCGACGGTGTGCATCATCAGGTCCAGCAGATCGCCGTGCTGCTCGCCGGAGCGCATCCGCTCCTCGACGATGCGATCGACCGTCTCCTGCATCAGCGCGATGTCGTGTTCATGCTGCTCCCTGGCACTGCGGCCGAACAGTGTCCGGAGGATGGGGATGTCGTTCGACGAACGGTTGATGTACTCGAGCGCCCGGCTCATCGCCGCGATGAACGGATCGGGTTCGGTGCGGCCGAACGAGTCGAAGTCGTAGCTGAAGCCGCACCGGCCGATGACGTCGAAGGTCAGCGACGTCATGCTCTTCGGCACGTCCACATACTCGCCGTCGGCCGCTGCGCGGTCCCAGCTGTCGACCAGTCGGTCGACGACGGTGAGCATCGAGTCGTGATAGCCACGCATCGCGGCCTGGCTGAAGCCAGGCCCGAGGATGTTGTGGGCTTTGCTCCAGTTCGGTTCGGAGTTGAACGCGGTGAACAGTCCGTCGCCGGCGATGACGCGAAGCTTGCGCAGCGGCTTGCCGAGGAACTTCGCCCACTTCTCCTCGTCGTTGACCTCGCGCACCAGATCGGCGCCCGAGACCACGATCAACCGGTGCTGCAGGATCTTGCGTTCGAAGATCCCACCGAGTTCCTGTGCCATCTGCATCTCACGCTGAACCGGCTTGGCCACGTCGATGCTGAGCAGATCACCCACCAGCGGCAGTCTCCATCGCGGCTGGGGAATCGGCTGCGCGCCGGTCGTCATGGTGATGCTCGTCGTAGTCGGTGACCCCATTCTGCGAGTGTGCATCAGCCTCCACGGGACGATTCGGGCGGCCTCACCGCGACGCCCAAGAGGATCAGAACAATCGCGGAGTCGCGTGCGACCCGTCCCGGGCTTCGCAGATTCGGGCGTGCCACCGGTCGACGAGCCACATCTCGACCATCTCCGGACGCGTGGCGATCAACGACGCCCACATGTTGAGGAGTTCGAGGTACCGGTGATAGCGCCGCAGCGTGAAGTCGGCGACCGACGGATCCTCGAGCCACCCTTCGTGGATGAGCGTCGACACCGCGTGCTGATCGAGAAGTTGCGCCGGGCCCGCCTCGGTCCGCACCTCGACCGCCCACAGATAGGTCGCCAGGAGCGATACGCCGACGCCGGGGGTGTCCGGCCATCCGGACCAGGTCTGCCGCGCGGTGTCGGGTAGCGACTTGGTCTTCGCGCAGTAGTCGAGGACTCCCTTGATCTTGGTGAACCGGTCCCGGTCCTTCGGGGCGTGTGCGTCGCGGACGTCCGGAAAACGTCGGGCACCGCGTCGTCGCGGATGTGCGCTGCGCCAGGCCGCGCACAGGAACAACAGCCCCAGACCGGCGTGGTCGGCTTCGATCAGTTCACTGTCGAGGCGGAGGTCGTTGCGTTGGACGATCGCGTCGCCGTCGTCGATGATCCGTCCGTCGAGATTCCGTCCCCGGAGGCGGATATCGTGCCCGGTCCGTTCGAGGTGGCTGTTCCACCATTTGAGGTCGACAGTGACGCCCTCGTCGAGCACCTGCAGGTCGAACGAGCGTGCCCGGCACCACTCGGAGCACGCTTGCGGAGGCTCGAACCCCTGGTCGTACGGATGCATTCTGTGGACATTGCCACGAGTGGGCGGCGATTCCCGGGCAGGACACGCGTGTGGGGCCGACCTGTTCCCCGCCTGTAGCAGCACGTGGGCCGCCACGACCGTCCGAGGATATCGGTAGACCGGAACGACGCGGCGAAGAGAGCGTGAACCGCATGAGACCCTTCGATGTCACCGACGCCCTCGCGCTCGCCGCCCGGCACGACCTGCACCTGTCGGCGTCACGGTGAACGAGGCGGGACTCGACTACCGTGTCGCCCTCGCCGCCGACGTCGATGCAGACGGACGTGTCCACGACGGTCTGGCGGTGCGCCGCGCGAGCCAAAGCAACTGTTGCTGAGCGCAATTCGTAGTCGGAGTCGGGCGGTGACAGATAGCCGGCATGCGTCATGGCTCGCCCACGCGGCGTGGTGACATCGAGGTCGAGGCCGTATCGGTCGCTCCGACACAGGTTGCCGCCGCCGCATCCGGGAACCCGCCGAGCTTCCGGGCCATCGCCAGCAGCGCGTCGGCGTGATCGTCGTTGAGATGCGCGATCGCACGAGCTGCCGACGGGGTCACAGAATCCGGCAATGCTTCGGCATAGTCCTCGGCGGTGGCCGAATCCATCCGCCCGTACCCACCGACCCAGCGCACGCGCCGAACCCGAAGAACCCAGAGCGTGAAGTCGCTGAAATCGATGTACACGCGGGTCCCGGGGACAGCGGCCAGGTGGGCTTCGCGCGCGGCGGCCAGTTCCTCGCCTTCGGGCCGCTCGACGTACCCGGCGACAGTGACGCGGGTGCAGGCGAGCGGGTCGCAATGCGAGGTGTCCTGCAGCAGTGTCGTGTAGACGGTAGCGTCCGTGCGCATGAAGCGCGCTGTGCAGGGTGTACTCGCGGCGACGGCATGTGCAGTAGCGGTGGCGATACCCGGGTGGGCCTACGCCACTCCGAGCGAGGGCATCTCAGGGGTGACATGGGTGGACATCGAGGTGCCACCGGGACTGCTGCCGTTCGTACCCGACGGCGTGCACGCCGTGGCCCGGGAGATCACCATCGAACCGGGCGGTAGCACCGGTTGGCACTATCACGATGGTCCCGTGCTCGGCATCGTGCGGGCCGGCACCTTGACGCATCCTGAAGGAGACTGCGAGCCTGTCACGTTCGAGACCGGCGATTTCATCAACGAGCCCTCGGGTCCGGACCATCTGCACGTCGGTCGCAATCTCGGCACGGAACCGGTGATCCTCGACGTGGTGTACCTCGTGCCGATCGGGTCGCCGCTGTTCGAGGATGTTCCCGCGCCCGCCTGCGATTGATGTCGGAGTAGTGGCGGGCTCCTGTCGGTAGACGCTCGGGTCGAGTCGTCGGCGAGAAATGTGAAGTACTTCATCGGGACGCAGGCGTGCGGTTCCCTCTCGGGTCCGCGGTCGTCTCCCCCAAGCAACGATCGACGAACCTCGATTCTCGACGGAACGATCGTCCCCGCCGACAGCATCTTCCGGCGTCGGCATTCGAGCCGCGATCGGACGGACGAGGGATCGCAGTCCGGTTCGACAACGGAATCGCTTGTGACAGTAGTTTTCCCACTGCTTGTGAAGACTTCTTTCCTGACGGCGATGCTGTGCGCCGGTCGCACCCGCGTTACGACAGGTCGAGGGGCCATCGAAGCGGTGGCTCGCAGGACTGCGGCGTTCTCGGTCGCGAGCGGACATGAGGTCGACGGTTGGGCGCCCGAGGGGCCGTCGAAGCCTGTCGGCGGAGTTCGAGTTACCGGCGAGTAAATGTCGTTCTCGAGTTCTCGCACGTAGCCTGATACCCGATGCAATCCCGCACGCGGAGCATTTCGTGAGGCGGACCGGACCGACGTAGGGAGTCGAGACAAGAATGAGCGCCGACAAGCAGTCGACCATTATCTATACGTTGACCGACGAGGCGCCGTTGCTTGCGACCTACGCCTTCCTGCCGATCGTGCGTACCTTCGCTGGAGCCGCGGGCATCGAGGTCGAGACCAGCGACATCTCGGTGCCGGCGCGGATCCTGGCCGAGTTCCCCGAGCACCTCACGGAAGAGCAGCGCGTCCCGGACAACCTGGCCGAGCTGGGTCGTCTGACGCAACTGCCCGAGACCAACATCATCAAGCTGCCCAACATCAGTGCGTCCGTGCCGCAGCTCCTGGCTGCCATCAAGGAACTGCAGAGCAAGGGCTACCAGGTCCCGGATTTCCCGGACGCCCCGAAGACGGACGAAGAGCGTGCCATCCGGGAGCGCTACGGCAAGATTCTCGGCAGTGCGGTCAACCCTGTCCTGCGTGAGGGCAACTCCGATCGGCGCGCACCCCGGGCGGTGAAGGAGTACGCCCGTAAACACCCGCACAGCATGGGCGAGTGGTCGATGGCCTCACGCAGCCACGTCGCGCACATGCGGCACGGCGACTTCTACCACGGCGAGAAGTCGATGACGCTGGACCGGGCGCGCAAGGTCCGGATGGAGCTGGTCACCAAGGAGGGCGAGACGATCGTCCTCAAGCCCGAAGTGGAGCTGGGTGAGGGCGACATCATGGACAGCATGTTCATGAGCAAGAAGGCGTTGCTCGAGTTCTACGAGGAGCAGATGGAGGATGCGCGCAAGACGGGCGTGATGTTCTCCCTTCACGTCAAGGCGACGATGATGAAGGTCTCGCACCCCATTGTCTTCGGCCACGCGGTGAAGACCTTCTACAAGGACGCCTTCGCCAAGCATCAGAAGCTGTTCGACGAATTGGGCGTCAACGTCAACAACGGTCTCGGCGACCTGTACGACAAGATCGAGACGCTGCCCAGTACGCAGCGCGACGAAATCAAGCAGGACCTGCACAACTGCCATGAGCACCGTCCCGAATTGGCCATGGTCGATTCCGCACGCGGCATCTCCAACTTCCATTCCCCCAGCGATGTCATCGTGGATGCCTCGATGCCCGCAATGATTCGCTCGGGCGGCAAGATGTACGGCGCCGACGGTCGACCCAAGGACGTCAAGGCGGTCATGCCGGAGTCCACGTTCGCGCGCATCTACCAGGAGATCATCAACTTCTGTAAGACCAACGGCGCGTTCGACCCGACGACCATGGGTACCGTTCCCAACGTCGGTCTCATGGCGCAGAAGGCCGAGGAGTACGGCTCGCACGACAAGACCTTCGAAGTTCCGGAGGCGGGCGAGGCCAACTTCGTCGATGCCGAGACCGGTGAGGTGCTGCTCACCCAGCACGTCGAGGCGGGTGACATCTGGCGCATGTGCACCGTCAAGGACGCGCCGATCCGCGACTGGGTCAAGCTCGCGGTCACCCGGGCACGCAACTCCGGTATGCCGGTCCTGTTCTGGCTCGACCCGTACCGCCCCCACGAGAACGAGTTGATCAAGAAGGTCGAGCTGTACCTGCAGGATCATGACACCGATGGCCTCGACATCCACATCATGTCGCAGGTGCGCTCGATGCGGTACACGCTGGAGCGGCTGAACCGCGGAATGGACACCATCGCCGCGACCGGCAACATCCTGCGTGACTACCTCACCGACCTGTTCCCCATCCTCGAGCTCGGTACGAGCGCCAAGATGCTGTCGATCGTGCCGCTGATGGCGGGTGGCGGCCTCTACGAGACGGGCGCCGGCGGGTCGGCGCCCAAGCACGTCAAGCAGTTGGTGGAGGAGAACCACCTGCGCTGGGATTCGCTCGGTGAGTTCCTGGCGTTGGCCGTAAGCCTGGAGGACCTCGGCATCAAGACCGGCAACGAGCGCGCCAAGATCGTGGCGAACGCGCTCGATGCAGCGACCGGCAAGCTGCTGGAGACGAACAAGAGCCCGTCGCGCAAGGTCGGCGAGCTCGACAACCGGGGCAGCCAGTTCTACCTCGCGATGTACTGGGCACAGGAACTTGCCGCGCAGACCGAGGATCCGGAACTCGCAGAACAGTTCGCCCCGCTGGCCGAGGCACTGGCCAGGGACGAGGACACGATCGTGCGAGAGTTGAACGAGGTGCAGGGCGCGCCGGTCGACATCGGCGGCTACTACCGGCCGGACAGGGACAAGACCGTGGCCGTGATGCGGCCGAGTCGGACCTTGATCACCGCGCTGACGGCAGTCGACCCTGAGGCCGGAAACGCACCGTGACAGGTAGACCTGCCTCCGTGTAGACAAGCCGACCTCCCTCGCGTGGTACGCCTCGGCCCGGTTCTCGTGTTCCGGTCTACGGGACCGTTCCGCTGCGGTCGGCGGAGGAATCCGGTGTCGGGTCGAGCCGGTCGATCGTGTCGAGCGCCTCGTCCAGCCAGGTCAGCCACGTTTCTTCGAGGAGGATGCCGAGGCGGAGCACGAGATGTTGCAGGGTGCTCCGCGCGTCGCCCCGGACCTCGACGAAGTCGCGTTGCTCGATGGCGCGATACTGCTCGAGCATCGCCGTCCGGTAGGCGCGTTGATGTTCCAGCGCGGGACGCGCGGCGTCGGGATCGTCGAGCGCCGCGGCCGCGCGCAGGCGCACGGAGACACCGGAGCGCACCACGTCCGGATCCTCGATCTCGGAGATCCAGCCGCGCAGCAGTCGGCGACCGTCCGCTGTGATGGTGAAACGTCGGGGCTGACCGCGACCGGGTTTTCCGTCCGTCGGGACTTCACGGATCAGGTCGCCCGCCCGCATCCGGTCCAGTTCTCGGTAGATCTGCTGGTGGGTCGCGGGCCAGAAGTACCCGATCGACCGGTCGAAGCGCCGCGTCAGTTCCAGTCCGGTGCTGTCGCGCTCGACCAGTGCGGTGAGGATGGCGAACCTGAGAGACACCGCGTCAGCCTAGGTCACGCTATCCGGCGTCGATCATGGCGACTCGGCGTCGTTCGAGGGACGTCCACGCCAGCTCGTACTCGTCGCGGAGTCGTTGGACGAGCTCGCGGGCGGGGACGACGGACTCGATCGCGCCGAGGCCCTGGCCGGCGCCCCAGATGTCGCGCCAGGCCTTGGCGCCGGTGTTGCCACCGGACCCGAAGTTCATGGCGGACGGATCGGACTCGGGGAGGTCGTCGGGGTCGAGTCCGGCGGCGACGATGCTTCCCCGCAGGTAGTTGCCGTGCACGCCGGTGAACAGGTTGCTGTAGACGATGTCCTTGGCGGTGCTGTCGACGATCATGTTCTTGTAGTCGTCGGCGCTGCGGGCCTCCTCGGTGGCGAGGAAGGCTGTGCCGGCGTAGGCGAGGTCGGCACCGGCGGCCTGGGCAGCGAGGATCGAGCGGCCGTGGGCGATGGAGCCGGACAGCAGCAGGGGGCCGTCGAACCACCGGCGGATCTCCTGGAGCAATGCGAACGGTGACTGCGTCCCGGCGTGGCCGCCGGCGCCTGCGGCGACGGCGACGATGCCGTCCGCGCCCTTGTCGATCGCCTTGTGCGCGAACTCGTTCGAGATCACGTCGTGGAGGACGATGCCGCCGTAGGAGTGAACAGCCTCGTTGACCTCCTCTCGGGCACCGAGCGAGGTGATCACAATGGGGACCCGATGCTCGACGATCACCTCGAGGTCCTGCTCGAGTCGCTCGTTGGAGCGGTGCACGATCTGGTTGACGGCGAACGGCGCGACGTACTCCTCGGGGTGGCGCACCGCGTAGTCGGCGTTGCTCTCGGTGATCTGCTGCAGCCAGTCGACAAGCATCGACTGGGGACGGGCGTTGAGTGCCGGGAACGACCCGACGACTCCGGCCTGGCACTGGGCGGACACCAGTTCCGGTCCCGACACGATGAACATCGGGGAAGCGACCAGGGGCAGGCTCAGCGGGCCGGACAGGATCGGTGGCAGCGTCATGGTGTGTTCCTTCTTCGTCTAGGGCGGTCCCTCTCACGCCAGACTATGTGCAACAAGGTGCAAAAAACAACGGGCCGACGTCACCTGCTCTGGAACAGAGGGATTTCGGGCGTGGCAGCTGCATGCACCGAGTGGCACTGTGGCATACAACGAGCAACCCCGCTCAATGTGTAGTGAGCGTGATCGCTCAGTGCGCGGACCTGATCGTCGGCGTGTATGGGGGCGACAGGGACGGTCGGGGCATCTGCCGGCCGGCCAACCGAGCGACGAGTTCCGCGCGACTACCCGCCCCTGTCTTCGCATAGACGGATTTGAGATGGTCGTGCACCGTGTTCGGCGTGATGCCCCGGTGCCGAGCGATCTCGGCCGTCGACAGTCCGTTCAGCACGTCGGTGCACACTTCGCACTCGCGGGCGGTCAGCGCGTACGCGGCGAACAGCATGTCTGTGAGTTCACTGTCGGCCGCGGGTTCGATCGTGACCGCCGTGCGGGCCTCGTCGCCGTCGGCGCTCAACGGCGCCGCACGGACGACGATCCAGCCTCCGCCGTCGTTGCGGATACGTGCCCGGAACACCCCGGTCGTACTCGCCCGAGCCCCGAATGTTGCCGCCCGCAACAGCAGCGCCAGTCGCACCGGACCGGCGAGCCGATCCTCCCAGATCCGCGCCGCGACCGTCGATGCGACCGGCTCACCCGCGGGATCCGTCACGATCACGGCAGGACCGGGATCGGCTCCGGGGCGTGCGTGCAGGGTGTGGACGGCGGCCACCCGGGTCGCAACCGCCACCGCCGGTGCGGTCATTGTCAGGAACTCCAGTTCCCGATCCGTGAAGTCCGGACCCGAGCGGACGAAACCCGCCGCTCCCCAACACAACCCGTCCACTGTGAAGACGACTCGCACCTCGCGGTCGAGTCCGAGTGGACGCCATACCGCAGCGTTCCGGAGGCTGTGGGCGACTTCGGTCGACGGTAGATCCGAGGCCCGCACCACTGTTCGTCCACTGCGGGCGATGTCTGCGAAGGTTGCGGGATCGTGTCCACCGCATTCCGATTCCGCGAGCAGTGGCTCGTACTCACCGGGAATGCGGTTGCGCCCACTGGTCATCGAACCGAACGCCAGGGTCAGGGGATCGAACAGTGCCCAGCACGTCAAGTCGCTGCGTACGGTGCGATCGACCAGTTCGATGGCACGCTGGTGCAGTGCGGTGACGCCGACGCCGGTGCCCGCGAACTCCAGGATCTCGCGGCGTAGGCGCTCCGCCCGCACTTCGAGCATGAACCCAGTATGCGCTGGATCCGGAAGACGGAGCATCCCCGATTCAGGGGATGGTCCGGCTGTTTCCGGATCCATAGCGTCGCAGTTGTGTCCACGATTGATCTCCAACGTGCCAGTACGGGCGGGCAATTGTCGGTGCCGGATGCCGTCGTCACCGTGCTGTCGTCCGGTGAACAGACCGGCGACGCCTACGAGCTCATGCTGGTCGAGGCGCCCTGCAGCAGCCCACCGCCGCTGCACTCCGAGCCCTGGCCCAAGACCTACCACCTCCTGCGCGGCCGGATCCTCGTCCTCCTCGACGGCGAGGGCTGCGAACTCGCCGCCGGTGACACGCTCACCATCGCGGCGGGAACGATGAACAGCTTCTCGGTGCTCACCGACGACGCGGCCTTTCTCCTCGTCTGCTCCGGGACCGGGATGAGCGGTTTCTTCACCGACCTCGACGCGCTGGGGGAGGAGCACCTGCCCGAGGATGCACTGATGAGCAGGTTCGGGCAGATCGCCACCCGTTACGGAATCCGATTCGCCGAGGAGGTCTCGCCATGATCGTCGTTGCGCAACTCGCGGCCCTGGTCGCTGCCGCGGTGCACCTGATGGTCTTCGTGTGGGAGACGATCCTGTTTCGCCGTCCGAGCATCCACTGGGGCGTGTTCCGCGTCCCCGCTGCGGATGTTCCACCGGTGCGGATGTGGGCGTTCAACGTCGGCTTCTACAACCTCTTCCTCGGATCCGGAGCGCTCGCCGGCATGATCCTGTGGTGGACCGGGCACGAAACCCCGGGCCGCACCCTCGTCGTCTACACGTGCGCGTTCATGTTCCTGGCCGGCATGGCATTGTTCGCCTCGGACCGGATGGCGATGAGCCGTCCACGAGGTACCGGGGTGGTGGGGTCGCTGTGTCAGAGCGTGCCGTCGCTGGTCGCGCTCGTAGCGCTGGCGCTGGCGTAGAAGCGGCGCGGCCGACGATATGGTGTTCTCGACCTCGCTCAGCGCGGTCGAGAACACCGGATTCGTGGCATGCGTGAGGATGAACCCGGTGCACGGTAGCCGACTTGGGTGGCTTCAACCCCGATCTCCGGGGTCGAAGCCACCCTAACGCAACTACCCATCTAGGCATTTTCGTCCGACGGGCGCACGGCGGGAATGGAACCGAATCGCCCGGCCTGGAAGTCCTCCATCGCCTCGATGATCTCGGCGCGGGTGTTCATGACGAACGGACCCGCCATGACGACGCGTTCACGAATCGGCTTGCCACCNACACCTCGAGGGCGTCGGTGCGCGAATCCTGTGTCGCGGCAGCAGAGATGGTCAGGCTTTCACCCCTACCGAAGACGGCGGTCTGTCCGGTCCGGATCGGGCGGTGTTCCGGTCCGACCGCGCCATCACCGGCGAGCACGTATGTCAGGGCGTTGAATTCGGGGTTCCACGGCAGGGTGACGCTTGCTCCCGGCGCCACGGTCGCGTGCAGCAGGGTGATCGGTGTGTGCGTCGAACCGGGGCCACGGTGCCCGTCGAGTTCTCCGGCGATCACCCGGATGAGCGCGCCGCCGTCGGCCGAGGACAGCAGGGTGACCGCGCCGCCGCCGATGTCCTGATACCGCGGGGCGACGAACTTCTCGGCCTTGGGCAGGTTCACCCACAGCTGCACGCCGTGGAACAGTCCACCGCTGACCACGAGATGTTCCGGTGGTGCTTCGATGTGCAGAATGCCGCTGCCGGCGGTCATCCACTGGGTGTCGCCGCCACCGATCGTGCCGCCGCCTCCGTGGGAGTCGCGGTGCTGCATGATGCCGTCGATCATGTAGGTGACGGTCTCGAAACCGCGGTGCGGATGCCAGGGGGTGCCCTTCGGTTCGCCGGGCGCGTAGTTCACCTCACCCATCTGATCCATGTGGATGAAAGGATCGAGGTACTTCGTCTCGATGCCCGCGAACGCACGGCGGACCGGGAAGCCTTCGCCTTCGAAGCCGCGCGGTGCAATGGTCACGGACAGGACGGGGCGCGAGAGTGCGTCGGGTGCGGGCTCTTCGACGCGAGGAAGAGCGAGAACGTTGTCGACGGTTACGGCAGGCACGGTAACCCCTCTCGGTCATGTAGTTGATCTGTCAACTATCTTACTGCACTCAACCGCAGTCCTTCTCGGGTTGTTCCCACCCCGATGTGCGCCGCCGCATTCATGGCTTNCAGGGTCGATGCTGAAGCCATGAGGATCAGCGACTTGGCCCAGGCCGCGGGAACCACCGTTCGCGCCGTTCGGCACTACCACCGGCTCGGGCTCATGCCCGAACCCCCACGGGCACCCAACGGATACCGGGACTACGAACTCGCCGACCTGGTGCGTCTGCTGCGCATCCGCTGGCTCGCCCAGTCGGGTGTTCCACTGGGTGCGGTGGCGACCGTCCTCGGCGGCCACTTCACCGACGGCAGCGACCGAGATGCCGAGTCCGATCTCACCGCAGACCTCGAATCGCTGCTCGAGGCGGCAGACAATCAGATCCGGACGCTGCAGGTCAAACGTGAGGCACTCGCCGCGATTCTCGAGCGTCACCGCGCCGGCGACCGGCTCTCGCCCCTGCCGTCACCGATCGTCGACGCGTTCGACGAACTCATCGACGGCGAGGACGACCCGCACACCCGGACGCTGTTCGTCCGCGAACGCGACAGCTGGGAGATGCTCGCACTCACCGGGCAGGCATCACCGGAGTATCTCGACGCCATGCGAACCCTGCTCGACGACCCCGAACAACGGCACGCCATGGTCGCCGTCTACCGACGCTTCGGTGCACTTGCCGGACAAGATCCCACCGCGGCAGCCGACGAGGTCAGCGCCGTCATCGACGGCATGACCGCCTTGCTCGACGACATCCCGATCATGGCGGAGGTGCTCGGTTCGTGGGCAGCCGAGGCGGCAACTGCCCTCGAATCGAACACCGAGGTGCTCGCCGAGTTCCTTCCGGACCCGGCCCAGCAGGCCGTCGCGATCGGGTTCGTCCGGCGCGTCGCCGCACAGTCGGGACCGCAGCAGGACGGAGCGCGGGCATGACTGAGCGCACCGTCCGGCTCGTCCACCGAGCCGCTCTCGTCCTCACCGTGGTGGTGGCCTGTACGAACGCCCTCCTCGTTGCACTGGGCATCCTCACACCGGTGACAGCACTGAAGGTCTGGCTCGGATTCGAGCTACCTCTGGGAATCCTGGTGCTGATCGTCGGCGCACTGCGGGTTCGAATCCTGCGCCGATCCGGAACACCGTGGGCGGGGGTGCTCGACGAACTCGTCGGCCGCGTGCCCGGGGCCCTGATACGCGCAGAGTTGAGAAGCTACCGCGCACTGTGGTTCCTGATACGAGGACGTCGGGTCGGCGCCGGACCTGAGGTGACGACGATCGGTTACACCCGCGGCACGATGAGCGTGCCGATCGCGTGGCTCGTGGCGTCGGTCATCGAGATCGCGGTGGTCCACATACTCGTGCCGTGGGAATGGCTGCGCTGGACGTTGCTGATCGTCTCGGTGTACTCGCTTCTTCCTCTCGCGGGGTGGCTCGCGGATCGTGTCGTCAACCCGCATCTTCTGACACGGGACGGCCTCGTCCTGCGCTCCGGACATCAGGTCGTGGCACGTATCGACGCCGACAACCTGCAGCGATGTATCCCGCGCCATCGCTTCCAGCCGGCGGAGACGGGTGTGGACGGCGAGGTGCTGTTCCTGCCCGGTCCCGACGGCACCAATCTCGATCTCGTCCTCGCGGAACCCGTCGAGGCCCTCTTGCCGGGCTTCTTCGAACATCGCCGCCGTCCAGCGCTCGTGAGCCGGTTCGCGATCCATGTCGACGATCCCGCAGCGGCGCGCCGAGTGCTCGACGCCGCGCTCCTCGCCTGACGAGACGAGGGTGAAATCGCGGTGCTGGCACGTGACTTCGCGACGACCACGCGTTTGTCGCCGATACGCTGGGCCGGCTCGCGATCGACAGCCCGGCCGCGGAGCGGTTACGGGACACGACGGGGGTGTTCCTGCGAACCGGCGGAAGTTATGTGCAGACCTCCGAGGAACTCGTCCTCCACCGCAACACCGTGAAGTACCGGCTGCACATCGGCACGACGTTGCGCGCAGACGAGCCCGTGTGGATCGACTGGACTCACAACGCTCTCGCGTTCGCGCTGCTGCGTGGTGCGGAGGCTTTCGGCCTCGACCTGACCCCCGCCGAACAGGACAAGTTCGTCGTCGAACAGCACATCGCCGCAGAGCTCGTCGGCGCAGACCCGGCCCGTCTTCCCGCCACCCGCGCCGACCTCGAGGCGTACGTCGACGAGCAGCGCCACTGGTTGTCGCTGTCGCTCGCCGCCGCCGAGGTGACGCACGCGCTCCGGAAGCCGAACCTGTGGGGCAATCCGGTGAAGGTGTTCACCTTCGTCGTCGTGCAGGACGACATGTTGTCGCTGCTGCCGGAGTGGGCGCGCCTGATGTACGGCATCGAGGGCCGCCCGATGAACCTGGGCGCCGCCGCGCGCACCACCAAGCGGCTCATCGGCATCGCCCGCAAGAACGAGTCGTACGACAGGATGGTCGCCGAGATCACCACGCGCATCGACGAGACCCCGTACCGCAAGGTGCGTGCGCGCAAGGCCTGACCCTGTTTCAGAAGGAGGGATTCGGCCGGACGAACCGTTCGTCGATATCGGCGACCGAACGGGCACCGGTCAATGCCATGGTGAGGTCGAACTCGGCGATCACGTTGCGGACCACCTCCTCGACGCCCTGCCGACCCGCGATCGCCAGTCCGTACATGTAGGGCCGGCCGAGGAGTACGGCGTCCGCGCCGAGCGCGAGCGCGACGAAGACATCGGCGCCGCTTCGGATCCCGCTGTCCAGCAACACGGTCGGCTCCCGGCCGATCGCGGCACGGATGTCGAGCAGAGCATCGAGTGAGGCGATCGATCCGTCGACCTGGCGTCCACCGTGGTTCGACACGACGAGGGCGTCGACGTCGAGGTCGACGGCGCGACGCGCGTCGTCCGGATGCAGAATTCCCTTGAGTACGATGGGAAGTCGCGTCCGATCCCGCAACGTCGCCAGATGCTCCCAGCTCAGTCCCGGATTGGAGTAGATGTCGAGGAAGGTCTCCGCGGCGGCGCGCGGTACGGGGGAGCGGAGATTGTCGAGGAATCGACCCGGATGGTTGCGGGTCATCGACAGCAGTGTGCGGATCGCGCCGAACGTGACATCGGGTCGCTCCGTCAGCGTGTCGCGGGCGGCGTCGATCCGCTGCCGGACGATGTCGAGGAAGCGGGGATCCGAGGTGTACTGGGCGATGCCCTCGCCGCGTGCGAACGGCAACGACCCGAGATTCAGGTCCTGCGGACGCCATCCCAGCATCGTCGTGTCGAGGGTGACAACGACGGCCTCGGCGCCCGCCGCTTCGGCCCGCCGCAGCAGGCTGTCGACGAGATCCTCGTCGGAACTCCAGTACAGCTGGAACCAGCGGGACGCGGAGCCCATTGCGGCAGCGCAGTCCTCCATGGAATTGCAGCCCTGATTGGAGAAGATGTACGGCACGCCGGTCGCGGCGGCCGCCCGCGCGATCGCCAGGTCGCTGTCCGCGGCCATCAATGCTCCCGCGCCGATCGGTGCCAGCAACAGCGGTGAGGACAGCGACGTGCCTGCCACGGTCGTACTCAGGTCGCGTTCGGTGACTCCGTGGGCCATGCGCGGGACGATCGCCCATCGGTCGAACGCACGCCGATTGTTGCGCATCGTGCGTCCCTCGCCGGCGCCGCCCGCGACATACGCCCAGGCCCGCTTCGAACTCGCGCGTCGCGCGGCGTGTTCGAGGTCGCCGAAGGACGTCGGGACGGCCGGACGCCGGCCCAGCGCGCCGTTGCGGTACACGACCCCCTGACGTTCGCGGCCGGGGCCGGCGGGTGCAGATGCGGCGGTTTCGGTCACGAGTGAGTTCCCCTCTCGAACGGTGGCGCTTGTCGATCCTTCCTCACGAACCCGGCCGAGTGAACCGGTTACCGGTGCCGAATTCGGAATCGGTGCGGTGGATCCGGCGGCGGGCGTACCGTCGGATCCATGACCGAGGACGGCCAGGTTGCACCGTGGGACGACATCTACCGGGGCGTCGCCGAAGGGTTTTCGGGCCCCGTACCCTGGAACATCGGCGAACCCCAGCCCGAGATCGCCCGATTGATCGACGAGGGCAGATTCCGTAGCGACGTGCTGGACGCAGGCTGTGGGCATGCCGAGACCTCCCTCCGTCTGGCGGCACAGGGATACACCGTGATCGGTCTCGATCTGTCGCCCACAGCCATCGAGGCCGCTCGGGCCGCGGCGGCGGAGCGGGGACTGACGACCGCGACCTTCCAGGTGGCCGACATCAGCTCGTTCACGGGTTTCGACGGCCGGTTCGCGACGATCGTCGACAGCACCCTGTTCCATTCGCTGCCCGTGGACCGGCGCCGTGCCTACCTGAGCGCCGTCACCCGTGCCGCTGCTCCGAACGCGTCCTTCTTCGTCCTTGCCTTTTCGAAGGACGCCTTCCCCGAAGAGGGCCAGGGACCCAATCCCGTGACGGACGACGAGCTACGCGACGTGGTTGCCGAGTTCTGGACCGTTGACGACGTGCGGCCGGCCTTCATCCACGCATTTCTCGGCGACGAAGAGGCTGCCGCGTGGCAACGCGACGACAAGGGCCGTTCGATGCTCCCGGCCTGGCTGCTGTCGGCCCACCGCGATTGAGGGTGCACGCGGAAATTCGATTGCATTGCAGGGTGCGAAGTTCACCATCGGATCTGTCGGAGCGGACCACCCGCGCCTCGTCATGATCCAGGAGTCACCGTGCACCCCGATGTCCCACCCGGAACCGATCCGCTGGTCGAGTACGGCTGGTCCGAGCAGATCGCGGAACGGTTCGCGGACAACGACGTCCAGGGATCCCCCGGCCGCATCGTGAGGGTCGGCGGAGGTCATGGTGACACCATGACCTCCGCNTACGGACAGCGGGCCCCCACGTCTGCACCGGCGACTGGGTGATCGTGCGCGAACCGGCCACCGAAGGCGATATGACCTGCACGGTCTGTGCGGTGCTGCCGCGTACCGGCGCGATTCGTCGTGCCGACGCGTCGGGGCGTTCGGAAGAGCAGGTTCTCGCTGCCAACGTCGACACCGTCGTGGTGACGGTCGCATCCGACACCCTCGATCTCGGTCGCATGGAACGTCTGCTGGCGCTGGCCTGGGACAGCGGCGCGCAACCGGTAGTCGCCCTGACGAAGGTCGACATCGCCACCGAAGCGGTATTCGAGCAGGTCGCCATGGTCGCACCCGGAGCGAGCGTGGTCGAGGTCTGTGCGCCGAATCGATCCGGCCTGAATGAACTGCGCGAGGTGCTCCACGGCACCGTCGTGTTCGTCGGAGCGTCCGGCGCCGGGAAATCGACGCTGGTCAACGCGCTGTGCGGTCGCGACATCCAGGCGACGGCACCGGTGCGCCAGGGCGACGGCAAGGGCCGGCACACCACGACCGATCGGGAGATGTTCCCTTTGGGCGGCGGCGTGACCCTCATCGACACTCCGGGGTTGCGGGGTATCGGGATGTGGGACGCCGGTGCCGGCATCGCCTCCGCCTTCCCCGAGATCGATGAGCTCGCTCAGTACTGCCGCTTCGCGGACTGTGCGCACGAGACCGAACCGGGATGCGCGGTTCGTGCCGCTGTCGACCGCGGCGACCTCGATGCCCGGCGAGTGGAGAGTCATCGCAAACTGCGACGTGAGAACGAATGGATCGCGGCCCGGTCCGATGCCCGATTGCGGCACGAGCGGACCCGTGAGATCAAGGTGATGAGCCGCGCGATCCGGGCGTACTACCGCGACCGCTGAGTGTTCTCGGCGCGGCATACAGGGCGGTCGGTACCGCTCCGCGCAGTTCGCGCTATGAACCGGGGCTTGCTACTGCAGCACGCCGCGCCGACCCGCTTCAGCGCGCTGATCATGGAAGACCCGACCGAACGGTCGGGGTCTTCGACCTGTGTGAACATACCAATCGGTACTTCCTGCTCGGGTCGTCGTATTGTGAACGCGGACGGTCTCGGTCGGCGTGCGGCTACGCGTTATCGAGGTGTGTCGTCGGACACGAAATGATTACGACCCGGCTCGGGGGTGTACACCTCTTCGGTCGAATCGAACCGGTCTGTTCCCGAGGGGGGCGACCCATCGCGGCCTCGATTCGACCATCTGCGGGACGAACCTTCGGCGCGTGCGGTTTCGTGATCGAAGGTACTGCTGCACAACTAATTCGGTGAGAGTGCAGCGATCCTCGGTGGACAAGGGGCAGGATCGGCCAGGTACCGCTCCGGCAGGTTCTCGCTGGGCCGGCCGGATGCGATCGCCGCAATGATCGACTTCCGAGTATGGCACGCACCACTTTCATTGGTTCAGATGGCGTCGGCCACGATCGCTTGAAAACCTCTCGACCTGCGACGTTACCTGGTTGTGACCTGATGGTCGTGTGTTGGCCCTCCGTGCGGTGGTAACGATCCCGCCGGTGATGCCCGCGGCCCCGTTCGAAGGCCGAACCCAGCTTCGGCGAATCTTGGAGCACGACCCTTGTCCGTTTCATCATTGCGCCGTTTCCGTGCCGCGGTCGCCGCCGCGGCCGTCCTCACCGCCGCGCTCGGCGTCGGTACCTCCGTCGCCCACGCCGACACCGCACCCACCACCCCTGCACCTACCCGTTTCCAGGAGCCCCGCGACCTGCTCCGGGCGCTCGACTTCGACGCCCTGGCCGCCGACGGCTGGACCGTGACCGACGACGAGGAAGAGGCCGAATCCGCAGAGGCGAGCGAGGTGGTCGAACTCGTCGCCGAGACGACTCCTGCGCCGCTCCCCGCCGTCACACCCGAGGAACTGACCCGCATCGTGCCGGGCATCCCGGCGGAGAAGGTCGAGCAGTTCATCGCGCCGCTGAACGACGCGATGGCGCGCAGCGGCATCGACAACCCGGTCCGTCAGGCGGCGTTCATCGCCCAGCTGGCCGTCGAATCGGACTCCTTCCGCACCTTCGAGGAGTACGCGTCCGGTCGCGCATACGAGGGTCGCGCCGATCTCGGAAACACCCATCCCGGCGACGGTGAGCGCTACAAGGGTCGCGGCGCGATCCAGATCACGGGCCGCCACAACTATGAGAAGGTCAGCGAGCACATCGGCGTCGACTTCGTCGCGCACCCCGAGCTGCTCGCCGCGCCGGAGAACGCCTTCACCACCGCCGCCTGGTACTGGACGTCGCGCAACCTCAACGAGATCGCGGACACCGCAGGGATCGTCCGGGTGTCCGAGCTGGTCAACGGCGGTCACCATGCCCTCGGTCGCCGTATCGACGAGTTCGAGCGTGGTCTGGACGTGCTGCTCCAGCCTTAAGCCCGACACGGGCGCACCGGGCCGATGAGTTCGGGGTGCGCCGACGGTCTATCGGAGCATGAGAACACTGATCTACGACTTCGGCGTGTCCCTCGACGGTTACATCAACGACCGCGACGGCAATATCGACTGGACCGACCCCGACGACGAACTGCACCAGTTCCACAACGACCGGTTCCGCCGGCTCGAGCTCTCGTTGCACGGCCGGCGGATGTACGAGCTGATGGCCGAGTACTGGCCGCACCTGCCCGAGGACGCCTCGCCCATCGAACGCGACTTCGCCGAGTTGTGGACGACCACGCCCAAGGTCGTCTTCTCCCGCACCCTCACCGAGGTCCACTGGAACAGTCGCCTCGTCAGCGACGACGCGGTGGAGGAGGTGCGCAGGCTCAAGGCCGAGGGAGACGGCGTCATGGAGGTCGGTGGGGCGAACCTCGCCGCGTCGCTGATCCCACACGGTCTCATCGACGAGTACCAGGTGTTCGTCTCACCCGTCCTGCTCGGTGGTGGCACACCGATGTTCCCGCCCCTGGAGAAGCGCGTGGATCTGCGCCTGGTCGAGACCCGACAGTTCACCACCGCCGTGATGCTGCGCTACCTCGCCGACTGAATTCCTGTGACACACCGGTTCTCACGTACCAGGCGCGTGACGGGGTCGCGTCCACCATGTCATCCGCTTTCACCGCGCGCCGGTGCCCGGACCGTAGAGTCGCGCCACATCGGGGGAATCGAGCCACCCCGAATAGGTCGGCGACTGCGGCCAGCCCTCGGGCGAATCCTGCCATTCCTCCTGACGACCCCACGGAAGGATGTCGATCAGCGCGAAGGTGTAGCTGAGCTGCTCGGTGCCGCGGCCGGTGGTGTGCCAGGTGCGGTAGACCGTGTCGCCGTCGCGCAGGAACACGTTGACCGCGAACCCTCCACCGGGAGGTGCGTCGACGTCGGCGCCGAACGAACTCTCCGACGACGAGTACCACTCCATCGTGTTGCCCACCTTCACCTTGTAGGTGAGGGCTTCGTCGATCGGCCCGTTGGTGACGACGACCATGCGGGCGTCGTAGTTGTCGAGGATGCCGAGCCGGGTCCACTGCGTCGTGAGACTCGTGCATCCACCGCACTGCCATTCGGCACCGTCGGACCACATGTGGTGATAGGTGATGAGCTGCGAGCGGCCCTGGAACACATCGACGAGCCGGGTCGGGCCGTCGGCGCCGATCAGCGTGTAGTCGGGCAGTTCGATCATCGGCAGCCGGCGGCGCTGCGCTGCGATGGCGTCGAGTTCGCGAGTGGCGGCCTTCTCCCGTCGCCGTAGGTCGTCGAGCGCCGACCGCCATGTCTGCTCGTCGACGATCGGAGGAAGGGCGCGGGTGGTCTGCTGGGTCATGACGTCTCCCGGAGTCGGACGGATCCGTTCACGAATGTTGACCGGGGCAGGAGCCGGAAATCATCGTGGACGCGGCCACGAGTCCGAACGCCGGAGTGGAGCACGGCCCCGTACCGACCGGTATGTAGTGTCGTCGCGTGTCTCCTGATCCGTCTGTGGCCGACCTGATCGACGGCGCGTGCAAGGTGCTGCGCGCCTACAAGCACGACGAGGTCGCCGACCGCGCCGAACGCAAACTCGCCGACACCGGCCGGCCGACGTCGATCGTGGTGGTGGGGGAGATCAAGCGCGGCAAGAGTCTGCTGGTCAGCGCTCTCATCGGCCGCGACGGCGCCGCTCTCGACGACGTCGAGCACTCGACCGCCGTCGCAACCCGTTTCGTCACCGCCACCGACGATTTCCCGGAGGGCACCGCCGAATTGGTGTTCCCCGACGGGCGCCGGCGCATCGACCGCGCCGAGCTGGGGGAGTGGATCACCACCGGCGGCCGCTACGTCCAGGACCCGACCGTCGAGGCGCTGCCGGTCGCGGCGGTCGTGCCGATCGCGTCCGAGAAGCTCACGAACGCGTCGGTCGTCGACACTCCCGGCATCGGCGGCCTCGACCCCCGGCACGCGGCGATGGCCGCTCACTCCGCCGATCGGGCCGCCGTGCTCGTGCTGGTATGCGATGCGTCGACCCCGCTGACCGAACCGGAGATGCGGTTCCTGCGCGAGAGCGCTGCCGGAGTGGAGAACGTGCTGGTCGTGGTCACCAAGACCGACAAGAACCTCACCCGCTGGGAACAGATCGTCGCGGAGAACCGCCGCGCCGTCGCGGAACACGTCGGCCGCGACATCCCCGTCGTCGCCGTCTCGAGCGTGCGAGCCCTGGCCGCGACCGCGCTACCGCCCTCCCCGGTGCGCGAGCGCAGCCTCGCCTGCTCCGGTCTCCCCGGACTGTGGGGGATGCTCGACGAGCGGGTCGCCGCCGCACGGCACCGCCCCGAAGCCGATGCGCTGCGCGTCGCCCTCGACGGGTTGCGCCGCATCGAAACCGGAATCAGCGACGAACTCTCCGTGGTGCGCGACGGCGAATCCGCGATCCCGGACCTGACCGCCGAGATGGAACGGCTGAAGGGGCTCAAGGACGAGGCGCAGCAGTGGGAACAGCACCTGCAGCGCGACCTCACCCTCGCGCGGCAACGGGCGATCACCCGCCTCGACGAGGAGCTCGCCCGCGTGCGCGAGGACTGGACGACACGCATCAACAAGTCGTCGATGCAGGTGCTGCGGCGCTCCCCGCAGGTGTTCACCGCCCAGATCCAGGCCGACCTGCTCGACGCGATGGCCACCACCGCGCAGGTCTTCCTCGACGACCTCGAGAAGATCGTCACCGACCTCTTCGACGACCCGCAGCAGTGGGAGCACATCCGCGAGATCACCCTCGAGGCGCTGCAGACCGATCCATTGGTGACCGGGGAGGTGGGCTCGAAACGCCAAGGGCTGCTGGATCCGAGCGTGCTGACGATGGGCATGATCGGCACCACCATGCTCGGCGCGGTGATCGGGGCCGGTGCCATCGCCGGCGTCGCCTGGGTGGCGATCAATCTCGGGTTCAAGGCGATGCGCACCGGCAAGACGAACCTGCTGACCTGGCTGCGCGAGACCCTCGCGACCGTGCGGACCGTCACGACCCGCATGCTCGAGGCCGCGATGGCCACCACCCGCCCGGAGATCGTGCTGCGTCGCCGCAAACACCTGCAGGACCGGATCACCGAGTTGCAGAAGCGTATCGACGAGGCCAAGCGCGCCGCGCAGGCGGACGCCGCGACCCGCACCGCGAACATCGAACGACTGGAGAAGAACCTGCGCATCACTCGCGCCCGCATCACCCCGATCGATACGGCTCTGAGGGGAGGTGCCGCATGAGCGCCCCGCACATCCCACCGCAGACCGGGGCACCCGATCCGGTGCACCAGCGCATCGACGCCGCCCTGCACCAACTCGCCGCGCTCGGCGGTGATCTCGTCGCCCACGCCAACCGTATCGGCGCGATCCTGTGGTCACCGCCGCGCATCGTCGTCGTCGGGCGGCTCAAGGCCGGTAAATCCACCCTGGTGAACGCGTTGATCGGGGCGCCGGTCGCCGAGACCGCGGCGCTCGAGGCCACCAATGTCGTCACCGTCTACGAGAACGGTGCGCCCTCCCGCGCCGACGTGGTGTCCACCGATGGCACCCGTCGACCCGTGCCGCTGGCACTCGGCACCACCGTCGACCTCGGCGTCCCGCCGGAGCAGGTCGCGTACGTGCACCGCTACCTGCCCTCCCATGCGCTGAGCACCATCACCCTCGTCGACACCCCCGGTCTGGCGACACTGACCGTCACCAACGCCGCCGCCACCGAGCGCGCCCTGATCGACGGATTCGAGCAGACCCGCTCGGCGTCCGTCGACGCCGACGCGGCGGTGTTCCTGTTCGACTCGATGCCGCGCACCGACGAGGTCGAATTCCTGCAGCGCCTCGGCTTCACTCCGCTGAACACACTCGGAGTGCTGTCGCGCGCAGACGGTTTCGGCCGCGGGGTGCTCGGCAACCGCGATCCGCTCGGACACGCCGCCGAACACGCGAACGTGCTCGCGCGGCGGTTGGCGGGACAGGTCGGCACGGTGGTGCCGGTCGCCGGGTTGCTGGCGCAGACCTCCCACACCGGTGCGTTCACCGACGCCGACGCCCACGCGCTCGTGGCGCTCGCCCCACTGGCCCCGCTGGAGTTGTTCGATCTGCTCGACGCGGATCCCGCCGCGCTGCCGGTGCCGCGCGATCAGGTGTGGCGACTGCTGGAGCTGATCGGGGAGTACGGGCTCGTGCACGCCCGCGCGCAGGCAACGGGTGGGGCGCACCAGGTCAACCAGTGGTTGTCCGGGGTGTCCGGCGTCCATCCGCTGCGAGCGGTGCTCGAACAGTCGTTGCGTCGCTTCGCGGTGCTGCACCGCGCCGGCCGGATCCTCGCCGAACTCGACGCCCTCGTCTATTCGCATCCGGCGCGCGACGCCATCCGGCAGATCGTCTCGGCGCTGCGCACGGACCCGGCGCTGGTGCCGGTGGAGTTGTTGCGGGCGTTGCGATCTCTGCTGCAGGCCGACCCGAGCGCGCCGGCGGTCGACGAACTGGTCCAGGTGCTGCGCGGCGGCACGATCGCCGAGGCGTTGGGGCTGGAGCCGACGGCGTCACCCGAGCAGATCCGAGCGATGGCGCAACAGAAGCTTGTCGCGGTGCAGGCCCAGAGCGTGTCGACGCGGTCGGCGGCGGAGGACACGGCGCTGACAGCGCTGACGCACGCCTATACGGTGATCGTCCGCGGACACTGACCCGGTCGGTGGGTTACGCGCCGAGATCGGGTTCGTCGACGTTGTCGGTGAAGCCGAACGAGGCTGCCTCGTCGTCGGATGAAGCCTCGCCGTTGTCGTCGTCGACAAGGCCGGGGTCGATTCCACCTGCGCTGTCGAGGTCGGCATCGGGGTCGAGGGCAGGATCGAGGTCGACAGAGTCGACGGTGACCGTCTCCGGAACGATCTCGTCGTCGTCCGGGATCAACGAGGTATCGACCGCGGCAGTGCCGGGGTCGGTGGCGATGTCGAGCGCGCGCTCCCAGACCTGATCGGGCAGTTCCGGTAGGTCGGCGAGCACATCGATACCGAGCAGCTCCCCCAGTGAGGGCAGCGGATCGGTCTCATCGCTTGTCATGGGCTCTTCCTTCTTCCCCCGTTGTCCGTCGTCGTCAGGTTGGAGTCGTGTGGGCCCCGGAATGTTCCTGCCACGTCCCAATCTACCGGTCAGGGATCGAGACCGGCGGGATCGAGGCGGGCGGGATCGAGCAGTTCGACGAGTTGTGCTCGCCCCCGGTTGATGCGGGTCTTGACCGTCGCGACCGGCACGTTCTGATGCTGGGCGATCTCGGCGTAACTCATCTGGGCGTATTCGCGGAGCACGACCGCGACGCGGAACTGTTCCGGGAGTCGAGCGAGGGCGTGACGCACCGCGTCGGTGTCGACGACGCGATCGGCCGGTCCCGGCACCGTGGAGGCCCGACCGAGGTCGATCTCGTCGTCGGGGATCTCGCGGCGCTTGCGCACGATCGCCAGCGCGGCGTTGCTCGCGATGCGGTAGAGCCAGGAACCGAAGCGGGAGGTGCCCCGGAATTTGTCGAGGTTCTGCCAGGCGGCGATCAGGGCGTCCTGCAGGGCGTCCTCGGCGTCGTGGCGGTTACCGGTGATCTGTACACATACCGCCCACACCTGGGTGCGCGACGGTTCCACCAGTGCGGCGAACGCGGCCCGGTCGCCGGACCGGCACCGTTCGATCAACTCCGTCTCGTGCATGGCACCCCCATCTGTACGCGGAGTAACCTACCCGGCCGCGTCGCGCAGCGGTCCGGTGACCGCCCTCGGTGTCGTGCACCGACGGTCACCGGACCGCGAGGAGGTCAGTTCTCGCCGAGGCCCATCTCCTCGGCGCGGACGAACTTCACGTACTGAGTGGCCACGCGCTGCGGCACGGTGCGCAGCGTGTCGGAGTCGGGATTCTCGTTGCCGATCGAGCGGAAGCCGGACAGTTCGGCCACGTAGCGGCCGTAGGTCATCAGGCACGCGGCGGCTCGACCGTCGGCGACGTCGCCCGACCAGCAGGTGGTGTTCGGAAGACCTTGCGTCAGCGAGGGGTCCTCGACCAGGTCCGGATACGTCTCGGCCGTGTGTGCAGCGAACGCGTCCTTCAGGACTTCGGCCTCGTCCGGGCCCGCGGTGCGATAGACGACGCTGTTGACCTTCGCGACACGATCGGTGCCGGTCTGCTCGAACACCACCTCGGTGTCGGCTGGAGCGGAGTCGTAGTGCAACCAGCCGTCCGGTCCGTAGACCGCCATGTCGGAGTTACGTGAGTACTCGCTGTCGACGAATCCCACGGCCCGGGCCATCACCTTGTCCAGATCGATGGGCAGCGAGGCGATCTCGTCGGTAGGGGTGGCCGGGAACCGGTCGAGCAGCTCGATCTGCTGTTGCACACCGCGCGTCGCGGTATCGGTGATCCACTCGGTCCCACCGCTGTCGTCGCCGCTGTAGGTGTAGACGACGAACATGCCGCGTGTGGTGAGCGTGCTCAGGGACGTGGTGGCCAGTTCCGGCCAGGAGTAGGTGGTGGCCAGTGTGTCGGGCAGTTCCGGCAGCGTCGTCGGGGTCTCCGGACCGGTGGAGAACGGACCGTCCGCGGGCCCGAGCTTGTACTCGTACAGGGCCTGCGCGGCGCCGGCGGCGTCCTCGGGGGTGGGGAATCGCCAGACGCTGACACCGAACTCGCGGCTGTCGTCGTCGGTGCTCCGGAAGCTGGTGAAGGCGTTGATGATCGAGAATTCTTTCAGGATCTCGTTCTCGCTGCCGGAGAAGATGTTGCCCGTGCCGCCGAGGAACACGCCGTTGGTCGATCCGCCGACGGTGAGGGCCGGGTCGACGGTGTGCGGGTGGACGACGAACTCGGCGAGTCGCTGGCCTTCCACCGCCGGACCGAAATCCTCGGCCGCCATGCCCAGCGCAACGAAATCGCGCGGCTGGGTGTTGTAGTCACCGGTATCGAGCGAGTCGAGATCCACACCGGCAGAGGTCTGTTCGGTCGTGGTCTCGTCGACGACGGTGGCGTCGCTGTCGGACGAGCAGCCGGCCACGGTGACGACGGTGACGGCCGCCAGGGCCAGGGCGAGACGGCCGGTTCGAGGGATGTGCATGAGAAGAGGACTCCTGAAGAGGAAGGCATGGGAGGTAAGGCAGGTCAGGCGTTCCAACCGAGTTCGGCGAGCAGTGCTTCGCCGCGCTCCGTCGTCGTCGAGAACTGCGCGACGAGTCCGGTGGACTTGTCGATGACGGTGAAGTACGAGTTGCCGCCCGGTGGGTGGTCGTAGTCGGCGATACGCGTGCCGTCCGCCGAGACGATCCTGGTGTTGTCGTTCTTGACGTCACGGAGCCGGATGAAGTTCGAGCGTGCGTACTGATCGTCCCGGTACGCCGACACGGATTCGTAGTCGGTGGGCTCCATGCCCAGCGCCTTCCCGAGGTTGGAATTGGGGCTGATCTGGCACCGCACCTGCATGGCACCTTCCGAGGAGAAGCCGGACTTCTCGCACGAACTCGACCCGGTGAGCAACTTGGTCGGCAGCAGTTCGACCACCTCGTCGGTGCTCTCGCTGCGATAGACCGAATCCGATGTCGCCGGGGGCGGTGCTCCGGTGTCCGACCTGTCCTCGGCCACAGCGGGGGCGGCTGCGGCGCCGGCCGCCGCTCCGTCGTCCGCGTCCCCACGGGTGAGTCCGAAGACCGCCCCGGCGGCGACGAGCACCGCCAGCACGGCGGCCCCGGCGATGAGCAGGGGCCGAGACGGCCGTGACCGCTCCACGTCGCGCGTCGGTGCCGGGTTCGGTTGCGCCGCCGGGGTACCCGGACGGGGAACGCCGGGTCGGGGTGCTGCGGGGCGGGGAGTGTCCGGTCGCAGCACCTCGGTGTCGAGGTCGGCGGCGGGTTCGGTGGTGCGTCCGCCGGCGACGAACCCGGCCGCGCCCTTGGCCACGACGGTCTTCGGGTCGTCGAGGGTGGCGATGGATCCGAGTTCGGACAGCCGCCGATGCACGTACGGGATCCGGGAGGAGCCGCCGGTCAGATACAGCGCCTGCAGACTCGACCGGTCCACCCCGGCATCGCGCAGCACCTGGGCGGCGAGCTGCACGCCACGGGTGATCTGCGGTTCGATGAGCTGCTCGAACTCGTCGCGGGTGATGGTGAAGGTCAGATCCGCGCCGTTGCCGGTGACCCGGATCGTCGCCGAGGGATGCTCGGAGAGCAGTTCCTTGGCGCGGCGGATCTGATCGTCGAGGGTGCGACGGGCGTCGAGCCCGTCCGGGGTGCGCAACCACGCCGCCAGATCCGGATCGTCGTCACGCAGGCGTTCGTCGACCCAGCGGGCGACGGTGGCGTCGAGGTTCTTGCCGCCGAGGGTGTTGTCGCCGCCGGCCCGGATGACCTCGAAGGTCCATTCGCTCGTCGCGGTGAGCACGGCGATGTCGAGGGTGCCGCCGCCGAAGTCGAACACCGCGATCGTCGAGCCCTTGACGATCTTCGCGTCGTGCTGGCGCGAGTAGTAGAACGCCGCGGCGCGGGGTTCGGAGATCAGCGAGACGCTGCCGCCGAGTCCGGCCAGGGATGCGGCGTGGCGCAGCACGTCGAGTTCGCGCTGAGACCAGGCCTCGGGGTGGGTGAGCACGACCTCCGCCGGCGGATGGTTGTTGTGCCGGGGTAGCGCCTGGTTGTAGACGGTGCGCAGGACCGAGGCGATGGTGTGGGCGACGGGGACGTCCTGGCCGCGGACCATCACCGACCCGACGGCCACGTGGGTCTTGGGGTAGGCGACGAAGCCGGCCGGGTCCACGGTGGCCTGGTTGATGGCCACGTCGCCGGTGGTGATCGCCCCGGTGTGGTCGACGTACACCGAGGACGGCATGAGGTTGGAGGTGTGGGTCAGCGGCAGTGATTCGACCCGGTCCGGCCCGATCCGGTGCGCCGCCGACGTGTTGGACGTGCCGAAATCGACCGCCAGAACCCAGCTCATCTCGATCGTGCCTTTCGAATGCGAACCCACAAAACCTGCATGGACGGTGCGATGACCGCCGCGGACTTTATAGCGGCGAACGGTCGTCGCCCGGTGGCGGGTGTCACGACGCCCCCGGACTGGGGTACTGCGCCGGCGGAACCTGCACCCGCACCTCGACGTACCGCAGGATCTGCCCCTCGTGACACCAGCCGGGCCGGATCATTGCGGCGACCAGGTTCTCGTCCGCCGGTGCCGCTGCCGGCGTCACCGCCACCGCACGGTGACGGCTCGGATCGAATCGCGTACCGGGCTCGACGGCCAGACGTTCGACCCCCAGATCGGCGAGTCGTGCGGTCGCGGCGGCGCGCTCGGGCCCGTCCGCCGCGACATCCGCCGCCGCGATCAGTTCGTCGATCCGCTCACGGATCTGCGGTGACATCACCTGCTTGCCCTTCGTCTCGGATCGGTCGGAGTGGGTCTCAGACCAGATCGGAACCGGCGTCGGTCGACTCGGAACCGTTGTCGAAGGCCGAGACGTCGACGTAGTCGTCGGCGATGCCGTCGCCGTCGTAGTCCACCGCACCGGAGTGCAGGTCCACCACCACGTCGACCTCGCCGTCGCCGTCCTCGTCGAAGACGGCCAGATCGAGGCGGCCGTCACCGTCGAGATCACCGGCGACGGCGTCGATGTAACCGTCACCGTCGCGGTCGAACTCGATCAGGTCGGCGTTGCCGTCGCCGTCGGAGTCGCTGATCTGCGCGTCGGTCCTGCCGTCGCCGTCGTAGTCCACCAGCGACAGGTCGACCTGTCCGTCGCCGTCCACGTCGACGTCGGCGACGCGGGTGCCGTCACCGAGGGTGTACTCGTCGAGCACGACCGGCTCGGTGGAGGCCGATCCGGAGGTCACGCTCGAGGTGGACTCGGCGTTCTCCGCGGCGGCGCGGTCGGAGGCCGAGGAGGCCGATCCGGCGGAGCTCGACGCACCCGAGTTGCTCGCCGATCCGTAGGACGAGTCCGAGCTCGAGGAGCCGGAGCTGTCGTACCGCTCGTAACGCTCGTAGGACTCGTAGCTCGTCGATCCCGACTGGTCGGACGACGAGGAGCCGTAGGACGAGTTGCCGTCGTAGGAGGACTGCGAGCCGTACGACGAGTCCGCACGGTCGCTGGCGGTGGACTGCGATGCGGCGCGGTCGGCGTTCGAGGAGCTGCTGCCGGGGAAGGAGTTGGTAGCCATGGTGGGTGCCTCTTTCGGTGTCTCGGTGACTGACACAGGTAAGAGAGACCGGGAGGCGGAAAGGTTCCCGCCGAATCGAAAAAATTTCCGAGATTCCTGATCGGCGGTGAAAACGCCAGGTCACGGAGCTGCAACGGTCGGTGATCGTATCGGTTGCGAAACGCCGAACGGTGCGGCCGCATCAGCGACCGCACCGCTCGAAGGGGCTTCGAGAGGACCGTTACGCGCTCTGACGGACCGGCGTGTGACGACCCATCGCGGTGAGGGCGGCGCCGATCACCGCGGTGGCGGCGAGCCCGGCCAGTGCCGCGAGGAATTCGGTGCCACTGAGCGTGCCGTAGTCGGCGAGGCCGGGAAGACCGGCGAAGGCGGCGTCACCGACCGGCAGCGAATAGGCACCGACGATGTGCTCGAGACCGTCCGGACTACCGGACGCGCCGAGAGCCAGCGCACAGGCGCTGACCACGCCCAGACCGCCGATCGCGGCGAGACCACGTCGGACGGCAACAGGAGTGACGGAGGACCGTGCGTCCCACGCGGCGACGCCGGGCGCGAACGCCATCACGGCGCTCAGCACGGCAGCGGTGATGAGGGCTTCACCGAGGCCGATGGTCAGGTGGACCGCAGTCAGATCGCCGATGAACGCTGCTGCGGCGCCGGTTCCGGCGGTCGCCGAGTACGCGACGCCGAGAACTGCGGCACTCACCGGCACGGACAGACCGGCGCCGACGGCGGCGGTGGTCCGCGTCAGCTTCCCGAGGCCGAGTCGCTCGGCGCCGGTACGGACACCGGCGGTGACGAGGACGGGCAGCACCGCCATCAGCAGCACGTTCACCCCGAGGGCGTTGATCCCGCCGTCCCCGAACAGCAATGCCTGCACACCGACGACGGCGGTCATCGCGAGAAGCGCGAGCCGGGGCCCGAGAAGCGCGGTCGCGAGAGCGCCGCCGATGAGATGGCCGCTGATGCCGCCGGCAATGGGGTAGTTGACCATCTGAGCGCCGAAGATCATCGCTGCGGTCGTTCCGGCGAGAAGGGTGTCCCGGCTCGTGATGCGCGGCCGCCCGGCGGTGGCGGCGAGGACGACCGCACCGGTGGCGATCGCCGCGGCGGGCGCGGTGGCGCTCATGGGGAGGAAATGGTCAGGGACGTGCATGGGTGAGACTCCCTTCGAGGGTGGACGGGTGAACGTGTGCGGAGCGCCAGGAGCGCCAGGAGCGCCAGGTCGACTCGAGTGGCGAGGAGTGGGTATCGGCACCGAGGAACCGCAGCAGGCTGCCGGACCCTTCGAGCTGGACGACGCCGTCGCCCTCGGCGCGTCGCCCGTAGGTCGCGATGACGTCGTGCACCCGCGCGGAACCGAGGATCCCGGGCTCGGGGAACGCGCCGTGCGCGTACAACTCCTCGACGAAGAGGGGACGACGATCGAGAGTGACCGAGGTACGGCTGCGGATCGCGCCCCCGGTTTCTCCGTGGCGTCCGAGGACGAGGGTCTCCCGCATGCTCGCGGCGGCATCGGAGGCGAGTTCGATCCGGGTGTCGCGGTGCACGCGGGCGCCGGTGGCGATCACGAACGGGTAGGTGTCCCAGACGAGAGTGCCGCCCTCGGCGACGGTGATCCGCACGTCCCACCGGGACAACCGGTTGTCGGCGTCGTAGGCGACGGTGCCACCGATGTCCTGCAGTTCGAGCGTGCACCCGGCGTCGACGTGGACGTCGACGGTCACCGAGTCACCACCGAGCAACAGCGCGCCGGCGGCGACGAGGGCGACACGCGCGTGGTCCGGACCGACCTCGACCGTGCGGGGGACGAGCATGCCCGCCCGCAGGGCCAGGCGTGCCCGGTCCGGTGCGCGGTCGATACGGATCGTGGTGCGGGACATGATCAGTCGTGCGTGTGTGCGACGGCGTGATCGTGGCTGTGACCGTGACCGTGACCGTGCCCATGGCCGTGATCGTGGTCGTCGTCCTCGTCGGCGTGGAAGTGCGGAGCCATCGGACCGGGATCGACAGGGGTGTGCGACCCGGCGCGGTGGGCCGCCAGCATCTCGCGCACCCAGTCACCGAGCGCCTGCACGGATGCGGCGTCGGTCCGGGACAGCGCCAGCACCGGTCCGCCTTCGCGGGCCTTCTCGGCGTCGGCGACCATCTGCGGCACGTCGACACCCACATAGGGGGACAGATCGGTCTTGTTCACCACGAGCAGGTCGGCGCGGCTGATGCCCGGACCGCCCTTGCGGGCGACGTCGCCACCACCGGCGACATCGAGCACGAAGATCTGCGCGTGGACGAGCGCGGGGGAGAAGGTCGCGGTGAGGTTGTCGCCGCCGCTCTCCACCAGGACGACGTCGAGCGGCGCGAAGTCGCGTTCGAGATCCTCGACGGCCAGCAGGTTCATGGTCACGTCGTCGCGGATCGCGGTGTGCGGGCACGCACCGGTCTCCACCGCGCGGATGCGCTCGGGGTCGAGCACGCCCGCCGAGCGGAGGAAACGGGCGTCCTCGTCGGTGTAGATGTCGTTGGTGATCACGCCGAGCTGCAGCTCGGACGCGAGGGTGCGGCAGATGGTCGCGATCAGCGAGCTCTTGCCCGTGCCGACGGGACCGGCGACGCCGAGACGGAGCGAACGGGTGGTGGTGTGTTCAGGCACGGAACAGCCTTTCTGGAGCGGATGCGTGGGCTTCGGCCCACAATTCGGTCTGGGGACCACCGGTGGCCGGGATGTCCGCCGGATCGGTGAGAGCGGACAGCTCGGCGATGAGCGGTTCGAGATGAGCGCAGGCCTCGAGCGCCCATCGCGAACCGGTGGCCGGGTCGGTGGGGTGCAGTTTGAGGAAGGCCGCGACGATCGCCTGCGCCTCCTCGTACAACACCAGTCGGGCGGTGTCGATCGCCGGGATGCGCGCGAGCGCCGCGATGGCCCCGACGACCAGTCCCCGCGACGGTCGCGGGGTCCGGGCGTCGAGGTCGTCGAGAACGGTGGAGGGCCACAGGTTCCGGGCCAGGCGGAGGTAACCGCGGGCCAGCAACCGGGACGCGTCGCGCTGGGCCGGACCCGGAGTGCGCGCCGCCCAGTGGTCCTCGATCTCGTCGATCCGGAGCGTCAGGGCGGTTCCGGCATCGGAGTCCACCGCGTGCCGGGTCACCACGGCGACACCGGCCTCGACCGCCGCCGAGGTGCGCAACCGCGCGACGAGGAAGCGACGCACCTCGGTCGGCGACATCCCACCCTGGAGCGCCGGTTCGAGCCCGCCCGAGTTGACGTTCCCGCCGACCGGCGCGCGCCCGTCTGCGAGGAGGAGCAGCACTGTGGTGGGGGACAGAGTGTCGGGCAACATCAGAACATCGAATACAGCTGCGCGAGCGGCAGTTCGGTGGCCGGCTCCGGAACGACCCGCTCGCCGTCGATGTCGATGTCGAAGGTGTCGGGACGGATCTCGATGCGCGGCAACACGTCGTTCTGCTTCATGTCGGCCTTGCCGATGTGCCGGGTCGGCCGCAGTGGTAACAGTCTGCGGCGCAACCCGAGTCGTTCTTCCAGACCGTCGTCGAGGGCGGCGGGGGAGACGAACGACACCGATGTGTGCGGGGCGAGCGCATCGCCGAACGCCGGTCGCTGCAGCACCGGCTGCGGCGTGGGAATCGAGGCGTTGGGGTCGCCGAGCGCGGCCCAGGCGATCGATCCGCCCTTGATGACCAGCGACGGCCGGATAGCGAAGAACTTCGGATCCCACAGCACCAGATCGGCCATCTTGTCGACCTCGATCGAACCGAGCTCGTGGTCGACACCATGCGCGATCGCGGGGTTGATCGTGTACTTCGCGATGTAGCGGCGGGCCCGTTCGTTGTCGGCGGGCATGCTGCCGTCGAGCGCCCCGCGCCGATTCTTCATCACGTGCGCGACCTGCCAGGTGCGGGTGACGACCTCACCGATGCGACCCATCGCCTGGGCGTCGGACGAGGTGATCGACAGCGCGCCCATGTCGTGCAGGATGTCCTCGGCCGCGATGGTGGTGGCCCGGATCCGGGACTCGGCGAACGCGAGGTCCTCCGGGACGGCGGGGTTGAGGTGATGGCAGACCATCAGCATGTCGAGGTGCTCGTCGACGGTGTTGATCGTGTGCGGCAAGGTCGGGTTGGTCGAGCCCGGGATGATGTGCGGCAATCCGGCGATGCTCAGGATGTCCGGGGCGTGCCCACCACCGGCGCCTTCGACGTGGAAGGCGTGGATCGAGCGGCCACCGATCGCGGCCAAGGTGCTCTCCACGAAGCCCGCCTCGTTGAGCGAGTCCGAATGCAGCGCGACCTGCAGTCCGTGCTCGTCGGCCGCGCGCAACGCCGCATCGATCGCGGCCGGTGTGGAGCCCCAGTCCTCGTGCACCTTGTACCCGGCGGCACCGGAGAGGGCCTGCTCGCGCAGCCCCTCAGCGGAGACGGTGTTGCCCTTGCCGAGCAACAGCACGTTCACCGGCAGCACGTCGAGCGCGCGGTGCATCTGCATCAGATGCCACGGACCCGGCGTGACGGTGGTGGCCTTCGATCCCTCGGACGGGCCGGTTCCGCCGCCGGCGATGGTGGTGATGCCGGTGGCGAGCGCCTCGACGATCTGCGACGGCGACAGCAGGTGCACGTGCGAGTCGAAGGCGCCCGCGGTAAGGATGCGACCTTCACCGGAGATGACGTCGGTGGACGGGCCGATCTGAAGCTTCGGGTGCACGCCGTCGGCGATGTCCGGGTTGCCGGCGCGGCCGAGGGCGACGATGCGACCGTCGCGGATGCCCACGTCGGCGCGCACGATGCCCCACCAGTCCAGCACGATCACGTTCGTGATGACGGTGTCGGGAGCACCCTCGGCCCAGGTCGTCACACCTTGGGCCATCGATTCGCGGATGGACTTGCCGCCACCGAAGACGGCTTCCTCACCACCGAAGGTGCGGTCCTCCTCGATCTGGATCCACAGGTCGGTGTCACCCAGACGTACCTGGTCGCCCACCGTCGGTCCGTACAGTGCCGCGTACTCGGCGCGTGTGATCTCCACGTTCTCAGTCCTCCTGCTTCCGCACCTGGATGCCGGGTACGACGCGTCGCCCGCGCAGGGCGACGGCGTCCAGTTCGCGGCTGCTGCCGGGTTCGAATCGCTGCGAGGTCCCCGACGGGATGTCCAGGCGGAAGCCCTGCGCGCGTTCGCGGTCGAATTCGAGGGCCGCGTTCGCGTCCGGCAGGTGGATGTGCGATCCGATCTGGATGGGACGGTCACCGGTGTTGAGGAAGACAAGGGTGATGCGCTCGTCGTCGGAGCGATCCGCGTTGAGAGTGAGGGAGCCCTCGGCGACGCGAATCGCTCCGGGTCCCGAAGTCGGTCCGGATGCCATGTCGGGCTCCTTTCAGGAAATCGGGTGGTGGATCGTGACGAGCTTGCGTCCGTCCGGGAAAGTGGCCTCGACCTGCACGTCGGTCAACATCTCGGCGACACCGCCCATGACCTCGTCGCGGGCGAGGACCTCGCGGCCCTTCACCATGAGGTCGGCGACATCGGCGCCTTCGCGTGCCCGTTCGATCACCCAGGTGGACAACAGGGCAACGGCTTCGGGATAGTTCAGTCGGACGCCGCGGTCCCGCCGGTCGCGCGCCACCATGCCGGCGACGGCCAGAAGGAGTTTCTCGGTGTCGGCGGGAGTCAGCTGCATGTATCGTTCTTTCGTGCGAGTCGGCGGTCGTGCAATCGATGCCGATCATGCGCGGCTCTTGTTTCGCGGACGTTACCCCCGCGTATCGCGGAGAAATCCGGACGCGTCGACCTCAGAAGTGCTGCCGCACTGAGTGAACGCGACAACCCCCGGACCGAGATGTCTCCGCTCCGGTTCGGGTCCGAACAGCGCTGCGGCCGTCTCCGATCGATCGGAAACGGCCGCAGGTCAGCGACATTCGAGACGTTCGTCGCTAGGACGGAACGGAGACCTCCTGATATCCTGTAAGGATCTCGTCGGTGTGTTCCCCGTGCAGCGGTGGCGCCGACCGCAGCGGCGGTCGTGCCCCACCGAAATTGACCGGGAAAGCGATCTGTTCGAGAGGCCCGGACGCATGGTCGACGGTGCCGACCATGCCGATCGCGGCGGTGTGCGGATCGCTGTAGATCTCGTCGAGATGCCGGATGGGGGAGACCGGCACGCCGTGGTCTTCCAGGACGCGGCACCAGTGCTGCACCGTCCCGGTCGCGAACGCCGCGGTGAGGACCTCGTCGAGTTCGCTGCGATGCTCGATACGATCACGATTGCGGACGAACCGCACATCGGTCGCAAGTTCCGGTCTTTCCAGTGCCGCGCACAGCTTCTCCCACAGTCCGTCGTTCCCGACCGCGACGACGAAGTGGCCGTCGCTCGCCGGATACGCCTGATAGGGAGCGAGATTGGGGTGCGCGGAGCCCAGGGCATGCGGGCGCTCCCGGGTGGCGAAATAGTTTGTGGCCCAGTTGACGTGCATCGCCAGCTGGCATTCGAACAACGACGTGGTGACGTACTGGCCGCGACCGGTGCGAGTGCGTTCGACCAGCGCGGCGAGCACCCCGATCACCCCGAACAGTGCCGCACCGAGATCACCCATCGCGTACCCGGCCTTCATCGGCGCTCCGTTCGGTTCCCCGGTCAGCGACATCAGACCACCGGCGGCCTGGGCGACCATGTCGTAGCCGGGCTGGTCGGCCAACGGCCCCTCGTCACCGAAGGCCGAGATGTGCAGCACGATCAGGTGCGGATACTGCTCGGACAGGGCGCGGTAGTCGAAGATCTTCTGCAGACCGCTGCCGGGCTTGAAATTCTCGACCACGACGTCGGCGTCGGCGAGCATTCGCTGCACGATCCGCTGCCCTTCCTCGGATTTGAGGTCGATGGTCACCGACTTCTTGCCGCGGTTGACCGCGAGGTAGTAGGTGGCGTCGTCGCCGACGAAGGGCGGCCCCCACACCCGGGTGGGGTCGCCACCCTCGGGGTGCTCGACCTTGGTGACATCGGCGCCGAGGTCGGCGAACGACATGGTCGCGTACGGTCCGGCGAGGATCTTCGACAGGTCGAGGACCTTGACGCCGGCGAGCGGGGCGGGGCCGGTAGCGGGCTTCGCAGTCATCTTAGTGCTCCTGTCAGTGCAGTCGGTGCCGCATCGGCGGCGGTGCTCGGTGCCGCAGCGGCGGCGACGGACGGGTCGACGTCGGTGCCGTCGGCGATCGCGGCGAGGTGGACGAGAGCGACGGCATTCGGCTCATCGGCCAGGCCGTCCAGGTAGGCGTGGGCGACGAGCAACGACCGGTGGCCGAAACCGTGTTCGATGCGGTGCGACGCCAGGTCCACGAGCAGGGTGGCCATCACCGTCTGTGCGAGATCGTCGGTGTAGGCGGCGCAGCGGGTCTGCGCGTGCGCGTCGTCGTCGGCGAGCAGGTCTTCGCCGCGCGCCTCGAGCACATCCCACCGTTCCCGCAGTGCCGCGACGACCGGGGCGCATTCCGGATGCGCCGCGTCGAGCAGTGTGCGCTGCGCGTCGGCGAGGACCCGGTGCGCGCCGTTCTTGCGCATGGACCGGAGTACGTCGAGCGCGATGACGTTGCTCGAACCCTCCCAGATCGATCCGAGATGCGAGTCGCGGACGAGGCGGGCGAAAACGCGGTCCTCGATATAGCCGCTGCCCCCCCGGATCTCCATCGCCTCACCGGTGACGGTGCGGGCACGTTTGCAGATGTAGTGCTTGGCGACGGGCGTGAGGATCCGGACGACACCGCGGGCCTGCTCGTCGCCCTTGTCGGCACGGTCGAGGGTCGCACCGCTGTAGGCGACGAGCGCGAGCGCGGCCTCGGCGTCGAGCAGCAGCGGCAGCAGGGTGGCGCGCATGAGCGGCTGATCGAACAGGGACTTCCCGAAGACCTCCCGCTCCCTCGTGTGAGCGACGGCGTCGCGCACGGCGCGCCGGATCAGGGCACTCGAGCGCATCGCGTTCGACAGGCGGGAGGTGTTGAGCATCTCCGTCATCTGCCGGAATCCACGGTCGAGGTCGCCGACCTGCAGCGCGTACGCGCTGTGCAGGGTGATCTCACCACTGGGCATCGATCGCGTGCCGAGCTTGTCCTTGAGCCGGTCGATCGTGTACGAGTTCCGGCTGCCGTCGGGAAGTTGCTTGGGCAGCATGAACATTCCCACCCCGCGGGTCGAGTTCTCGTCGCCGCCGGGGAACCGGGCCAGGGTGATCACGACGTCGGCGTCCGGGTTGGAGGCGAACCACTTACGTCCGGTCAATCGCCATGTGGTGCCGTCGAATTCGGCCCGGGTCTCGGTCTTCGCGATGTCCGTTCCCGCCTGGGTCTCGGTCATGAACATCGCCCCCGTCAGAGCGGTGGCCGGATCGGTGGAGGTCAGGCCGTCGATCCACGGGCCGAACACCTCGGGGTCGCCGAACATCCGCAGGGTGCGCGCGGCGGCATCGGTCATCGACACCGGGCAGGCGAGGCCGAACTCGGCCTGCACGAACAGATATGACGCGAGGTACTTGACGAGATGCGGGGGCGTGTCCGTCCAACCGTGGATCGGGCGGTGCGACAGTGCCGAGAGACCGTATTCGCTGTAGGCGGCGCGGCACAGTTCGAGATAGGCGGGGTGGTACTCGATGCGGTCGATGCGCTCGCCGTCGGGGTCGTACCGGTGCAGCACCGGCGGATGGGCGTTCGCCGTGGCCGCGAGCGCGTCGAGACGGTCGGCGGCATCGGCACCCAGGCGCGCGAGGAGACGGTCGGTGAGCGGCCGGTGGGCGTCGGAGATCCAGCGGTCGAGTACCGCATGCAGGGCCGGGTCGGTATGGGCGTAGTTCATGGTCGTCCGTTCGTGTCAGGAGGCGTCGGCCGTCGTCCGGGCGGGGGCGGGGGGTGGTTCGTCGGGCTCGGTGGTGGTCGGTGAGCGTTTGAGCAGGGCGGTCATGCAGATCAGGGAGATCAGCACGTATCCGATCCCGAGGCCGACGACCGGCCAGATCGAGTCGGTGCGGTTGAGGAGGAACTGGCTCGCCATCGGGGCGGTGCCGGCGAAGATCGCCGTCGAGATCTGGTACGACAACGAGATGCCGGTGTAGCGCACGTGGGTGGGGAAGATCTGCGCGAGGATGCCGGCCAGCGCCGAGTAATACATCGCGTGCGGCGCGGTGGCGAGCACCATGCCGATGATCGCCCAGGTGAGCGAGCCGGTGCGGATCAGCACGAACATCAGTGGCAGGACGACGAGTTCGGGTCCGAGCATCCACAGCACCGCCCGTCGCGCGTCGATCCTGGTGGCGAGAACCGCCCCGAAGGGTTGGACGAGCACCTGCGCGACCAGCGCGAGGGTGATCACGAGCAGAAAGTCCGATCGGGTGAACCCGAGATCGGTGGTGGCCCAGGCGAGGGCGAAGGTCGTCTTGACGTAGGTGATCGCGACACCCGCCACCACGGCACCGACACCGAGGAGCAGCGCCGCCGGATGGGAGCGCAGGACCTCGACGAGCGGCAGTTTCGTGCGTTCCTGGGCGGCCGCGGCGACGCGCATCTCGGGCGTCTCCTGGATCCGCACGCGGATGTAGAGGGCGACGATCACCAGCGCGGCGGACGCCAGGAACGGAATACGCCAGCCCCAGCCCTCGAAGGTCGCGTCGGACATCGCGGTGAGTCCGAGGAAGGAAAGAGTGGCAAGGAGATTGCCCACCGGCGAACCCTGCTGGGCGAAGGCACCGTAGAGAACCTTCTTGCCGGGTGGGGCGAACTCGGTGGCGATGAGGACTGCTCCGCCCCATTCGCCGCCCATCGCGATGCCTTGCAGCACTCGCAGGGCGACGAGGAGGATAGGCGCCCAGATTCCGATCTGGTCGTAGGTGGGCAGCAGGCCCACGCCGACGGTGCCGGCGCCCATGAGCGCGAGGGTGATGATGACCGCGTTCTTGCGGCCGAAGCGGTCACCGAAGTGGCCGAAGATGATCCCGCCGAGAGGGCGGGCGATGAAACCGACCGCGAAGGTCGCGAAGGCGGCGAGCGTGCCGACGGCGGGGGAGGCGTCGGGGAAGAACAGCGCCCCGAGCACGAGGGCGGACGCGGTGCCGTAGATGTAGAAGTCGAACCATTCGATGGTGGTGCCGACGAAGGCGGTGACACCGGCGCGTCGTGCTGCCCGGGTGTCGTGCATCGGGCGTGGCGGCGGGGGCGCGGTGTGCTCTGACGAAGTATTCACGCTGCACTTCCGAAGGCGTCGAGCGGACTCGGTCCGCGGATGAATGAGTCGTGGATCACTATCACCGGCGCAACCGTGTAAAGTCCAAGACCTAATCGAGCACGATTGTGTAGATCAACCGACAAAATTGAGGCCGGCATGGAACTTCGGCAACTGCAGGCCTTCCTGGCGGTGGCCGAGGAGTTGCACTTCGGACGCGCAGCGGAGCGACTGCACATCGCCCAGTCGCCGCTCAGTCAGACGATCCGCGCGCTCGAACGCGAACTCGGCGCCGAGCTGTTCGCCCGCACCACCCGCTCGGTGCAACTCACCGCGGCCGGTGAATCGCTGCTCGGACCCGCACGCGTGATCGCCGCGCAGATCGAGATCGCCCGGACCGTCGTGCGGTCGACGGCCTCGGGAGTCACCGGGGTGGTGAGCGTCGGGTTCGGCGGCGCGAGCGGATACACGGTGATCTCGCAGCTGACCCGGCTGCTCGAGGAGCGTTGTCCCGGCATCGAGCTGGATCTGCGTCCGCAGACCTACACGGGGGAAGTGCTCGATCTCGTCTCGCAAGGACTGCTCGACATGGGGATCGTCGGCCTCCCGGTGCCCCGGGACGTCGCCACCGAGACGGTGCGGCAGGAATCGCTCATGGTCGCGCTGCCGGCCGACCATCGGCTGGCGGCGCGGGAGGAACTCGATGCCGCCGATCTGACCGGCGAGCGGTTCGTCGTGTATCCCGCCGCCCACGGGTCGAGCGTGCGGGAGATGACCTTCACGGTGTGTCACTCCGCCGGATTCACCCCGGTGATCGCCCGGGAGGCGCCGGATCCCTACAGCCTGCTGGCCCTCGTCGGAGCCGGGGTGGGGGTAGCGGTCGTCGTCGCGTCGACCACCGACATCACCGTGACGGGCGTGCGATACGTCCCGCTGCGGAACAGTCCGGTGCTGCCGATCGCGCTCGCGTGGCGCCGCGACAACCCGGCACCGGCGGTCCGGCGGGTGGTGGATGTGCTGCGCGCCCATGTGAACTGACCGCTGCCGCGCCCTGGTATCTGCCCTGCGGGTAGTGCGGGCGTGCCAAGGTGGAAGGCACCCTCGAAGGGCCCGACGCTCGAGCGGAGGAGGTGACCCGACGGTGCCTGTGCCCGCATGGGTCATGCGGGACGGAAAGTCAACGGTTGACGGACGTCGAGTGCTGCAGGTTACATCTTATCGGTAAGCCATTGAGGCCGGAGCGTCGTGTTCGGCGCGGCGACTGCGCCATTGCCGGACACCGACGACCGACAACAGCACACCCAGGACGATCTCGATCGTGGCTCTCGACGTCGACGAGCCGTCCTGCAAACTCGTCGAGAAGGTGCCTCGCTCGCGGCAATCGACAGGACTGATGCGCTGACAACTACCGACTCACAAGGACCGTTCGGGCACGGTCGAGCACAGTGTTCAGCGCACGTTCCGCGGCGACACGGTCGGCCGGATAGACGGCCTCCCAGATACCGGACGTCAGCTCCTCGATGCGATGTTCGATCCTTGCCACGGTTTCTCGTCCGGATTCGCTGAGCCGGTCGTAGCGGATCAGGCCCCGAGCGATCAGGGAATCGACGACCTCCGCAGTGTCCGGTGCGTAGGTGGTGTCGTGGAGCAGAGCGTTGAGAGTCTTCTCGGTGGGGCCGATGAGTTGTGGTCCGAGAGCGATCACGGTTCCTCCAGGAGTGTCGGTGTGCGGACAGCACCTCGAGTCGACTCGAGGTCGATACGCGATGCCATATGGCCGGTCGGTTCTGTAGACCTCGACGGCCGGACCGATGAGATCGAGGAGTTGCTCCGGTCTGTCCTTTCAACGCCACCACTCGTGGCCACTGTCGTGGACTTCGTTCACGCAAATTCGGACAAGACGGAACCCGATCGAGAAGGAGACGAGACCATGGGACATCGACCGCGGCTCGACGGCACCCGCTACGAGGACTCGACCTTGCACACCGGAAGCTCGAGCGAGTCATGACCACCATCAGCGCCAACGGGGTCGACCTCGGCGTCGAGTTCTTCGGCGACGATGACGCACCACTCGTCCTGCTCGTCGGCGGCACGACGATGCTCTCGTGGCCCGACGAACTGTGCACACGGCTCGCCGCGGGTGGGCGTCGTGTCGTGCGATACGACCTGCGGGATTGTGGGGAGTCGACGACGAAGGACCCGGACGCGCCCGGCTACACCCTGCGCGACCTCGCCGACGATGCGGCAGCCCTCGTCGACGCGCTCGATGGCAGGCCGGCGCATCTCGCGGGTATCGGCGTCGGCGGCATGGTCGCCCAAGTCGCCGTGCTCGACCATCCCGACGCATTCCGGGCACTGACTTTGGTCGGGACACGTCCGGTAGCACCGGGCCCGTGCGATCCCGACCTTCCCGATCACGACGCGGCGACGATGAAGCGGGTGTTCGCGCTCCCGATGCCCGACTGGGCCGATCGCACGGCCGTGGCGGAGTTCGCGGCTACCGGCGCCGCGGTCCTCGGCAACGATCCGGACGCCGCGCGCGTGGTTGCCGGGCGCATCTGGGACCGCACCCCGAACGACGAGCCGTCGGTCCAGGCCGCGAATCAGCTCGGAACGGTCTTCGCCGGACTCGATTGCACGCCCCGCTGGCGAGAACGCTTGCCCCAGGTCGACGTCCCGACTCTCGTCGTGCACGGTCGCCGGGATCCGTTCTTCCCCGTCGGCAACGGAGAAGCCATCGCACGCGAGATCCTGGGAGCGCGGTTGCTCGTCCTGGACGATGCCGGCACCGCGGTCCCCGTTGCGGCGGTCGACGAGATCGCCGAGGCGATGCTCACGCTGGACCGGTAGTTGCTCACGCCGACCAGGACCGCCAGCGCAGCCTGTCGATGGTGATCACCGGTCCGGGTGGTCGTTTCGCCTGGTACTGCGAGTATTTGCGGACGAGAGCGCCGATGCCCGCAGTTCCTTCGGGAGTATCGGCGTCGTGGACCGTGGCGATGCCGTCGATGCGGACCCACCACAGCTGCGACCAGTCGTCGCTGTAGTGGTCGACGAGCACGCACACCCGCGGGTTCTCTGCGATGTCGGCGAGGCGACGTAGGCGCCGGGTGGATTTGGGTTTGTCGTCGACGCACGTGTGGATCACGTCGCTGTCGAGCGCGAACACGATCGGAACGAGGTGCGGCGCGCCCGATCCGTCGGCGGTGGCGAGGCGGGCCACTCGGGCATCGGCGACACTGCGACGGAGGTCCATGCGCCTCACGGTAACCGGAAGGTCAGTGTCGGCCGGGGAGATCGACCTCCGGCACCGTCTTGTCGGTGCGTAGTCCTCGCCAGCTCGGATGCCGCAGGCTTCCGCCCGCGTACTCCCGGTACTCGACCTCTCCGACGAGGATGGGCTCCACCCAGTGGGCGCCGTGGGTCTCCCGTGCCGGCGGCGCAACCGCCAGTGGGGTCGTCGGTCGTTCCAAGGGACGCAGCTGCGATCGCAACTCACGTCGGGTCGCGGCGGTGAATCCCGTCCCGACCCGGCCGATGAACACCAACCGTTCCTCGTCGTCGTGCGCGCCGAGCAGCAGTGAACCGATGCCGCCGGCAGCCTTGCCGGATCCGGGGAGCCACCCGACGACGACCACCTCGGTGTTCCGACGCAGCGGCGTCTTGATCCAGCCGTCGCTGCGGGTCCCGGGTAGATACGGTGCGTCCGGGTCCTTGGCGACGATCCCTTCGAGGCCGTGTTCGCGCGCGACCGTAAGCATGGTCGGTGCGTCGACATCGGTCCAGTACGGCGACAGCTGAACCCGAGGTCCGGGGACGATCAGATCGTCGAGGACGGCCCGGCGCTCCAGATAGGACAACTCCGTCGTGGACTGTCCGTCGAGAGCGAGGACGTCGAACAGGTAGATCAGCACCGGTAGCTCGGCGCGTAGCTCCTCGGTGCGACGGTGGACGTGCATGCGGCGCTGCAACCGGGCGAAGGACGGCCGCCCTTCGGAATCGAGGGTGACGATCTCGCCGTCGACGATGCAGTCCCGGCCGTCCGTCGCAGTGGTGAGCGGGTGGGGGAGTTCGGGGAAGCTCCGGGTGATGTCGTTGCCGGTGCGGCTGGTCAGCCGGCACTGCCCGTCGGTCACCGTGGCGAGGGTGCGCTGGCCGTCCCATTTCATCTCGAACGCCCAGTTCCCGGTCGGCGGCGGACCGAGGGTCGCCAGCATCGGGGACAGTTCCGTCGTCGTGGAGGGCATGTCCCGAGTCTGCGGTACGGGGCCGGGGCGGGACGGGAGAATGCGCGGTCTCGTCGCGTCGGTGCGTCCCTCGCGCCCCGACCCGGGCCGTGCGAGGCTGACGTCATGACGCGTGCTGCGACACAGAACATGACTCTCATCGCCGGAGGCATGTTCTGGATGGGGTCGGAGGATTTCTATCCGGAGGAGCGACCGGTCCACCAGGTGACGGTCGACGGGTTCTGGATGGACACGCACCCGGTGACCGTCGCCGAGTTCCGGCGCTTCGTGAAGGACACCGGATACGTCACCACCGCGGAGGTCGCGCCGGACCCCGCCGATTATCCGGGCGCCGATCCGTCCCTGCTCGTGCCCGGCTCGCTCGTGTTCACGCCGCCTCCGGGGCCGGTACCGCTCGATGACTACACGAGGTGGTGGTCGTTCGTCCCGGGCGCGAACTGGCGTCATCCCGAAGGGACGGGGAGCACCGTCGGCGGGCGGGAACGCCATCCCGTCACCCACGTGTCGTGGTTCGATGCCCGCGCCTACGCCGAGTGGGCCGGCAAGGAACTGCCGACCGAGGCCGAATGGGAGTTCGCCGCCCGCGGCGGACTCGACCGCACGGCCTTCACATGGGGCGACGAGCACGAACCGAAGGGCCGGCCCGGCGGGAACGTCTGGCAGGGCGAATTCCCGTGGCAGAACGTCGAAACGGACGGATTTGCCGGAACCTCACCTGTCGGACACTTCCGGCCGAACGGATACGGGCTCCACGACATGGCGGGCAACGTGTGGGAGTGGACCGCCGACTACTTCACCGCGAACCATGCTTCGAGCGGCAAGAACGTCGCGCCGGCGTCGTCGTGCTGCATCCCGACGAATCCCCGCGTCGACAAGGCCGAACACGATCCGCGCGAGGCGTATCCGCGCCGTGTCATCAAGGGCGGATCGCATCTGTGCGCCCCGAACTACTGCCTGCGGTACCGACCCGCGGCCCGTCAGGGTGACACCGAGGAGACCGCGACGTGCCATATCGGATTCCGCTGCATCATTCGCCCGTAACAGGGCAGGTTTCACCCTGATCAGGGGTGTGTGCGGCCCGATACCGGTGGTGTACTGGGAACGGATGGGGTGAGAAGAGGCATCCACCATGAGCCAGGATCTGCGTCCGGATCCGATCCCGGGCGGAGAAACTCTGCCGTTCCCACCGGTGCCGTCGGGAAGCATCGCAGGACGGACCATGCAGGAATCGGTCTACAGCCCACGCACACAGCACCGTCGCCTTCCCGATGACGCCCCGAACATCCTCGTCGTCCTCATCGACGACGCGGGCCCCGGTCTGCCGAGCGCATTCGGCGGCGAGGTGAGCACACCCACGCTCGACCGCCTGCTCGACGAAGGCATCAGCTACAACCGCTTCCACACCACGGCGATGTGTTCGCCCACCCGCGCATCGTTGTTGACCGGACGCAATCATCACCGCGTCGGAAACGGGCAGATCGCCGAACTGGCCAACGACTGGGACGGCTATTCCGGGCACATCCCGAAATCGAGCGCCACCGGGGCCGAGGTGCTGCGCCACTACGGTTACACCACAGCGGCTTTCGGCAAGTGGCACAACACTCCTGCGGAGGAGACCACCGCAGCGGGTCCCTTCGACAACTGGCCCACCGGAGTCGGTTTCGACTACTTCTACGGTTTCCTCGCCGGCGAGGCGTCGCAGTACGAGCCGAATCTCGTCCGCAACACCACCGTCGTCTTGCCTCCGAAGACTCCCGTGGAGGGCTACCACCTCAGTGAGGACCTTGCCGACGACGCGATCGGCTGGTTGCGCCGCCACAAGGCGCTCGATCCGTCCCGGCCGTTCTTCATGTACTGGGCCAGCGGTTGTCTGCACGGGCCGCACCACATCATGAAGCCGTGGGCCGACCGGTATGCGGGCAAGTTCGACGACGGATGGGACGCTTATCGCGAGCGGGTGTTCGAGCGGGCCAAGGAGAAGGGCTGGATCCCACCGGAGGCCGAACTCACCGAGCGGCATCCCACCATGACGGCCTGGGACGACATACCCGACGACGAGAAGCCCTTCCAACGACGCCTCATGGAGGTTGCGGCCGGATACGCCGAACACTGCGACGTCCAGGTGGGGCGGCTGTTCGACGAACTCGACCGGCTGGGCTATCGCGACAACACCCTGGTCTTCTACATCTGGGGCGACAACGGGTCGTCCGGTGAGGGCCAGAACGGCACCATCAGCGAACTGCTCGCGCAGAACGGGATCCCCACGACCACGGCCCAGCACATCGCGGCCCTCGACGAACTCGGCGGACTCGATGTTCTCGGCTCCCCGAAAACGGACAACATGTACCACGCCGGGTGGGCGTGGGCGGGGAGCACACCCTACAAGGGCATGAAGCTTCTCGCCTCCCATCTCGGGGGAACCCGCAATCCCATGGTGGTGCGCTGGCCTGCGCGCATCACGCCGGATCGCACCCCACGCACCCAGTTCCTGCATTGCAACGACCTGGTGCCGACCTTCTACGAGCTGCTGGGCATCACACGGCCGCGGACCGTCAACGGGATTCCGCAGGATCCGATCGACGGCGCCGGTTTCGCCCGGACGTTCGTGGACCGTGACGCGCCGGCGGGCAAACTCACCCAGTACTTCGAGGTCATGGGCAGTCGAGCGATCTATCACGACGGATGGATGGCGTCGGCCTTCGGTCCCCGCGCACCGTGGCTGCCGGGGCTGCCCGGCGGGATCCGCGATTGGAGCCCGGACGACGACACCTGGGAGCTCTACAACCTCGACGAGGACTGGACGCAGAACCGCGACCTCGCAGAGCAGTACCCCGAGAAGTTGGCCCAGATGCGGGAGATCTTCGCGATCGAAGCGGCCAAGAACGACGCTCTTCCCATCGGTGGGGGTCTCTGGGTCGCGGCGATCCATCCCGAGCAACGCATCACCACGCCGTACACGAGCTGGGATTTCACCGGTGACGTCACGCGTATGCCCGAATTCTGCGCTCCCGCATTGGGAAACAAGAACAACCGGGTCTGCATCGAGGTGACCTTCCCGGAGCGGGCACACGGCGTCCTATATGCGCTGGGCGCCAACGGTGGTGGCCTGACGTGCTTCGCCGACGACGGCTACCTCTGCTACGAGTACAACCTCTTCATCCTGATGCGGACGAAGATGCGTTCGGCGACCCGCATCGCACCCGGGCACCACCTCGTCGAGGTGGTCACCAAGTACGCCGAAGCGCGCCCCGGTGGTCCGTTGAACGTCCGGATGTCAGTCGACGGGCAGTCGGTGGGGGAGACCGTCGTGCCGGTCAGTGCGCCGTTGCTGTTCACGGCCAACGACTGCCTGGACATCGGCACCTGCCTGGGTTCACCGGTTTCGCTCGACTACTTCGACCGTGCACCGTTCCCGTTCGACGGGGGCATCGACAGGATGACCGTCGAATACACCTGAACGCAGCTCTTCGAGCGCCTTACCGGCTCCGGGCGGTGGATCCGCCCGGAGCCNATCGGCACCGGCGATGGTCGACATGTCCTCGTCGGTCAGCTCGAAGTCGAAGACCTCGAAGTTCTCCCGGATCCGGGACGGCGTGACCGACTTCGGGATCACGACGTTGCCGAGCTGCAGATGCCAGCGCAGCACCACCTGGGCCGGCGACTTGCCGGTGCGTTCGGCGATCGACGTGATCGCCTCGTCGTTCAGCACGGCGCCCTGGGCGAGCGGGCTCCATGCCTCGGTGGCGATTCCGTGTTCGGCGTGGAAGGCGCGCAGTTCGCTCTGCTGCAGACCGGGGTGCAATTCGATCTGGTTGATCGTCGGGATGAGCGAGCTGCCGTCCAGCAGGCGCTGCAGGTGGGCGGGCTGAAAGTTCGACACGCCCGCGGCGCGGAGGCGTCCTTCTTCGACGAGGCGTTCGAGGGCACGCCAGGTGTCGGCATAGAGGTCGCGGGCCGGGGTCGGCCAGTGGATCAGGTAGAGGTCGAGACGATCGAGGCCGAGCGCGGCGAGGCTCGTGTCGAAGGCACGGAGGGTGGCGTCGTAGCCCTGATCGGAGTTCCACACCTTCGTCGTGATGAACAGCTCGTCGCGGGACAGTCCGGAGTCCGCCAGCGCGCGGCCGACGCCGGCCTCGTTGCCGTAGATCGCGGCGGTGTCGATGTGGCGGTAGCCGGTCTCGAGTGCGGCGCTGACGGCCGCAGTGGTCTCGTCCTCGGGGATCTGGAAGACGCCGAAGCCGAGCTGGGGGATCTCGACGCCGTTGTTCAGGGTGACGGTGGGGATCGTGGACGATGTCACGAGATGGTGCTCCTTCGGGGGTGTTCGCGTAGTTCGGGATCAGAGTCGGACGGGGTCGACGGCAGTACGGGAGGTGCTGTGGAGGTCGGGTTCTGCGGATGGGCGAGTTGCGTTGGCGTGATCGTCCTTTCGCTGTAGTCGGTGGGACAGGACCGCCGGGATCAGAGCGGACGCGGCCAGGACGGCCCCGACGGCGTCGGGTGCCGTGTACCCGAATCCGGCGGATATCACCATGCCGCCGAGCCAGGCGGCCAGAGCGTTGCCGAGATTGAAGGCACCGATGTTGGCGGCGGACGCCAGGGTCGGGGCGCCGTGCGCATGGTCGAGCACGTGCTTCTGCAGGGGCGGGACGGTCGCGAAACCGAGAGCGCCGATCAGGAAGACCGCCGCGACGGACACGGTTTCGTCGGAGGCCAGGAAGGTGAACAGACCGAGCACCACGGCCAGGCCGGCCAGGGCGGTGTAGAGCATCGGCATGAGATTGCGGTCGGCGAAATGTCCCCCGACGAGGTTGCCGACCACCATGCCGGTTCCGAACACGGCCATCAGCCAGGGGACGGAGGACTCGGCGAAACCGCCGACATCGGTCAGGATCGGTGCGATGTAGGTGATCGCGGCGAACACGCCCCCGAAGCCGAGGACGGTCATGGTCATGGCCAGCACGACCTGGACGTTCTTGAACGCCGCGATCTCGTGGCGCAGCCGGACGCCCTCGGGTCGGGGTACGTCGGGGACGAGCTTCGTGACGCCCACGAGACCGACGACGCCGAGCGCGGCGACGACCAGGAACGTCGCCCGCCAGCCCGCGGTGTGGCCGACGAAGGTACCCAGTGGGACGCCGACGACATTGGCAACCGTCAGTCCGGTGAACATCAGGGAGATGGCAGCGGCCTTCTTCTGCGGTGCCACCAGCTCCGCGGCGACCACCGAGCCGNGCGACGACGCGGCCGATCAGCATGACGGCGAAGGTGGGCGCGAGGGCAGAGACGGCATTGCCTAGGACGAACAGGCCCATGAGCAGCATCAACATGTTCTTACGGGAGATCCTGGTGCCGAGCGCCGTCATGATCGGGGCGCCGATCATGACGCCGAGGGCGTAGCCGGTGACGAGATATCCGGCGGTGGGGATCGACACTCCGAGATCCGATCCGACCTGGGGGAGCAACCCCATGATCACGAACTCGGTGGTGCCGATTCCGAAGGCACCGATGGCCAGGGCCAGCAGGGCGAGTGGCATGAGAACGATCCTTCGATCGAGAAGAGACGCAGACGCGCTTTACTGGCGTAAACAATAATTGCAGACGCCGACTAACTGCAAGCGCGGGTATAGTGAGCGATGTGGCGACGTCGGCATGCCGTCCGCGTCACCTGTTCGTACGAGCCGACCCAGGAGCCCACCATGACCGCCACGGACCCGTCGATGACCGCGTTGGCCAACAGGTGGTCGGCGCTGTCGCTCCTGCACGGGCGAATCGAGAACCGGATCGAGAGCGCTCTGCAGTCCGGCCACGAATTGAGCGTGCGCGAATATTCGCTGCTGGACGTGCTCAACCGTCAGCACGACGGGGAGGGCGGGCACCTGCAGATGCGCCAGGTCGCCGACGCTGTGGTCCTCAGTCAGAGCGCGACGACGCGGCTGGTCACCCGGCTCGAGGATCGTGGGTTGCTCGCGCGCTATCTGTGTCCCACCGATCGCCGCGGCATCTACACCGACGTCACCGACGCCGGTCGGCGCCTGCTCGAAGAGGCCCGGCCCACCCACAACGCCGCCCTCCGGGAGGCGCTCGACGAGGCCGCAACCGAACCCGTCCTGGCGCCGCTGGTCGATGCCATCCGGCAGTTGCAGGACAGTGATCGGGCGGATACCGCCGGGGGTCCGACTCGACGCTGACGGGGGCGATCTCGCGGCGACGTCCTCCGCACAGACCTGTCGGAACAACAGGTGAGATCACGCGGCCGGGTCGGGTATCGTCTCCCCTGGTGTGCCGGGAAGACTGGTCGGCGGGAACAGGTTTCTTCGACGACCCCGGAGGATGACATGAACGCAGCGGTACACCTCTTCTCGGCGCACGCATCTGGGGGCACGCCATGAACTGGGCAGTCTTCGTCGCCTTCCTCGTCGTATGGGTGCTGTCAGGACTCGTGACCGGTCTGTGGATGGCACGTCGAGGCCACGACCCTCGCTGGACGATCATCGCCGTCATCCTCGGACCGCTGTTCGTCCCCATCGCCTTCGAGCGCATCGAGCGTGTTCCCCGGTCCGTCGAAGTGACGACGGTGGCCCGGCAGCACGCCGGAGAGGTCGACAAGGGCGGACTTCGCGTGATGGTCGGCTACGACGGATCCACCGAGGCCAAGCATGCGCTGGATGCGGCGCGACGACTGTTCGGCCCCGCCGGTGGAGTGCTCGAACTCGTCGTCGTGATCTCCTACGACGACGCCGGCGATCCCGACTCCGAACTTCTCGCCACGGTGCGACGACGCCTCGAGCAGGCCGTCGAATCGATGGGTGATATTTCGGTGGGATATGCCGTCCTCGCCGGCCCGGCCGGTCGATGCCTGGGTTGGTTCGCCGAGGAACACCACGCCGACGTTCTCGTCGTAGGGCGCCGCGGACGAGGCATGTCCTCCCGGATGCTCGGTAGCGTCGCCGAATACCTCATCGGGCACTCTCATGTGCCTGTGCTCGTCGTCGATCCCACCGTCATCTCGCCGGATGGGGGTACGAACGAACCCACGGTCGCCGTTCGGGTCGCTCCCGAGGAGAACGTGACGGGCACCGCGTCGAACTGACCCGATGCGGTATGGTCGATCTCGGTGCGCCGGGAAGTCTGGTCGGCAGAAGGAATTACGTCGTCGAACCGGAGGACCCGTGTCTGTACCCGTCTGTCCCGTCGCCACCCGTCGCGCCCGAGCTCTGCGGCCGGCGCAGTGAGCGGAACTCTCGCGAGGCATTCCCACCGCAGCGCCGGAGGTCGCATCGGCCTCCCTGCTGCGTGTCGGCGTCCGACACCGAAATCGCAGGGATGCCCTAGTTTTCGGTATCCGATTCCACTCCGAGGATCGGAACATACTGCCGCCCATGCGGATCGGGTGCATCCGACCCAGCCGGTCCACGTTCGCGTACCGCGTGCCGTCGAGAATTCCGAGGACCTGTGATGCCGAACATCTTCTCCGGAGTCCCTTTCCTCTCTCGCGGAACATGGGAGGACACACGCCGTGTGACGGAGATCCTCCGCAAGGAGACCGTCGGCGGTGTCCTGCTGCTCATCGGCGCCGTCATCGCATTGATCTGGGCGAACACCGGATGGTCGGATTCCTACCACGCCCTGCGGGAGACCCGTATCGGTCCGGCGTCATGGCACCTGGACCTGTCCCTGGGCACCTGGGCGGCCGACGGACTGCTCGCCGTGTTCTTCTTCGTCGTCGGCGTCGAACTCAAACGGGAGTTCGTCGAAGGCAGTCTGCGGGACCTGCGGCGTGCCGCCATGCCGGTGACCGCCGCCCTGGGCGGCATGATCGTCCCGGCCGTGATCTTCGCCGTCATCAATCTTCGTGGTGGCGCCGACGCGTTGAACGGATGGGCGGTCCCGACGGCCACCGACATCGCGTTCGCCGTAGCGATTCTCGCCGTCATCGGTAGTCATCTCCCGTCGGCGCTGCGAACGTTCTTGCTCACCCTCGCCGTGGTCGACGACCTGCTCGCCGTGACCGTGATCGCGGTCTTCTACACCGACGAGGTGAACCTGCTCTACCTGGGCGGGGCGCTGATCCCGTTGGCGCTGTTCGGCATCGCGCTCCGACGCGGCTTCGGTGCCTGGTGGCTCCTGGCGTCGTTGGCGGCAGTGACCTGGTGGCTGGTCCACGAATCCGGTGTGCACGCGACCATCGCCGGTGTACTGCTCGGCTTCGCGGTTCCCGTCGCCCGGCAGGTGGGGGACCGCACGATTCCGGTCGCCGAGCACGTCGAACACCGGATCCGGCCACTGTCCGCCGGAATTGCCGTGCCGGTCTTCGCCTTCTTCGCCGCCGGCGTCACCGTCGGCGGATTCACCGGCCTGGCGAACGCCCTCACCGATCCCATCTCCGCCGGGGTGATCGCCGGTCTGGTCGTCGGCAAGGTCGTCGGAATCTTCGGGGTCAGCTACCTGGTGGCGCGCTTCACCCGAGCACATCTCGACGACGAGCTGAGTTGGGTGGACGTGCTGGGTGTGTCCCTGCTCGGCGGTATCGGCTTCACGGTGTCCCTGCTCATCGGCGACCTCGCTTACGGTGCAGGCACCGTCGCAGCCGATCACGTGAAGGTGGCCGTGCTGTGCGGATCGTTGCTCAGCGCCGCTCTGGCCTCGACTGTTCTCGTCGCCCGTAACCGTGCCTACCGCAGGATCACGGCAGCCGAGCGGGTCGACGAGGACGGCGACGGGATTCCCGACGTTTATCAGCGATGAGCGAGAGCTCGGATCGCGGTCGGGACGGTGGGCCGTGGTGGGTCCAGCCGACCGTGCGGTCACCGCAGGCTCTGCTGAAGTGTGTCTTCTGGCCGGTCGCCGTGATGCTCGTCGTCCATCGCACGGTGATCCGCGCCGTGGACGGTGCGCGCACGGACGACTTCACTGGCGTCTACCGCGCAGCCGTCGCCTTCTGGAACCGTGAACCGGTCTACACAGCGACGTACGAACACGTCGACCCGCACTACCTCTACCCGCCGTCGGGTTCGCTGCTGATCGCACCGTTCGCGGTCCTCGAACACGAACTCTCGCGATGGGCGTTCATCGGGGTCAACGCGGCGGCCGTCCTCGTCGCCGTGTATCTCGTCGTGCGGATGTTCGGGTACACGGCGCGATCGACGGTGTTCCCGATCGCGGTGACGGTCGCCTTCGCGTCCGAATCGGTGATCAACACCCTGGTGTTCACCAACATCAACGGGGTGATCCTGCTCGGCCAGGTGGCGTTCCTGACGTTGTTGCTGGCGCGGCGGGACCTCTGGGCGGGCGCGGCGATCGGGGTGACCTTCGCGATCAAACCGATTCTCGCGCCGTTGCTGTTGCTTCCCGTGCTGCGCCGCCAGAGCAAGGTTCTCCTGACCGCCGCATTGGTGCCGGTCGGGCTCACCGCATTGGCGTGGCCGTGGGCTGCGGATCCGTGGCAGTTCGTCGAACGCACCGTTCCGTATCTGTTGCAGTCCCGCGACTACTTCAACAGTTCGATCACCGGCAATGGCACCTACTACGGTCTGCCCGAACCACTGATCCTCGCGCTGCGCATCGGTTTCGCGTTCCTCGCCGCGGCCACGATGTATCTGCTCCACCGCTACCACCGGCACGACGAGGTGTTCTTCGTCGTCACCGGTGCCGGCGTGCTGATGACCGCGTCGTTCCTGCTCGGTTCGCTCGGGCAGATGTACTACTCGATGCTCCTGTTCCCGTTGCTCATGAGCGTGGTCCTCCCACAGTCCGTGATGCGGAACTGGCCGGCCTGGCTGGCGGTGTACGGCTTCCTCAGTGCCGACGAATGGTACTCGGGCAGATGGGTGGAGGCGGGACGGTATGCCGAGTACATGCGCCCTACCTGGGGGTGGTCGCTGCTGCTCATCGTGGTATTCGCGGTGCTGGTCGATCGCCGACGATCCACACGCGTCCCCGAACCGGTCACAGACCCTTCGGTGGACATCGCCCGAGTCGGACGTCAGAACGCGTCGGCGCCGAAACTTTGAGTGTAGTAACCGCGGATGTGCTCGACGATGCGCTTGCGGGCGAGCGTGGCATCGCCGGCGCGGACCGCGTCGACGAGACCACGGTGCTCGTGACGCAGCCGCACGCAGGTCATGGGCCAGTCGGTACTTGGTGCGCCCGCGAGGACGTAGCTCTCGATGGAGTCGCGCAGACCGGCCATCATCGCCGCGACGACGAGGTTGCCCGCCGCGTCGGCCATCGCGACGTGGAACTGGGCATCGAGAACCAGGAACTCGGGTGCGGCCAACTCCGGATCGTCCATCGCGTCCAAGAGTTCCTCGGCCTGGATGAGCTCCGGTGCCGGGGTCCGGTCGGCCAGAGTCTGCATCACTTCCGTCTCGAGCACCAGGCGCGTGCGGACGATGTCGGAGACCGGGAAGTTCTGCGCGGCGACCTGCAGGCGCATGAGCATCGACATCCCGCCGGTGGGTCGCGAGACGATCATCGCGCCGGCGTTCGGCCCGGATCCGGTGTGGGTGCTGAGCAGACCGAGGGCTTCCATCACCCGCAGCGCCTCACGAACAGAGGACCGGCCGACGCCGAGTTGTGCGGCGAGCGTGCGCTCCGGGGGCAGACGCTGGCCCGGGCCGAGTTCTCCCGTGACCAGCATCTGCTCCAAGTGGTTGAGCACCTGCTCCCAGGCACGACCCTCGGACGACGACATGACTTCAGAGCCTAGTCGATTCCGGATCAGGGAAGCATCCAGGACAACACCGGGGTGGACTGCAGGTAGACCAGCACACAGAGGATGACGAGCATCGCGACGCTGTAGCCGATCACCTTGCGCAGCAACACCGATTCGCTGCCCGGCCGATCGACTGCGGTGGCAGCGATGGTGAGATTCTGCGGGCTGATCAGCTTGCCGACCACACCACCGGAGGTGTTCGCCGCGACCAGCAGAGTCGGGTCGATGCCGGCGGTCTGCCCGGCGGCCTGCTGCAGGCGGGCGAACAGGGCGTTGGCGGAGGTGTCCGAGCCTGTGACGGCGGTGCCGAGCCAACCGAGGATCGGGGAGAACAGGGCGAAGATCGCGCCGGTTCCGGCGAGCCACGTGCCGATCGCGACGGTTTGGCCGGACTGATTCATCACGTAGCTCAGACCCAGGACGGTGGCCACCGTGGCGATGGCGAGCTTCATCCTCACGACGGTGGTGCCGAAGGTGGCCGCGGCCCGGCGGACGGTCAGCGGGAACATGCCACCGCTGTCCCACCGTGCGTAGACGAGGGTGACGATCGCGCCGCTGAGCAGCAGCAGTGTTCCCGGCGACGACAGCCACGAGAACGTGTAGACCGCGCTGCTCGATGCGTCGCCGTTGCCCGTGATCAGATTGCCGTACAGGCCGGGCCACTCGATCTTGACGTCGGTGGCGGCGAGACGCTCCGGCAGATCGACACCGACGGTCCACAGCTTCGCGATACCGAACACCGTGATGACCAGTAGGTACGGGAACAGGGCCATGACGACGCGCGAAGCGGTCAGCGATTCGTCGGCGACGGGACGCTGCGGAGCGTGAGCGCCTCCGGGTCCCTCCTTGCCGGCCTGGACCGCGACGGCATCGGTGCGGGTGCGGGTGCGTGATAGTTGGTCCTCGGGGGTCCGCGGCTTCCAGATCTGGAGCATGAGCACGGCTGCGGTGAGGCCGGCGAGCGAGGCGACGACATCGGTGAGTTCGTACGAGAAGTGGCTCGAGCACCAGAACTGGGCGAGTGCGAAGGTCGTGCCGGTGACCAGTGCGATCGGCCAGGCCTGCCGGACACCGCGACGACCGTCGACGAGGAAGAGCAGCAACAGCGGCACGAAGAGCGCCAGGACGGGTGTCTGACGGCCGACGACGGCAGCGATCTCGGTGGCGGGGATGTCGGTCAGGGCGCCGGCGGTGGTGATCGGGATGGCCATGGCGCCGAAGGCGACCGGTGCGGTGTTGGCGATCAGGACCGTGACCGCGGCCCGCAGGGCGGGCATACCGAGGGTGACGAGCATGGCGCCGGTGATCGCGACGGGTGCGCCGAATCCGGCGAGTGCTTCGAGCATGCCGCCGAAACAGAAAGCGATGAGCATCGCCTGGATCCGCATGTCGCCGTGACCGATCGAGTTGAAGATGCGCCGCAGATCCTCGAACCGGCCACTGACGACGGTGAGTTCGTAGAACCAGATCGCGGTGATCACGATCCACATCACCGGGAAGAGCCCGAAGGTGATGCCCTGCAGGGCGGACAGGCCGGCCAGCGGCGCGGGCATGTCGAAACCGATGATCGCGACGACGAGCGCGACGACGAGGGCACCGAGTCCGGAATACCAGGCCTTGAGTTTGAAGCCGGCGAGCAGGACGAAGAAGGTCAGCAGCGGCGCAAGGCCCACGAGAGCCGATGCGGTGAGGCTGCCTGCGATGGCGTCAGTGGCGGGAGTGAATGTCACCGCCGATATACGGGTTGCCACACGAAACTCCTGTGGTTGCGCCGCTGTCGGCGGCGGATGTGATTTCGACCGATGTGGTCAGACCACGTGAAGGTACACCATGGTCCGCGTCACAGTCGACCCCCTGACGGAATGTGCGGTCGATATCCGAAAATGTGCGGTGCATCTCCGGAACGTGTGGTTCAATGTGGTCAGACCACACCCCCGATGCGGAGATCTCCATGCGAATCGCCCTGTTCGCGACGTGCCTCGGCGACACGATGTTCCCGAAGGCCGTTTCGGCCACCGCCCTGCTCCTCACCCGGCTCGGGCACGACGTCGTCTTCCCCGAACGCCAGACCTGCTGCGGCCAGATGCACGTCAACACCGGTTACCAACCCGACGCGCTGCCGCTCGTCGAGAACTACGTCGACGCCTTCGACGACACCAGTATCGACGCCGTCGTCGCCCCTTCCGGATCATGCGTCGGATCCGTTCGCCACCAGCACGAAATCGTCGCCTCCCGTTACGGTTCCGCGTCGTTGTGCGGGCGGGTCGACACCGTCAAGGCCAAGACGTACGAGTTGTCCGAATTCCTCGTCGACGTCCTCGGCGTCACCGACGTCGGCGCCTACTTCCCCCACCGGGTGACCTATCACCCCACCTGCCACTCGCTGCGGATGCTGCGAGTGGGGGAGAAGCCGCTCCAGCTGTTGCGGGCCGTGCGCGAGATCGACCTCGTCGAACTGCCCGAGGCCGACTCGTGCTGCGGATTCGGCGGCACCTTCGCGATCAAGAACGCCGAGACCTCCACCGCGATGCTCGCCGACAAGCTGAACAATGTCGCCGCCACCGGTGCCGAATACTGCAGCGCCGGCGACTCGTCGTGCCTGATGCACATCGGTGGCGGTCTCACACGACTGCGCACCGGTACCCGCACCATCCACCTCGCCGAGATCCTCGCCTCCGTGGAACCGGCCGTCGCCCCCAAGGGAGTGCCCGCGTGACCGCACTCGGTATGCCCGTCGTCCCGCCGCGTGGATCCGGAAATCTGCGCGGCATCAGGAAGTTTCCCGACGCAGCGCACCAGGAACTCGCGAACCCGCAGTTGCGCCGCAACATCGGCAAGGCCACCCACACGATCCGTGCCAAGCGACTGGACGTCACCGGGGAACTGGCCGACTGGGAGCAACTGCGCGACGCCGGCGCCGCCATCAAGACCGACGTGCTCAACCGCCTCCCGGAGTTGCTCACCCAGCTTGAGGAGGCGGTGACCGCGCGCGGCGGCGTGGTGCACTGGGCGGCCGACGCCGCCGAGGCCAACGCCATCGTCACCGACCTGATCCGGAAGACGGGATCCGACGAGGTCATCAAGGTCAAATCGATGGCCACCCAGGAGATCGGACTCAACGAGCACCTCGAGGAACAAGGGATCGCGGCCTACGAGACCGACCTCGCCGAGCTCATCGTCCAGCTCGGCCACGACAAGCCCTCGCACATCCTCGTGCCTGCCATCCACCGCAACCGCGCCGAGATCCGCGAGATCTTCCTGCGTGAGATGCCGGACGTCGACCCCGACCTCGACGACAACCCCCGTCATCTCGCAGCCGCGGCACGAAAATTCTTGCGACACAAGTTCATGACGGTGCCGGTTGCGGTGTCGGGCGCGAACTTCGGCATCGCCGAGACCGGCACCCTCGCCGTCGTCGAATCCGAGGGCAACGGCCGCATGTGCCTGACGCTGCCGCAGACGCTCATCACCGTCATGGGTATCGAGAAGCTGCTGCCCACCTTCCGCGACCTCGAGGTGTTCCTGCAGCTGCTGCCGCGCTCGTCGACGGGAGAGCGCATGAATCCCTACACGTCGATGTGGACCGGTGTCACCCCCGGCGACGGCCCGCAGGAATTCCACCTCGTACTGCTGGACAACGGCCGCACCGCCGCGCTCGCCGACGAGATCGGACGTGAAGCACTGCACTGCATCCGTTGCTCGGCCTGCCTGAACGTGTGCCCGGTCTACGAGCGCACCGGAGGCCACGCCTACGGCTCGACCTATCCGGGCCCGATCGGCGCCGTCCTCAGCCCGCAATTGGCCGGGATGGACGAACCCGACGACCCCAACGCCAGCCTGCCGTTCGCATCGAGCCTGTGCGGTGCCTGCTACGACGCCTGCCCCGTCAAGATCGACATCCCCTCGTTGCTGGTGGAACTGCGCCACCAGAAGGTCGAACACGCCCGCTTCGGACCCGAGGCCGCGGCGATGAAGGCCGCCTCGCTGGCCATGTCGACCTCACGACGCTGGACGGCCGCGCAGAAGGCCGCCGGGCTCGGCCGCGTCCTCGCCGGCAAGAAGGGAAAGATCACCCATCTTCCCGGTCCACTGGCCGGCTGGACAGACGCCCGCGACATGCCGGCCCCGCCGAAACAGACCTTCCGGCAATGGTGGGCATCCGACGAAGGACGTGCCGCGCTCGCGAAGGCACGCGAGGAAGGACAGCAGCGATGAGCAGTCGCGACGCGATTCTCGGCCGGATCCGTTCGGCGCAGACCCTGGCACCGCCGGTACCGGTCGAGGTACCGCGCGACTACCGTCTCGGACGCACCCTGCCGGACGCCGAACGCCGTGAGCTGTTGGTCGACCGACTGGTCGACTACAAGGCCCACGTGCACCAGAGCACGCCGGAGGATCTACCCGTCGTGCTGGCGAAGATTCTCACGGATCGCGGGGTGCGCCGCGTCGGGATCCCAGAGGGCCTGAAACGCTCGTGGATGGCGGAGTTCGGTGGCGAGGTGGTGGTCGACTCCACCGACCGACCTGCAGCCGACCTCGGTGATCTCGACGGGGTCGTCACCGGCTCTGCGGTCACCTGCGCCGAGACGGGCACGATCTTCCTCGACGGCAACCCCGACCAGGGGCGACGCGCGCTGACACTGGTCCCCGACCTGCACGTGTGTGTGGTGGCGATGGGCGACGTCGAGGTGGGAGTGCCCGAAGCGCTGGCCCGGCTCGTCCCGGAGCGGCCGATCACGATGATCAGCGGACCGTCCGCGACGTCGGACATCGAACTCGAACGCGTCGAGGGCGTGCACGGCCCCCGCACACTGGAGGTGGTGATGGTCGGATGACCATGCTGACCGAGCGTGTCCGGCCGCGACTCGGATGGCAACAGCATGCCAACTGCCGGACCTCCGACGAGTACTTCTTCTTCGCCCCGGAGGGCGAACCACCGAACATCCGCAGGCGGCGCGAGGTCGTCGCGAAGCGCATCTGCGCGAACTGCCCGGTGCTGGCCGAGTGCCGCACCCACGCGATACTCAGCGGCGAACCGCACGGAGTGTGGGGTGGACTGTCGGAACACGAACGGCTGCAACATCTCAACCACTGACCGCACACGATCTTCGGTGTTTCCGACCTCGAGAACTGCGCGGCCGCAGGTGGCGTCCCGTGCCTGATGAAGGGCAACACGTTCACTGTCTGCGGCTTCACTCGCGGGCACCTCGTATGGGTGCCGCAGCTCGCCGTCAACATTTTCGGGTACAACGCCGGATCGTGGCGCATCGATCGGCATCCCCGCGGTTCCTGGTGGATACAACCGGGGACGGTCGCGCGGACACATGGGGTTCGGCATCGTCGATGTGTGGCTGCACAGATCGTGACCGTATTCGAACGACGGGTTCCGGCCGGTGCGTCGCATCGGCCTGAACCGCTCATCTCAGGTTCATGGTTGCCCCGATTCGAACGTGAGGACCTCGTGAGCGAGGAAACGGAAACCCGCGAGGGCGGTAGACCCTCGCGGTGTCGGTGTCCTCCTCGTAGGAATGGAACCAGGTACCGATGATCGACGACGGTTCGCTCACAGTGCGTCCTGACGGGTCCGTGGTGGGTGATCAGCCGACGCGGTCCAGGATTGCGCCGATCTGATCGAGAAGCGACCGGAGCGAGGCGATCTGACGTCGCAGCTCGTCCACCTCGCCGTCGAGTGACACAAGTGCCGAGGTATCGGCTCGTGTCCCGCCGTTGCCGNGTCTGGGCCGGGTCCATCGCCCCGAGCAGGAACGGCGCACGCGGTCCTTCCAGGTACGCCCGCATGCGGAGCGACTGCCCGGAGGTGAACATGAGCATCGCATCGCCGCCGTCGCCCCAGATGCGGCGCTGGCTCAACCAGCGACCGATCTCGTATGTCGCGGTGCGACCGAGATGGAAGGGAGGTCGCGCTGTGCCGGTGGTCCCGAAGCACGAGTGGGCGATGACGACACCGTCGGTCGCTGCCGGTCCGCCGGGGAACTGGGCGTAGTTGAGGATCTGGGACGGCGACGCGGGATCATGCGCGACGTGAACGACGACCGGAATGCTCCCGACACCTGTCGGGGCCGGTGCGCGCTGCCCTGTCCGGCGTTCCGCAGACCTCGCGGGTCGATGGGGAGTCCAGGTCGGCCATGACGGATCCTCTCCTGCTCCGGAAGCGGCATCGAATGAAGCATCACCCTCGGTGCTGCGGAACCATGCGTAGCGGACTACTCGAAAGTCCTTCCTTCGGACGTGCCCATCAGGTGTGCGTCGGCGAATCGGCCTCCACCCCCAGGCAGTCTGCCACCCGGACGCGCCGATTCCGGGGTCGCTCGAGCGTGCCGATGTCGAGCGACCCAGTTTCTGCTCAGGCGCCGCGAGGACAACCTGATCAAGCTCCGGCCGAGCTCGCTGTACCACACCGTTTCCCGTCTCGCGGAAAGCGGACTGATCCGGCAGGAGGGCACCGAACGCGCAGGTAATCGGCCCGAGCGGACGACCTACAGCATCACCGAGGCCGGTGCCGCGACCGTGCGGGCCCGCCTCGCCGAGATCATCCGACGCCCGGTGGGGGGTATCCGATCTTTCCCCTCGGCCTCGCCGAATCGCACAACCTTCCGGCCGACGAGGTCGTCGTCCTCCTCGGCGAGCGCATCGACAGGCTCGAGGAGGAACTTGTCGAGTTCGACGCGATCCGCACGTGGGCCGCGGACAACGGCGTGCCGCGTCGCTACTGGGTGGCCGTCGACTTCCTCCGGGACAGGACCGCCCACGAATCGGAGTGGCTTCGTGCACTGATCGAGGAGATCCGCGACGGCTCCCTGGTGTGGCAGAGCGTCGATGCCGCCGATCGACGACTTCCGGACCCGCCCCGTGATCTCGGCCGCGACTGGGGTGCGGCGCTGACGGACGAGACTCTCGCCGAACTGCGGAGGAGCAGTGCGGAAAGTAGCGGTCCCGGTCGGTCGTAACGCAACGACCGAACCGGAACACCTCGACCCAATAGATCGCCGGTCGTGCTCGACCGGTACGAACAGGAACGAAATCGATGCAAACCGAACGTAATCCGTGGTGGGGCCTGTCGGCCCTGGTGGTCGGGTTCTTCATGATCCTGCTGGATCTGACCATCGTCGCGGTGGCCAACCCGGCGATCATGGCCGACCTGCAGGCCGACATCAATCAGGTCGTCTGGGTGACCAGCGCCTATCTGCTCACCTATGCGGTGCCCCTGCTGTTCACCGGTCGTCTCGGCGACCGGCTCGGACCCAAGCACGTCTATCTCGCGGGCCTGGTGGTGTTCACCGCGGCGTCGCTGTGGTGCGCGACCTCCGGCACCATCGAGATGCTCATCGCCGCCCGCGCCGTCCAGGGACTCGTCGCGGCGCTGATGACGCCGCAGACGATGGCGACCATCGCCCGCACCTTCGCGCCCGACAAGCGCGGCGCCGCCATGGGTCTGTGGGGCGCGGTCGCCGGACTGGCCTCGCTGCTCGGGCCCCTCGTCGGCGGTGTACTGGTCGACTGGCAGGGCTGGAACTGGATCTTCTACATCAACGTCCCGGTCGGCATCATCGCCTTCGTGTTGGCGGCATGGCTGGTGCCCAGCCTCGAGACCCAACCGCACAAGTTCGACGTCGTCGGCGTGATCCTCAGCGGCGTCGGACTGTTCCTGCTGGTCTTCGGAATCCAGGAAGGTTCCAGCCGCGACTGGGACGTCTGGACCTGGACGATGATCCTCGCGGGTATCGCGGTGATGGTGCTGTTCGTGCTCAACCAGGCGCGCAACAAGGGCGAACCTCTCGTGCCCCTGGCCCTGTTCCGCGACCGGAACTTCTCGATGTCGAACATCGCGATCTCGTCGATGGGCGCAGCCATGACCGCCCTGATGGTTCCGGCCTACTTCTATCTCGAGACGGTCCGCGGATTCTCACCCACGAAAGCCGCCCTGATCTTCGCCCCGATGGCGATCGTCACCGGTCTGACGGCACCGCTCATCGGCAAGTTCTCCGACCGGATGCCGCCCCGGGTGCTGCCCACCGTCGGCTTCACGCTCTTCTCCGCGACGATCTTCGGCTTCGCGGTGCTCATGACGCCGGACAGCCCCATCGTGCTGTTCCTGCTCATCGCCGGTATCGCCGGCGTGTCCAACTCGTGCATCTGGGCACCGCTGGCCTCCACTGCCACGCACAACCTGCCCATCCACCAGGCGGGCGCCGGTGCCGGCATCTACAACACCACCCGTCAGGTCGGTTCGGTGCTGGGCAGCGCCGCGATCGGTGCTCTGATCTCGTCGCGGATGGCCGCCCAAGGATTGGGTGAGGTGCAGGCCGGTGAGGGCGGCGGAGCCGCGATGGGAACCGCTCTCCCGGAGCAGATCGCCGAGATGTTCAGCACCGCGCTGAGCCAGTCGATGCTCCTGCCCGCCTCGGTCCTGATCATCGGGATCGTGGCGTCGGCGATGTTCGTCGGCCACGCCTCGTCGCAGCGGAAGGCGCAGGCCGGCACTTCGGCCGACCGCGCAGAGGTCACCGGCTGAGTCGGGTTCGTATGTAGTGGCCCGGTCGCCACGAACGGAAGAACGCTCCCACCGAGCAGGACTCGGTGGGAGCGTTCTCGCATGCTGAGGGTGTGGTCAGCCGTAGTGGCAGACGTAGCTGACGGCTTCGGTGACCTCGATGTCGAACGACGAGTCGCCGGGCACCGAGAAGGAGTCGCCTGCGCCGTAGGAGGTCCAGTCCTCGCTGCCGGCGAGCCGGACGCGGCACGCGCCGCTGTGCAGCTCCATGACCTCGGGATCAGCGGTGCCGAAGTTCAGGGTCGCGGGCAGGATCACGCCGGCCGACTTGCGGGTTCCATCCGCCAGGTGGAAGTTGTGGCTGACGCACTTGCCGTCGAAGTAGACGTTGGCACGCGGGTCGAGCGTCACGTTGGCGTAGGTCGAAGTCGGCTCACTCATGAGCTGGAGCGTAGCGAGGCGGGTGCAGGTCGCCGGTCGCCGGGGTCGGTGTGCGCACGTCCGTCGCGAGGTGTATTTCAGACAACCTTCACGGAATCGACGATGTCGAGATAGTGCTGGTTGTACATCACCGCGAGCACGTTGCCGAACGGGTCGACGACCGAGGCGGTGACGAACCCGGGGCCGCGTTCGGTGATGTGAGCCTCGCTTTTCGGTTGTGGACCTTCCGCGCGATACGTCTTGCATCCGGAAACGAGAAGGCCTGCTGGACTCACCTAAGTTATGAGGTATAACTTAAACGCTTCGGGGGAGGGGATCGGGTGGCTCAGCTGGGCAGACGCGCACGCAAGATCGACCTCGACGACATCGTCCGGGTCGGTCGCGCGCTCGGCTCGCGGGGGAAAACATCCTCGGCGACCTCGTGCTCCACCACGATCCCCACCACACGGTCGAACGGCACCTGTTGTCCTTCGGGTTGCAACTGCGGGCGTTCGTGCTCGACCACCCCGGTCTCGGCACCTACATGCAGATCTTGTTCCCACGCGGCGACGCGGGACGTCGCCTCATGGCCGACGAGATCGTGGCACTGTGCCGTGCCGGATACAACCCGGACGTCGCAGTGTCGGTCGCGAGCGTCGTCGCGGGATCGACCATCAACACCACCGTCGCCGACGAAACCCAGCGGCTGCGCGTCGAGGGCCTCGACGAACGGCGCCGCGCCGTCAGCGAGCAACTCGACACCGACGCGAGGCCCACCGTGAACTACCCGCCGTCGACGCCGGGGAGTTCTCCAAGCTCGTTCTCGCCACCACGATTCGTGGACTCGTAGCGGTCCCTCCACCGGGGCGGCCCTGAAAGAAGTGGTCGCCGATCTCGCGACGACAGGATTGGGGAAGTGATGGCTCGCCGTGGATTTCAGGGAATGATGATGCGCGGGTTCGATGCCCGTGATCACGACGCTGTGGTCACGGGCACCGAACAGATCGCGCCGCACTTCCGCCGGGTGCGTATGTCGTCCCCGTCGTTGTTCGAGGACGTCGTTCCCGGACCGACCGCGTGGATCCGGATCTGGTTTCCCGACCCCGACGGATCGGACACCGAATGCCAACGCGGATAAACCGTCTCGGAATGCGATCCGGAGACCGGGGACTTCGCCGTCGATTTCGTCCTGCACGAACCGGCCGGGCCGGCGTCGACGTGGGCGCAGCGAGCCGAACCCGGTGATGTCATCAGTGTCACCTCGTTCGGGTCGCGCGGCTTCGACATCCCCGACGAACGTCCCGCCGGTTACCTGCTGATCGGCGATTCCGCGTCGATCCCCGGCATCAACAGCATCATCGAAGCACTACCGCGCGACGTCGCGATCGAGCTGTATCTCGAGAAGTGCGACGACAACGACGAACTCATCCCAATGCCGGACCACCCGCTGCTGCGCAAGCACTGGGTGCCGCGCCGCGACCACGAATCGTTCGCCGCCGCCGTCGAGGACCGCGACTGGTCGAACTGGTACGCATGGGTGGCGCCGGAATCGAACTCGCTCAAACACCTGCGCACCCGTCTGCGCGACGAGTTCGGTTTCCCCAAGTCCGAGGTCTACGCCCAGGCGTACTGGCACGACGAACGCGCCATGGGCAAGGAGCGCACTCACGAGGCCGAACCGGCCCCGGCGGAGACCGCTCCGCCGGTCCCTGAACCCGAGACCACACCCGCACGCGGCACGTGGCGGGCCCAGGGTGGGGGTCGGCTCCTCGCGCCACTGAAGCGGACACTGATCGCCGCCGAGGTGCTGCAGGCCGTCATCACCCTCATCCAGCTCGTGCCGTTCGTGCTGCTCACCGAACTGGCCCGCCGCCTGCTCGCCGAAGCTCCGAACTCGGAACTGTGGTCCGTCGGGTTCTGGGCGATCGGACTCACCGCGGTGGGCACCCTGCTCGCGGCCGCCCTGAGCCAGTGGCTGCACCTCGTCGACGCGCGCTTCGAACGCGACCTGCGGCACCGTCTGCTCGGTACGCTGTCGGCCATCCCCCTCGGCTGGTTCACCGCCCGCGACTCCTGGCAGGTCAAGCGCGTCGTTCAGAACGACACGCTGTCGCTGCACTACCTGGTGACCCATGCCGTGTCCGATGCGGTCGCCGCTGTCGTCGCACCCGTCGCGGTGCTCGTCTACCTGTTCGCCGTCGACTGGCGACTAGCCCTGGTGCTGTTCCTCCCGATCCTCGTCTACCTCGTGCTGATGACCGTCATGATGTCGCAGTCCGGGCCGCGCACAGTGCAATCCGCGCGGTGGGCCGAACGCATGGACGGCGAAGCCGCCGCCTACCTGGACGGGCAGCCCGTGATCCGGGTCTTCGGAGGCGCGGCCGCGTCGACCTTCCGCGCGCGGCTGGGGGAGTACGTGCGGTTCCTCGTGGACTGGCAGCGACCGATGGCTGGCAAGAAGACCCTCATCGACCTCGCCACCCGACCCGCGACGTTCCTGCTGCTGCTCACCGCACTCGGCACCGCGCTGATCACCGCGGGAAGCATGGCGCCGGCGACGCTGCTGCTCCTGGACGAAGCGACGAGTGCGCTGGACACCGAGAACGAAACGGCGGTCGTGCAGGCGCTCGGGGCAGATCCGGTGTCGCGCACGCGGGTGATCGTCGCGCACCGGCTTGCGAGCATCCGGACCGCTGATCGGATGGTGTTCCTTGAGCGCGGCCGGATCGCGGAGGGCGGAACGGTCGACGAATTCCTTTCTGCGGGTGGGTGTTTCGCGGAGTTTTGGACGCAGCGGGATTCGGCGTCGGCGTGGCAGATCGGAGCGGCGGCATCGGGTGGGAGGCACGCGTGGAGGCCGTGAACGCGGGAACGAACAGCCGGGACCCCGACGGTCTTCACCGGCGAGTGCGGTGCGGATAGGCTGACCAGGATGGCCCGCTATCTACTGTGTGCCACTCCCGCGGGAGGGCATGTCACTCCGATCCTGGCGGTCGCATCCGCACTCGGCGATCGAGGGCACGAGGTCACTGTCCTCACCGGTTCTCGGTTCCGCTCGTTCGTCGAATCCTGCGGTATCGCATTTCGCGAGTTGACACGAAACCGGTCGATGCTCGGCTGCGAGGACATGCGGTCATCCTTGCATCACGCCTGATCGTCGGTTTTCTGTGTTGCGCGGCGATCGAGGATCGAAGAGCAGTCATCTTTCCCGAGAATCCGGTAGCGGTGCAAGAAGCCGAGGCGGCTGTAGAGCTGGGGATAGTGGCGGAAGCGTTGGTCGATGTCCGGATCGACAAGTACTGCGCATATCGCGTTTAGTTGGGCGCCCGCCGAGGCAATGTCGCTGTCGACGTCGATAGCGGTGAGGTCGCGCTTGCCCGAGGTGAACTTCGGTCATGAAATGGAGAGCGGTCCGGTTGTGCCGGTCACGGTCCACTGTCCGTCGACCTGGTCGAGGACGTAGGTGAGGCCGAGTCCGCAGTCGATGCCGCACCAGAGTCCCGCGCCGATATGGACTGTTCCGTCGTCCTGCGGCCAGGTGGGGGACAGGCCGACGATGACGCCGTCGTGTGCGACCCCGGTCAGGCCCTGCCGTGCGCGATCTGCGTACTGCTGTGGGTCGGTGGTGAACTCGACCGGCGGCAGATCCGCGGACTGCGCGGTGATCTCGTTCTTCAGTTCCGTGTCGAACGGTGGCCCGTCGGCGACGGTGAACATGTGTGCGCTGCGTGAGGCAGCGCCGTCGACGATGTAGACGGACCCGATCGGGGTCGGTGCTGTCGCGAAGGGATTGTCGACGAGGATGAGGTGGTGCAGGGCGGCGGCATAGAGCTGTGACTGCTCGCTGGGTGGCGGGGGACTCGTGGACGGGTCGAGTTGATCGGTGCCCGCGTCGGTGTCGGTGCTCGAGCAGCCGGCCAGGATGGCAGCAAGGATCCCCGAGAGGGTCGCCGCTCGAAGGCTCATGGTTCGAATGGTACCGATTGCCGAGGTGATGCCGGCTTTTCGTGGATCCTCCGAAGGGGGTCCGCTCGCCCGACACAGTCCGGTGGTTGCGCTCTGGTGCGAGGGTTCGTGCGAAGGTGAGTTATGACTGTCGCTGGGCGTCCGGCTCGTTGGTGGACTGTGCTGTCGGGGGTGACCGCGGTCCTTGTCGGGTTGGTGTGCGGGGTGATCGTGTGGACGTTCGCCCCGCCGGTGGTGTTCTTCCCGTGGTTTGCTCTGGCGTCCTGGGTTCTTCTGATCCTGGGGGCGGTGTGGTTGGTGGTCGGGTTGTTCGGCTGGTTCAAGTTTCGCGCTCTGCGCATGAGCGCGATCGCGCCGGCGTTGGTGCTTGCCACCGCGGTGCTCGTAGTTTTGTCGGTTCCGTCAACGGTGGCGTTTGCGGTGTCGAAGGGGTCCTTGGTCGCAGCGTCGGCGCAATGTGCGCCGTCCTGGGACGGTCGGCGGATCGGTGTGTATCAGGTGTGGCGGATTCAACCCGTCGACGGAGGGTGTCTGTTCTACATCGAAGGTGGGCTGATCGACCCGATCGGACTTGCGTATCTGCCCGATGGCGCGCCGTATCTGGGTAAGCCCCGCCACGACGGCGACATCGGGTACGAGCAGTACAGCGGCGATTGGTATCGATTCGTGGAACGTTTCTGAGCTCTGCCCGTAGGCGGCGGTAGCGCGCTGAGGTGATGACCGGACGTCGACCCTACGGCGGGCTGGTCTGTCAGCGGTTCGTGTCGCGATCCGGTATCGCCGTGAGGCGGTTCACCATTCGAACCGAGCAATCAGATCCTGGACCAGGTGTTGTCGTGGTGGTCACGTATCCAGTCAATGATCTCGCCATCGGCGTGGACATCATCGGTGAGCCAGAATGTCTCGTCGGGTGCCCATCCCGCGATCATCGACGCCGCGTCACCGTCGACGTCGATGGCAGTGCCCGCTGCGGTGAGATAACCGGCGACCGTGAGGTGCACTCCGCCGTACACCTCGGCCACAGCCTGCCAGTCGGGCAGAACCCATCGTCCGTCGCGACCGGTGGTGCGGTACCAGTCGTGGCGTTTCTGTGCGGTGACCTCGAGCGGAAACCGCCGGCAGAGCTGCGCCCAGTCGTCGAGGCCGTGAATCTCGAGTACGTCGACGGTGTCAGGAACGAGATGCCGCCGCGCCCCGGCGTGGTTGTCGCCTCCGGAGTCTTCGACGAACCACAAGCATGCGGGTGAGCCGCCGACCAGTGTCCGTGTGGAGCAGGGGACGCCGAGTGGCGCCGACCACCACACCCCGGACCAGTGGGCTGTCGGATCGGTGGGGCGTTGGTGTGCGGCTCGCTGTTCCTCGGCGACGACCTTGTCCCGCCAGGTAGCAAGCGCGGGACCGACCCGGGGAACACTACTTTGCCGCTCGGTCCAGCCCAGTGACCACTGTGCGTCCCGCGCGATCTCGGTGGTCCACCACCAGGTGTGCTCCGATCCGGCGAGGTGCTCGGCGATGCGGCGCAGGTGCGGGCGCATCGGCTCCGTCGCAGCGAGAATGTCGTCGCCGTCGGGTGGCTGCCAGTATCGGGCGGAGTCGGTGGTGGCGGCGAGCACGGCGCGAAGGTCGGTTTCTGTCACGTCCGGCAGCGGCACGTCCGCCAACCGTCGCGCTACGTCGTCGGGGGTGATGTTCGGGAGGGGTCGGTCGGCGCCGGGCCCGTAGAGGACGCCTGCGGTTCCGCGCGCCACGTCGAGCTGGTAAGCGGCGTAGAAAATTGCCGAGGAGAACGACTCCCGGGTGTGTTCGTCACCCGTATTGTTGTCGGCGATCTGCGCGTATTCGAGGAGTAGACGACGACCGCGTGGACCCGCCAGCAGTGCCTCGGTCGGGTTCGCCGGAGGGTCCGGTGTCGTGCTCATGGCGTCCAGTAGATCATTACCGGCGTGGCCGTGACGGGTGGAAGATGTCGATGCCGGGGCGCGGCGTCAGATCACCGACCCCGAGGTGTGTTTGATCTGTCGCGGGGTTGCCACGTCCGTCGTCGGCCACGGCTGAATCAGGTAGTCCTCGACGGGGTCACCGTCGAGGCGAGTATCGCTGCCGCGGGCGCAGATACGGACTCGGTATCGATGGTTGCCGGTCTCGGTGATGCCGCGGATGCTGGGTGCCTCGGGTTCGTCGTCCCAGAACGTGAGCACGTTGACAGCGTGGTCTGCGGTGGCGAGGAGATCGCCTTCGGCGACATCCTCCCACTCGGTGCCGTCGAATACCGCTGGCGTGTCATGGGGTTCCACCGCGACGTTCACCGGTCCGGCCTTGATGCCGACTTTCACGCTGATCGTGTCCTCGGCGAAGGATGCGAGGGGGAGTTCGGGGTATCGGCCGTGGATGGGTTCACGTGGTGGACCGGCCTCGATGAGGAACTGCTGATAAGTCGGTCTCGATGACTGCCCGATGTCGCTGGACCGTCATCGCATAGATCCCTTTCAGCTCGCTAGGCACGCATCGGTCGCCGGGCTCGACCAGGGACAACATACCGCGTGGCGGCTGTGTTCTGGGCGGTAGTGGGGGTACGTGAGCGCGCCAAGCGCTCAGTCCGAGCGGGTGACCGACCGCAGTGACGGGGTCGAGTGCCCGAAAAGATCCGACGCTGTCGGGCGGCAGGAAGGAATGCGGTGTCGGCCCCGAGGTGTTCGCGAGGGTAGGAGCGACGCCGGGGGCTGTGTATCGATCGGTCGGCGGCGCGCTTACGTGGCCGGCCACGCCGCGCCGTCTTCTTGACCGGGGCTCTTCGTCGCGGCTCGGTTTGCTGCGGCTCGCCTTCGTCCTCGTCTTCACCCGGGTCCTCATCCGAACCTTCGGCGGTGTCCGCTTCCTCGTCCGGCTCCTCGTCCGGTTCCTCGTCCTCCTCCTCGTCCGCATCGGCTTTTGGGCTGTCGGATGGTGCGTCGCGTCAACTGAATTCGACCTCGATCTCGACCTGGTCGCCGTCCACCTCGATTTCGAGTTCCCATTCGAGTCGGTCGGCGACGACGAGCGAAATGGTGTCACCGCCCGAGTCCAGTTCCACTTCGGATCCCGTCGCCAAGGCGCGGCCGAGTGCGATCAACCGCTCGGATGCCTGCTTGCGGGAAAGTTCGGCCTTCTGCTTGATCTCCAGCTTCGGCACGGCAACTCCTGACCTCGGTGAAGTATGCATCCACGGTATCTGCCGCGAGGTAGGCAGGAGTCGTGAACGAGGAGTCGTGACGATTTCGAGGTTCGCCGTCCTGGCAAGTTACGTGCGCGCGACCGATCGCGGCGAAAGTACTTCCGGGCGCGATTAGACTTGCCGGTGTCGCAGGCCTGCCGATGATGTCGGGCCCGGTGCCTTGCCGGCGCCGGTTCGTGTGGCGATGGTTTTGTTCGTGTTGCAACGGTCGACGGTGCGGTCGGTGGTTCTTCTGTCAGGAGTTGTCATGGCCCGTTCCGTTCGAGATGAAGAAGGCCGTTCGTCGGCCGATGAGGTGACGCTGCACGACCTCGAGATGGTGGTGCAGGCACTGACCGGTCGGGGTGCGGACGCAGATGTCGTCGAGTTCGGGAGCACTCGGGGAGCTGCAGAACCGTCCGGGAAATCCGACGTGCCGGATGGGAGGCGTCGTCGCCGCACACAGCGGTGAGCCCGTTATCGGCCGTGAGGGGTACGACCAGGGGCCGCGTGAAACAGTCATGAGTGCTTGCTCCAAGAGCAGCGACATGTGACGCTGACCACATGGTGGAGTCGCGTGAGCTTCTCGACGATCTCTGTCCGCTCGTTCCTCAGCGGCCAGGACGCACGGTTCAGGAGCGGATCGCGTGAGCCGCGTCGTGCGAATCGCCAATTGCTCCGGTTTCTACGGCGACCGTCTGTCGGCGATGCGCGAGATGCTCGAAGGCGGCGAACTGGACTATGTGACCGGTGACTACCTCGCCGAACTGACGATGCTCATCCTCGGTCGCGACCGTCTGAAGAATCCGGAACTCGGCTACGCCAAGACGTTCCTGCGGCAGGCCGAGGACTGCATGGGGCTCGCTCTCGACAAGGGGGTGCGGATCGTCGCGAACGCCGGTGGTCTCAACCCCGCGGGTCTGGCTGCGGCGCTGCACACGGTTGCGGATCGGCTCGGTCTGTCACCACGCATCGCCCACGTCGAAGGCGACGATCTCCTCACTCGCATCGACGAGTTCGGTTTCGTCGCCGACCCGCGCCCGCTCACCGCGAACGCATATCTCGGTGCGTGGGGCATCGTGCGGTGCCTCGATGCCGGAGCCGACATCGTCGTGACCGGACGCGTCACCGACGCTTCGGTGATCGTCGGTCCCGCCGCCGCCCACTTCGGTTGGGCACCCGATGACTTCGACGCACTCGCGGGTGCTGTTGTCGCCGGGCACGTCATCGAATGTGGTACCCAGGCGACCGGCGGAAACTATGCATTCTTCGTCGAACTCGACGACCTCGTCCGCCCCGGATTTCCCATCGCCGAGATCGGGGCGGACGGCGCGGCGACGATCACCAAGCATCCGGGTACGGGAGGAGCCGTCACCATCGGCACGGTCACCGCACAACTGCTGTACGAGGTGACGGGCGGACGCTACGCGAACCCCGATGTCACCGCGCGCATCGACACCGCCACGCTGAGCCGGGAAGCACCCGATCGTGTCCGCATCACCGGCGTGAAGGGCGAGCCGCCCCCACCGACCCTGAAGGTGTGCCTCAACGCGCTCGCCGGGTTCTACAACGAGGTCGTCTTCGTCCTCACCGGACTGGACATCGACGCGAAGGCCCAGTTGGTGCGATCTCAGATGGAATCGAATCTGCCGAGGCGGCCTGCCGAACTCGAATGGACTCTCGCTCGCACCGACCATGCCGATGCCGACACGGAGGAAACCGCGAGCGCTCTGCTGCGCTGCACTGCGCGCGATCCCGATCCCGACGTCGTCGGACGCGCATTCACCTCCACGGCGGTCGAGTTCGCCCTTGCAAGCTCTCCCGGGTTCTTCGTCACCGCTCCGCCCGGCCCGGGCACCGCCTACGGTGTCTACGCGGCCGAGTACGTCGAGGCGACCCGCGTGCCGCACATTGCAGTGTTGCCCGACGGCACCCGCGTCGACATCCCGGCCGCGGCGACCACCCGGACCCTCGAACCGTTGCCGGACCCGAGTGTGCCCGCGCCGCTGTCGCCCGGACAGACTCGTCGCGTTCCGCTCGGCACGATCGCCGGTGCCCGCAGCGGCGACAAGGGCGGTGACGCCAACATCGGGTTGTGGGTCCGATCCGACGACGAATGGCAATGGCTTGCAAACACTCTCACCGTCGACACGCTGAAGGACCTGCTCCCCGAGATCGAACCCTTGCCTGTCACACGTCATCTGCTCCCGAACCTGCGGGCCGTGAACTTCGTAATCGAGGGAATCCTCGGTCGCGGCGTCGCCTCCCGTGCCCGCTTCGACCCCCAGGCCAAGGGCCTCGGTGAATGGTTGCGCGCCCGATACCTCGACATCCCTACCGTCCTGCTGGAGAAGCACACGTGAGCACCTTGATCTCGACCCTGGATGCCGGCTCCACCGAATACGGCGCAGCCGCCGATACAATGCGTGCTCGCCTGGCCGAACTCGACACAGAACACGGCAAGGCCCTCGCCGGCGGGGGAGAAAAGTACGTCCGGCGACACCACGACCGAGGCAAGTTGCTTGCGCGGGAGAGGATCGAACTACTCCTCGACCCCGACTCGCCGTTCCTCGAGCTCTCACCGCTCGCGGCCTGGGGCACCGAGTTTCCCGTCGGCGGCAGCGTCGTCACGGGCATCGGTGTGGTCGAAGGCGTCGAATGTGTCATCGTGGCCACCGACCCCACCGTGCGCGGGGGAACCAGTAACCCGTGGACGCTCCGCAAGACGTTGCGTGCCGACGACATCGCCCTGCAGAACCGGATGCCGCTGATCTCCCTCGTCGAATCCGGCGGCGCGGATCTGCCCACGCAGAAAGAAGTGTTCATTCCCGGTGGCCGGCTCTTCCGCGATCTGACCCGGTTGTCGGCGGCAGGTATCCCCACGATCGCGGTGGTCTTCGGCAATTCGACCGCCGGCGGCGCATACATCCCCGGCATGTCCGACCACGTCGTGATGATCGAGAAGCGGTCGAAGGTGTTCCTCGCCGGCCCGCCGCTGGTGAAGATGGCCACCGGTGAGGAATCCGACGACGAGTCGCTCGGCGGCGCCGAGATGCACGCGCGTATCTCGGGTCTGGCCGACCACTTCGCGGTCGACGAACAGGACGCGGTGCGCATCGGTCGCAGCATTGTGCGGCGCCTCAACTACCGCAAGGCCGGCCCTGCACCCCGGACGGACGTACGCGAACCGCGGTACGACGCCGAGGAGCTGCTCGGGATCGTCCCTGAGGATCTTCGGCAACCCTTCGATCCGCGTGAGGTCATCGCCCGCGTCGTCGACGATTCCGACTTCGACGAGTTCAAACCGCTCTACGGGTCGTCGCTCGTGACCGGCTGGGCACAGGTGCACGGCTATCCGGTCGGGATTCTCGCCAACGCGCGCGGCGTGCTGTTCAACGAGGAATCGCAGAAGGCAGCCCAGTTCATCCAACTCGCGAACCGTGCCGATACGCCGCTGTTGTTCCTGCACAACACCACCGGGTACATGGTCGGTCGGGAATACGAGGAACGCGGCATGATCAAGCACGGGGCGATGATGATCAACGCGGTCGCCAACTCCACGGTGCCGCACATCTCCATCCTCATCGGCGCGTCCTACGGCGCCGGTCACTACGGCATGTGCGGACGTGCCTTCGATCCGCGGTTCCTGTTCGCGTGGCCCAGCGCCAAGTCTGCGGTCATGGGCGGTGCCCAACTGGCCGGGGTCATCTCTCTCGTCGGACGCGCTGCCGCGCAGGCACGCGGCCAGGACTTCGACGAGGCCGCCGACGAGGCGATGCGCGCGGCCGTCGAGAACCAGATCGAAGCCGAATCGCTGCCGATGTTCCTGTCCGGTCGTCTCTACGACGACGGCATCATCGACCCCCGCGATACCCGCACTGTGCTGGGACTGTGCTTGTCGGCTGTTGCCACCGCCCCGATCACAGGTGCCGAATCCTTCGGCGTCTTCCGGATGTGAGGTTCCCGTGACCGAATCGACCATCACCACGGTGCTCGTGGCGAATCGCGGGGAGATCGCCCGCCGCGTGTTCGCGTCGTGCCGTCGGGCCGGACTGGGGGCGATCGCGGTGTTCTCCGATGCCGACGCGAACAGTCCGCATGTCGGCGACGCCGATGCCGCCGTGCGACTTGCGGGAGTCACCCCTTCCGAGACCTACCTCGACGGGAAGAAGATCGTCGCGGCAGCGTTGACGACGGGCGCCGACGCGGTCCATCCGGGTTACGGATTCCTTTCCGAGAGCGCACGATTCGCGCGCGAAGTGCTCGAGGCGGGGTTGATCTGGATCGGACCGCGCCCGGAGTCGATCGAACGGATGGGCTCGAAGGTCGAGGCCAAGAAGATCATGGCCGACACCGGTGTCCCTGTTCTTGCCGAACTCGACCCTGCCGACATCACCGACGCCGACCTCCCGGTGCTCGTCAAGGCCTCCGCAGGCGGCGGTGGGCGCGGAATGCGGGTGGTGCGGACATTGGCCGACCTGCCTGGGCAACTCGACGCGGCCCGCCGGGAGGCCGCGTCGGCGTTCGGCGACCCGACGGTGTTCTGCGAGCGGTATCTCGAGAACGGGCGGCACATCGAGGTCCAGATCCTCGCGGACCGCCACGGCACGGTGTGGGCGGTGGGCGAACGCGAATGCTCGATCCAACGTCGCCACCAGAAGGTGATCGAGGAAGCCCCCTCGCCGCTCGTCGACGCGATCGAGGGGATGCGCCCACGCCTGTTCGACGCCGCCCGGCGCGCCGCTCAGGCCATCGGGTACGAGGGCGCCGGCACCGTCGAGTTTCTCGCGGACCGCTCGGGGCGGTTCCACTTCCTGGAGATGAACACGCGCCTGCAGGTCGAGCATCCCGTCACCGAATGCACGACCGGGCTCGATCTCGTCGATCTCCAGTTCCGCATCGCCGACGGTGACCTCCTCGACCCCGAACCACCCCCGGTACACGGCCATTCCGTGGAGGCCAGGCTCTACGCCGAGGACCCGGCCCGAGACTGGCAACCGCAGTCCGGCACCGTGCACCGTTTCGCGCTGCCGCAGGAGGCACGCGAGTTCGACGTGCTCCGGCACACCGGTGTGCGCGTCGATTCCGGTGTCCTCGCGGGATCGGAGGTCGGGGTCCACTATGACGCGATGCTCGCCAAGATCATCTCGTACGCACCGACCCGCGACCGCGCGGTGCGGCTGCTGGCATCGACGTTGACGCGCACCGAGATCCACGGCATTGTCACCAACCGCGACCTCCTCGTCGCGGTGCTGAAACATCCCGCCTTCCGTGCGGGGGAGACCGACACCGCCTTCTTCGACACCCACGGACTCACGGAACTGTCGGCACCGCTCGCCTCAGCGCACGCGGAAGCGGTGTCCGCGATCGCCGCTGCTCTGGCGGAGTCGGCCACCAATCGCACCGCTGCCACGGTGAATGCGGGACTGCCCTCGGGATGGCGGAATCTGCCCTCGCAGCCGCAGGCCACACGATTCACGGGCGTCCACAATGACCACGTGGTGCGTTACCGAGTCACCCGCGACGGTGTCCACGTCGACGGCCGTGACGACCTCGGTGTCGTCGGGTTCGCCCCGGATCGCGTGGTTCTGGACGTCGACGGTGTCCGCCGGCATTTTGTGGTGGCGCGATACGGCGACGCGGTGCACGTCGACTCGTCGCTCGGACCGGTGCGCTTGACTGCGGTGCCGCGTTTCGTGGACCCCACCGCCCGAATTGCTGCAGGATCACTGCTCGCACCCATGCCGGGATCGGTGATCCGGCTCGGCGCTGCCGTCGGCGATGTGGTGGAAGCGGGGAGGCCGCTCGTGTGGCTCGAAGCGATGAAGATGGAGCACACCGTCACCGCACCCACTGCCGGCACGCTCACGACGCTCGCCGTCGAAGTCGGCGATCAGGTCGCCGTCGGCACCGTCCTCGCTGTCCTCACCCCGCACGACGTGTCCGCACCGGTCGAGAGCCCCGACAGCGAAGGGGGCCACCACATCGAGGAGTTGTCATGACCGAACCCGATCCGGTGGTGGTGCGCTACGTCGTCGACCACGGCGCTGCGACACTGACCCTCGACTCCCCGCACAACCGCAACGCCCTGTCCGTACCGCTGCTGACCCAACTGAGCCGCGGACTCGTCGACGCGGCCGCCGACCCCGCCGTCCGCGCGGTCATCCTCACCCATACCGGTGGAACATTCTGTGCCGGAGCGGATCTGAGCGGATTCTCCGGATCCGCGCAGGAAACGGCTGCCGCACGCACCCGCGACATGACGGCCTTGCTCCGGCAGATCCTGGAGCTCCCCAAGCCGGTCTTGGCCCGCATCGACGGGCACGTCCGCGCCGGCGGCATGGGTCTGATCGGTGCCTGCGACATCGTGGTCGCCGGGCCGGCGTCGACGTTCGCACTTACCGAGGCACGGCTCGGTCTGGCCGCGTCGATCATCTCCTTGACCGTGCTCCCGCGATTGTCGCCGCGCGCAGCGGCACGGTACTTCCTGACCGGCGAACGGTTCGGTCCCGAGGAGGCGTCCTCCGAGGGTCTCGTCACCCTGTCGGTGTCCGATACCGACGCTGTCCTGGTGGAGTTGCTCGCGGAGATCCGTGCCTGCTCACCGCAGGGTCTGGCCGAATCGAAACGCCTCGTCACGCAGCGGATCCTCGAGGACTTCGATCGTTACGGAGACGACCTGGCAGCACGTTCGGCGCGGATGTTCGGTTCCGAGGAAGCCGCGGAGGGGATGACGGCGTTCCTACAGAAGCGGCGCCCGTGGTGGGACATTCGGTGAGAGGGTGTCACCCGAGGCCCTGCGTCATTTTGTGCGGAGCGAATACCGATCCTGCCGATCTCGTCACCGGGCGCCGGGTGCGCGAAACGACCGTCTCCACCCTGCTCGGCGACGCGGTGCTGAAAGATCGTGGCACGCCCGGGCATCGGGTGGTCTCGATCGCATCGGATCTCGCCGGAGAGAACGGGTTCGAAATCGACGGCGACTCGGTGCTGCTGGATCTGCCGCCCGATCGCGGCCCGACGTCGTCCGCGCGCTCGTCGCCGACAGCGTGGATGTGTTGTCGGTCGGACCGGCCGAACGCATCCTCGAGGACGTGTTCCTCGAAATGACCACTCGTTCCACACCCACGAAGGGGGCGTGACATGTCCGCCTCGACACTCCGCTCGCACTCCGATCCCACCTCACTTGCCGCACGGCACAACACCGTTGCTCGGAGCTTGCGTGCCGAGTTGTACCGGTTGCGTTCGTGGCCGGCGATGTGGACGACGGTCGGCACGTGGTTCCTGCTCGCGATGGTTTTCGGCTACGTGTTCCCGTACGTCTCCTACACGACCCGAACGGCCGGCTTCCCCACGGAAGGGGAGCCGACCGAAGCGTTGCTGCAGAGCGTCCTGCCCGAATCGATCCCTGACGTCCTGGTCCAGGGCACACCGTTGTTCGGTGGTGCGCTCGTGCTCGTCCTGGGTGCTCTCATTGCCGGGAACGGGTACAGCTGGGGAACGTGGAAGACCGTGTTCACTCACGGCCGTCTGCGCCCGACAATCGGTGCCCTGCTCGCTCTTGCGGTGATCGTTGCCGCGATGGTGGTCGTCACCGCTGTGCTGTGCACGGTCGTGTCCGTCTCGCTCGCCACGATCGAAACACAACCGCTCACGATGCCGTCGGCCGGCGCACTTCTTCGCTCCGCGGGTGCGGCGTACCTCGTGTTCATGATGTGGGGAACGATCGGCTTCGCCCTCGGCACCTACGCCCGCAGTGCGGCGCTGTCGGTCGGCCCGGGGCTGGTATGGACGGTTGTCGTCGAGAATCTGCTGCGAGGCGTCGGCTCCGCGCTGCAGCTCGTCGAGGACGTGACGGCCTTCCTGTCGGGAACCGCAGCCGGATCGCTCGTCGGCGCGGTGACCGGGGGAGGGGAGGGCACACCCGGGGTGGTGGATGTGATCTCGGGACCGAGGGCGCTCATCACCGTCGCCGCCTACATTGCCGTCGCAGTGGTCGCCACCGGGATTCTGGTGCGGAGCCGGGACGTGAACTGACCGCAAAGATTCTGCCGGTGGGATAACCGGAACAGGGCCGGGGTACCCGATCGAACATGACGACCAGCTCGAGGGGCCCTGGCGATTCGAACCCCGATTTCTCGCCGCCCGCGCGACGTAGCGATACTCCGGTACCCCCATCCGGGGCGACACCGGATCCGGACGCTCCCAGCAGGCTGCATCCCGACGTCGCCCGGGGCAAAGGCATCAGAGGCACCCGCACCGGGGCGTTGTGGACTGCCCTGATCGTCGGTGTGTTGATCCTGCTGTTGCTGTTGGTGTTCATCCTGCAGAACCTGGACAGCGTCACCCTCGAACTGTTCGCGTGGGACTTCTCGTTGCCGCTGGGTGTGGCACTGCTGTTCGCTGCGATCGCCGGAGCGGTGATCGTCGGCCTCGCCGGGGGCCTGCGGATTCTGCAGCTCCGCCACGCCGCCAACCGGCAACGCGCACGCACTGTCCGGTAAGACAGATCTCCGACTGCAGTACACCCACGCCGGCCGCTCTTCCTTCGTAGAGTGAAAGATCTCGAGTGGGGAGAACGCCATGGCCGCCACAGGACCGACCGACACCTCTCCTGTGCGCGGCGGGGCGGCGGCCACGATCGGCGTCGAAGAGGAATTCGTCCTGGTCGATCCCCGTACCGGTCGTCCCCTCCTGCGCAGTCTCGACGTGCTCGCGGCCGGACGCACACTCGGCATCGAGCTCGAGGTCGAGCTCTCCCCGTGTCAGGTCGAGACCGCCACCACGGTATGTACACACCTGCAGGACCTACGCGAAGAGCTGCGCCGCTCCCGCGCGACGGCCGCCGACGCCGCAGCGCGCGCAGGATGCCGGCTCGTAGCGGTCGGCACACCGATCTTCGAACCTCCGAGCGGATCGGTCACCGCCACGCCTCGCTACCAACGCATGGCACAGCACTATCGTGGCGTCGCCGACGGCGTGATCTGCGGATGCCACGTGCATATCGGTGTCGACGATCGTGACCGCGCGGCCCAGCTCATCAACCATCTGCGCCCATGGCTTCCCGCCCTGCTGGCGCTGACCGCCAACTCGCCGATCACCGACGGCCGGGACACCGGATATGCCAGCTGGCGATACCTGCGGTGGGGGCGCTGGCCGAGCGCGGGACTGCCCCCGCAGTGCGCCTCGGCCGCGGAATACGACGCGGCGGTCGAATCGCTGCTCACCACCGGCACGATCCTGGATCCTCGAATGGTCTATTGGGATGTGCGGATCTCCGCGCATCATCCGACCCTCGAGATCCGCATCGCGGACGTGCCCGCGACCGTCGAGGAGACCGTCACGCTGGCCACCTTGGTGTATGCATTGGTCGCCCAGGCGACGGCATCGATCGAACGCGGCGAGCCGACGCCCTCGGTCGATCAGGAGCTGCTGCGCGCGGCGTGCTGGAGAGCGGCCCGGGACGGTCTGGCCGGGCGCGGTGTCGATCTCGGCTCTGGGCAGTTGGTTCCGGCAGTCGACCTGATCTGGCGACTGCTCGCTCAGGTCCGGCCGATCCTGGAGGAACTCGACGTCTACCGCTCCGTGCACGACACTCTGTCGGGAACCCTGGATCGAGGTAATGGGGCGATCAGGCAGCGTCGCATTCTCGAGAGCGGGGGTTCCTTCACCGATGTGGTTGCCGACGCGGCGCGACGCACTGTGGAGGGCTACGGGCCGGATCTGCGTCCGTCATGACCGACACGACAGCCGGGGTGCTGCGCTTGCGGACCGACGCTCATCGGGGAGCGGATCGTCCTAACCTCGGGCCGAGCTCGCACCGTATCGAAAACCGCTGACCCGACACGATCCCGGCAGGATCGTGCCCGATCTCGCGACGGCATTGGCGATCGGTGGGGACTGCCTCGCCGACATCAGCCAACTGCGGGCTCACCCGGAGATCTTCGGTGCGGTGGCCTCCGACCCACCGTCTCCCGCCTGATCAGCGTGTTGGCCGTCGACGCCGACACCGCGCTCGCCGCGATCGACCGGGCCCGCGCCACAGCCCGTCGCCACGCCTGGACCGCCGCCGGTGCGTCGGCTCCCCCGAGCACGCCATCGACGAAGCGCATCCGCTGGTCCTCGACATCGATGCCACCGAAGGTCACCGCGCATTCCGAGAAGGAACAGGCCGCCCCGACGTTCACGCGAGGCTTCGTTTTCCATCTGCTGTGCGCGTACCTGCTCCATCGAGACGAAGGAACTGTTTCCGGGGCCGTGGACCTCGGCGTCACCCGACCGTGTCGGGCAGTCGACCGTGGATGCACACCGCATCCACGGTCTCCCCTCCGAATCCGAAGCTGCTCAGTCCGACACGTGATCCGCGCGAAAGATCGAGGCTAATCAAGTATTCCTCGGCCTCGTCATTTCTCACGGGTTTGCCACGTGCAGCACGGTCTTGGCATCGGAACGCGCAAGCCGCGGATTCTCGCAGCTCGGAGTAAGTCCTGGGCTCTGCCCCGGTTGTGTGAAATGACAAGTAGATCTGTTGGCGGTTCGAAGGTTTCGAAATAGGATGTGACCCGGATTCATTTGCGCGCCGGAATATTGATGACGCAATACCCGCCGATGGACTCTCGATACCATCCGGCATGCCGCCACAATTGTTGTGACTGGCGACACACGCAGCTCGCCGGTTCATCTACAGCTCCAGGGTCGACGACGCCTTCCTATCCGGGGAGGGACGATCAGCTTCACGCACGCGCGGGCACGATTCGCCTACCGGGCGTCGAACCGTGAGAGCTCTTTCATATGCTTGGCGGTACGCACGCCGTAATCGGCGTCGGTCGCGTACGGTTCCACCGATCCGGACACCGACCGGCGAGTGACGTGCGTCTCGTCTGGGCTGCACCCAACAGCCTGCGACGTGTCAGACGAGCCGGAAAGGCAGAGGAGCGCAGTGAGCACCCCGGAATTGGCACAGTGGAACTCGCAAGAGGCTATTGCGGAAGCAATGATCCCGATCATCGGCGGTCTGCACCGCCGGCATTCGGTCACGATCTTGCTTCACAGCCGCTCCCTCGTGAACAAGTCGGTGATCGGTATTCTGCGGACGCACCGTTTCGCGCGTCAGATCCGCGGCGACGAGCTGTCGGTCGAGGCAACCTTCCCGTTCCTCCAGGCATTGACCGACCTCGACCTGCAGCCGTCGAAGATCGACCTCGGCCTGCTGGTGACGGATTATCAGGCCCAGGGTGCCGGACGATCCATCCCGGATTTCGTCGCTGAGAGCCTCGCGGATCTGGTCGGCGGCGCGCAGACGAGCCCCGCGAAACCGCAGGACGTGGTCCTGTACGGGTTCGGGCGAATCGGCCGGCTCGTCGCCCGTCTGCTCATCGAGAAGGCAGGCTCGGGCAATGGGCTGAACCTGCGTGCTGTGGTGGTCCGTAAGGGAGGTGACGACGACCTGACCAAGCGTGCCTCTCTGCTGCGTCGCGACTCCGTCCACGGACAGTTCAACGGCACGATCAAGGTCGACACCGAGAACAACGCCTTGGTCGCCAACGGCAATGTCATCAAGTTCATTTACAGCAACGATCCGGAAAGCGTCGACTACACCGAGTACGGCATCGACAAGGCCATCCTGGTCGACAACACCGGAATCTGGCGCGACCGCGACGGTCTGTCGAAGCATCTCCGCCCCGGTATCGCCAAGGTGGTGCTCACCGCACCGGGTAAGGGTGATCTCCCGAACATCGTGCACGGTGTCAACCACCGCGACCTCGACCCGGACGAGACGATCGTGTCGTGCGCGTCCTGCACCACCAATGCCATCGTTCCGCCGCTGAAGACCATGGACGACAAATTCGGTGTGGTGCGTGGTCACGTCGAGACGGTGCACTCGTTCACAAACGACCAGAACCTGCTGGACAACTACCACAAGGCCGACCGTCGCGGACGTTCCGCGCCGTTCAACCTGGTGCTCACCGAGACCGGCGCCGCTTCGGCGGTCGCGAAGGCGCTTCCCGATCTGAAGGCGAAGATCACCGGCAACTCGATCCGCGTTCCTACGCCGGATGTGTCCGTCGCGATCCTTCACCTTCAGCTGACTCGTGAGACCACCAAGGAAGAGGTGCTCGAGCACCTGCACCAGGAGTCGCTCACCGGTGCGCTGCGCCGCAACCTCGACTACACCTCGGCCACCGACGCAGTGTCGAGCGACTTCATCGGCTCGCGCGCGGCGTGCATCATCGACGCCAATGCAGCGATCGTGGATGGCGACACCGCCATCCTCTACGTCTGGTACGACAACGAGTTCGGTTACTCGTGCCAGGTGGTGCGAACGGTCCAGTACCTGTCGGGTGTGGAATACCCCGTCTATCCCATCACGGAAGCCGGCCCCGTGGAGCACGTCGAGGAACCTACCGCTGCACAGGCATAACAGTCCTGCGCAGACTGCAGTAACGACAGTCCGCTAGGGACTCGCCGACGAGGGAACCCATCCTTACCTGAGGATGGGTTCCCTTTTGCGTTGGGCCATTGGTGGCGTCGAGGAGGAGTAGCGGCCGTCGAAACTCGGGGGAGGTTGTGTGCGGTTCCGGCGAAGAACACGCACACAACCTCCCCCGAGTTCGTCACTCTGGAACTGATGCACACCGCGCGGTCGGCGAACTCTCCGGCCCGACTCGGTCAGGGCTGGTAGTCGGGGTACTTCGTGTGCAGCTGGAAGTACCCCGTCACGTTCTCGCGGAGCCAGTCCTTGCCGTCCTCGGGTGTGCGACCGTCGCAGATCGCGTCGCCTTCGATGCAGACTCGTTCGACGTGGATCTCACCGAAGTCGTTCCGGCCGCCGCCGAGCGTCACACCGGGAGCGACGGGACCCGGGAACAGGGTCTCGACGCCGCGGTCGTCGCGGGGGTCGGAATAGAGGACGCCCGAGATCCGTTCGGGGGGAACGGACCCGTCGGCTGCGATCTCGGCGAGAACATCGCCCGCGATCGAGGCGCCCTGCGAGTAGCCGAGCACCAACAGGTCCGAGTCGGGGCAGGTGCTGTGTCGGACGGTGATGGTCTGGCGGAGTCGCTGATGCCCGATCTGCTTCGACCTGTCGTAGGCGATGGTGCCGTCGTCGTCGATGCCGTCGAAATCGTCGTGCGAGCCGGTCCCGGGCAACGGCACAACCACTGCGGGGTAGCGGATGTGTTCGACCACGGTGCCGGGAGACTCGAACCGAGCGGAGATCTTCGCCAAGGGGGATGCCGGGTCGATCGAGTCGCGGGTTTCGAAGCCGCGGGTTCCGTCGACGGCGAGGACGTACCGTTCAGGGCAATTGCGGACCGGGTCAGCGGACGCGGAACCGACCGGACCCGCGACGCTCAGACCTGCGGTGAGCAGACCTGCGGCGAGCAGGCCGACGGTGCGTGTGCGTCTGCGATCGATCCGGGACATGCGCGATTCTCCTCGTGTGCCCCCGACAGACAATAACTGCGGTCGATGATATCGATGTCCCGTTTGTTCGTCATGTTAAGGATGCGTGCTTTTCGGTGATCGTGGTCACCCCCGACCGGTGACTCCGGTGGCATGTCCGTCAGGGCTGGTCGGCCGGGATTCGGGCGGCCAGCTCGGTGATGAAGCCGGCGATCTCGTCGGGGTTCTCTTCGGCCATGAAGTGGCCGCTGGTGGTGCCCTGGTAGGTGAGATCGGGTGCCCACGCCTGCCAGAGAGCCGAGGCGTCGAAGCCCAGTTGCGAGCCCCAGTCCTGGGAGATGACCGCGACGGGCATGGTGAGCCGAGCCCCGCGTTCGCGGTCGGCGAGGTCCATGTCGAGATCGATGCCGGCGGTGGCGCGGTAGTCGGCCACGATCGAGTCGACAGAGCTGATCGAGCTGGTGACGTAGTGATCGCGCTCCTCGGGCGTGAAGGTGGTTCCGGTGGGGTCCCACGCATCGAGGAACGAGCCGAAGAATTCCGGGGCGACAGCGGCGATCATCTTCTCGGGCATCCCTGCGGGCTGGGCCATGAGGTAGAGGTGCCAGGCAACCTTGGCGTTCACGCCCTGAAGTACGGCCCAGGTGTCCATCGTGGGAAGGACATCGAGGATGCCGAGGTAGTCGACGGCGTCGGGGTGGTCGAGTCCCGCACGGACGGCGACGAGCGCACCGCGGTCGTGACCGACGAGCCCGAAGTGGTCGAAACCGATCTCGCGGGCGACCGCGACGATGTCGTTCGCCATGGTGCGCTTGGAATACGACTCGGGATTGTCGACCGGGGGTTGGTCGCTGGCGCCGTAGCCGCGCAGGTCGGGGACGATCACGGTGTGGTCCTCAGCGAGTGCGTGGGCGACGTGGCGCCACATGTAGTGGGTCTGCGGGAAACCGTGCAGCAGGACGACGGCCGGACCTTGCCCACCGACGGCGACGTTGAGCTTCACGCCGCCGTCCACGGTGATCGTGCGGTAGGTGAAGTCCTCGATGGTGCAGCGGGTCATGGGGTCTCCGTAGTCGTAGTCGTGGTGGAGGTTTCGGGGTGGCCGGAGAAGATCCCGGCGGGCAGGTCCGTTCGGTCGGAGGACGCGGTGAGCGCGGGAATGATGACGGTGTCGACGAGGGCTTCGAGGTAGGTGTCGTCGACGGTGAGGCCGTTCGCTCGTCGCAGGAGCAGGACGGTTCCCACGACTTCCTCGTATGCGAATGGTTGAGCGCCCGAAGGGAGTTCGCCTCGCGCAACGGCATCGTCGAGGACCGCCTGGGGGAGACGTGCGCCTGTCGGGCCGACGGTCTCCTCGATGGCGTCGCACAACTCCGGGTCTTCGAGTCCCGCGTGGAGCAGCATGAAGGCGGCGTTGCTGTCGGTTGCGGACATGGTGAGGCTGAGGCGTTGCGCAAGCATCAGCAGATCGTCGCGGAGTGTGTCGCCGCGCCGGAGCGGAACCGCCGAGGGATGCGCAGGGGCGTCCTTCACTGCTGCGAGGACCATGTCGCGCTTGGACGGCCAACGTCGATACAGCGTTGCCTTCGACGCCTGGCAACGTCGAGCGACCGCTTCGAACGTCACGCCCTCGTAGCCTTGTTCGGCCAGTAGTTCGAGAACGGTGGTGGTGATCCGACGCTCGAGTTCGGCGTCGCGTGGACGTCCGCGTTGCGCAGGCGGCTCATTCAGATACGACACGTTCCGTATCGTAAACCAGGCGGCCGCTGTTCGGCGAACTGCAGGGTCGACACCCGCGTCTTTCCGGTCGCGGTCGATTGTGATGCACTGTCTCGCTGTCGGCATAACGGACATCGGCGAGGAGATCGGTATGGGATTGAGGTATCACCATCTGGCGTTCGGCCCGGAGGCGGTCGCTCGTCAGGAAGCTGCGGGCAGCATCGTTGCCTATGGTGCCGACCTCGACGAACCCGACCGAGGACCTCAGCCGTTGGGTGACCGGGAACTCGCTCTCGTACGCGAAAGCTTCCAGTTCCACATGGCGACGGTGACCCCGAGCGGATGGCCCTATGTCCAGTACCGCAGCGGACCCGTCGGGTTCCTGCACCACCTCGGTGGGCAGACGATCGGGTTTGCGGATCACCGAGGCAACCAGCAGTTCGTCTCGGTCGGGAACATCGCGGACAACGGGAGGGTCGCGCTGTTCCTCGCCGACTTTCCGCTGAAGAGGCGGTTGAAGGTCTTCGGTACCGCGCGGGTGGTCGATGCGGACGACGACCCGCAGCTTCTCGACCGGCTGCGCGATCTCGGTGACGGTCGGAGAATCTCGGCGCGATGTGAGCGAAGCATCGTCATCGATGTCGAGGCCTTCGACTGGAACTGCTCACGGAGCTTGATCCCGCAGTACACCGACGAAGCGGTCCGCGCCCGGATCCGTCCCTACATCGACGAGATCAACGACCTTCGAGCCGAAGTGGATTCTCTTCGGGCACAGCTGAAGGCGGTGGGGGAGAACTGACGGCCGCCGAGGGGCGCGCGTGCAGGCTCAATCCCGGCCGAGCTGTCCGACAACCAGATGCAGTGCCGCCGTGGTGGTGAGAGTCCGGACCCGTTCGCGGTCTCCGGGGAAGCGGCGGGTGACCGTGTACGTCGGCCGTCCCTCGATCGCGACGCCGAAGCACACCGTGCCCACCGGCTTGGCCTCGGTTCCCCCGTCGGGGCCGGCGACCCCGGTGGTGGAGACCGCGACGTCGACCTTCAGGCGCCGTCGGGCACCCTCGGCCATGGCTGCGGCGACCTGCTCGCTCACCGCCCCGTGTTCCGCGATCATCTCGGCCGGTACGTCGGTCAGATCGGACTTCGCGTCGTTGGAGTACGAGACGACGCCACCCATGACATAGGCCGACGACCCGGGACGGTCGGTGAGCCGCGCGGCGACGAGTCCGCCGGTGCACGACTCCGCAGTCGCGATCGTGCGGCCGTCGAGGACGGCGATCAGCTGGTCGTCGATGGTGGAACCGTCGGTCGAGAAGATCTCGCGTCCATGGTGTTCGGTGAGGACGTCGAGAAGGCGATGGTAGATGTCCGCGTCACCGGAGGCGACTCGCGTCACCATGTCGAGTTCGCCGTGTCGGAGACAGGTGGTGATCTCGAGGCGTTCGAGGCCGGCGATCTCTGATTCGGCCCGGCGCAGCGTCTCGGCGAGTTGTGCCTCGTGCAATCCGTAGGCGCGCACGGTGTGCTGCTGCAGGTCGTCGGCTCGCGCCAACACGTCGGCGACCGCGGGGGAGGCGACCGCGCTCGGCCACATCGCCTGCAGCTCACCGGGCGGGCCGGGCAGGATGACGATGGTCGGTACCGGCCGTTCGCCGGCGACCGCGGGGATGACCACGCCCGGCGCTGTACCGGTGGGCGGCAGGGCGGTGGCACCGGCGGGCACGTGCGCCTGCTTTCGGATCCCGATACGCGTCGGTCCGGTGTCGAGATCGGGGGTGTCCGGGCGGAACCGGCGGATGACACCTGCGATGTGTTCTTCGAGTTCGGGGTCGAGCAGCAGTTCGCGATCGCAGTACTCGGCGACGGTGGGGACGGTGAGGTCGTCGGCGGTGGGACCGAGGCCCCCGCTGGTGACGATGAGATCGACGCCCTGCTCGGTGAGGAACCGTAACTGTGCGGTCAGGTCGGCGGGCCGGTCACCGCAGATCGTGATGTGGGCGACGTCGACGCCGAGTTTCAGGAGTTGGTCGGACAACCACGGTCCGTTCAGGTCGGAGATCCTCCCGGTCAGCACTTCGGTCCCGGTCACGATGATTCCTGCACGCACGCTCACGGAGCCGAGCCTAGTCGGCGACGATCATCGTGGACGCCTCACTGCCTTGTTGCGACGGTCTGCGAGGCGGGCGAGCTCACGAAGCATGCCGGGAGCCCGGCGCGCCATGGTCAATACTGCCCGGTCCGAGACGGTCGGGCGTGGTGGCAGCGCAGGCTGTGCAGGACGGGCCCCGACCGTCGCCCTGAACACCTGGACCTGACCGGGCACACCTTTGAGCCGATGCCTGCCCAGGTCGGTGAAATCGAAATCTCCGCCGACCGCAAGCTCGCGCACCGCCTGTGAGCATCGCACCTCGCCAGGCCCGGAGGAGGCAGCGATCCGCGCTCCGATATGGACCGTCATTCCGGTCAACCCGGGACCGGTGCGGGTCACCGACCCGACATGCACGCCGGAGCGCACAGAGATTCCGAGAGTCGATGTCGATCGGATGATCCGGTGCGCGCACTGCAGTGCGGCCACTGGACCGTCGAAGACACTGAGGGTCCCATCGCCCGCGATGCCCACCAGCGTGCCTCCGCCGGCCTCGACCTCCGCGCGCACGAGTCGGTCGTGCGCGCCCAGCAACCTCGCGAACCGGTTGTCACCGACCTCCGCGAGCAGGTCGGTGGAGCGGACGACATCGGTGAACAGAACCGCGCCCAGGAACCGATCGGCCTCGACCGGATGGTCCGTGCCGCTGACGAGTTCCTCCACGTGGTCGAGAACAGGAATCAGCACTTCACCCAGGGTTGAGCCGAGGGCGATCGGTGGCAGCTCGTAGAAGCGGCCGTTCGGAATCTGCGCGGCCATCCTGCGGCCGGCCTCTCGAGCGAACAGAGTGTCCGGCTGATGCAACACCTTCGTCGGGCATTGGATTGCCGGCAGAATCAAGGAGTAGTTCGCGCGGAGAGCCCACTCGAGATGTTTCTGGGCAGTTCTCGGTGTGGCGGAGCAGCGTTCGAGCAGCGCCATGATCCGTCGATTGTGTGGGACATCGAGGGTCGGGTGTGCCAGGGACGTGAGCTTCCCTTGACCCCAGCATGCGTACGCATCCCGATACGAATCGACGAACCGGTCTCGCTCGTCAGCAGTCCATCCTGGTGGCGGATCACCGTCGGACAGCAGGGTATCGGACCAGGGTTCGGCGAGGACCAGCCCGGAAACGCGGTCGGGGTGCCGAGCGGCTACCAGGGCAAGGGGCCCGCAGGTGCTGGCTGCGCCGACGAGCGTGGCGCGATCGACCTCGGCGTCGTCGAGCACCGCGACGACGTCGTCGGCCTGCTCCTCGAGCGTGGGGACGTGCTCGACGGGATCGGACAGTCCGAATCCGCGTCGCTGGAAGAACAGCGAACGCGCGAAGCGGGCACAACGTTCGAAGTTGTAGTGGAAGTGCGGATCGGTCCACATCAGGTCCGGATGCATCATGTCTTCGAAGAACCACGCGATCGGATGTGGCCCCTCACCCACGATCTGATACGTCAGTGCGGCGCCGTCGCGCTGGAGTACCGCGTCACGGGCGGATCCATGGGAACAACGATAGGCGCCGGTCGACAGCGCGGCAAGTGTCGGCTGTCGAAACCGACCGGCGACGGAAACCGGCTTCTATCGTGAGGTTGCTGAGGAAAGCGTGGTCTTCACGGCGCGTCTCGCATGAGACGGGTGGACGCCGGAGCAGGGGTGTGCTGCTTTCTGTGGTCGCTGCAGCGCTGCTCCTGGGTGTCTTCGCATCAGGGTGCGCTTCGATGCGCGGCGGGGTGGAAGGCAATTTCGGTCGGGCAGCGCAGCAGATCGGTTCGGCGGCGGTCTCGGCTCAGCTGAGCCTGCAGGTTTCGCCGACGGTCACAACACCACCGCCGCCACGGACACCGCCCTGTCGGACATGCTCGAAGAGGTCGACCAGGCCGTCTCGGCAACCGCGGATCGAGAGGTGGACACCCCCGGCCAGGGAACCCTGCGCGCCGAGGTCCTGCAGGCGGCGAACACGGTTACCGGACAGATCATCCGGGGACGAGACATGGTTGCCGGAGTCGGCGAGCAGACCGACCTGACTGCGGTTGCGGCCGAGCTCGGACGTGCAGGTACGGAGTTGCTCGATCTCGGAGACCGTCTCGAGGCGGCCGGATGAAAAGTCTCTTCGCCGTCGCTCTCAGAATCCTCACCGCATCCTCACCGCGATCGGGGGATTTCTCGACATCGGTGACCTGGTCACCAATGCCGTGGTGGGCGCGCGTTTCGGGTTGTCCTGGCCTGGGTGGTGCCGGTAGGCGTGCTGGGAATCTGTGTCTTCCGCAGATGTCCGGCCGCGTCGCTGCGGTCAGCGGCCGAGCCACTTTCGAGATCATTCGCGAACGTCTCGGGCCGCGCATGGCAGTGGCGAATCTGAGCGCGTCGTTTCTGATCAACCTGTCGACGTGGACCGCCGAGGTCGGTGGTATCGCGCTGGCGTTGCAGTTGGCGAGCAGTGTGAACCCGAAGATGTGGATTCCGGTAGCCGCCCTGGCGGTGTGGCTGGTGATCTGGCGGGTGAAGTTCTCGGTGATGGAGAACGTCACCGGGGTGGTCGGACTGTGCCTGGTCATGTTCGCAGTGGCGGTGTTCCTTCTCGGCCCGGATTGGGGGGCAGCTCGCGAACCAGGTGTTCACTCCATCCCTGGTGGACAGCGAGAAACTGGCGGCATATCGGTATTACGCGATCGCGTTGTTCGGTGCGGCGATGACTCCGTACGAGGTGTTCTACTTCTCCTCCGGGGCGGTGGAAGAGAAGTGGACGGTGCGGGATCTGGCGAAGTCCCGGCTCAACGTTCTGGTCGGATTTCCCCTCGGCGGCATCCTCTCGGTGGCCATCGCCGCGCTGTCGGCGATCGTGCTGATGCCCCCTGCTCGTCCGGTTGTATCGGCCAGTGGGGGAGTGCCGTCGCCGGAGGTCGTCGGGATTCTCCTCTCGCCTCGCCGGCGCGCCGCTGACCGATCACGCCGCGGCCTCGACGATGCTGGGCAGAGTTACCACGCTCCGGCGGCGGCACGTCGCTGCTGCCGACGCCCGCCTTTTCCGTCGTGACGTCGCCTTGCCGGTATCCGCTGCGCACGTCGACGCAACGCCAGCTCGTGCTGCAAGCGCTCCGCAGACAGCTTGCCCGGACCGTGAATGCTCGTGCCGTCCGGCCGTTCGATCGTGGTGGCCATCGCCGTGTTTCTCCTCGAGGATCTCGAAATTCGCCAGCGTCCAGTAGTACTCCTCGACAAGTGCTGGGGCAATGGAATTTACGCCATTCTGCTGAGCACGAATGAACACCAGGCGATCACGAGTGACGGCGTTGTGTCCGCTGCCGTGGACCAACAGCACTTCCTGCCCACGGCCACCGAAATCGAGTCCCGACAGCACGCCGTCGTCGACGGGCACTTCGATACGGGTTCCCGACACCATCACCATCCCTCGCCGTCGATAGCTCGGCGAGACTGTCTACCGCAGAACGTTACCTACCCCTCATGAGACAACCGATCCATCCGATCGGTCAACGGAATTCGGCCGAGCGCCTTTGCATCGGATCTCAGGCCGCAGCCGGCGCGCGACACCCGCACCGCACGGCACGCCCCTGCTCGTCATCGGCAAGCCACCCGTACTCGTCGCAGTCGCCGCACTTCGGGTGGAGGACACGGGGCGTCGACAGCGACCGCCACAACGGCAACCATCCGTGCGCCAGTCGCATCGGATTGCCCGGTCTGTGCACGGATTTCGCTGCCGCAACCAGAGCCGGCACGCCGTGTGTGGCGACGAGTGTTTCGATCGCCGCTGCCGCATCGGGTTTGAGGTAGACGAAGGTCGCGGTGAGCCCGGCCTGCCTGCAGGCTGCCGCAAGCTCGACCACCGCCGGACCGAGCGGTGTCTTCGCGACGCGCGGTGTGCGGTTGGTTTCCGTCCTTGGTGTATCGGTACTTGAAAGAGCGCCTGGGTCTGCGATGTCCGCGCTGCCGCGGGTCGGATTCTCAGGCGCCGGGTCGGTGGCGGGACGTTCGTAGATGGTCTGGATGGTGATCCATTGGCCGAGCTCGTTCTGGATCTTCTCGCGTACCAGGTAGCCGAGGTCGGCGAGCTCGCGCAGAGCGGATCGGATCGCGTCGCGACCTTCCTTCGGTGACTGTGCCGCGATCGAGTCGGCGCGGGTGCGCCAGTCGTCGGGCTTGGACAGCAACCAGACGAGCACACCCCGCGCGCGGAAGGACAGCCGCTCGTCGGTGATGACGGCATTGCTGAGGACGGTGAAGTTGGCGGCAAGGCGCGGTCCACGACGCACGCCGCCGGCCAGGGTATTCTGACCCACGTTCGACTCCCTTACAGTCGGACATCCGGCCCGTCGGGAGCTGCAACTCCTGGCGGGCCTTATTCGATTGTGGCCGCGCGGATCGGCGGCGTGCTGGCATCGTGCCACCGTCTGTACAAGGCGCGCAAGGAATCGAGCGGAGGGTGCTCGAGTTTCGGTGTTCTCGACGTCGCTGAGCGGGGTCCGGAACACCGAGGTTTCCCCGACGCTAGGGGGACGCTTCGAACCGCGCCTCGACGTCGGCGGTGAGGGTGACGCGGTCGGGTTCGAAGACCAGCGCGGGTTCGGCGGACTCGGGTGCGCTCATCGCATCCGAGCGCAGCATCGCTGTGCGCATCATCGGAGCGCCGCCCGCGTGGACGGGTGAGGGCTGGGAGCCGAGCATGCCCGGATCGGCGATGGCCACCGCACGAACGGTGTCGAGACCCAAGGACGTCGTGTACGCCTTCGCCTTGTCGAGGGCGTCGCGGACGGCGAGGTCGCGGACCTGTGCGAGTCGCTTCTTTCGCGCCTTGCGGGTGATCCACCACTGGAGATCGGCGACGGTGACCACCTCGAGTTCGGCGACCTGCTCGACGAACGCACCCACAGCGTCGAACTCGTGGAAGGTGACGGTGATCGACGCCGACGAGTTGTACACCCACGGCCGGTTCTTGCCTTCGCGGTTGAACGGGCGCCGCCGGCTGTGGCGTACCCGATCGAAGGTCCACCGCTTCACCGGGTTCGGGGTGCGCTTGTGCAGTTCGGTGACGAGATCGGTGATGGTGGCGACGGCCGCGGTCACCGGTTCAGCGGCCTGCTTGCGCGACGAGCCGTCGGCGTGCACCCGCAACACCGCCGTGCACCGGTTGGGTGCGACGGTGCGCTCGGCGTGGCCGGTGACGGTGATCGTGACGGGAGGCTGGGTCATGCGCACGAGTGTGCCAGCGCGAGCCGTCCCCGTCGGGCAGACGGCACGTGCCACGGTCGGAGCCGTCGAATCCGTCCTTCCGGGCGTCGCATTCGTGCCACTCTGAACTTGTCAGAAGTGAGAGGTGTGACTGGTGGGACGACTGGGTATCTGAGTTGGGTCGAACTAGCCAGTGTTCACGAAAGGACTGCACATGCTCGGACTCGGAATCCTCGGTTGGATCATCATCGGTGGTCTCGCCGGTTGGATCGGCAGCAAGATCATGGGCACCGACGCCCAGCAGGGCATTCTTCTCAACATCGTCGTCGGCGTCATCGGCGGCTTGATCGGTGGTTTCCTGCTGAAGGTCTTCGGGGTGGATGTCGAAGGCGGCGGACTGATCTTCAGCTTCCTGACCTGCCTCCTCGGCGCGGTCATCCTGCTGTTCCTCGTCAAGGCCGTCACCGGCCGAGGCGTGCGCCGCTGACCGCTCTGCATAAACGAGGTCCCGGATCCACACGGATCCGGGACCTCGTTCGTGTCGGGGGTCGGCTCGTCAGACCAGTTGATCGCGAAACCAACGTGGGTCGGGATTGGTATGCGACACGTCGCCGACGAACACCGTCGGCACCGTCTCGTTCCCGCCGTTGACTTCCCGGACCCGAGCGGCCGCAGCGGGATCCCGCCAGATGTTCACCCAGATCGCGCGACGCGCGCGAGTGCGCAGGGTGGCGCGCAACCGGATGCAGAACGTACACCCCGGGCGCCAGTACACCACCGGAACGCCGCGGGTTGCGGCGTCGCGACGGGCGGTCGCGTCGTCGACGTGATGGGGGAAGAACAGGGGAGAGGTGACCCACGCAAAGACGAGGAGCAGTACTGCCGTCACCACCGAGGTCACGTCGAATGCGCCAGTGAGCAGAACGACCGCCGCGACGGCCACCATCGCTGCGGAGAGGATCCAGGTTCGCCACACGCGTGCGAGCCTATCGCCCGGGCGGGAGGCAGAAGCCACTTCGTCCGCCGGCCTGCAGTCGCCTCGGAACGGGACGCGTCGCAGGCTCGAAGCTCCCCGTCACCCCGCCCGACCAGCCGGTCTGCCGCCGGGCAAGGTGGCGCGATAGCGTCTTCGGTCATGGTCGTCACCGAGAATTCACCTCCTGTATCCCCGCGGTTGGTCCGCTCGATGTTCATCCCTGCCGTAGGGGTGGCGCTCGTGCTGACTCTTCTCGCGGCGGCGACGGTACCGATGCGCGACCGCCTGTATCTGTCCGTCGCTCAGACCGTCGAGGGGTCCTTCCTCGGACCGCTCGCAGGTCTCGTCGCGGACAAGGGGCTGCTCGTCCTGGTCGCCTTCACCGGTGTGCTCGCGGCGTGGCTGTGGCGGAACGATCGACGCAGCTTCGGCACCCTCGCCGTCGGCGGTATCGGTGTCGTGGGTGCCTACCTGTCGAGTGAACTCGTCAAGCTCGTGGTGACGGAGCCGCGACCGTGTCGCGCACTCGGGATCGAGACGGTGCTGGAATGCCCCGAGGTGGGTGACTGGTCCTGGCCGTCGAACCACTCCGTCATCGCGGCGTCGTTCGCCACGGCGTGTGTCCTCGCGGCTCCGCGTCTGATCTGGCTGGTCGCTCCGCTCGCCGCGGTGCTCGCCTTCTCCCGGGTGACGGTGGGGGTGCACTACGTCCACGACGTGCTGTCGGGCATGGCGCTCGGCGTGTTGATGGTCGCGCTGGTCGTCGTGGTGCTTCTGCCGTTCGCGTCGCGGCTTCCGATCCTGTCGCGCGAGGCACCGGCCGCCCAGCCCATGGGATAGGTGAAACTGGATACGGCACACCGAATCCGGCTGTCGGCAGAGCGAATCTGCGGGCAGCCGGATTTTCTGTTCGCGGGCGGGCGTGGTTCGTTACCGAGGTCCCTCGATCGTTGCAGGTGGACCCGGTTGGGATACGACCTTCGGCACTACATCTACAGGCGCGCACGATCGACACTCGGGGGCAGGAGCTCGATGTCCGGAGAGTGTGATGATCCGCGAAGACACCCTGGCGGTGCGGTGGTGGCGTCTGCGGCCATGGAGCGCGAATCCGCTCCTGCGCGGAATCGACCGCGTCGAAGCTGTCGCGTTCATGCTCCTGGTGGGTCTGATGCTCCTGGTGGTGCCCGTTGCCGGTGTCGTCGGGACCGTGTCGTATGCGCAGTTCAGCGAACAGTCACATCAGCAGGTGGCCGAAGGACGGCAGGTACCGGCGTTCGTTCTCGACGACGATCCGGACGAAGCGTCGGTCCCCAACCCGTTGGCCGAGTCCTCGTCGTCGCCCGGTCCGGCACTCGCCCGGTGGGAGGTCGACGGCGTCGAGCACATCGGCCGCGTGGGACTCGAAGCCCGCGGGCGTGCAGGGGAGACGGTACGCATCTGGGTCGACGAGACCGGTGACTACATGCCGGTTCCCCGCACCGGAATCGAGAACGCGCTCGCGGCCCTCGGTGCGGCTCTGGCAATTCTCGTCCTCGGCACCGTGGCATGCGCGCTCACGCTGTTCGGCGTCCACGTCGAGATGAACCGGCAGAGACTGTCTCGGTGGGACCGTAAGTGGCAGGAAGCAGGACGACTCCCGGGGTGGCCGATCGGATGAACGTCGCGCAGCGCCCGTCGTGATGGTCATCGTTGTCGACCTCCGCGTTCGGGGTACTCGATGCGCATGAAGGATCGAGCCTGGGACCTCGCGTACGCCGCCGGCTGGTGGACGGTATGCGCGCTACCGGAAAAACCGGCGAGGCGCCTGTTCGAGATGGCTGCGGATCGAGCGGCCCGAAACGGCGGGCCGATCCAATTACGACGCAACCTCGCTCGGGTGTTGTCCACCACTCCCGCTCAGGTGCCCGACGAACTCGTGCGCGCGAGTCTACGTTCGTACGCGCGGTATTGGTGCGAAGCGTTCCGGTTGCCGTCGATGGATCCGCTACGGCTGGCCGAGACCATCGACTCCGCGGCCACCGGTCTCGAACACATCCACGAGGCCGTCGCGCGTGGGCGCGGCGCAGTGCTGGCGCTTCCGCACAGCGGGAACTGGGACCTGGCGGGAGTGTGGATCGTACAGCGGATCGGCACACCGACCGTCGTCGCCGAGCGGCTGCAACCGGAATCGTTGTTCCGCCGCTTCGTGCGGTTCCGGGAAGGCCTGGGTTTCGAGATCATCCCGCTCACCGGTGGCACAGTTCCACCGTTCGAACAGCTGATCGCCCGGATCCGGGAGGGACGGTTCGTCGGACTCCTCGGTGAGCGTGACCTGACCGGAGCGGGCGTGCCGGTAACCTTCTTCGGCGAACCGGCCTGCATGCCTGCCGGCCCGGCCAAGCTCGCGATCGATACGGGTGCGCCGCTGCTGCCGGTGCACTGCTGGTTCACTCCGGGCGGTTGGGGGTTCCACATCGACGCCCCGATCGATACCGCAGGCGGCGTAGAAGCCACGACCCAGTTACTGGCCGACCGGTTCGCCGCCGGTATCGCCGCGCATCCCGCCGACTGGCACATGCTGCAATCGGTGTGGACGGCCGACCGGCGGGACCGCACACAGACACCCGGCAGACAGTGACGACGTCGGTTTACGCGGCAGGCCTCGTGGACCGTCAGAAGAAGTCGGCAGAGGTGATCTCGGCGCGGAAGAACTCGCCGTCCGTGCCGGTACCCGTGTCCCAGCTCGCGCGGATCCGTGAGGCGATGGTCATGCCACCGAACCGGTGTTCGGCCTCGACCGCGACGATGAACGGATACCGGCCGAACTCGTGATTGTCGGGGTTGCCCCACCGCAGCATCCGCACCCCGCACAACGCCCCGTCCTCGGCGACATCCAGACGCACGGTTTCCTTGCGGCCGGCCACCGTCCAGGTCGCCGCGGCGACGAATTCGTCGCCGCGCCACCGTGCGAGGGGAAACGACGTCGGCACGAAGATGCTCTCCCCGGCCAGGCGGCCGGCCGCGCTGTCGCTGACATCAGGGCCGTCCGCGGACATCACCGGAATGATTCCCCCTATTCGCCAACACATCTCGCCACAACCGTCGGTGAAGCGGTCGTACCCCGACACTGATACCGGGCCGATCCGAGTGGTCGCAGCCCACACGAATCCCGACGTCGGGGCGAGGAGTTGGACAGCGGTGAACGGTCGCCAGGATCCGAGCCGGATCTGCCCGGACATCTCGAGTCGTGCGGCTGCGGCCATCGGCGTGCCCTCGGCCACCGCATGGTTGATCCAACGCCGCGCAGCAGGCGGCAGGGGTTCGGTCAGGGCCGGGACGAACCGGTCACCGGTGCCCCTGATCTCGGACAGAGCACGCCAGTGTGCGCCGACATGATGAGCGGCGCGCGGAATAATCGGTGCACGGCCCATGCGCACGAATCCTCCACCGGTCGATTCGGCCCTTCACGATGCTTCGCTCGGACTCGGTGCTTCATCGATGGGGTGGGCCGATACTCGCTGATTCGAGCAAATTATGCCTGGGCACCGTGTCCTTGCCGACGGAATCGTCGATCATCGCGTTATAGGTGACCCTGCCGAGTCGGTCGGCGGTGACGTCCCTGGGTACCCGGTCGCCGGGACGGAAGAGGTACACATGAGCGTAGCGAGTAGAGGACGGTGCCGACGCGGGGGTTCGGTTCGATGTTGACGGCCCTGTGGTACGGACTGGGGACCGCCGTGCCCTTGTTCCTCGGAGCTGCGATCGGCCTGCTCTACAATCTGCCCCGCCCGGTGCTCGCGGGGTTGATGGCCTTCGGCGCCGGTGCCATGGTGGCGGCGGTCTCCACAGAACTGTTCGCCCCGGCCTTCGCCGACCAGGGGTTGTGGGCGGCCGGCGGGGCCTTGATGCTGGGAACCGTCGTCTATGTCGTTGCCGATCGCGTGATCGAGAACATGCTCGGCCCTGCAGCCCTGGGTTGGGCGCTGATGCTCGGGGCCCTCCTCGACGGCGTTCCGGAGAATGCTGCGTTGGGGACCACTCTCGCATCCGGCAGCGGTGGAATCGTGTTGCTGGTGGCCGTGGCGGTTGGCAACATCCCCGAGGCGGTGGCGGGTGCGGCGTCGATGCGGTCGGCTCTGTCGCATCGCTCTGCTCTGCTCATCTGGGGCGTGACGGCCGTTCTGCTGGTGGCGGTGGTTGTGGTGGCCACTGCGTTCGCCGATTCTCTGCCGGAAGCGGGAATTCCGCTGATCCAGGCATTCGCCGGAGGCGCCACCATTGCGGTGATCGCCGACTCGTTGATGCCGGAAGCCTATCGAGAAGGCGGATGGTGGGTCGGTATCTGCACTTCGCTGGGATTCCTGGTCGCCTTCGCTCTCGGTGCATGAAAAGCCCACCCTCATCGGATCCGGCCGAAAGTTCGGACCCCCGATACTCTTCAGAACGGGTTTGCCGTTGACCCAACGAGATCCGCAACGGAATTGATGACGCGGGTCGGGCGGTAGGGGAACCGCTCGACGGACTCGCGGGTCGAAATGCCGGTCAGGACCAGCAGTGTCTGCAGACCGGCCTCGAGGCCGCAGACGATGTCGGTGTCCATGCGATCACCGATCATCAGCGTGTGTGCGGAGTGCGCACCGATCGCACGCAGGGCCGACCGCATCATCAGGGCGTTCGGCTTGCCCACGAAATACGGCTCACGGCCGGTCGCGCGGGTGATGAGCGCTGCGACTGCCCCGGTGGCAGGAAGCGAACCCTCTCGTGACGGGCCGGTCGGGTCCGGATTGGTCGCGATGAACCGGGCGCCGCGTTCGACCAGTCGGATCGCGGTGGTGATCGCCTCGAAGGAATACGTGCGTGTCTCACCGAGGACGACGTAGTCCGGGTCGCTGTCCGTGAGGACGTAGCCGATGTCGTGCAGCGCGGTGGTCAATCCGGATTCACCCACCACGTAAGCGCTGCCACCGGGACGTTGATTGGCGAGGAACGTCGCCGTCGCCAGCGCGGAGGTCCAGATCGATTTCTCGGGCACGTCGAGGCCGGAGCGCAGCAGGCGCGCCCGCAGATCTCGGGGTGTGCGGATGGAATTGTTGGTGAGCACCATGAACGGCGTACCGGTGTCGCGGAGCTCCGTCAGGAACGCGTCGGCACCGGGGATCAGGTGATCCTCGTGCACGAGAACACCATCCATGTCCATCAGGTAGTTCCAGACCGGCGCGGATGTGGGTTCTTCGCTCATTCTCCGAGTGTGTCACCTACTGTTCCGGTCGGCAGCCGATACAAGGCGATCACCCGCCGAGGTTCGCGACGGTCGAGCCGAGCACGCCCGCCTGTAGCTCCAGGTCGCTCTCGTCGTGGTCCCGATCCTGCGGTAGCTGCTTGCGGAGGTCTTCCCTGGTGACCACGAGGAACGCTCGGTTCTCATCCGTGAGCTCCTGACCTCCGACCACGCGGAAGCGTCCCTCCTCCAGAACGAGTGCGGGGTCATCGAGCGTCGAATCGAGGAGTTCTCGAAGGTCGATGGCGGTCAAGTTGGTGGGCACATGTCCTCCTGCACTTGCTGTTCTTTCGAACCTGTCGGTGTCTTCCGGAGGTACCCGGTGGAGCGGTGGCCGAACCCGGTGGTATTCGGTCGCCGGGGCGGGTCGGCCACATCCGTGCGGGAAGCGCATCCGGTGGCGAAGGCTCGCGTGGCGGAGTGCGCCGACTCGCGTTACGAAGTGTGAAGGGATCGGGTGCGTTCGGTCGCCTCTCGGCGAAAGGCGCAACACGGCTCCAGTCGAACGGGACTTCCGTGAAGGCAAAGGGTTGAGCCCGGGGGACACGAATATACACCCGATCCGCCCAGCACAACGCGACCAGATCCCCGTCTATTCCCCGCGGGAGGTAAGCGCGTGCGGAAGCTGATTGCGTGCGCGACAGGCTGTGACGAACGATACGCCGGTTGATGCTTCAACCGGCGTACGCTCGACACCACTCATGTACACAGACTTCGCCACACTCGGCGGAACTCTCATCTGGTTCGCCGCCCTCATCGCTCTCACCCACATCCTCGGCCACACCCTCTGACCTCCGACCCACGGTCGGCCACCCCATTCCTGAGGCGTCCGCCGAACGCCCAGAGGGTGCTCTTCACACTCCCGTGCCGGCAATCGCGGGTAGCGTGGGTGGTACGGGCATCTTGCCCGCCACTTTCTCGCCTTGACACGCGGCATCGTGAAACAGGCGGAAGAGGCTGCATTTCATGGCCGAATCGATCGAAATCTTGATCAAGGCCCTTGGAGATCTATGAAGACCGCCGAGCGGACGGCACGATCTCGGTGAAGCACTGCGTGCGGTGACCCCGGCCGCCGCGGTGACGATCGCCGGGGTCGAGTGCGCCGACATCGTCCTCATCGGCAAGGACACATTCGAATCCCACGGAGCGACCTCGTCGTTGTCCCGGGAACTCGGTCGGATCCAACGCGACGCCGGTGGTCCCTGCATCGACGCTGCCGGGGTCACGAGCGTGGTCTACAGCAGCGACCTCCGATCCGAGATGCGCTGGCCGCAGTTCACGGAAGAAGCCCTGATGGTCGGGGTCGGCAGCGTGTTGTCCTTCCAACTCCACACCCGCACCGACATTGCCGGTTCGCTGAACCTGTTCGCATCGAAACCGCAGGCCTTCGACGGTGCCGCGGTAGCGCTGGGCATCGCACTGGCGGCGCAGGCGGCCGCCGAGCTCACGGCTGCACGCGCGGAGCTGCATCTGCGCTCGGCGTTGGCCACCCGAGACACCATCTGCCAGGCCAAAGGTGTTCTGATCCAGCGCTGCGACGTCGACACCGCCCGCGCGTTCGTGATGCTGCGGACGCTGTCACAGGATCTCAACGTCGCCCTCGCCCGAGTTGCCGAGCGAATCGTCGAGGACCACACCGCTTCTCTGTGATCGTTTGTCGGATCACGGAACTTCGAGGTATACGGGCTCAGTCCAGACAGAACCCGTTGCCTTCGATGTCCTGCACGACGATGCAGGACTCGTCCACACCGTCGGCGTGCAGAACCTTCACTTGCGCAGCGCCGAGCGTCACCAGTCGGTCGGACTCCGCTTGCAGAGCAGACAGTCGCTCGTCGCTCTCCAAGCCTGTGCCGACGCGCACATCGAGATGCACCCGATTCTTCGCAGCCTTCGCTCGGGTCCGACGAAATCGAAGGTGACCTGTACCTGCCTGACCGACACCATGCGGGTACGCCCCGTGGCCGAGAGCGGACCCTCGGATCGGCGCACGACACTTCGATGAGCCCGCTACACCACCGATGCGCCCCATCCGAACGCAGCCACGGCCACGATCGCTACCGCCCACAGCGGCGCTGTCACTTCGAATCCTCCACGTGTCGTCGGTTGGTAGAAGACCGCCCGCAGGCTGCGTAACCGTGCGTTCCATTACAGGCGCGCAACAGAGTTGCAACAGTCTTCTCCGATACTCGAGAAACGAACAGACACCCTGTTCGCCCGGGAGGATGCTGGATCATCCGAGTTACACGGCTGCACTCCATCTCGTTGCGCGATTCTCCACGCCCCCGGGGGGTAGATCATGAACACCGGCAGCTGCTCGCGCGACGTTCCACCTCGGCGTGACGCCGCCGTACGAACCGATCGCCTCAGGGAGACGGAATGGCAGTCGTAGAACCATCGAAGAGTTCGAGGACCCGCAAGCACCACGACGGCGCCGACTTCCACGCCGAGAAGAGCGAATACCTCGAAAAACGTTCACTTCGTAAAGGAACCGCAGGGTGGGTGCTCCTTGCGGGACTCGGTGTCAGTTATGTCATCTCCGGTGACTACGCCGGATGGAACAACGGACTCGCCGAAGGCGGATTCGGCGGTCTGCTCATCGCCGGCGTGGTCATCGCGGGCATGTATTTCGCGATGGTGCTCGGGATGGCGGAATTGTCGTCGGCCCTTCCGGCCGCAGGCGGCGGATACACCTTCGCCCGCCGCGCGCTCGGCCCCTGGGGCGGATTCGCCACCGGTACGGCCATTCTCATCGAGTATGCGATCGCACCGGCGGCCATCGCGACGTTCATCGGCAGCTATGTCGAATCGTTGAACATCTTCGGGATCACCGACGGATGGTGGATCTACCTCGCTGTCTACGCCATTTTCATCGGCATCCACCTCACCGGTGCGGGCGAAGCGCTCAAGGCGATGTTCGTCATCACCGCCATCGCACTTGTCGGACTCGTGATCTTCGCAGTCTCTGCGGTGGGACTGTTCGAGTCCGACAATCTCACGGACATCGCGCCGACCGATGCCGTCGGCGCCTCGGGCTTCCTGCCGTTCGGTTACTTCGGTATCTGGGCCGCGGTCCCGTTCGCGATCTGGTTCTTCCTGGCGATCGAGGGCGTTCCTCTCGCTGCGGAGGAAGCTCGTGAGCCGGAGAAGAACGTGCCGCGCGGCATCATCTCCAGCATGCTGGTGCTCTTGCTGACCGGAGCGACCGTGCTGTTCCTGGCGACCGGTGCGTTGGGCGCCGAGGGGTTGTCGACCTCGGGCAACCCGCTCGTCGAGGCGCTGGGTGACGGGACAGCGGCGAAGGTCGTCAACTACATCGGGCTCGCCGGGTTGATCGCCAGCTTCTTCTCCATCATGTACGCGTACTCGCGGCAGACTTTCGCGCTGTCCCGGGCCGGCTACCTGCCGACGAGCCTGTCGGTGACGAATTCCCGCAAGGCACCCATGCTCGCGTTGATCGTTCCTGGCGTGATCGGTTTCGTCCTGTCGCTGACCGGTGAGGGCGCGATGCTCCTCAACATGGCGGTCTTCGGTGCCGCCGTGAGTTATGTACTCATGATGGTCAGCCACATCGTGCTGCGCGTCCGCGAGCCCGGGATGCGGCGTCCGTACCGCACACCCGGTGGAATCGTCACGACATCGTTCGCGCTGGTGATCGCTGCGGCCGCTGTGGTGGCCACCTTCCTCGTCGATCCTGTTGCGGCTCTGTGGACGTTCGCCGCGTTCGCTGCATGCATGGCTTACTTCGGTCTCTACAGCCGCCACCACCTCGTCGCGAACTCCCCGGACGAGGAGTTCGCGGCCCTCGCGAAGGCGGAGGAAGAGCTGGGGTGACGACCTGCGGCCGATTGCGCGGCCGTCCGCTCACACCGCGCGGACCGAGGTGGGTTCGTAGAGCATGACGGAACCCGTCGGCGCTCCACGGCAGGTCAATCGGCACGGGGGAGTGCGGTGGGCCTGCAGTTCGACGTCGACACGCTCCGGGTGCGGTGCACGACCGGCGAGCCGGACCCGCCAGCGATCACCCTCGCGCACACTCTCGGCGATCACGTAACCGCTGCGCCCGGCCGGACCGAAGCGTCGGAGCGTGGCGGCGAGCGCGGCCTGCTGAGGCGGAGACATATCGGTGTAGCCGCGTAGATGGTGGTGGTGGATCCGGTCGAAGAAGTGTTCCTCGATCGTGAGGACGGACGATTCGGCGTCGAGACCGCCGTAGTAGACACCGTCGGGTACGACGACGACGTTGGCGGCGAACCGGTCTCCGCCTACGTGCGAGCATTCCCAGACCTGATCGGGCCAGCGCTCGGCCAGAGCGCGCGCGACCGGCCGTCCACGCACGGCGCAGCACGGATCGTGGTGACCGTGAGCGCAGACCAAGAGGACGGAGGGGCCACCGGGGTCGCCGGGAGTCTCGAGGGCGGTGACGATCTGTGTCAGATCCTCCTCGCGATCCCACGTTCCCCATTGCTGACGCACCGTGCCCGAGGTCTCGCGGCGGAGCACCGCCCACTGGTCGTGTCCTCCGCGGCGACGACGGCCCGGGCGCTTGACCAGCAGTATGCGTGCGCGAGCCGCCTGCGCGGCGGAGAACACGGCCGTCTTGGTCGCGGCGTCGAGATCGAGCCCCTCGAACCCGTTCACCGGCCATCTGCCCCGATATTCGACGAGGATCCAAACGAATCCGCGTGGGGCCGTGCCGGCCATCGGATCACCCCGCTGTCGGGCACTGTCTGCGCAGAAGAAGCGTTCGGCTGAGGCCACAGTGCACCGTCACTGTTCCGCGGGGACGAGGATCCCTGCGCGCAACAGCCGTTCGACCAGGTCGGTCCCGAGGGTTTTCGTCGGGTGGGATCCGCCGTCGAGCAGGCGCGTGACAGACGGCATTTCATCGTCCGCCACGGTGACGCGGCCGACGCGCGTGACCAGGTGTGAACCTTCCAGACGCGCATACAGCGCGCTGCGGAGCTTCACCGTGGTGTCGGGGCCGAGATCGTGGACGGCGGCGAATTGGGCGAGCGGCCCCAGCGGTGCCGGACGCGCCTGCTCCCGCCGGGCACGATGGAACAGGGAGGTGACGTCCGCGTTGGCAATTGCGGCGATGAGATGCTCACGGACAGCGGTGACCTCATCATTCGGGTCGTCGATGCCCATGGGCAGTGCGCCGCGCATCCCGGGATCGTCGCCGAGCGCAGCGAGTGCTGCTCGGGTCAGATGTTCGGCGAGTGCGTGGCGCGTCCACGTATGGATGCCGACGGTGAGGTGGATCGAGATCTCCCCTCGGGCCTCGGCGGCATGGATCCAGCCTCGCGGCAGATAGAGGCAGTCGCCGGGTTCGAGCACCGTGTCGATGCACGCCGGCTCTGTCGCGGCTCGGGCGACAGCGGGGCGATGATCGGTCCAGGGTTGATTGCGTAGCGGCGCCGGGTGGACGGGCTCGTGGATCACCCACCTCTTCGTTCCCTCGATCTGCACGACGAAGACGTCGTGGACGTCGTAGTGGTGGCTGAACCCCTGGTTCCGAGGTGGAGTGATGTACGCGTTGACCTGGACGGGATGTCCGAGTTCGTCGCTCAGAGCGGTGCCGAACTGCGAGATCGGTTCCCATGTGCGGTGCAGTGCCTGCAGGACGAGGGTGGCACCGTCGGCGAGGTTACGCCAGAGCATCGTGTCGTCGAGTTGGTCGGAGATGGTCGCTCCGACACCGCCGGGGGAGGTGAACGACGAGTCCGGCAGTGTCGTCCCGTCCTTGGCGACGCGAAGAAAGGGCGTGCGAAGTCCTCGGCGTGAGATGAGTTCGTCGACCGCCTCGACGGAGAAAAGATCGGCGAATGTGCCGGCGCGACGCGTCAGCAGTGGTGCCCGCCCCCAGATCTCGGACGCGAACTTCTCCCGACCGATGTCGATCAGGCGGGTTTCCAGGACTCCGGCGTCCGTTTCGACGCCGGAGTCCTGGGTGCGGTGCGAGGAGTCCTCACCCTCAGCTGCCTCCGTCGGCTCCGCCATCGGCTCCTCCGTCAGCCCCGCCGTCGGCGCCCTCATCGGCTCCGCCGTCGCCACCGCTGTCGGCGCCCCCGTCGGAACCCCCGTCAGCTCCGCCATCGTGAACGCCCGGGACGCCGGCTGCACCGCCGTCCGCCGGGCCCTCCTCACCTTCGTCCTTGTTCGGATCCTGCTGTGGGTCGGTCATGATTCCTCCCGAGGTCAAAAGGCTTGGGAGCAGCGGTGTTACCGGCTCCCGGAGCCTGCAGCGGTGTATTGTTCGGCCGTTGTCAGCTTATCCCGGCGTATCGGCGGCCACGTCGATTCCGGGATCATCGAACCGTTGTCCCAGACGTTGTAGCCCGCGCACTCGCAGGTGCGGCGCTGCGAAGAAGAAAAGTCGACGCGTTGCTCGCCGATAATCGGGTACAGGAGAGTATGGCTGACGAGAATCCCGACGCGTCCGAGTTCGACCCGCAGAACCCTGATCCCGCGAACACTCCTGGTCTCGAACCCGGAGGCGGGGTGTCGCCCGGAGATACTCCGCCCGCCGAGACTGCTGTGGGCGGTCCGCAACACGAACCGCCGCAGCGCCGCAGTGCCGGGGCCCTCATCGCCATCGCGATCGTGGTGATCGTGGTCCTGGTGGTGGCCGTCGGTCTGATCATCCGAGCAGTCGGGCTGTTCTGAGCGCGCGACGAAACGAAGGTGAAGAGGTAGTGGAAAAGCGAACTGCCTCCCGGTAGTAGAGAGGGGCGTGGACCGGTCGCATCACGCCACGAAGGCGATAGCACGCCGCCGTATCAGTCGACTCGATGCGACGGCGGGTTCGATCGGTCCTCGAGAACGCCATGACGATCATGTCGGTCAGCGTCGTGACAAGACCCTCATGGTCGTCCGAGAGCGAAGTGATCGCCCCGGCGTCGGAGTCCCTGCTCATCTGCGCTGCCAGTTGACCGTCGAGATCGGTGACCAGCGACATCCACCGAGCGTCGAGCTTGTCGTCGTAGTTGACTGCCTGCAGACCGGCGATCAACAACAGGCCACGCAAGGTGCTCGGCTGGCGAACCCCGGCCGAGGTCTTCGCCGAGCAGCTACGCTCCCTGCAGTAGCCCGGTGTTGCATCGACCGGTTGAACTCGCCCAGTATACGGCTCTTCGGTTCGAGGAAACCTTGTTCCTGCAAGGGATTCGGCCGTCGATAGGGTCGGTGGCCGATGCCTACGATAATGCCCTCGCAGAGTCGACGATCGGGCTCTACAAGGCCGAGTGCATCGCTGACGATTCCCCGTTCCGCAAGGGCCCGCTGCGCACTGTCAGTGACGTCGAGGAAGCCACCTCGGCGTGGGTGCACTGGTACAACACCGGCCGGCTCATGCACCGCCTTGGGCGGATCCCACCGGCCGAGTATGGAGCCAAGTACTACGCTGAACACCGTGCCGATCAACCGGTCGCACACAAATGACAATGTGTGCATGAGACCCGGGATGGTTCAGTATCAGGGTTACGTAGACGCTGATGACCATGCCGTGGGTAGCGCTTTTCACCGTCCGATCGACAGATCCGACCGTCGATGCCCAGTAGATTGCGGGTGCCGCTGCGACGCTCGGATACCCTCACCGACCGTCCCGACTTCGCTCTGGTTGGGGTGCTGCGGGTCCCGGAGGAACAGACCAGCCCGGGCCGGGCGATCGTGCGCCGCATCGGTTACGCCCTGGCCGCGCTGACCGCGGCGGTGATCGTGGTGTATCCGGGTCGGGACGGCTACCGCGACGTACAGGACAACCCCGTTGCCGCTGTTGGATTGCGTCTACTACGCCACCGTGTCGCTGTCGACCACCGGCTACGGCGACATCACTCCGCTCACCCCGCAGGCGCGGCTGGTAAACATCCTGGTCATCACGCCGCTGCGAGCGTTCTTCCTCATCGCGGCAGGGTCTGGTGACCGTACAGGGCTCGGCCACCAAGTCGGATGTGTTGCACTTGGCCGGGGCCATGTGCTGCGCCAGTCTGGTGCCGATACGGTCGTGGTGTCCGCTGAGACGGGCGGGCCGGTTGCTGGGCCTGGCCCCTGCCACTCCCACGGTGATGGAGATGATCGAGGACCTGTTGACTCCCTAGGATGGGTTCGCCGTCTCTGAACGCGGTGTGGAGCCGCACGACCTCGGCCTTTCGCCGCGGGAGCTGCCCGTCATCGTGCTCGGGGTCGTCCGTTACGGACGGCTGATCCGGGTGGGTTCTCCCGAGCTCGGCGTCATCGTCGCTGATGACAGATTGCTGTATCTGCGCTTGGTGGCGAATTGACCCCGCCCGGACCAGATCCTGCGGCAACCGCAATGGGAACTTCGATGACGATGCACTGTGCGGTGATGAGACGGGAATCTGGGACCCCGCCGTCCGGCGATCAGGGGCTGAACCGGGTCGACCATAGAGTCGACTGCGCGGCGCGCATCGCCGCGCGGCCGAACCACGAGCTGATCGTTACCTATCGTGCCGGTGACGCGATGGCTTCACTTGCAGATCGGATCGGGACTACCCGGTGCATGCGCTGAAGGGTTTCGTCCCGGTGCGAGGCAATTACAACGGTGCCCGGGTAGTTGGCAAGAACACCGGAGATCGCGTGTTCGGTCTCGGGATCGAGGCTGGCAGTGACTTCGTCGACGAGAAGGATCCGCGGCCGACGAACAAGCGCTCGGGCAAGGACAAGGCGCGCCTGCTGCCCACCGGAGAGAGTGATCCCTCCCTGCCCGATCTCGCTGTCGAGACCGGCCCACCCGTCCGCTTCGACGCGTTCGAGTATCCGGAGAAGTTCGTCATCCGAAACCGGGCCTGCCCCGCGGAGCAGGTTGTCTCGCACGGTGCCATGGAACAGTGTGGTCTCCTGATCCACCAGCGCGACGCTCTGCCGGAGCGCAAAATCGTCAACGTCCTGGAGCGGAACGCGCTCGCCGTGATCGTCGAACAGCTCGATCGTTCCTGACAGGGGTTCCCAGAGCCGTGCGGCCAGCGCGATGATCGTGCTTTTGCCCGCTCCCGAAGCCCCGGTGAGACCGACGTGTTCTCCCGGTTGCACTTCGACAGACCAGCCACATACCGCCATGGCACGGTCATCGTAGGTAAACGACAGGTTCTGGATTCGCAGTCCGAGCGGCCCGTCGGGGATCGCGCGCGGGCAGGGCGGCTCGGAAACAACCGGCTCGCGCCGGAGGACGTCGTGGACGCGTCCGGCGCTGGCCGTGAGGGGATGGAGCTGCGTGAGCGTGGTCGCAGCGTCAGAGACCGCCGAGACACCGGCGAGGGTGAGAGCGACCATCGAGGGGAGCAGCGCAAGCTGCAAGTTTCCGGTCGCGGCGCCGCCCAGCGCTCCGGTCGCATAAGCACCGACAAGGACGACACCGATGATGGTCGTGGTGACGAGCGCTTCGCGGAGTCCGGTAACGAATTGTGTCAGCTTTCCCTGGTGCCGGGTGACGTCGGTAGCCCGCTCCGTCGTGTTAAGGGTGTCAGCGACAACCTTGCTTTCCAGTTCGTAGGAGAGGACTTCTCGGAGCGATCCGAGTGCATCGACGATCTGCGTCGAAAGGTCCGCGCGCAGTCGCTGCTCCGCATCACCCAGCTGCTGGATCCGGTGTCGCGCGACCAGTGCGGTGGCCGCGATGAGTACAGCTCCGGCCAGCATGATCCACGCGGCGGACGGCAGGAAGATGAACGCCGTGGCGAATGAAGAGATGAACACCGTGAGTGATGTGGCGATTTGGGCGAGTGTGTGTGCGTAGAAGAACTCGAGCTTTTCGATGTCGTCCATCGCGACCGCGGCCGCGCGGCCCGAGTGTTCACGACGGCGTCCGGGCACGCTGCGTGCGTACGAGTCGAACAGCGCCATGCGCAGCCGAGCCAGCACCCGGTAGGCAACGGCATGCGAGACGTTCATCTCCTGCCAGGTCAGAACAGCGCGGACCAGCACCAGAACGGTTACAGCAACCCACCACGTCGCGCCGGGGACGGTGCGTTCGACGACCGTATGTCCGATACCCCAGGCGGTGAGAACGCCCAGCGCAGCAAGGACGAGGGCGCTGGCTGTGCCGGTGAGATAGCTGACGAGCATGCCGCGGTATTCGGGGCGCAGTGCGGGAAGTAGCGCGCGGAACGCATGGAGGGAGCTGCGGATGCTCAAACGAGTTTCCTTTCCAGCCGGCCGTGCTCGAGCCGGAACTGCTCGTTGACACCGGACAGGCTTTCGGGCCGGTGCGTGATCATCACGACGATCCGATCTGCCGCAGCATGTCGGAGCGTTTCCATTACCTCAGCGGCGCGTGCGGGATCGAGCGCACTGGTGGGCTCGTCGACGAGGAGCACCGGACGCCGTGTCAGCAGGGCGCGTGCGAGCGCGAGACGCTGCCGCTGACCGCCGGACAGGCTCAGGCCGGCTTCGGCGACGCGGCTGTCGAAACCGTACGGTAAGGCCAGAATCTCGTCGAGGATGCCCGCTGCCCGGCACGCGTCCACAAGGTCGGCGTCCGTCGTTTCGCCTGTGACGGTGAGATTGTCGCGGATCGTTCCGGTGAACAGGACGGGGCGTTGCGACACGACGGCGATGTCTCCGGCGCGCAGGGACTCGCCGTCGAGTTCGACTGTGCCCGACTCGGGTGTCAGGAAGCCGAGGAGCACGTCGAACAACGTCGATTTGCCGGCCCCGGACGGACCGATGATCGCCGTGAGTGCGCCCCGATGTGCCGTCATATCCAAACTCTCCAACACCGTGGTGTCGGAGCCTGGGTAGCGGTATCGCAGTCCTCGAGCTTGCAGGCACTGTATGTTCCTGCCGGACCTTCCGTGTTCGACGACACACGTACCCGAACCGTTGTCGGGCGAATCGAACGCGCCCAAGCGGTGCAGGCCGGGCACCGCGGTCAGCCCCAGGAACCCGGCGTGCCAGTAGCGGGACAGGTCACGGATCGGGCGGAACGCTTCCGAGGACAGCAGAAGAATCAGGTAGACCTCGAACGCCGGGGGTTGCCCGGTCGCGGCGTGGACGATCGCCGTCATGACCGCGGCGACGGTACCTGCCTGGATCGCGAAATCCGTTACGCCGTTCTCTGCCAGGGACACTCGCATCACCCGTTCGGTTGCCGTGCGCAGCGCCTCCGATCGCTCGTGCATCCGCTGCCGGGTGCTGGGCACGTCGCCGAGTGCACGCAATGTCGCCATGCCTCGAAGCGACTCGAGCAGGTCCGCGCTCAGTGCTTCATAGGAGTCCCAATGCTCGAGGCCCCGGCGCGACATCATCGTCTTCCACGCAAGCGGTCCTGCCAGAGCCATGACCACGGCGACCGCGACCCATAAACCCGCCCAGGGGTTCAGTACCGCGAGAGCAACGACGATGCACGGGCATGCTATGAGGATCAGAGCAACGGCAGGGATGTACTTCGAGACGTACGTGTCCGTCCCATCGATGCCGTCGCTGAGCGCGACGCGAATGGAGCCGTCGCGGGTTCCCGCATCGTGCAACCGTTCTGCGGTCAACGCCGACCGGATTGCTCGATGCCGCAATTCTCGACGAACCAGGCCTCCGAGACGCGCCGAGACCGAATCTTGCGCCACCATCAGCAGCACTCGCGCAACTGCGAGCCCTGTGACAGATGCCAGCGCGATGATCACCGTAGGGCCGGTGCCCTGGAGCGTCGCGGTCAGTGCCCACGCGATCGCGACCGCTTGGCCGACATAACTGGCGAACACCAGCAGAGCAAGCAGCACGCTCCCGGCGAGCAATCCGGGGAAGTGCCTCGCTTCACGCCACAGCTCGCGGACGATCATCATTCGGCCTTTTCCTCCTTATTCTCGACGCCGTCGAGCATTGCCACTGCGTGCATCGTCCAGCTCTCTGCCGCAGCAGGGATTCCGGAGACAGGCCGGCATCTCACTTTCTGGGACAGCGCGGCGTCGTAGCACAGCCGGGCGGCGGCGCGATGGGCATGCCAGAGGGCGTCGTAGATGGTCTCGGCTGAGGCACTCGGGATGATCTTCCATGTCTCGATGCGGTCGGCATGGGCAATCCAGGCCTGGCCTGCGAGTTCGGCGAGGTGTGCGGCGTTGGTGTCGCGGACCGGATTTCGTACGAAGTCGGCAAGTTTCGGTGAGCGTCGCCGCGCAAGCGCATGTCTCCGCTGTGAGGCGATGTCCCAGTTGCTGGGCAGTTCGATGGAGACGAGCGGAATCTCGGGTACGAGGCCCCGAGAGAGCCAGGCGGACGTCTCGGTAGCAGGTGGCACGCCGAGTTGTGCACGGATCTCCGGCCCTGGGCCGAAGACGGTGGGGAAGTCCGTGTCGAGAAGAAAGCGCACCGCCTCCAGCGCATATGCGGCATCGGCGATCCACAGCGGCCACGCGCGGTGCCGGTATCGGCCGAAGCTACGGCCTGGCTGCACACTGAACACCAACCGCGAGCCTGGGGAAGGGCTGCGCGGTAGTTCCCAGCCCGCCGCGGTTTCCCTGGCGTTGTCTCTGCGAAGAAGCTGTCCTTTGTCGTGGTCGTACGCATAGTGGCCTGGATCGAGGCCGTCGGTTCCATCCCCGCCGACAATCACGTGAGTATGCACCGCGTATGTCGCGCCGGCTGACGGGATGGGCCGGCGCGCGATACTTGTGACGCTGCCGTCGTCGCGGAGGTGCCAGTCGCCCGGGTACCACAAGGCGCAGAGCAGCTCTTCGATTCGTCCTTCTGTGGGAACACATGGAGTACCGAATCGGCGCCACGGGTTCATCCGCGGTCCTGGGGGGAGGGGGGCTCCGGGGGTGTGTGCCGTCAATGACATCGCCAGCGTCGGCGGGAGGCCGATGCTGCTACCGGGTTCGTTCGGTGCGGATGGGTGCGCTGGTCGATTCGAGGTGGTCATCGCGGGCCTACATGTGCGGAGGGGGTAGGAGTGAGAAGTCGTTGACGTTGTCTTCCCAGGTCGAGCGCCAGCCGCGATTCTGCGCGGCTGCTCGGAATCTGGGAATGCCGAAGTAGGCGAATGCGGCCGGGGCGTTCGGGACGAGACCGGTGATGAAGGTACGAACGACGCGTAGAGGTGTACGCCGGATGTCAGCGGTGGTCACGTCTCGCGTGAAGATCTGATGCCCGTGCGAGGCGAGCCGTTCGTAGATATCCGCCATCGTGGCCGTCGGCATTTCGTCGATGGCCCGAATCCCGAGTGCGGGGGCTGTGAAGCGTCGAGCGTGGCGGCGGGCCCTCGGATCGAGCCAGACCTGTACGTGAGCGCCGAGGTCGACGACATGCTCGAACTGTTCCCCGACATCGTCGAGGTAGCGCGCGTCGCTGCGGAAGTCCAGGTAGAGGCCGCGAGCCATGAGCCCCTGTTCGACTGCACGGAACACCCAGCCGTCGGCTGTGGTGCAACCTTGGGTGTAGACCCAGGTATGCACGGCTTCGAGGACGGCCTTGCGTGCGGCCCGGTCCGGATCGAGTGCAGCGGAGAACCCGGCGGCGTAGATCCCTCGTTTCGTGTCGCGGAGGAGAGCGGCGACAGCGGGAGCGAACTCGGAAGGCATGGCGACGAGTGACACCTCGAAGTTGCCCCCGGTGAGATCGTCACGCAGGCCAGGAACACTGTCCGGGTCGATGCCGTATGTCGGCCCGTCGAGGTGCCACCAGACTTCCAGTGCGTCGCGTTCGATGACTTCGAGAACACCTCGGTCCCGGGCATCGTCGGCGCCTTGACCGGTAGCGATCCCTGCATAGTTCAGGTGATGCGTTCGCGGCAGGTGTCGGAATCTCGACTGCCGCCAGTTCAGGTAGATCAATGACGCCGGGATCCAGGCGTGTTCACCGTCCGTGCGTTGACACCGGGTCCACAGCGTGGGAGTGGTTTCCGTCAACGGTGCGTAGGGAAATCGCGATCGCTGGTACTGCCACGACGCAAATGTGGGGAGGTCGTCGAGTGGAAGTGGGGCGTTGTCGTCGGACAGCAGGTCTGCGTATGTAGCGATTCTGAACTGTTCGGTAGGGAGCTCGGCGGGAAGCCAGTTGCCGCAGTACCGTTCGACGCCCTCGGCGATCGCGGCGATCCGCGCAATGTCCGGGTCGTCGAATGACGTGCCGAGCGAGACGCGATCGGCGGGCCATTCCCCGAGCTGGCGAGCATCCGCTACCGACGCGGTCAGTCCCAGGTAGGCGGTGGGGGCGCCGTCGGGGTGTGGAACGGCGCGTACGGATCGGATGACACCGCACTCTGCGTCGACCAGTGACTCGACCGGCAGTGTAGGGAGCTCGTGGACGGTGAGGTCGCTGCTGTGTGAATTCTTGCCGCTGTCTCGGGGGTTCATGGGCGGTCCTTTCTGCTCATGCTGCCGTTCTGCTCTGCTGCCAGCTGCCGCTGTCCGGATCGAAAGCAGAAACGTAACGAGCGGGCTCGAGCCGGCCGAGCCGTGCAGCGAAGGGTGTGTGGGTGCGGAGCCAGCCGTCGATGATGCCCCCGATGCCTCCGCTGTTGTCGAGTTGTTCGCGCGTGTGGGGGTCAGTGAGGTCTGCGGCGAGACGATGCCCCCACGGGCCGGTCACGAGATGACTGTCGCTCGGCCAGGAAGCGGCCAGGCGGCGGGCATCGGCGTCGAAGAAGTCGTGTGCTCCGGTGACGACGAGCAATGGTGAGATCAGTTCTGCGTAGCGGGTGCGCACGCTGAGGTGCGTCGCAGTCCAGAGACGTTCCCAGCGCTCGAACACGGCTGCCGGCCAGGACCATTCGCGGGCGGCTGAGATCACGCCGATTTGTTCGGTTCGGCGAACGCGGGTGGCGAGCTCGTCAGGGGGCAGCGGCTTCCGCGATCGTGGGCCGATGCCGTGCTCGTGCCACCACGCGATGCGATGTTCGATCTGAGGGGCACCGTCGGGATTCCATGCCGTCTCTGCCAATCCCAGTGCCGGCACCAGCACGATGATCCCGTCGGGGGCTGAGTGCTCGTGCCGCATCGCGCCGTACGCGCCTTCGAGTGCTGCATGTGCAGCGTACGAGGCCCCGAATGCGATGAGCGGTAGACCCGGGAAGTGCGCGCGGAGCTGCGCGATGACCTCGGCGCCGTCGATGGTCTCATGCTGATACGGATCCCATTCGCCGGACGAAAGATACCGTCCGCGTACGTCCTGGATCAGGCAGTGGTATCCGCGGCCTGCCCAGGATCGGCCGGTCTCGGTGTGACGCCGGGCGTCGTACGGGGTGCGGAGCAGGACGATCCCGGCGGCGTCGTCGATCTCCCACAACAGGCCGCCGAGGCGGATGTCGTCCGAGGTCGTCATGGTGTGTAACCGGGGGAGTGGTGGCGGGGTCATGCCGTGGCCTGCGGTTGGTCGGGGAGGTACGGCGGTTCGTATCCGAGGATCGGATGTTCGGTCGTCCTGCCTGTGGCGGGGACGAGTTTCCAGAGTGTGTGGCGGTGGTGTGTCAGCGTCGGCGCTTGTTGCGCCCATGCAAGCGCGACGGTGAGGACTTTGCTCACTGTCATGGCGCGGGCGTAGGTGTCGGGCACCGTGGTGGCACCGGGTGCGTTGTGGATCCACTCGGTCATCGCAGTGGGTGTGAGGCTGGCGGCGATACGTCGCCGTAGCACGTGGTCGGCCGTTGCGTCGCCCGCAGCGAGTGTCAATGGGTCCACGAAACACACGTCGCCTTCTCGGTATGTGCGGAGCCAGGCGACGGACGGGCGACGTTGTGCGTCCAGCAGGCCCCAATGTTGGCGCTCGTTCGGCGAGTCCGCGTATGAGATCACCAGGCTCGGATCGTCGGCGCAGGTTTCGTCGCGGAGAATCGGATCTCTCGAGAGTTCTTGGGTGGTGGCGAAACGCGACGGTGTGGCTCCCCACGTGCGGAGCGCGTCGGCGGTGTCGTCGGCGATCGGTCCCGTTCCGGTAAGGATGACTGCACGTCGCGCTTCGGGCCAGCGTGCCTGCATGTCGGCGGTGTCGCGTTCGGCGACTTCCTCGTTCAGGCGCTGCACGTAGGTGCAGGCAGTCTCGGTCGCTGACGCCGGATCTTGCAGTGCGGGAAGAAGATCGGTCGGCGGGTTCTGGATCTGCAGGAGCGTGCCCGCGGTGGTGCGGAGCGTGACTGTGTTGTCCCTGGAGGCGATCAGATGGCCTGGAGCGCCAGGGAGCGCAACAACGGAAGAATTGGAGGACATCGGCAGCCTTTCGAACGAGCCCGGTCGAGCAGCCCCGGTGGCTGCTCGACCGGGCGTGTGCAGTGTGTGCTGCGAAGGTCAGTCGAACGGGTTCTCGACGAGTGCGTTCGAGTGCGTGGCCGACAGGTGGGCCAGCTGCTCGGTCTCTTCGATCTCGGCGAGGATCTGCTTGTCCATGGGACTTCTCCTTCGTGTGTTCTGTCGGCCGCACCGGATGGGGTGGCCGTGTCCGCGAGGCGAACGACCGGAGCATAATTGAAAACGATTGTCAGAATCAATAGCATGTGGACGCATGAGACCTTCGCAGCTCGTGCTCGTCGATTACCGCGCCGATCGCGTGTACGGCATCAGCGATACGACAGCGACGCTCCACGGGCCCGGGCGCGGGCACGCAGCGGAGCACGCAGGGGTTCTTTCCCTGGGGGGAACATCGGGAGGGCACGCCTTCGCCGATGATCTGCGCGGCGAACTCATTGTGGTGCGACAGGGCGTCGCAGCGACGGTTCCGGTCGCAACGCCTGTGGAACACATCGCAAGTGACCCGAGCGGACGATACGTAGTGGCAACTACAGGCTTCGGTGCCAATTCCGAGCCGTGGAGTGACGTCGTGACAGTCGTCGACCTCGATACGAATACATCCAGGCGGTTCCGCTCACGCATCGGCGAACCCGGCGCGGGCCTCGTCCGCGATCGAGCGACCGGTGAACCGTTCATCGTCCTCCGGCATCGCTCGCCAGGGGCGATTGAGGCGCTCGCGCTCGCGGCAGCGCTCAGGGTCGGTCCCCACGTTCCCGTCCTGCGCGGAGCGATGACCGAGGTCGCGGACGACGGGCATGGCGATGTCGCAGATGCGCGGACCGGAATCTTCGCCACCGCGACGAGCCGAGGTCTCGAGCGCTTCGCGGTGGAAGCGGGCGTTCCTGTGCCACTGGGGATCGTACCGTGGCCGGTACCCGGTCGTGCGTTCTACCTGCGCATGGACTCCGACGCAGGAAAAGCCCTAGGTGTTGTGCGCGGGGGCCCGGCGAACCCGACTGCATGGGCGGAATGGACGAACCACCTCGTCGAGATCGATCTCACCACCGGCCGAACCGCTCACGCATCACTGCCCCCGGGACTTGCCTTTCGCTTCGCGCTGGCACGCAACCGCGCTGCAGTCGCAACGATCCATCCGGACGGCGACCAACTTACGATCTTCGAACGGCAGAGACCGCAGCTACGCATTCACCGGCAGCTGTCACTGCCCGACATGAGTGCCCCTCCGACACCGGGACGCCTGCCCTGGGATCCGGTCGGTGACGCACCGGCGCAACGCAGGGCCGTCGCCCTTGCCCCCGCCGGTGACACTGTTGCCGTCACACGCGGCGGGGACGGCGAACTCCACCTGATCGCCGACCGATCGTTCGAGACCGTCACTGTTCCCACCCCCGTGGACGAGGGGGGCTTGCTGTTCTGGCCGGGAGGCCCTCACGACGGAATGGGCCGCTGAGTCGTGACCTCATCCTCTTTCCCGATCAACGATGCTCTCGATGCCGCGCTCGCACGTTGGGAACAGTACGGCCGCCCCGGCACACCTGACACGGGGTTCGTACTCAGCCGCTTGCCCGGCAGACGCACACGCGGAATCTACGTCGCCGGATCGGAGCAACCGATCTTCGAACCGGACGCGCACATCCTGGCGATGTCGCCGGCGCCTGACGGCCGCCGCATCGCCCTTCAGCTCGCGGAGCGGGCAGACGAAGACGGGGTTCTCGCCGTGCTCGATACCACCTCCGGAAATCTCCGCCACTACAACGACATCCATTGCCGCTACGAACCGATGCAATGGACTCCGGACGCCCGGTCGCTGGCAGTGGTTGCTCGTTCCCCTCAACGGCTCGTGCAGGTCGATGTCGTCCACGACGAAGTCACCGTCGAACCGGTCGCCGGTGATGCACGATGCAGACTCTTCTCTGCCGGCATCCACATGCTTCTCGCCGAGAGTCGACCAGCGAGCCCGACCCGATTGATCCGCCTCGACAACAGTGCGCGTCTCGGTTCCTTCCCATCGATCACGGGTGTATTCGGAAGCAACGACGGCGACGTCCTCGTGTATGGGGGCAATGCATTGCACGTGCTCGACGCGCATTCGGGGGTGGAACGATGGCGATGGATGGACCCTGCGGTGCGGCTGACCGCCGTCACCGTCACCGGGGACACGGTTCATGCGAGCGCGGTTCGCGCCGGCGCCAGCGTGCTACTGCGACTCGCACACGGAACCGTGATCGACGAATGGCCCGTGAATAGCGGCGGGTCGGTCGCATCGATCACGGATCTGGGCGCCGACGGCGGCAGAACGTATGTCGTAATCGAAGCACCGGCAGTGCCTCCGCACGTGGTAACCGTCGACGAGCGCACCCGCGGCGGTGGCGCGGCGACGGTCGCCGGAGACTTCGAGACTGTGCGGCACGAGTTCGCGGCAGATGATGGGGAGACTTTGACGGTCGTCGTCACCTCTCCGAAAGGGCTCACCGGCCCGGCCCCGACCATTTTGACGTGTTACGGCGGCTTCGGAGTCCCTGACCTTCCCGTCTTCGAACCGACGATTCCCGCGTGGGTGGAGTCCGGGGGCAGATACGCGACAGCACACATCCGTGGCGGTGGGGAGCACGGTGAGCAGTGGCGTCGGGCCGGTTACGGCGCCGGGAAGCGGCGAGGGATCGATGACCTTGCCGACGCTGCTCGTGGTCTGGCCGGCGCAGACTTGACGAACCCCGAATTGCTCGTGCTCGCCGGTGCTTCTCACGGCGGAACCGTGGTGGCGAGTTGCGCTCTCGACCATCGCGGAATATGCACGGGCTTCGCCACCACGGCAGCACCTTTGGATCTGCTCTCCCTCGAGAAGCACCCGCTCGGCCGAATCTGGCTCGACGAGTTCGGTGATACGAGCAGTCCCGAAGGCACGCAGGAACTTCGTGCGATATCACCGCTGCACCGCGCGAAGATGATCGACCCGGAGCACAGGCTGCCGCGATTCCTCGGGATCGTGCTCGCCGAGGACTCGCGCGTGAATCCCGATGACAGCTATGCGTTGGCCTCAGTTCTCCGAGAAGCGGGAGCAGAAGCACTCGTGTGGGAAGCACCGCACGCCGGTCACGGCTCCAATCATCTCGACAGTCTGCACTCGATGGGTTCGGTGCTTCTCAGCTTCGCTGCACACACCACCCGACGCACCCGCTCTTCCGAAGGACGACACGCATGACACCGGATATTTCGACGGCTGCGGCAACGCCGCAGCCGCCCGTTTCCCTCTCAGCTGCGGCCGGTCATGACACAGCCGCTGCCGCGCACGTCCCCCGCCGAAGGGGCGCGCTGGCGGTGCGGATCCTGGTGCCGTCGTTGTCGGTGCTCCTAGTGGTGATGCTCGTGTTGTCCGTGAGCGTGGGGACGATCGCGGTACCTGCGATGGACGCCGTGAAGATCCTTGTCGGACATCTGGTGCCGGGTATGCCGTGGATGACGGACGGCTCGCTGACGACGATGCAGGACAACGCAGTGTGGCAGTTCCGGCTTCCGCGTGCCGTTCTCGCGGCATTGACCGGTGCGTCGCTCGCGCTGGCGGGAGCGCTCATCCAGGCCGTGGCGCACAATGCGCTCGCCGAGCCGTACATCCTCGGAGTCTCGGCGGGTGCCGGCGTCGGGGCCGTGTCGTACATCGTGCTCGGCATCGGGATCGGTTCCCTCGGTATCGGGGCATCAGCGTTCATCGGGGCGGGGATCGCGACGGGTGCGGTGTACCTCCTGGCGTGCAAGGGCGGTCGAATCGCTCCACAACGGCTGATCTTGGCAGGGGTTGCTCTCGGATCGTTGTTCAGCGCAGTCACCAGCTACCTGACGATCTCAACCGATGCACAGAACGTGTACAGCATCATGTTTTTTCTGCTCGGCTCCGTCTCGGCGGCGACGATGCCACAGTTGCTCCTCCCGGTGATCGCGTTGATCGCGGTTGCGATCTTCGCCGCGACCCGTGCGCGTGCGCTCAACGCGTTGCTCGTCGGCGACGACGCGGCCACCTCACTCGGCATCAACGTCAACGGGTTGCGCGCCACGGTCCTCATCGCCGCCGCGCTTCTGACCGGCGCGGTGGTGGCAGTCTCCGGCGGCATCGGGTTCGTGGGCCTGGTCGTGCCGCACGTGGCCCGCATCATCGTCGGCTCCGATCACCGCAAGATGCTGCCGGTCGCAGTCCTGGGGGGAGCGGTGTTCCTCACGACCTGCGACCTGCTGGCACGCACGCTGGCCGCACCTGCGGAGGTCCCTCTCGGAGTGCTCACCGCACTGGTCGGCGCCCCGTTCTTCCTGTGGTTGTTGCGCCGCGACCGCGCCGACCGGCTGGGTATGAGCCGATGAGAGTTACCGTCGACCAACTGGGCGCGCGCCGAGGAGACCGGGACATCCTCCGCGACATCAGCTTCGAGGTCCCTTCCGGCACGGTTCTGGGCCTGCTCGGGCCGAACGGCAGCGGGAAATCGACTCTGCTGCGCGCCCTCTCCGGAATCGACATCCCATCAGCAGGGACGGTGCGCTACGACAATGCCTCGCTGGCCGCCCTCACCCGCCGCCAGCTCGCGCAGAGGGTGGCGGTGATGACGCAGGAGCACAGCGAAGAATTCGAGATCCCCGTCCTCGATCTTGTACTCCTCGGACGCATCCCGCACGGGGCGGGCTTCGGACGTGACTCGGACTCGGACATCGCGCTCGCGCTGGGCGCGCTTGCCCAGGTCGGCGCCGGTCACCTCGCATCTCGAGCGTTCTCGGAGCTGTCCGGCGGTGAGCGGCAGCGCGTGCTGTTTGCCCGGGCGCTCACACAGGACACGCCGGTGCTCATTCTCGACGAGCCGACGAATCACCTCGATATTGCCCATCAGCTCGAGCTGCTCGACCTTGTGCGCACGACCGAGCGCACAGTACTTGTCGCCCTCCACGACCTCAACCTCGCGGCTCGCAACTGCGACGCGATCGGTGTGCTCGCAGACGGAGGGCTCATCGCCTACGGAGCCCCCGACGAAGTGCTCGACGTCGACCTCATCCGTTCGGTCTTCCATGTCGAGTCCACCTCGGTCGTCCACCCGCGTACCGGACAACGGCACTTCGTCTTCGACGAGCGCGTACGCACCGCCGATGAAGCCGGTATCACCCTGAGAAAGGAAATCCCCATCCGATGAACTCTCTTTCCAGCAACCCGAGACCAGCGAGTAAAGGCCTGACCGCTGGTGTCGGTCTTCTCGTCCTCGCATCACTTCTGCTCACTGCCTGCGGCACGAGCGTGACATCCACCGGCAGTGGCATTTCCGAAGGCACGCGCGAGACGGTGACGTTCAGCAACTGCGGGCGCGAGCTCACCTTCGAGCAACCGCCCACTCGGGTCGTCGGCATGATGCCGTCCCAGACCGATCTGCTGCTGCGCCTCGGAGCCCAGGACACGCTCGTCGGCCAGGCCCAGGTCAGCACCTCAGAACTCCCTGACGACGTCGCCGGTCGTGCTGCCGACGTCCCTGTGCTCAGCACGGACACGCCTCCGGCTCGTGAGGACCTCCTGACGGTCTCACCGGATCTGGTGGTCTCGCCCACCGAGTACGAGTTCACCGCCGAGCAGGGCTACGCCAGCATCGAACAACTCTCCGAAAACGGCGCCCAGGCCTACGTTGCCACCGGCGGATGCGCGGACCGTCGCTCCAGCGCACAAGTCACCGACCTGTTCATCGACATCGCCAACCTCGGGCAGATCCTCGGAGTTGCCGACGCGGCCGATGCGCTCGCCGAGGGCGCGCAGAACCGCCTCGAGGCCGTCGAAGAGTCGATCAGAGGAGAAGAGCCTGTGACCGTGGCCCAGGTCTGGGTCGAGGGGAACGTTCTCGGTGCGATCGGTGCGGGCATCGAGTACGACATCATCCGCACCGCCGGCGGCGAGAACGTCTTCGACCCGGACGCCCCGGAGTTCGCGGACTTCTTCTCGGCCGAGATCAACCCTGAAGAGATCATCAGCCGCAACCCCGACGCCATTGTGTTCGGCACCACCAGCGACAAGCAGGAACAGCAGGTGCTCGAATACTTGCGCGCCACATTCCCGAACGTCACAGCGGTTCGGGACGGTCTGCTCATCGGCGTCCCACAGAGCGACTTCTATCCCGGCACCATCGGCAACGTCGAGGCGGTCGAAACCATCGCGGAGCGGCTCTACCCGGACGCCTTCCACAGTCAGAGGTAAGGACCTTGACATGACTGTTCAGTCTGCTCGGGAACCGAACGCAGTCGATCGAGCCGGTCTGCGGCGCGGCACCCGTGCGGGTGGGTGCGCCGAAGTCCGAAGCGGTGGCCGCGGGGTCGGCCGGTCTGTCGCTCCGAGCGGAGTGCCTTGACCTTCGACGAAGACATCCACCCCGAGTTCGTGGCCTTGACCGTAGCTACCGGTAAGCCTGGATGCACCGAACCGGCGGAGATAACCAGCGCGTCGTAACAACGAAATGCCCTGTCGCAGTGGAAGAATTGAACTTCTCACAGAAACAATTCGGGCTCTACTGCTCTGAATGTGGATGAGCAGGTGTGTGATATGACGGGGCGGTGGTGCGGGTGTGATGCTGTCGGAGATCGGATGGGGCATCGCGCTGTGCCTGCTGATGCTTGTCAGGGCTGCTCGGATCAGAGGGGCGCGTCGTAGCTCATCGATGCGGTGGTGGGGAACGATCCGATATCCCACCGAGTCCGCGGAATGCCGAGATCCGAGCACCGGCTCCGTCCCAGCAGTAAACGGACGAGACAACATCGAAGGATGGATCCCATGGCACACGTACGACGTTTCGACCATGTCGGCCTCACCGTCTCCGACCTCGACGTTGCGACGGCGTTCTTCGCCGGCCTCGGCTTCGAGGTCGAAGGCACCGGCTCTGTGCAGGGCGACTTTCCTGCGACCGTCTGCGGACTCCCCGGCACGCACTGCGAGATCGTGATGCTCCGACCCCCGGACGGAGGGACCCGGCTCGAGCTTTCGCGCTTCATCGCGCCCGACCACCTCCCCGGTTCGCCGACGGCGATGCCGAACGAGCTCGGGATCCGCAATGTGTCGTTCGAGGTCGGCGACCTCCAAGTTGCCGTCGACGCTGTAGCAGAGCAGGGTTACGGGCTCGTCGGGGGTATCGGTGAATACGAGAACAGCGTGCGAATGGCGTACGTGCGGGGACCGGACGGCATCATCGTGTCGTTGTTCGAACAGCTCGGTTGACGCTCGCCCCCGCCGGCGGAGATCGGCATCGAACCTCTCGATGATCGGGCGACCGGCTCAGCTCGTCCCGGCGGCCCCCACTGCATCCAGTTCGGCGCGGAGAGAGGTCGATTCGGTTCTCAGCGTCAGATTTTCAGTCTGAAGCGTCTTCGTCTCGTCGCGCAAGGCGGTGATCTCGTCGCGCAGTGCCGACAGTTCGGCCCGCAGTTCGTCGCCGCGTGCTCGTGCCGCGGTCTCGGCTGCCTGGGCCGTCGCGGCGGTGATGCGCGATTCCTCGAGTCGGCTCCGTAGCTCGGAGGTGCGGTCGCGCTCGGTGGTGAGCTCGGTGTCGAGGCGCTCGCGGGTAGAGACCTCCCGGTCGAGTGCGGTCTGCAGGCGCGCGATCTCGGCTCGCAGGTCGGTGACCTCGACGGTAGCGCGCTCACGCTGGGCTGCTGCCTCGTCGAGTTCGCGTCGCTGCGCGGTGAGGGATTCGTCCTGCTGAACGATCGTCGCACGCAGGTCGCCGACTGCCCCTGTGTGCTCGGCGGTCGCGGCCTCGAACTCGTCCTTCCACCGCTGCAGTGTTGCGGCGTGCTCGTCCTTGAGGCGCGTCAACTCGGCGCGATGCGCCTCGTCGAGTCGGCGCACCTGTTCGGTGTGTGCGGTACGAGCGTCGGCGAGTTCGGCGTCGACGGCGGCCACTGCCGCGTCGGCGTTGTCGCGGTCCTCGAGTGCCTGGGCGAGTTGTTCGCGTAGACGGACGATCTTCGCGTCGGCGTCGGCTTTGACCTTCGCGAGTTCGGCGGCGGACCGCGTCATCTGCGCCTCGAGAGCCTCGGCGTCGGTGAGCTTGTCGACCGCGGTGGTGATCCGTTCGGCGATCGCCGAGTACTGCTCGACGCTGTTGGTTGCGAGGGCGCGTAGGGCAGTGGTGGCGGCCGTGAGCGCGGAGACCGCATCGTCCGGGCTCTCGACGACCGCCGGGGCCGTGCCGGCGGCTTCTTTCTTGGCGCGTTCGCGTTCGCGATAGGCGCGCACACGGTCGGCTGCCGTGGCGTACTTCCGAGGGCGTCCCACCCGGGGTTTGCTCGAGTCCTCCTCGTCGGTGGTCGCTTCGGGAGTGGGGGAGTGTGCGTCGGTCATGGAGGTCCTCGTCGTGGCGCGTCGAAATCCCGGGTCGCAGGTATCGTACCGCATTTAGTTACGTAATTAAGCAGTGGGACTGTGATGAAACGAAACGATATGTAACGCTGTGAACTGGGTAAAAACCACACGATGTGGCTTTTCGTAACGAAGAGCGCAGTAGAAACAACTTGATCTCATCTGTGATCGAGTGTGCGTACTGATCGTCATAATCCCCACTTATGACGATCAAACACGCGCGCGGATCGAAAACTGTGCACCTCTCGGATCGGGGCCGGGAAGGTTGCCGAGGGAGGAGCGCCCCTCGGCTGTGGCGTCGGTCACCGAGTGCGCGGAGCAAGAATTGCCTACTGTCTGCCCCAGCCGGCGGATGCAATGAAAGCCATTGCAGCGCTAGGCAGTCTGCGCTCGCCCGAGCGCGCGTACCTGTACACCGAAGGAAGAGGTAATCGAATGGGCTCTGCAGCAACGTTCCTCACGGATGTTCTCGTCGCCGTCATCACGCAGCTGATCGAGACCGGATCGTCGTCCGGATCCTGATCCGTCACCGCCGTGGTCGCTCTCCCGCTCGTCACACGGAGAGCGACCACAGGTGCAGGACAGAGAGGGTGCAGGGGTGAAAGACGTCGGAATCCTGGGCCGCAGCTGGGAAGGTGCCTCGCTGTGCTGGCGTGAGGTCTGTCAGCACAGCAACCGTCTCGGGCACCCGGCACATCCGGACGTGACGATGGACTGCATCTCCTTCGAGCGCTGCATGCCCGCGTGGGAGCGCGGAGACTACGAAGCGGTGCGCGCCGTGCCGGCGACCAGCGTCGATCGACTGGCCCGGGCCGGCTGCGACTTCTTCGTGTGCCCGGACAACACCGCACACCTCGCGCTCGAAGCACCCGGCGAGCCACTCGCAATTCCCGGGCTGCACCTGATCGACATCGTGGCCGACACAGCGCAGCGTGCCGGGCACCGACGCGTCGGCATCCTGGGAACGCGGTTCACCATGCAGGGCCCTCTGTATCCTCGCGAACTGGTGGCACGCGGGATCGAGGCCGTCATCCCGACCGACGACGACCAGGACCTGGTACACGCGACGATCTTCGACCAACTGGTGCACGGCGTCTTCAGGGACGAGACCCGGACGTCCTTCGTGGACCTCGTCGGCAGACTCGCGGACTCTGGATGCGACGCGGTTGCGCTGGTGTGCACCGAGATCCCGCCGTTGGTCTCCCCGGCCGACTCGCCGTTACCGGTACTGGACTCGACACGACTGTCCGGACAGGCGGCCCTCGAGGTGGCACTCGGAACGCGCGACCTGCCGACCTGGCGCGGCGGACAATTCCGGTGATAACAGGCAGGTAGCCACGGCGGGTCGTAGCATCGAGCACATGGTCCTCTTCTACGAGATCGCGCTCGTGATCGCGTCGGTGCTCATCGCGTGGTTCGCGGTGTACGTGCTGTACCGCCTCGTCACCGACGAATCCACCAGCCGGCACTGACGGGTCGCCCGACCGACCGGACACATGTGGACATGTCGGCCACACTGCCCCGGCTCAGGGAGCCCGGGGCGTGTGGGACGCCGGTGTCCAACCTTTTCGAGCACGTTCCGCGCGCTTTCCGGGGTGCGCGACGGTCGTAAAGGCAGACCATGACCGATAGTTCGTTCCGTCCCGAGCGCACCTACCGACCGAGCCGGTGGCGACACATCGAGAGCATCGTGATGAGCGCGCTCACTCGTGCGGGTTTGGTGCCGCACTCCTCTCTGCTGACCACTGCTGCCACCGACGTAGTCGAAGGGACTCCTCGGTAGTGATTTCGGGTAGCGCGCTACGCGTGTACCTGCTCCTGATGGTGAGCAGCATGGTCATCGGCGGCTCGATCCGAATCGCCGACGTCCACACCACCCGGGGCACGGCCATGGTTACGAAATACGAAGTTGCCGCAGGCGATACCTGTCGAAGCTGGCTCAGAGGTTCTACGGCGACGCAACTCTTTTCCCCGTCATCGCTGTCCCCAACGGCATCGCCGACCCGAACACGATCAGTGTGGGTCAGGAACTGCTCATCCCGTATATCACCCGCCGGCACACCGTCGCGTCCGGCGAAACACTGTCGGGGCTGGCTCAGCACTTCTACGATGACGGGACTTTCTTTCCGGTACTCGCAGCGGCCAACCACATCGGCGATCCGAACGTTGTCCGGGTAGGTCGATCGCTTCTCATTCCCGAACTCGGGGACGTCGGGCACACCGTGGTCGCAGGGGAGACGCTCTCGGAACGGGCACGTCGCTGGTACAGCGAGGCGCAGTTGCATCCGATCATTTCGTTCCCGAACCGCATCGCCGACCCCGACCACGTCGAGGTCGGACGCGTGCTGATCCGTCCGGGACTCAATCTCCGGCACACCGCCGTCGCCGGCGATACCCTGCGGGTCTTGGCGCAACACCACTACGGGAACGCGGAGATGTTCCCGATCGTTGCGGCTGCCGATCACATCGCCGATCCGAACAAGATCACCGTCGGGCAGGTGTTGTTCTTCCCGGACCTCACCGACTTCTGACGCGGGAGATCTTCCGGTCGGAGGTGGTGTCCGGCGCAGGTCACGGAGCGACGGGGTAGTGGCTTCGGACGGCGATGCGGTTCCACGCGTTCATGACGATCGTGAGCCACGTGATCGCGGAGACCTGCTCGTCGCTCAGTGATCCGTTGTCCCACTCGTGACCAGCGGGTTCCATGTGGTGAGTGACGTCTTCGGCGAGCGCGGCCCGCTCATGTTCGGTGAAGTACTGCGACTCCCACCATGCGGCAAGGACCGCGAGACGATCGGTGGTCTCGCCCTTGTCGAGCGCGTCGCGTGTGTGCATGCGCAGACAGAACGCGCATCCGGTGAGCTGCGACGTCCGGACCTTCACCAGTTCGGCCAGCTTCGCATCGAGTCCGGCTCGCGCGACGGCCTCCTCGACCTCCTCGTTCAGGGCCAATACGCTCTTGTAGGCGGCCGGGTGCTGCTTACCGAGGTTGACATGCGCCATCGTGAATGTCCTTCCGGCGAGCGATACCGGTCGGAACGACCGGCTGCTTCATTCTGTCAGCCACGTCCGGGCCGGTGGGGGTGGATTTTTGCATTGCGGCCAGAGGTCGGCCGGTCCCGGTCTGTCGAGTTCCGGGGATTCCTGCCACCGGTAGTCCATCTGTCGCGCGACCCGGCACGCCGGTTCGTGGTCGACGAGCGAGACCGGGTGCAGTGCCAGACCAGCAGGACGTCGAACGGCGGTGCGGCAGCGATCGAAACCTCGGTGGGGACCCGCAGGCCACCGCGTGCGCCACCGTGTTCGCCGATTCGCGTAGTGCTCTACTCGCGAGTTGCCCGTAAAGCGACGCGAAAGTGGATGTCACGCACGGAGGGCACCATGATGACACCGTCACGCCGATACAGCGCCTTGTTCACGCTTTGCCTTGCAGTGGTTCTCGTTGGTGGGATGTCCACAATGCACGCAGCAGCACAGAGGAAGCCCGGAGTCGACGCGTGTTCGACCTGTTCGGGGCCCGACCGAGGAGAGACCGAGTCCGGTACCGAAGGAGGGACGTCGGGAGGTGATGGATCCGGTTCGAAGCGCGGTTCCGGTGGAACGGGTGGCGAAGTCGTCATTCCGCGGGCCCCGACTCTCACCCTCTCGCGGCCGCCCCCTCGACCTCCTACGTCGACGCCGCCGCAGTGGACTCCACCTTCATGGTGGCGGCCTTCTGTGCCGTCGTGGACACCAGAGGTGGCTCCATCCCCACCGCAGCGCCTCGAATCTCTGCAGCCGCGGTCGGAACAACCAGGAGCCACCACCGTCGAAGACACAGTTGCGCCGGCCGGTCCTACCACCCCAGAGGTCGAAGCAGGCCGGAGTCGAGCACCCGACGACAGCGCGCCACGCGCGGCCACCCGAATCCGAAGTTGGGTCCGCGCCGCTCGCTCCAAGGTCCGCACCACGATCTCGGAGCCGTCGGCGCCGCGGCCACCGGATCTGGTCGACCGGAACTTCCGGGTCGAGCGGCCCGACGCGCTCTATGTCGCCGACTTCACGTACGTGCGAATGGTGCCGTGCTTCGCATACACGGCGTTCGTGATCGACGCGTTCGCCGGCACGATCGTCGGTTGGGAGGTGTCGACGTCGAAGGAGACCGCGTTTGTGCAGCGGGCAGTGAATCAGGCCTGCATGCTGCACTCGATGCACGGCAATCCGTTGCGCGAGAGAACTATTCACCAATCAGATGCGGGCTCGCAGTATGCGGCTTCTTGGTTCGGGGAAACCCTGTTCCTGCAAGGGATTCGGCCGTCAATAGGTTCGGTGGCCGATGCCTACGATGATGCTCTCGCAGAGACGACGATCGGGCTCTACAAGACCGAGTGCATCGCCGACGATTCCCCGTTCCGCGAGGGCCCGTTGCGCACCATCAGTGACGTCGAGGAGGCTGCCTTTGCGTGGGTGCACTGGTACAACACCGGCCGGCTTATGCATCGCCTCGGGCGGATCCCACCGGCCGAGTACGAAGCCAGGTACTACGCTGAACACCGTGCCGATCAACCGGTCGCACACAAATGACAGTGTGTGCATGAAACCCGGGATGGTTCATAGCAAGCCGGGGACTGCTGCACGGATAGGTGACATCTGATCTGTGGTGCCGCAAGGCACTGCTGGAAGGATGTGCCCTGTGCCGAAGCCGTATCCCAAAGAGTTCCGTGACGACGTCGTCCGTGTTGCCCGTGGCCGTGAGCCCGGTCAGCAACTGAAGCAGATCGCCGCCGATTTCGGGATCAGCGAGTCCTGCCTGGCGAACTGGATGAAGGCCGCCGACGTCGAGGACGGCGTCAAGCCCGGAACCACCGCCAGTGAGAACGCCGAGCTGCGCGAAGCCCCGAAACGGATCCGGCTGCTCGAACAGGAGAACGAGGTCCTGCGTCGCGCCGCGGCATATCTGTCGCAGGCGAACCTGCCGGGAAAATGATGTACCCGCTCGTCCGTGAGTTGGCCGTTGACGGCATCCCCGTCGCGGTGACGTGCCGGGTCCTCAAAATCGCGCGCCAGCCCTACTACCGGTGGCTCGCCACACCGGTGACCGCTGCCGAACTCGACGAGGCCTACCGGGCCAACGCCCTGTTCGACGCCCACCGCGACGACCCCGAATTCGGGTACCGGTTCCTCGTCGACGAGGCCGCCGACGCCGGCCAGACGATGGCGCAGCGCACCGGGTGGCGGATCTGCTCAGCCAACAAGTGGTGGAGCTCGTTCGGCAAGAAACGCGGCACCAAACACGTCCGTTCCGGGCCGCCGGTCCACGACGACCTCGTCGCCCGCAACTTCACCGCCGATAAGCGGAATCGATTGTGGCTCAAAGATATCACCGAGCATCACACCGGTGAGGGCAAGCTCTACCTGTGCGCGATCAAGGACGTGCACTCGAACCGGATCGTCGGCTACTCCATCGACTCGAGAATGAAAGCCCGACTCGCGGTCGACGCCCTCGACTCCGCCGTCGCCCGCCGGGCCGCGGCCGGAGATCAGGTCGCCGGCTGCATCGTCCACAGCGACCGCGGATCGCAATTCCGGTCCAGGAAATTCGTCCACGCTCTCGGCCGGCACGCGATGGTCGGATCGATGGGCCGAGTCGGCGCCTGCCTGTTGACCGGCTAATCCACCGGATCGTTACCCACGAATCAA